>NZ_JBHUQZ010000003.1:0-1072415 GCF_042674205.1 Kribbella sp. NPDC056951
CCACCACCGACCGCAACACCTACAAAACCACCCACACCATCCACATCCTCGACAGTTGACAACCACCCCACAGCCCTAACTAAGCGGCATTGGGGCATACCCACCAAACGGCGGTGAAATGCCGGTGACACGTGGGTGGGGGAATCTGGGGGTATGGAGGATCCGGCGGGGTTTCGGGCGGTGGACACTGCACCTGGGGACTACTTCGTGCGGTTTCTGGACGCCCGGAAGGGGGTGCCTGCGGAGCAGGTGGTCAAGGGGGTGATCACTGAGCTCCTGGATGCTCGAGCGGGGATGGCGGTGCTGGATGTGGGGTCGGGGACTGGGGACGACCTGCTGGGCATTGCTGGTGTGGTGGGGATCGGTGGCCGGGCCGTTGGGGTGGATGTCAGTACGGCGATGGTGGCCGAGGCGAGGCGGCGTACGGCGAAGGGGGTGCCGGCCGAGTTTGTCGTGGGGGACGCGACGCGGCTGGACTTCGCCGACGCCTGCTTCGACCGGGTGCGGGCGGAGCGCGTGCTGATGGCGCTGGCCGATCCGGAGGCCGCCGTACGGGAGATGGCCCGGGTGGTGCGGCCTGGTGGGGTGGTTGTGCTGTCCGAGGTGGATGCGGCGACGGTCTTCGTGAACAGCTCGGACCGCGAGTTGGTCCAGGCGGTCGAGCGGGGATTCGCCGACGATCTGCCGACACCGGACGCGGGGCGGCGGTTGCAGCGGATGTTGCTGGCGGCGGGATTGACCGACGTACGGCTGGAGACGACCGTGCTGCAGAACACCGTTGCGTTCCTGCGATTCCTGTTCGGGAACCGGGTGAGCGCGTTGGCCGGCGAGGCGCGTGCGGCTGCGTTCTGGGAAGAGTTGGAGCAGGGCGAACGCGAGGGCTGGCTCTGCTCCGGTGGGGTGTGCTTTACCGCGGCCGGCTACCGGACCACGGTGTAGTCGGACTGGACGAATCCCGCCTTCAATGTCCGGGTCGCGTTGTGGACCAACGTCACATCGTTGTCCAGGGCACCGAACAGCGGCAGGCCGGATCCGATCAGGACCGGTGCGGTGGTGATGGTCAGCTCGTTGAGTAGACCGGCCCGCAGGAAGGTCTGGATGACCGCACCGCCGTCGGCGTAGATCCGCTGGGCGCCGCGATCCGCGAGCGTCTCGACCAGGCCGTCGACCGTGCGGTGCACGATGACCCGCTCGTCGGCGTCGGGATCGAGCGTCGTACTGAGCACCTCGACGTGTTTGCCCTCGTACGGCCAGAAGCCGAAGGTGAGCACCTTCTCGAAGGTGTTGCGGCCCATCACGACAGTGTCGATCGAGGCCATGAACTCGTCGTACCCGGTGTCACCTGCCTGCTCTCCGCGCTCGGTCAACCAGTCGATCGATCCGTCCGGTCGTGCGATGTACCCGTCGAGGCTGGTGGCGATGAAGACCGCCGCATGGAAAGTCACACAGACAGTTTTGCAGGTGTCCGGAACCGGCCAAGTCGAATCGCTTCGACCTCTTGTTCCGGTACCGCTTTCCCGGCATGCTGTCCGGCGACAAGGCAAGCGCTTTCCAGAATGCTTCCCGGAGGAGGGTCGATGAAGCGTCGGGACAACCTGACGGCCTACCTGTTCCTGTCGCCGTGGTTGCTCGGACTCTTCCTGATCACCATCGGGCCGATGATCGCCTCGCTCTACCTGGCGTTCACCGACTACAACCTGATCCAGGCGCCGGAGTGGATCGGTTTCGAGAACTTCACCCGGATGCTGTCCGACGAGCGGCTGCACAACTCGTTGCGGGTGACGTTCACCTATGTGTTCGTCTCGGTCCCGCTGCAACTCGCGATCGCCCTGCTGCTGGCCGTCGTACTGGATCGCGGCGTCCGCGGAATGGCCTTCTACCGCTCGGTCTTCTACCTGCCGTCGCTGCTCGGCTCGAGTGTCGCGATCGCGATCCTGTGGCGGCAGGTGTTCGGTACCGAGGGCCTGCTCAACCAGGTGCTCGCCCTGATCGGGGTCGAAGGCAAGGGCTGGATCTCCGATCCCAGTACGGCGCTGGGCACGCTCGTGGTGCTCAACGTGTGGACGTTCGGTTCGCCGATGGTGATCTTCCTGGCCGGCCTTCGGCAGATCCCGTCGATGTACTACGAGGCGGCCGCCGTCGACGGGGCCAGTGCGCTGCGAAGGTTCTTCTCGATCACGCTGCCACTGCTGACGCCGATCATCTTCTTCAACCTGGTGCTGCAGATCATCCACGCGTTCCAGTCGTTCACGCAGGCGTTCGTCGTCTCCGGCGGCAGCGGCGGACCGTCGGACTCGACGATGTTCTTCACGCTCTACCTGTACGACCGCGGCTTCGGGAACTTCGACATGGGCTACGCCTCGGCGATGGCCTGGTTCCTGCTGGTGGTCATCGCGATCTTCACCGGGGTCAACTTCCTCGTCTCCAAGTACTGGGTGTTCTATGAGAACTGACCTCCGCCCCCGCACGCTGCTGATCCACCTGGCGCTGATCGCCACCGCGCTGGTGATGCTGTACCCGCTGATCTGGATGATCGTGAGTTCGTTGCGTCCGGGCAACGAGATCTTCCGCGATCCCGGTCTGCTGGTGAAGGACCTGCGGATCGAGAACTACCGGGCCGGCTGGAACGCGCTGACCGAGCCGTTCACCCGCTACCTGCTGAACTCCGCGGTCGTCGTACTGGGCTCGATCCTCGGCAACCTGGTCTCGTGCTCGATGGCGGCGTACGCCTTTGCCCGCTTGGAGTTCGCCGGCAAGAAGATCTGGTTCGCGATCATGCTGCTCAGCATCATGTTGCCGATCCACGTGGTGATCGTGCCGCAGTACATCCTGTTCTCGCACGCCGGCTGGATCAACACGTTCCTGCCGCTGATCGTGCCGAAGCTGCTGGCCACCGACGCGTTCTTCGTCTTCCTGATGGTGCAGTTCATCCGCGGCATCCCGCGCGAGCTCGACGAGGCCGCCACGATCGACGGCTGCGGCCGGGCCGGGATCTTCCTGCGGGTGATCCTGCCGCTGATGGTGCCGGCGCTGGCGACCACGACGATCTTCACGTTCATCTGGACCTGGAACGACTTCTTCGGCCAGCTGATCTACCTGACCGACCCGCACATGTACACCGTGCCGGTCGCCCTGCGGTCGTTCGTCGACGCGACCTCGAGCTCGTCCTGGGGCTCGATGTTCGCGATGTCGGTCGTCTCGCTGGTCCCGGTCTTCCTCGCCTTCCTGCTCGGCCAGCGCTTCCTGGTCAAGGGCATCGCCACCACCGGCATCAAGTAAATCGCCACCACCGGTATCAAGTAAGGAGCCTGCCATGACACGTCTCAAGGCACTGGCCGCCGTCGCGCTCGTCTCCGCCCTGCTCGTCGTGAGCGCGTGCGGTGGGGACTCCGGCGGACCGGCCGCGAAGAACGGCGAGGTGACACTGCGCTTCTCCTGGTGGGGCAGTGACACCCGCACCAAACTCACCCAGTCGGTGATCGACGCGTTCCAGAAGGAACACCCGAACATCAAGATCAAGGGCGAGTACGGCGAATGGGCCGGGTACTGGGACAAGCTCGCCACCACGGTCGCCGCGAACGATGCCCCGGACGTCATCCAGATGGACGAGAAGTACCTGCGCGAGTACGCCGATCGCGGCGCGCTGCTCGATCTGAAGAAGGCCGGTGACCTGAAGACCGACAAGTTCGCGCCGGACACTCTCGGGGCCGGCGAGTTCGACGGCGGGCTGTACGGACTCAACGCTGGGATCAACTCGTTCGCCGTACTCGCGAACCCGGCTGTGTTCAAGGCTGCCGGAGTCGCGCTGCCGAACGACACGACCTGGACCTGGGACGAGTTCAACCGGATCGCTGCCGAGGCGACGACCAAGCTCAGCGGCAAGGGCTGGGGGACCGGTGTCATCGGGTCCAACGAGGCCGGACTGAACCTGTGGGCCCGCCAGAACGGTGAGTCGCTGTGGACGCCCGACGGCAAGGTCGGTGTCTCGGCCGGGCAGACCACCAAGTTCTTCGAGTACGTCGTGAAATTGCGCGACAGTAAGGCGATTCCGCCCGCGGAGTCGGTCGCGCAGGACATGACCGCATCCCTCGACCAGACCGCCCTGGCCACCGGGAAGGTCGCGATGGCCTTCGGCTGGAGCAACCAACTGAACGCCTTCAGCAAGGCCTCCGGCCAGGAGCTGAAACTGCTCCGGATCCCGAGCTCGACCGGACAGTCGGCGAAGAACGGTTCCTACTACAAGGGTTCGATGTTCTGGTCGGTCTCGTCGCGTTCGAAGAACCGGGAGGCGGCCGCGCAGTTCGTCGACTTCCTGGCCAACAACGCGGTGGCCGGCAACATCCTGCTGGCCGAGCGCGGCGTACCGCCGAACACCGAGATCCGCGCTGCCGTCACCCCGAAGCTGCAGCCGGCCGACGCGGCCTCGGCGAAGTTCATCGAGGACATCGGCAAGGAGCTCGGCGAGCCGTCACCGGCACCGCCGGTCGGAGGTGGTCAGGTGGAGAAGATCATCCAGCGCTACACCACCGAGGTGCTGTTCGGACGACTCGCTCCGGACAAGGCAGCACAGCAGTTCCTCGACGAGGTGAACGGAGAGCTCAAGTAGTGACCACCCGCATCGCCGTGGCCGGTGTACACGGCCACGGCGCAACGCACGTCCGCAACGCCGGCTTGTACGGCGACCTGGTGGCGATCGCGGATCCGCGGCCGCCGGACGATGTCGACGTACCGGTGTATCCGTCGCTCGACGAGTTGCTGGCGGCAACCGAAGTCGATGTCGTGATCATCAGCACGCCGATCCAGACGCACGTGCCGCTGGCCGAGCTGGCGATGCGATCGGGTGCCGACGTGCTGCTGGAGAAGCCGCCGACCGCGTCGCTGGCCGAGTTCGAATACCTGTCGAAGGTGATCGAGGAGACCGGTCGCGTGTGCCAGGTCGGCTTCCAGGCGCAGGCATCGGCGGCGACTCTGCAGCTCGCGCACTTGATGGCCGACGGCGGGCTCGGCGGGATCCGCGGGATCAGTGCCACCGGCAAGTGGTTGCGGAAGGCCGGCTACTTCGACCGCGCGCCATGGGCCGGCCGACGGACGCTGAACGGCATCGCGGTGGTCGACGGTGCAGTGACGAATCCCTTGGCCCACTCGACCGCTGCGGCCTTGCTGCTCGACGGTTCGACCGGCGTGGACGACATTCGTTCGGTTGAGACCGACCTGTACCGGGCCAACGACATCGAGTCCGATGACACCTCCACGGTTCGCATCACCACCACCCGCGGTACGTCGATTTTGATCGCGGTGACATTGTGCGCGGCCGAGCACGTCGACCCCGCGGTGATAGTCCACGGCTCTCGAGGTCGCGCCGTACTGCACTACACGACGGACACTCTCGAACTGCCCGATGGCGTGCAGACTCTCGGGCGGGCCGACCTGCTGCAGAATCTGATCGAGCATCGCGCGGACCCCGCCGTACCTCTCTACTGTTCGTTCGCGGCGACCGGTGGTTTCACGCGCGTGGTCGAAGCGATCCGGTTGGCCGACGAGCCGGCTGTCATCCCGGATGCCAACGTCGTCTGGGAAGGCGAAGGCGCCGAGCGGCATCCGATTGTCCGCGATGTCGAGCAGTGGATCGACCGGGCCTCCGACGAATTGGCACTCTTCAAAGAACTCGGGGTGCCCTGGGTCGTCTGAGTACTGGGACGAGTTGTTCCGTACACCAGGTTCGTGCCAGGATGCGGGTTTTCCTGCGCATGCCCTGAGGGGTTCGCGGGGACGGTACGAGACGTTTCCGGATTCGCCTCCCCTTCCGGGGCCGGGAACCGGTAGCCTCGTGCCGCCGTACCAGTCAGCCCCGCCGTCCGCGACGGAACTGCCGGAGTGCCCAAACCGGTCAGGAGACCACGTCTTGCAGGAGAACACCAGCAACACCAGTACTGGCGAACTGGCGAACGTACCCCTCACCGGGGCGGACAAGGTCGCCTACGCCTTCTACGCCACGGCGGCCGCGGCCGCCCTCGTCGGCCAGGTGTGGGCGGGTGTCACGCACATCCCGTGGCCCGACGCCGGCTTCTCGACGTTCCTCAAGATCGTCCTCGTCACTCCGGCGGTGGCGGTCCTCGAGCTCGGTGGTGTCGCCACCGCCGCGCTGGCCGACCTGCGCCGCCGCAAGGGTGAGACGGCCTACGCGTACCGCGCGATGTCGTTGTTCGCGGCCGTGATCGCGGTCGTCTTCAACGTGGTCGGGCACTGGCGGCCGGAGGAGCGCTTCCTGGCCTTCGGCTTCGGCGGCCTGTCCGCGTTCGCCTATGTGCTGTGGCTGATCCACAGCTCGGCCCGCCGCCGCGATGCCCTGCGTCGCGCCGGGCAGATGATGACGACCTCTCCCGTGTACGGCGTGGTGCAGTGGGCGCGCGAGCCCAAGGTGACGTGGCAGGCGCGGTCGCTGGCGATCGAGCACGGCTACAGCCTCTACGAGAGCCTGCACGCGGCCCGGCACCAGATCCGCAACAAGACCCGCCGCGACGCGATCGCGAGCACGGTCGCGGAGTACATCCGCTCCGAGCACCAGGACGAGCGCCTCGCGAAGATCGCCGAGACGACGTACGACCCGGACCGCTTGGCCGGCATGCTCGAGGACCGGATCAACTACGAGGTCATCACCAACAAGCTCACCAAGGCGATCTCGCCGCCTCCGGAGCCGGAGGAGACTCCTGACCCCGACCTGCGCGCAGCCGTCTGGGTCGTCGAGGGAGAGGCCCCGCGGGCACGCCAGCTCCGCGCCGCCGACACCGGCGTCTCACTGCGCGACGAGGGCGCCTGGGGTGAGGCGATGACCGGCGAGCTGATGGCCGTCGACTACCTGCCCTACGACCGCAGCACCGACGAGTCGGTCGCCGAAGCAGTCGTGGTCGAGGACGGTGAGCACGTCGTCAAGAACGGCGCGAAGGTCAACGGCAAGCTCAAGCCGACCGCCCCGAAGGAAAAGGTCGAGCCGGTCGTGCAGAAGCCGGCCGCGCCGTCCCCCTTCGCCGGCCCCACCGACTCCGAGCCGCCGGCCCTCATCACCACCGCCCCCGAGTCCAAGCCCAAGCCGAAGCCGGCGGACGATTCCCCCAAGGGTGACGACGAGCCGGAGCCGACCGCCCTCGAGAAGCTGCGTGCCCGCGCCTGGGCCCTGCTGGCCGACTGGCCCGAGGACCGCGAGCGCACCGCACAGGCACTCGCCGCCGCCATCGCCTCCAGCGAGCCGATGGCCGCCCGCTTCATCCAGCAGTACGACGTCGAACACGGCCTGGCCACCACCTCGCCGAACTGAGCATCGGCGGGAGGTGTTCGCGCCCTCCCGCCACTCGCTATCGTGACTCTTCCATCGGTTGTGCTGGAGGGGGCTGCATGACGGAACTGAAGCTGTTCATCGCCGAACCGGGGATCGACGATGAACTGCTGGAGGATCGTACTCAGTTGGTCCGGCGCGAGTTGCTGGACACCGATATCGGTGACGTGCGCCTGGACAGGTCTGGTCAGGTGCCGGTGGGCGGCAAGGGCGATCCGGTGACGGTCGGCACGCTGATCATTAGTCTGGCCGGTACGGGCGCGGCGACGGCCTTCGTGTCCGGTTCCCTGCGAGTACTGCGCGCGTTCGTCGAGCGCCGCGCCGGACGCGTCGTGATCATCGAGCGCGGCGGTGAGCGAGTGGAGCTGAAGGGCGGTTCGGCCAAGGAGGACGAGCGGCTGGTTCGGCAGCTGTTCCCCGAACTGCCGGCCGAAGGTGACGATGGCCGGCATCCGTGACGCGCTGCTGATCGCGACCGGCACCTACCAGAACGACGTACTCACCGGACTTCGGTCGCCCGCCGCCGATGCGGATCGGCTGGGCGCGGTCCTGGAGGATCCGGAGATCGGCTGGTTCCAGGTCCAGAAGGTGCTCGACGCATCGGCCGGTCAGATCCTGCGGGCGATCGAGCGCTTCTTCCTGCACAGGAGTCTCGACGACCTACTGGTCCTGCACCTGTCCTGCCACGGCATCAAGGACGATCGCGGCAACCTGTACTTCGCTGCCACGGACACTGACCCGACCCTGCTCGCCTCCACCGCGGTCCCCGCGACGTTCCTCAAGGAACAGATGGATCGGTGCCTGGCGCGGTCGATCGTGGTGATGCTCGACTGTTGCTACAGCGGTGCCATGCTGCCTGGGGCCAAGGGTTCGATCGGGGTCGACTCCGATGACCAGATGCAGGGCAGCGGCCGCGCGATCATGACCGCATCGAAGCGGACCGAGTATGCGTGGGAGAGCAACGGTGTGGTCGAGCTGGCCCCGGAACCGTCGCTGTTCACCGAGGCGATCATCCACGGTCTGGCGACCGGTGAGGCCGACCGGGATCACGACGGACAGATCGGTGTCGACGAGCTCTACGGCCACGTGTTCGAACGCCTGCGCAGGTCGGGCGCCAAACAGACGCCAGGCCTCTTCGCGAAGCTCGAGTACCGGGTGCTCCTGGCGAGCAGCAAACGGATCCGGATGCCGGAGCCTGCGGTCAGCACGCCGGACGAAACCCCGATCTGGCCGCAGCGGAGAGCGCGGCGTGGCCAGGACATGCTGCTGCGATTCGACGTACCGATCCGTGAGTTGGTGCTCGGCAGTCAGCGGCGGTTGACGGTCGAAGGCCCGGTGACCTGCAAGACCTGCAAAGGCGTCGGCACCTCGCTCAGGTCGGTCGTGACCAGGTGTGGCAAGTGCTCGGGCTATGGGGACCTCCCCGAGCAGCGCACCAATGAGTTGATGGAGGAGTTCTTCGGCCCGAAGGATGCATCGGCGCCGGCGGCCCGCGGATGTCCGGACTGCGCCGGGTTCGGCACCCAGATCGAGAACCCCTGTGCCGAATGCGACGGCGACGGCCGGGTCGCGACGACCCGCACCCTGACGGTCAGCGTGCCGAAGGGCCTGTACGAGGGGGCCCGGATCCGGCTGTCCGGGCAGGGCGAGGTCGGACCGGGTGGTGGCCCGGCCGGCGACCTCTTCCTGGAAGTTGCCGAAGGCAAGGATCCGGTCTTCGGCCGGGACGGCGACGACCTGACCTGCACGGTCCAGGTTCCGGCCGCGGTGGCGGCGCAGGGCGGCATCATCGACGTCACCACCTTCGAAGGCGTCAAACGCGTCCGGGTCCCGGCCGGAACCGCCACCGGCCAACGCCTCCGCGTGCCCTCACTGGGAATCCCGCACCTCCGCGCCGAAGGCCGCGGCGACCTCATCGTCACGATCGAGGTCACCCACCGCAGCCTCTGACGCATCGCTGAAGGTACGGCGGTACGCGGTTGGGGTGATGGCGAAGGTCTTGGTGAAGTGCTGGCGGAGCAGGTCGGCGGTGCCGAAGCCGGTTGCGGTGGCGATCTGGTCGACCGTGAGGTTCGTGGTCTCGAGCAGCTCTTGAGTTCGTGCCAGGCGCTGGCGGATCAGCCAGCGTAGTGGGGTCGTGCCGGTCTGCGCGCGGAACTGCCGGCTCAGCGTTCGCGGACTCATGGAGGCGTACGTCGCGATTGTGCCGAGCGTCAGTGGTTCGGCGAGGTGGTCGCGGATCCAGTGCAGGACCGGTTCCAGCGAATGGTTGCCGTGGACAACGGGTTTGGTGACGAACTGGGCTTGGCTGCCGGCGCGGTGTGGTGCCATCACCAGCTGCCGGGCAACGGTCGCCGCGACGGCGGCGCCGTGGTCGCGGCGTACTAGGTGTAGGCACAGGTCCAGGCCAGCGGTCACTCCGGCCGAGGTCAGGACGTCGCCGTCGTCCACGTAGAGCGCATCGGGGACCACCTCGACTGCCGGGTAGCGCCGGGCCAGCTCGGCCGCGTGGGCCCAGTGCGTGGTCGCCCGGCGGCCGTCGAGCAGGCCGGCCTCGGCGAGTACGAATGCCCCGGTGCAGATCGAGGCCACTCGGACGCCGCGTCGATGGGCCTCGCGGACGACCTCGACGGCCTCGGGTTCGGCCTCGAAGGCGGCCGGGACGATCAGCGTGTGGGCCTGTTTCGCCGCTCGCAGCGGGTACGGCGGGTCAGCCCGAAAGATCGCCCGGCGATGCGCCGCAATCGTCGTACTGGGGGAGCCGCAGACACGGACGTCGTACAGGTCGGCGCCGGTGCGTGGATCGGCGGCGGTCGCGAACACCTGGCAGGCGCCGGCCAGCTCCACGCCGATACTGCCGTCGAGGACAAGCACGGCCACGGTCCGCATGGCGCGAATCTACTGGATCATGTCTTTCTCGCCACTCTCCAGCAGACGTCGTACGGCGGCAGGGTGGGTGGATGCGAATCGATGTGCTGATGTACGACGGGGTGGCCGAGGTGGACGCGTTGGCGGTGTACGCCGTGTTCGCCCATGCGAAGAGGCGGGGGCTCGACGTGGATGCGCGCCTCGTCACGGCCGACGGTGTGACCACGGTGAAAGGCTGCTACGGAACGACGTTCGGCGAACTGGAGCTGTGGTCGCCGGAGACCGCTCGCGTGCTCGCGGTGTCGGGCGGGTGGATCGAGGAAGAGATCGAGCGCGGGGTCATTCCGCAGCAGTTGGCCGACGCCAAGCGCGTCGGTGGTGCCGGACTGATCCTGGCCGGGATTGACTCCGGCTCAATCCTGTTGGGCGCGGCCGGACTGATCGGCGGACGTCCGGCGACGACGCATCGCCCGGGCTACGACCTGCTGAAGCCATGGGCCGAGGTCATCGACGCCCGGATCGTCGACGACGGCGATCTGGTGACGTGTGGCAGCGGTTGGTTCGCGGGGGTGGACCTCGCCTGCTGGCTGCTCGAGCGCGAGTTGGGCGCCGCGGCCGAGGTGGTCGCTATGGAGCAGTGGATCGGCCGCGACCGCCAGGGGACGGTCTGGCGGCGCTAGAGCTTGGTGCCTGGGGTGGCGATGCCGTGGAGGAGGGTTTCGACGAGTTGGGTGGCCGCGGCGTCGGTGTCGATGGGGTCGTCGGGGTGGGCGGCAGCGTCTTGGCAGACCTCATGGATGAGGGCGTAGTAGACGCGGCGGGCCCAGAGCGGGGTGACGCCGGGGCGGAGGACGCCGGTGTCAGCGAGGCGGGCGAAGAGCTGATCGCAGCGCTCGACGATGCCGGCCTGGATCCGGGTGGCTTCGTTGCCGGGGGCAAGCGTCGCATTGGTGGCGAACCCCCAGGAGAGCTTGACGGCCAGCACGTTCGCGGTCGCCTGGTAGAGGGCGATCAGTGGCGGCGTGGTCTCCGGGCGGGCGGCGTCGACCGCGTCGGTCAGCTGCTGGGCGGCCCAGGTGGCGAGGGCGGCGATCAGGGCCTCGCGGGTGGCGAACCGCCGGTGCACGGTCGTACGCGCGACGCCGGCGGCGGCCGCGATCTCCTCCATGGTGGCGTTCGGTTTGCGGTTCAGGGTGCGCTCGGCCGCTTCCAGGATGGTCAGCACCGTGCGGGCGCTGTCCGCGCGCAACCTGGTCTCGCTCATGTCCTCCAGACTACCCCGAGGATGCGATTCGGCGACTACTTGCATCATCTGTGATGCAAGTAGTACCTTCGATGGGTCAGCGAAGATGCGACTTAAGGACATCTCATGGATCTGCAGTTGAAGGACAAGACGGCACTCGTCACCGGCGCCAGTCGCGGGATCGGCCTGGCTGTGGTCGAGCAGCTCACCGCGGAAGGGGTTCGCGTGGTCGCGGTCGCCCGGACCAGTACGCCGGAACTGCGCGCGACCGGGGCGTTCGTCGTACAGGCTGATCTCGCCGCAGCGGGCGGTCCCGAGCAGGCGGTTGCGGCAGCGCTCGCCGAGGTCGGCGAGTTGGACCTGCTGGTGAACAACGTCGGCGGTGGCGAGGGTGAGCTCGGGGCCGGCTTCCTCGACTACGACGATGCCACCTGGCAGACGATCTTCGAGCTGAACTACTTCGCCACCGTCCGGGTGACCCGGGCCGCGATCCCGAGTCTGGTCCGGCAGGGTGGCGCGATCGTCAACGTCTCGTCCGTCGGGGCGAAGGTGCCGTCCGGTGGTCCCGTGCCGTACACGACCGCCAAGGCGGCGCTGACCGCGTTCGGGAAGGCGCTGGCCGAGGAGTTCGGCCCGCAAGGGGTCCGGATCAACACGGTCTCACCGGCGGCCGTGCGGACGGCGCTGTGGACGTCGCCCGAGGGGTACGGCGGTCAGTTGGCCGGCCATCTCGGGATCTCGCAGGAGGAGTTGCTGGCGGGGTTGCCGCAGCAGGGCGGGATGATCACCGGCCGGTTGATCGAGCCGAGTGAAGTGGCGGTTCTCGTGGTGCAGCTGTGCTCGCCGTTGACCGCGAGCATTACCGGCGCCGACTACCTCATCGACGCCGGTAGCTCTAAGACTGCCTGAGAACTTACTTGGTGCCGAAGGTGTAGACGGTCGTCGACTTGTAGGTCTGGCCGGGGCGCAGGACCGTCGACGGGAAGTTCGGCTGGTTGGGCGAGTCCGGGAAGTGCTGGGTCTCGAGGCAGAAGGCGTCGCCTTGGCGATAGGCCTTGTTGCCGATCCCGAGGAAGGTGCCGTCGAGGAAGTTGCCGCTGTAGAACTGGACTCCGGGCTCGTCGGTGCGCACGGTGACCGTGCGGCCGTGCTCGGGGTCCCAGGCGCGGGCCGCGAGGCGCAGGCCGTCCGGATCGGTCTTGGTGCTGAGGACGAAGTTGTGGTCGTAGCCGCGGCCGACGACGAGTTGCGGGTGGTCACCGCGCAGGCGGGCGCCGATCGGGGTCGGCTTGGTGAAGTCGAACGGGGTCCCGGCGACGGGGGCGATCTCGCCGGTCGGGATCAGGCCGGCGTCGACCGGCGTGTACTTCGGCGCGTTCAGCTGCAACACCTGGTCGTCGATCGGGCCGCTGCCCTCACCGGCCAGATTGAGGTAGACGTGGTTGGTCAGGTTGACGATCGTCGGCTTGCCCTTGACCGTCGCGTGGTAGTCGATCCGCAGGTTGTCCTCGCGGTCGAGGGTGTACGTGACGGTCGTGGTCAGCTCACCAGGGAAGCCCATCTCGCCGTCCGGGCTGACGTAGGTGAACGCAACACCGACCGCCTTGGACGTCTGCACGGTCTTGGCCGACCAGACCTTCTTGTCGAAGCCGAGCGGGCCGCCGTGCAGCGCGTTCTCGCCGTTGTTGACCGGGATCTGGTACGACGTACCGTCGATCGAGAACTTGCCTTTCGCGATCCGGTTGCCGTAGCGGCCGATGGTGGCGCCGAAGTACGGACTGAGCGCGGCGTAGTCGGGCAGGTTGTCGAAGCCGAGGCTGATGTTCGCCACCCGGCCGCGCCGGTCCGGCGTCTCGACCCGCTGGATGGTGGCACCCCAGGTCAGCATCGAGATGGTGACCCGGCCGTTGCCGAAGGTGTAGACATCCACCTTCTTCCCGTCCGGCGTGGTGCCGAACGGGTCCTTGCGGATCTCCAGCTTGCCGTGGTGTGCACCCATGCTGCTCAACCTATCCGGCGCACCTGAGGCGGCCTCCGCAGTACTGGTCAGGGCCCCTGCGGCGGCAGCGCCCAGGCCCAGGGCGCCGGCCGTCCGGAGTACCTGACGGCGAGGCAGGTGATCGGGCATCGCATTCCCCTCACTGAGTCGTCTGGGCGGCGGGAGCGCTTCCACGCCGCCTCGCGCACTGTAAGCACTCCGGCACAGTGTTTGGAATAGTTCGGAACGGTGTGAATTCGTCCAACCTCTCCAACGATGGGAAATTCTCCGCCGGGCGCTGACCGGATCGGTCCGCTGTGCGCCGCGATCGGGCCTACTCGGCGCGGTGACGATCCGCTCATGCTGGTGTCATGAGCCGAACCGCACTCCTCGTCGTCGACGTCCAGGAATCCTTCCGGGTCCGCCCAAGCTGGCAGGTCGTCAACCACCCCGACATCGCCGACCGCGTCGGCCGACTCGTCACCGCTGCCCGCGCCGCCGGCGACCTGGTCGTCTGGGTCCTGCACACCGAACCAGGCACCGGTACGGCGTTCGATCCGGCCTCCGGCCATGTCCGCCTGATCGAGGGTCTCGAACCGGTCGAGGGTGAGCCGGTGATCACCAAGACCGCGCACAACGCCTTCACCACCACGAATCTGCAGCAGATCTTCACCCAGCACGGTGTGACCTCGGTGGTCGTCAGCGGCATCCGCACCGAGCAGTGCTGCGAGACCACCGCCCGCGTCGCCTCCGACCTCGGGTACGACGTCGTGTTCGTCACCGAGGCCACTGCGACGATGCCGCTGCCGCACTGGACGCTACCGGCGGATGCGTCGGTGGAGGAGATTCTCGCCGATCCTCGGACCCTGTCGGCCGAGGCCGTCACCGAACGTACCGAATACGCCCTCGCGGGACGGTTCGCCACCATCCGGACGATCGACGACCTGGCCGCCGTACCCGTGTCATCCTGACCGAATGGGGAGTATCCGGGTCGTCTTCGTCCTGGTGCCGAAGCTGCACCTGTTGGACCTGGCCGGGCCCGCGCAGGCCTTCTCGACCGCCGAAACCCTCGGCTATGGCTACGAACTGACCTATGTAGCCGAGGCCGACGAGGTGATGACCGCGCAAGGCGTGCCCCTGAAGACCCAGCCCGAGTGGCCGGAACTCGGCCCGGACGACCTGGTCGTCGTACCGGGCTGGCGGTCGCCGCGACTCCTCCCGGTGCCACCGATCGGCGCCTCGTTCCAGCAACGCCTTCGCGATCACCACGCGGCCGGGGGATCCGTGGCGAGCGTCTGCTCCGGCGCCGACGCACTCGGCGCCGCCGGGTTGCTAGACGGCCGCCGCTACACCACCCACCACGACCTGACCGACATGATGGCCGCCCGCTACCCCCGGGCGACCATCGTGCGCGACGTCCTGTACGTCGTCGACGACCGCGTCATCACCTCCGCCGGAATCGCCAGCGGCATCGACCTAGCCCTACACCTGATCGCCGGCGCCCACGGCGCCGAGGCAGCAGCCCGAGTCGCGCGCGAAATGGTCGTCTACGCCCGCCGCAACGGCGACGAACTACAAGAAAGCGTGATGCTCCGCCACCGCGGTCACCTAAGCGATCTCGCCCACCGAGTCCAAGACGTCATCGACGCCCGCTACGCCGAACGCCTACCGCTCGCCGACCTAGCCGACCAGGTCTCGGTCAGCGAACGCACCCTCACCCGCATGTTCACCACCGCCACCGGCCTAACCCCCCTCCGCTACCAACAACTCCTCCGCCTAGAACGAGCCGAACACCTAATAGGCCACGGCAGCACCATCGAGTCCGCAGCCCGAGCAGTAGGCTTCGAAGACGCCCGAATGCTCCGCCGCCTCCGCTCCCGCACATAAACACACCGCCCCGCGGCGGCTGCGCACTAAAGGACCCCGCTCCGCGGCGGCTCCACCTTGGCGCCTCCGGCGCGCTCGCAACAATCCACCCCCGAGCAAACGCCGCGGCAACCGCCCGCCGGGGGTTGGCGGATCGCGGTCAACGCGTCCCCGCTCCCACAACGTCCGAACAACCCGCAGGCGTGGTCTCCGGATCGCCGGACGTTGATAACCGCTCCCGGTTAGCGTCCGAAGAACCCGCAGGCGTGGTCTCCGCATCGTCGGACGTTAGACCGCGGAGGTCGCGTTCGTCGGCAACTTTGGGGTATACGCGAAAAAAGTACCGCCCAACGCATCGCCGCCCTGCCCACACGACGAGGCCCGGCGCGATCTGGTGAGGCGCGAGGTGGTTTGGCGCGGTGCGGTTTGGTGAGGCCCGGCGCGGTTTGGCCCGGCGCGGGTGGTGAGGCGCGGGTGGTGAGGCGCGGCGCGGTTGATGAGGTGCGGGGTGGTGAGGTGCGGGGTGGTTTGTGAGGCCCGGCGCGGTTTGGCGCGGCGCGGGTGGTGAGGTGCGGCGCGGTTTGGTGAGGTGCGGGGTGGTGAGGCGCGGCGCGGTTTGGTGAGGTGCGGGGTGGTGAGGCGCGGCGCGGTTGATGAGGCGCGTGGTGGTGCGGCGCGGTTTGGTGAAGTGCGGGGTGGTGAGGCGCGGCGCGGTTGATGAGGCGCGTGGTGGTGCGGCGCGGTTTGGAGAGGTCCGGGGTGGTGAGGTGGGGCGCGGCGCGGCGCGGCGCGGTTGGCGAGGCGGGGCCGGGGCGGTTTGGCGCGGCGCGGTTTGGTGAGGTGCGGGGTGGGTCAGCTGCCAGCAGGCCTCTCTCCCCGCACGGCAACCACAGCCCGGCAACCACAGCCCGGCAACCTCAGGCGGCGTGGAGCCGCGGTCGCCGGGCCTCGCCATCCGCCTCAGCCACCGCGGCGCCCGGCCACGCTTTCTTTTTGGTCGGCCGGAGGCGGCGATCAGCCAGAGCGGACGTCCCCGGCCGAGTCCTTTCGGGCCTGTGCCCCGACTCGACCGCCAAAGGCGGCCGACAAAGCAAGAGGGTGCGCCGCGCGGGTGGCTGGGCTGGTTGGCGAGGTCGGCTACCGCGGCTGCGCGTTGTCTGGGGCTGACGGGCTGTGGCTGAGGTGCGTGATGCTCGAGGTCTTGCGTTAGTCGGAGGATTTTCGGGTCCAGGCGCCGATTTCGTTCCGATCAACGCGCCAGATATCCCCGGGGGCACGAGATCGCGGGTCGGCGGTCACCTTGAGCGCCCGTCGACCACCATCCGATCGCGCAGATGGTTGATTGGTGCCCGACGTCGTACTGGGGCCGGGCGGGACGGGGTCCCGCCCGGCGGGTGGTTAGTGGTTGTAGGCGGTGGTTAGTTTGGTGACGGCGGTGGATAGGTGGCCGGTTAGGGCTTCGTGTTCGGCGTCTGCGGTTAGTTTGGAGGTGGGCTCGGTGAGGTTTTGGCCGAGCTTGGTTTGGGTGATCCAGCGGGCGGCGGATACTACGGCGTCGCCCTCGGCGAAGGTGTCTGCCTTGGTGCGGTCCAGGTATTTGGCGGACTGTTCTAGGGCGGCCAGGGCGATGGTTGCCTGGGGCCCGGACCAGTCCTTCACCTGTAGGGCGATGGATGCTGCTACGCCGGCCGCTAGTGCGTACGGATCGTGCTTGCGGAGCAAGGTGTTGCGGGCTTCGGTTAGCTTTTGGCGGGCGGCGGCTTGGGTGGTTAGGCCCCAGCCGTAGGGGTATTGCGGGTCGTAGGTTGCGTCGCCGACGTTCAGGGGTTGCTGGGCTTCGGTTCGTGGCCAGCTGACCGGGAGGCGGCCAGTGAACGGCTTCTTGCCGAAGAGGACGTCGGCTACACCGGCACCCTCGGTGCCTGGCAACCACGAGGCCACTAGGGCGTTGATCTTGCCTAGCTGATCGGAGACGACCTGCGGCCGGCCGGAGATGGTGAGTACGACGCACTTCATTGCGGCGCAGACCTTGTCCACGGTGGCCTTGTCGGCGTCTGACAGCGACTGGTCGTGACCGTTGCCTACGTCGCCGACGCCTTCGGCGTACGGGCGTTCGCCGACGACGACCACGCCGACGTCATGACCGGTCAGAGGTGCCGAAGCGTCGGTGCTGAAGGTTGCCGACGGCACCACTTCCTTGATTCCGGCGAGGATCGTCGTACCGGTGGTGGTCGCGCCGGACTTGCCCTGCCAGGTGATGCTCCAGCCGCCGAGCTGGTTGCCCAGGTCATCGGCGTTGCTACCGGCAACGTAGACCTTCGAGGTCGGTGCCAGCGGCAACAGATTGCCCTCGTTCTTCAGCAATACCTGGGACTTCGCCGCAGCCTCGCGACCGACTGCCCGGTGCGCGGCCGAACCGACCGACGAGAGCAGCGACGAATCCGAGTACGGCTTCTCGAACAAACCGAGCTTGAACTTCTCACCGAGGATCCGGCGCACCGCGTCGTCGACCCGGCTCAGCGGCACCCGTCCGGCGCCGACCTCGGCGGTCAGGCCTGACGTGAACTCCTGGTACCGCGCCGGCACCATGATCATGTCCAGACCAGCATTGATCGAAGTCCGGATGTCACTCACGTAGTCGCCCGGCAGTTGGTCGATCGCCGCCCAGTCGCTGATCACGAAGCCCTTGAAGCCCATTCGGTCCTTCAGAACACCGTTGATCAGCTCGTCGTTCCCGTGCATCTTCACCGCCGGCCCGCCGTCGATCGAGACACTCGAGAACGACGGCATCACCGTGCCGACACCGAGGTCGACCGCCTTCTTGAACGGTGCCAGGTGCAACCGCTCCAGGTCTGCACGGCTCACCTGCGTGATGCCCTGGTCGATCTTGTAACCACCGGTCGTCGACGACCCGTACGTCGTACCGCCATCGCCGGCGTAGTGCTTCGCCGACGCGAGCACCCGGTCCTTGTTCTTCAACTGACTGCCGTCAGCCTTACCCTGCATGCCGGTGAGTACCGTGGACATCGCATCCACGAGCGCCGGGTCCTCGCCGTACCCCTCGTAGGCACGCCCCCAGCGGTCGTCGCGGACCACGCACAAACACGGCGCGAAGTCCCACGGGATACCCGTTGCGCGAACCTCGGTCGCCGTCACCTCACCGGTACGGCGAGCCAGGTCCGGATCACGAGTCGCGCCGAGACCGATGTTGTGCGGCAGGATCGTCGCGCCGACCACGTTGTTGTGTCCGTGGACCGCGTCGACCCCGTAGATCAGCGGGATCTGCAACCGGGTCGCCTGCGCGCTCCGCTGGAACGTGTCGACCATCGCCGCCCAAGAAGCCGCAGTATTCGGCGACGGCACCGAGCCGCCACCGGACAGCAACGAACCGAGCGCGTACGTCGCGATGTCGCCGCGGGACTTGAGTGCGTTCCGCTCGGCCTGGGTCATCTGGCCGACCTTCTCGGCGAGCGTCATCCGCGACAGCAAGTCGTCGACCCGCTTCTTCACCGACAGCTTCGGGTTCAGGTACGGCAGGTCGTGTGCGTCGATCACCACGACCGGTTGAGTCGCGGGCGGCTTGGCGCCGGTGACGGTCAGTTCCAGCGGAATCGTCTCGGCGACTTCCGCGCTGCCGTCCTTCCGGGTCGCCACAGTCACGGTCTGCGTCGAACCGGACGCCGTACCAACCGGGAAGGTGAGCGTGCCGGAAACCGGTGTGTAGTCGTCAACACTGGCGGTCCCACTGCCAGCCGTGTAGGCGACGGTGACCGGGTCCTCCAGCGGCGTGCCGCCGGTCGTCGTGACCGCGACCTTCACCTGGGCGCTGCCGCCCTCCTTGACGGGGTAGACCTCGGCGTCCGTGCTGATGCTCGCCTTGAGGGCCGGGTCGGCCTTGCCGTAGGTCTCGATCTGGTCGATCTGGAACTGCCCGGGCGCACCACCCGGCATGGTGAACGCGTAGCCCCACATCTGGGTGAGACCCAGGATGTGGTCGATACCACCAACCGGTTGGTAGTCACCGCGGTAGACGAACTCGCTGAACGGGATCTCGACCTGATGCCAGCCCTGCCAGTCGTCGGTGAAGCTGGTGTTCCACAGCTCCGAGGCCTCGGCGTTCGCGCCGCCGTCCTTGATTTCGAAGAAGATCCGCTTCCCGGTACCGGGCTCGGTCTGCGCAGGGTTCTGGCCGTACCACCAGAACCGGATGCCCTTGAAGGCCGACCAGTTCCCGGGGTTCTGGTCGAACGTGATGTCGTGGCTGAAGCCACCCCACCCGCTGATGTTGTACGTACCGTGCAGGACTGAGCCGCCTGCCGGGGCGTCGGCGCGGGTCTGGAGCTCCATCGTCGGCGGGTCGTCGGCGTCACTGCCCCAGCCGAAGATGCCGGGGTTCGGCGGTGACGCGAACGGCTCGGCCCCCTCGAAGGCGGCCAGCGTGAGCGGCGTCGGATCGGCGGCGACGGCGGGACCGGCCACGAGCGTGCCGGCCAGCAGCGCGACCGCTGCGACCACCGCCGTGCGCGGTCTGGCCGGGCGTCTGGATGGGCGTGCAACTGGCCACCTGGGCATGGGCGACTCCTGAGCTCAGCGCGGGCGCGCGCCCGCGTCGCGCCCGACTCTGGGTGCTGCGGCCGCCCAGATCAAGGGGTCGGCGGTTCCGGAACTAGAGCGCTCTCATAGATCACGTTTCGACGTCCGTGTAAAGGCAGGCCGGGTTTCTTGTGCTCTCCGGAAGCGGCTTTTAAGCTCCCATATGGAGATGCATTTTCGATATTTCGAAGCTTAAGACCTTCCATCGCCCACAGGAGCGTCCGATGCCGAACCTGCCCCGTCGCCAGTTCCTCGCGTTGTCCGGTGGTGCCGCGCTCGCCGGGCTGGTCGCCGGCCCCGCGACCCCGGCCGCGGCGCGGACGACCGCCGTACCGCCGCCGACCATCCCCGCGCTGCAGTCGTGGACCGCAGGCAGCGGCCAGTACGTCGTTCCTTCCAGTATTCGGATCATCGTTCGGGGTGCCGACGCCGCCGCGTTGCGTCCGGCCGCTGAGACGCTCGCGGCCGCGCTGGCGAAGGCTTTGAACAGGTCTGCACAGGTTCAGATTCAGGACACGCCTGCGCCGGAAGCCGGTGACATCGTGCTGAGCCTGGCCGCCGCGGTCGTGAACAGCGAGGGGTACGAGATCAAGGTCGGCGCCGCGCTCGAGATCAGCGGCCAGCGCGCCGGGGTGTTCCATGGGGTGCAGACCGTCGTGCAGTGGCTGAAGCAGGCGACGACTGTGCCCGGTGGCGTGGCCCGGGACTGGCCGAAGTACCCGGAGCGCGGCTTCCTGGTGGCCAACGCGGCCCGGTTCTACACCACCGCCTGGTGGAAGGGGCAGCTCGACGAGATGGCCTACCTGAAGCTGAACATGCTGTGGGTGAACATCGGCTACGACACCGCGCCGCTGGCCCAGGCGAAGGAGATCGAGGCGTACGCCGCGAAGTACAACATCGGCCTGGTCCCGCTCACCGGCATGCCCGGGCACATGAACAAGCTGCTCGCGGACCGGCCGGACCTGGCCCTGCCGAACTGGGGTTCGCATCTGGATCTCAGCAAGGACGCCGCCTACGACTTCTGCCGGGACGAGGTGCTCGCGCCGAACCTGCGGGAGTTCAGTACGCCGTACTGGCATCTCGGCGCGGATGAGTACATCACGGACTTCAGCCAGAACGCGCTGGTCCGGTACGACCTGTGGCCGCAGCTGCACGCCAAAGCCAGGCAGCGGTTCGGCGACAACGCGCAGCCGGTCGACGTGTTCACCGGGTTCCTGAACGACATGAACCAGACGGTGCGGGCGACCAACAAGCAGGCGCGGATCTGGAACGACGGATTGCTGAACAACATCACGGTCCCGCTGGACAAGAACATCATCATCGAGCACTGGGTGAACTGGGCCGGCCGGAAGACCTCGGAACAGTTGCTGAACGAGGGCTACCAGGTCCACAACTCCAACGGCGACTACCTGTACTACGACCCGGCGACCACCGAGAACCCGCGGCGGGTGCCGGATCCGAAGCGGCTCTACAACGAGTTCCACCCCGGCCGGTTCACCGACAGGACGGTCAGCCCGGACACGCTAGGTCTGCGTGGCGCCAAGCTGCACCTGTGGACGATGCCGTTCAGTGAGCACGAGGAGCTGCAGTCCTACCTGCTCACCGAGCCGTTCCGCTCGCTCTCGCAAGTGCTGTGGGCTTCGCCAAGGCCGTTCACGACCTATGACGGCGGCTTCGGAGATCTCATCCGCACGGTCGGACGACCGCCGCTATTCCCGGTCGGCCGGTTCACGACCGCTCCGTTGCCTGGCGCAACCAGCGTCTGGCCGCAACGCAAGTTGCAGGTCACCTTCTACGACGACATCGTGCCGAGCTCGGTCCAGGTCCGCGAGGGCGGAAGCGAAACCGGTACGCCGGGACAGACGTCGTACGACGCGGTGTCGCGGACGGCGACTTTCACCCCGAGCGCGGCGCTGCCGTACAGCAAGAAGCTGTCGATGAGTTTCGTCGCCCGAACCACAGCTGGGCAACAGATCTTCGGTGAATGGCCGCTCACGGTCGCGAAGCCGCCGAGCATCGCCTATCCGCGGTCGCTGTTCAACGACGAGGACGGTCCGGCGGTCGAGTGGTACTCCGACAACCGCGAGACCGAGGTTGGGGTACGGTTCCGCGTCGATCGGCCGGGCGTCGTACTGGGCGTGAAGTTCTACAAGGCACCACGAGATGTCGCCGTACACACGGGGAGTCTGTGGTCGCCGTCAGGACAGAAGTTGGCCACGGCAACGTTCACCAACGAGACCTCCGGTGGTTGGCAGGAGGTGCGGTTCGCCGAGCCGGTCCGAATCGATGCTGGCGGCAACTACATGGTCTCGTACCATTCGCCGGCCGGGTCGTTCGGTTACAACCACTACTTCTTCGATGGGCGCAGCCAGGACAACGGCGTACTGCACGCACCTGCCGGGAACGGCTTCTTCTCGCACGGGCCGACTTGGTATCCGACCGAGACCTACCGGAACACGAACTACTGGGCCGACGTGATCTTCCAGCCCGATACGTACACGCTGTGGAACGTCGGCGATGCGCCGGTCTTCGGCACGACCGAGCCGACCTCGCTGGAGCTCGGTCTGCGGTTCAGCAGCGCGAACGGCGGCAAGGTGCACGGCGTGCGGTTCTTCAAGGGCACGCACAACACCGGCACGCACGTCGGCTCGCTGTGGACCGCAGCCGGTCAGAAGCTCACCAGTGCGACCTTCACCAACGAGAGCGCCGGAGGCTGGCAGGAGGTCCGGTTCGCGCAACCGGTCGCCATCGATGCCAGTGCCGATTACGTCGTCTCGTACAGCTCGGCGGGCGGCTTCAGCGCCACCGACCAGGGCCTCGCGACCGCCCGGACGAACGGTGTGCTCTTCACGCGCACCAACCCGGCGGCCGGGATCTACGCCCTGTCGGCCGGCACCTTCCCGACGCTCTCGTACCAAGCGCGCAACTACTTCGTCGACCCGGTCTTCTCCGAAGGATAAGGATCCATGACTGCACATCTGCCCAGGCGTCACTTCCTCTCCCTTGCCGGCGGCGCCGCCCTCGCCACGGGGCTCACCACGACCGCCACCACCTTGCCCGCTTCGGCGGCAAGCCAGCGGGCGCTCGCCGATCCGCCGGAGACGATCCCGAACCTCCAGGAGTGGACACCAGGCTCTGGTGCCCAGTACGTCGTACCGGCGGCCGGGGCGCCGTTCCGGATCATCGTCCGTGCGGGCGACGCCGCTCAGCTGGCGCGCGCGAAGGTCATCCTGCAGGAGGACCTCGGGAAGGTGCTGAAACGCACGATCACGGTGGAGACGCAGGACAACCCCGCGCCTGCGGCCGGTGACCTCGTGCTCAGCCTGGGCGCACCCCCGCACCAGAACCTCGAGGGCTACGAGATCGAGGTCGGCGCGGCGCTGCGGTTGCGCGGTACCGCCGCCGGTGTCATCCACGGCGCCCAGACCGTGATCCAGTGGTTGCGCCAGGCAACGACTGTGCCGGCCGGGCTGGTCCGCGACTGGCCGACGTACAAGGATCGCGGTTTCCTGGTCGCGAACTCGGCCCGTCACTACACGATGGAGTGGTGGAAGGGGCAGATCAACGAACTCGCCTTCCTCAAGATGAACCTGCTCTGGGTGTACGTCGGGTACGAGTCGACGACCTCGCTGGCGCAGTTGAAGGAGATCGCGGCGTACGCGAAGAAGTACAACATCGCGCTGGTTCCGCAGGTCAACATGCCGGGTCACATGGAGCGCCTGCTCGAGCCCGGGATGGGGTTGCCGGATCGAGGCGATCTCGACCTCAGCAAGGACGAGGTCTATCCGTTCGCGCGCGGGTTGTTCGAGAAGTACCTGGACGAGTTCGATACGCCGTACTGGCATCTCGGGGCCGATGAATACCTGACGATCCTCGACGGCGACCCGAACTTCACCGTGGAGTACGCCCGGTATCCGCAGCTCGGGCAGAGCGCCAAGCAGCGGTACGGCGCGGATGCGAACCCGGTGGATATCTTCACCGGGTTCCTGAACCAGATGAATGAGACGGTACGGGCGCACAACAAGCAGTTGCGGGTCTGGAGCGACGGTCTGCTCAACAGCATCAAGCGCGCGAAGCTGAACGAGAACATCATCCTCGAGCACTGGATCACCTGGCCCAACCGGCTGACGCCGACCCAGTTGCTCGAAGCGGGGTACCAGGTCTCCAACTCGAACGGCGAGTTCCTGTACTACGACCCGCCCGCCCCGCCGGCGCACAACGGGCGCATCCCGAATGCGGAGGCGATCTACAACCGGTTCCACCCGGGCGTCTTCCCACGCCCGCGCCCGGACGCCGACTTGGAGGTTGTCGACAAGAACCACCCAGGTCTGCGCGGCGCCAAGTTGCACCTGTGGACCCTCCCGGCGACGGAGGCCGAGGAGATCCAGTCGAACAATCTGCGGCTGCCATTCCGGTCGCTGGCGCAGGTGCTGTGGGGCTCGCCGTTCCCGTACCCGCAGTACGCCGACGGGTTCCCGGGGCGGGTCAACCGCGTCGGCCGGCCGCCGCAGTACCCGGTGGGGCGTCGCAAGATCTCGCCGGTTGACGGCGCTACCTCTGTCTGGCCGCACCGGACTCCGCAGGTGGTGTTCTACGACGACATCGATCCGGCGACCGTCTCGCTCCGCGAGGGCGGCATCGAGGCCGGTACGCCGGGGCGGACGACATTCGACCCGGAGACTCGGACGGCGACGTTCACCCCGAGTGCGCCGTGGCGGTACGAGCAGACCTGCGGGATGAGCTTCCAGGCGCGGGACACCTCCGGGCAGTGGATCACTGGGCAATGGACGTTCAAGGTCGCGAAACGGCCGAGCGTCGCCTACCCGCGGTCGCTGTGGAACGACGAGGAGGGTCCGGCGGTCGAGTACTACTCCGATTCGCGGGAGACCGAGTTGGGCGTGCGGTTCCGCGTCGACCGGCCGGGCGTCGTACTGGGGGTGAAGTTCTACAAGGCTCCGGGGGATGGCGCCGTACACACGGGAAGTCTGTGGTCGCCTTCGGGGGCGAAGCTGGCGACCGCCACCTTCGCGGGTGAGAGTGCTGCGGGTTGGCAGGAGGTGCGGTTCGAGCAGCCGGTGCGTATTGATGCTGGCGGCAACTACACGGCTTCGTACCACTCGCCGAACGGGACCTTTGGGTACAACCACAACTTCTTCGACGGACGCACGCAGGACAACGGAGTCGTGCACACCCCGACCGGCGCCGGCTACTTCTCCTACGGACCGACGTCATACCCGAACCAGTCCTACCTGAACACGAACTACTGGGCCGATGTGATCTTCCAGCCGGACACCTACGCGCTGTGGAACGTCAGCGATGCACCTGTGTTCGGGGCGACGGAGCAGACGTCGCTGGAGATGGGCGTGAAGTTCAGCAGTACGGCGGGCGGCAAGGTGCACGGGGTGCGGTTCTTCAAGGGGACGCACAACACCGGGACGCATGTCGGGTCGCTGTGGACCGCATCCGGTCAGAAGCTGACCAGTGCGACCTTCGTGGGTGAGTCGGCGTCCGGGTGGCAGGAGGTGCGGTTCGCACAGGCGGTCACGATCGACGCGTTCACGTCGTACGTGATCTCGTACAGCTCGGCCGGTGGTTACAGCGCGACGGAGAACGGGCTGGCAACCGTGCGGCAGAACGGTGCGCTGTCGACCAGCGGGCCTGGGTTGTATGCGCTGAAGGCGGGCGACTTCCCGACACTGTCCTACCAGAACCGCAACTACTTCGCCGATGTGGTGTTCTCGGAAGGGTGACGACACTGACTGACGTGAAGATCACCGATGTCGAGGTGCTCATCCTCGACAACGGGATCGAGTACGGGACCCGGCTCGGCGACGACGAGCGGGCCGGGCCCCGGCATACGTGCCTGATCAAGGTGACGACCGATGCCGGCGTCATCGGGTACGGCGACGTGGACTCGCACCCGTGGGTGGTCAAGGCGATCGTGGAGGCGGTGTCGCACATTCCGGCGTTCTGTGCCGGTCTGCGTGACGCAGCAGTCGGCCAGAGTGTGTGGGACCGGACTGCGCTGTGGGACCGGCTCTACCAGCACTCCTGGTACCACGGCCGGCGCGGACCGGCGCTGCATGCTCTGAGTGGGATCGACCTGGCTGTGTGGGACATCTGCGGGCAGCTGTCGGGTCAGTCGGTGGCTTCGTTGCTTGGCGGTCGGCGTCGGGACCGAGTGCTGGCCTATGCGAGCACGCTGTTCCGGGAGACGCCAGACGAGATGCGGGCGGCGACTCGGTCCTATCTGGACCGCGGGTTTCGGGCGATCAAGTTCGGTTGGGGGCCGTGGGGATCCGAGGGGTCCCGCTCATTGCTGGCCGCCGCTCGTGCGGAGGCGGGGCCCGACGTACGGCTGATGGTGGACGGGTACCTGCCGGGCGACTTCAACGCCGTACGGCGATTTGTCAGCAGTCTCGAGGACCTGGATCCGTACTGGGTCGAGGAGCCGTTCCGGGCCGACCGACCGCGCGATCTGGCGCGGCTTGGTCGGGAGACCGGTCTCACCATCGCATCCGGTGAGCAACTCGGCGGCGACGAGTTCGACGAACTGCTGGCCGAGCCCGGTGTCACCGTCATCCAGCCGGACCTGTCGCGGTGCGGCGGATTCACGGCGTTGCAGGGGTTGGCCGTCGCGGTCGCGCGGGAAGGCCGTCGCATCGTGCCGCACGCCTGGACCTCCCCACTGCTCACCGCCGCCACAGTCCAAGCCGCCGCCTGGCTCCCCGACCCCGTCATGGTCGAGTACAACGTCTCCTCGGCCCCCATCAGCCGAGACCTGGCCAACGGCCTGTCCTTGATAGACGGTCACGTCCAAGTCCCCGTCACCCCAGGCGTCGGCGTACAGGTCAACCCGGAAGTCGTGGCGAGGTATCGCGTCGCCTGACCCGTTCCCATCAAACGAGTCCGGGGTGGGCGGGGAGGTCGGAGGGCCAGGGGATTCGGCGTTCGGTGAGGCAGGGGCGGAAGGACTCGGCGTGGTCGACGAGGAGGCGGCGGCCGGTGAAACGGTCCTGCTCGGCCATCTGGTCGGCGTAGTCCTCGCCGCCGCTGAGTTCGCGCATGACGTCCATTTGGCTGCGGTGGCTGCGGATCAGTTCGGCCTTGCGCTGTGCGTGTTCGGGGCCGAAGGCAACGAAGTGGGTGGCCTCGAAACCGTGGCCGGGGCCGGGATCGACGTACCAGATCCGTGGCGCGTGGGCGAGGACGCCGGGACTGGGGGCGAACGACGAGAGCGGCGCGAGCAGGGCGCTGTCGGTGACGAGTTTCGCGGTGAGGACGTGGTCGGGGTTGTAGTCGGTTGTCCAATGGGTGAAGACGATTTCGGCACCGACGCGGCGGAGCGTGCGGATCAGATCGGCTCGCAGTTCGGCGTCCTCGATGACGAAACCGTCTTCGCGGGCGAGGCTGACGTACTCGGCGTCGAAGTACGCCGCGACCTCCTGCATCTCGACGGTCCGGATCTCGGCGGCTCGCTGTTGTTCCTCCGGCGGGTGATACGGCAGCCCTTTGTCGCCGGTGGTGATCGTCACGAACGCGAACTCGTGCCCGGCGTCGCGTAGCCGCAACAGTGTGCCCAGGCAGCGCATCTCGTCATCGGGGTGGGCGAACACGCAGACGTATTTCATCGTCAGAGTCCTCGCAGCCGGGCGAGCGAAGTGGACAGCGCGCCATCGACGGTCAGGAACGATCCAGAGATGTACCCGGCCGCCTCCGAGGCCAGGAAGCCAACGGCGGCCGCGATCTCCTCCGGCCGACCGTGCCGCCCGAATGGGAGGAGTTCGCCCGCCGCCTTGAGCGCCTCGGCGCCGTGGAACACCTCTTCGCCGGGAGTCGCGATCCAGCCCGGTACGACGGCGTTCACCCGGATCCCGCGGTCAGCCCACTCGTGGGCGAGCGTCCGCACGACCTGCCCGAGTGCGCCGTGTGCTGCGTTGTAGCCAAGGCATTTCGCGAACGGCTGCGTCTCGTGCAGCGACCCGATCGCAATGTACGACGCTCCTTCGGCCGGCGTCAGTCCGCGGAAGAACTCGAACGCCCCCACCGGCCCAACCGTCAGACTCCTGAGTAGCGACTCACGGCTCAGCTCGACAGCCGGAGTGTGCTCTTCATAAGCCACCGCGTACACCGCGCACCCCACGGCTCCGTACTCAGCAGCAGCCGCGCCCACCCGCACCCCAAAGTTCGCATCAGCCGCATCCGCCGCCAGCGCAACCGCTCGTGGGCCTACACCGTCCGCACCCTGCGCGCTCGGACTCGCGATCTCCGCGACTGTGCGTTCGGCCGCGGCTAGGTCGCGATCAACACAGAGCACCGTGTCGTACTGCTCAGCGAGCTGTCGCGCGCACGCTCCGCCGATTCCCCCTCCGGCGCCCACCACGACAGCCAGCATGCCGACCTCCATGTTTCGCTATTCCGAAGAAATCTCCAGCAAATCGTACCCTCCGATCCGCGCGACGACCGGGGGAAGCTGGAGATCGTCGAGACCGATCCCGAGCTCTCGCAGCAGGACGACAAGTTCCGCGTGCTGTCGGCCGGCTCGATCCTGCTCGCCCAGGGCCGCGTGGACCGCAGTGAGCCGGGCCAGCTCGTGGGCGAGTTCGAACCGGACGCCCTCACGCCGATGCCGGCCGACGGCCCGCTCGAGCAACGGGGCCGCGTCAGCTGCTCGCCCACGAGCGAGCAGGATGTCGGCGCGCAGGCGCAACTCCCCGTCGGTCGGCTCCGACTCCGGTGTGCTCGATTCGCCGTACGCCGAGCTGTCGCCGAGGATGCGTTCGGCGCGATCGATGTCATCGGCGCGCAGCGCGATCGCCGCTCGGGTCTGGGCGACGTCGAGCAGGACGTTGCGGTCCGCCAAGCTGGTGGCGAGCTGTTCGGCCTCGTCCAACGCCCGCTCGGCCGCCGCTGCGTCACCGGTCAGCGCGAGGCAGTCGGCGTACGTGACCAGCCAGACGCTCAGTCGCCGCGACGGCCCGCGCAGCCGTTCGGCCTGCAGGTTCTCGGCGACCAGCGCCGCGCCTCGGACCGGGTGTCCGGTGCGAGCCAGCAGGACGCCGAGGTGCCCGCGTGCCAGGGCGGCCATCATGGTGTCGTCTCGTGCCAGCGCGCCGGACGAGGCGTCTTCGAACCTCGCCGTCGCCTCCTCGAAACGACCCAGCTCGCGCAGTGCACAGCCGAGCTGCACCAGGGCGTTCTGCTCCATCGCCCCGGCATCGAGCTTGCGAGCGACGTCGAGCTGCGCCTGGGCCAGATCAGCCAGTTCGGAGAACCGTCCGGCCTCGGCAGCGGTGTGGAACAGCGACCGCAGGACGCCCCAGCGCAGTACCAGGTCCGAACAGTCGACGACCCGCCGCAGCAGGCCAGCACGGACGTGCGTCTCGCCGCGGACCACGAGGTAACCGTCCGAGCGCAGTGCGAGGGCAGCTGCTAGATCGAGCTCACCGGCGCGGCTCAGCGCGTGGACGAGGTCGCGGATACTGTCGATCTCCGCGTCGAACCACGCCGCGGGCTGCTCCGCCGCGACGGAGACGCGATGAGGCGGGAGACCCGCCGGGATCGTGGCGCCGTCCGGACCGATCACCGGGCGCAGTCCGTGACCGAAAGCGTCGTCGGCCTGCGAGGCCAGTCCCAGCCAGGCCATGGCGGCGGTACGACGACAGCCCGCGACCGCACTCGCGTCATCCTCGCGGGCAGCGCGCTCGCCGGCGAACGCCGCCACCAGGGGATGCAGGGTGAACCGGAGCTGACCCGCGGCATCACGACCGCACGGCTCGACGAGATGGACGTCGACAAGTTCGTCCAGCGCCCGTGAGCCCAGAAGTACGTCGTCGTCCAGCACCACGCCGGCGAACCACGCCGGCCAAGTCGTCACGGACACGGCGGCGACCCGCCGTAGCAGTCGCTGAGCGGGTGCGGACAGGTGTCCGTCGTACGAAAGCGCGATGCTTGCCCGGACGTCGGCGTCCCCGATCGCGAGCTCGTCCAGACGGATGTGCTCCTCGCTGAGATGCTCGACCACCTGGGCCAGATCGACGACACCGGACGCCAGCCGGGCCGCGACGACCATCAGCGCGAGGGGTAGGTGCCCGCACAGTTGCACGGCAGACCGGGCGAGTTCAGGTGCCGGATCGGTGATGTCCCGACCTGCCTGCAGCAGTTCGACGGCGACCTCGGTCGACAGGGTCGGTACGTTGCGGCGGAGTACGTCGTCGAGGCCGGCGAGCCGGTGCCGTGAGGTGACGATTGCGGCCGAACGCGGCGACGGCGGGAGCAGGTCGCGGACCTGTCGTTCGTCGAGGGCGTCGTCCAGCACCACCAGTACGCGGCGGTTCGCGATCGCACTGCGATAGAGCGCCAGCCGTTCCGCCCGTCCGGCGTGAGGGGCGGGAGCAGTGGTGCCGAGCGCGCGGAGAAACCGGTCGATGATCTCGTCGGGGTCCCGTGGGTCACGCGAGGTGCCGTCGAGCTCGGCGTACAGGGTGCCGTCGGGGTACTCGTCCTGGACGCGGTCGGCGAGGACGACGGCGAGCGATGTCTTGCCGATGCCGCCCGCTCCCACGAGAAGCACCGTGCCCGGACGTGGTTCCGGCGTCCGCAGGACAGCGGTCAGTCGGCCGAGGAGCTCGTCCCGTCCGACCAGTGCGATCGGACGGGGCAGCTGACGGGGCACGTGCCGAGGAGAGGCCAGCGGCGGGTCGACCTCCCGCAGAAGGCTGCAGTGGGTCTCCTGGAGATCCGGCCCGGGCTCGACACCGAACTCGTCGACGAGCCGGCGGCGCAGATCTTGGTAGGCGCTGAGAGCCTCGGTACGCCGGCCGCTCCGGGCCAGGGCGCGCAATCGAAGGTCGTGCAGACCTTCGTGCAGTGGATCGGTGGCCAGCAGCATCTGTACGGTCTCGAGAACGCCGGTGTGATCGTGCGTGGCGAGCTGCGCCTGGGCGAGTGCTTCGCCGGCCGCAACCCGCTCGCGGTGGAGCGACTCGCGGGTCGCCGCGGCCCAGTCACCGGACAGGTCGGCGAGGGCGTCCCCGCGCCACAGTGACAACGCAGTGCCCAACTCGACCCGGGCGTCGTCGTACTGCTCGGACTGCAGTTGCTCCCGCCCGCGGAGGACGGACAGCCGGAAGCTGTGCAGGTCGAGTTCGTGGGCGGCCAGAGCGAGCTGATAACCCAGTGGACGGGTCACGATGAGGTCCCCGGCCGCGTCCAGCTTGCGGCGCAGCCGGGCGATGAGGTTGTGCAGTTGCTGCCGGGCGGACCGCGGCGGGCGCGACCAGACCGTGTCGATCAGCCGGTCGGACGGCGTGACCCGGTCGGCGTTGATGAGCAGCATCGCCAGCACGAGCCGCTCCCGGCCGCCGAGAGCGACCGGCTCGGCGACCACCTCGACCGGTCCGAGCAGGCGAAAGTACACGCCACATTCTCGGTCAGGATCGGGTGCACGTATACCCACGCCCCCTGACCACCGCGAGCGGTCAGGAGCGTGGGAGCCGGCAGGTGCTGCTCAGCTGGTGAGGAGGAGGTGCCAGTGGGGGTTGTGCGTGCTGACGTATTTGCAGTTCCAGGACCAGCCCTCGTACGGGCTGGACGGGTTGCTGGTGATGTTCTTGCCGGACTGGTTGCAGGCGCCGCTGGTGCTGTACCAGCCGCCGCTCACCGTGGCGGCCGACGCGGTGCCGGTAGTGGCGAGGGACACCGCCAGGACCCCGGCGGCGAGTGCACCGGTCAGCGCAGCAGACTTACGGAATGTGGACATCGTGGCTCCTTCCTCAGGCCCGCCGGGGGTGACGGACCAGAACGGGATGACGCGCACAGGCTCGCGGAGCCCGCTCACCATCGCCTAACCGTCCGCTCACAACCCCACCGGCCGCATATGCGGCCGCTCCCCGCCGACCAGCTGGAACCGCACCAGCGCCGCCGCCGGAATCGACAGCTCCCCGACCGCCGCCGTACGACGCTCCGCGACCCAATCGATCAGCTTGCCGGGGTCAACGATCTCGCCCGTGAAGTGCAGCAGGTTCACGTACCAGATGTCCCGTCGTCCGTGGGGTTGCTCGAACCACGCATCCGCTCCGAGCTCCACCGCAAGATCGTCCATGAACGCATCAGCTGCCGGGTCTACCGGTTCGGCACACGCCATCACTGACCCCGGCGTCAGCGTCAGCCCGGTGACCCGCATTCGGAACGGACCACCCGCCGTACGGGCCATCGCCCGCAGATACCGACCACATGCCGGATCCCCAACCGGGACCTCGCTCCGATATCCCTCCAGCGCCCGCACCGTGAAGTGCGCCGACCCGAGCTGTCCCGTCTGCCAATGCCACGCCCCGGCGATCTCCGCCGCCTCCGCGGTCAACGCGTCCAGCCGCGGATCGTCAGCCGGCAGCATCACCGACAGCGGCCACCGCCCACCCTCGACCGGCGGTTCGTCCCGTACATGGGTGCCGCCCGCGATCAGCGGTACGGCGTGGGCGAAGAGCTCGTCGAACTTGGTGATGGTTCCTCCTCGGATCGCGTGCCGGGGATACGACGCCGGGAGTGATTCAGAAGTTCTGGTGCTCTGATTGAGAACGAATTCAGTACTCGGATCGATGGACCGGCGGCCCTGCGGATGGAAAGGATGGAGACCATGACTACACGTTTCGGTTTGTTCGTGCCGCAGGGCTGGAAGATGGATCTGGCGCAGATCGCGGATCCGGTGGAGCAGTGGGAAGCAATGACGGCGGTGGCGAAGCGGGCCGACGAGCAGTCCTGGGATTCGATCTGGCTGTTCGACCACTTCCACACGGTCCCGGAGCCGAGTGACAACACAACGTTCGAGTGCTGGACCGCGACGGCCGCGCTGGCCCGCGACACCGAGCGGGTGAACATCGGCCAGATGGTCGGCTGCAACGGTTACCGCAACCCCGCGCTGTACGCGAAGATCGCCTCCACCGTCGACGTCGCCAGCCACGGCCGCCTGTACGCCGGGATCGGCGCCGGCTGGTACGAGCACGAGTGGAAGGCCTACGGCTACGAGTGGCCCGACGTGAAGCCGCGGATGGCCGCCTTCCGCGAGGCCACCGAGATCATCCACCGGATGTGGACCGAGGACCGCCCGGTCGTGAACGGCAAGTACCACTCGATCGACGGCCCGATCAACCTCCCCAAGGGCGCCGGCGGCAAGAAGCCCAGCCTCTGGATCGGCGGCGGCGGCCCCCAGGTCACCCTCAAACTCGTCGCCCAGTACGGCGACGCCGCCAACATCGGCGGCGGCAACCCCGAGGTCATCCGCGAGAAGGTCGCCGTCCTCAAGGACCACTGCAACAAACTCGACCGGGACTACGACTCGATCATCAAGTCCACCGGCATCAACGTCTTCCCCATCGACAAGGGCGACGACCCCAAACTCGCCACCGACAAGGCCCGCGGCCCGATCGACTGGGACCGCTTCTCCAACGACAACAACATCGAAACCGAAGACGAACTCGCCAACCGCGTTGAGGCGGCCCTCGAAGCCGGCGCCGACTACGTCATCTTCTACATCCCCGGCGTCGCCTACGACCTCAACCTGGTAGACCGCGTCGAGCAGGTAGCCAAGCGCTTCAGCTGATCTCCCCCACGTGAACTGACTACGCGCGCTCCTACGTCGCGTGCTACGCAGTCCACCCCACCCACCCCCTCCGACGCTCGCACGCTCGCTGACCTCCTCGCTACCGCTCGCCCTGACCACAGGTCGCGCGTGGCGCAGGTCGGTGCAGCGGCGATGCGTCGCCCCCTACCCGACGCAGAGGAAGAGTCGTCGGCTCCTGCGAATCCGGCGCGGAGAGCGGACGGTCACCACCGTGTAAGCGCGGCTTGGCCGCGGAGTTCACGCTCAGGTCGGTGTCGCGAAGGCGTCCCGAGCGCGGTTACTGGGTGCTTGCGGTCCGCGCACGCCCACGGGTGGCGGACCGCAGGCACTCCACAAATGCACCTGGCGGCGACCGCCACGCCTGACCGCACTATGCAATCCGCAATTGTGGAGTGCCGTGTGTCCGCAGCAACGCGCGCTGGCTCGAACACAACCGTCCGGGTCGTCCCCCCAGGCGTGCAGCACCTGCGCCTGCCTGCAGCGCACGCGGCCCGTGGTCAGCGCGAGCGGTAGCGAGCAAGCCAGCGAGCGCTGCGAGCGCGCAAAGGGGCGGGTGGGGTGGACTGCGTAGCACCCGACTGAGGAGCGGGCGTAGTCAGGCCGCGAGAGGGTAGTAAAGGGCGACGCCACGGAGCTGGGGGGGAGTAGCTCTGTGGCGTCGCCAGGCGCGCCTAGGGAGGGGTGGGGGCAGGCGCGCCGTCTGGGGGATCAGCCGCCGAGGAGGAGGCCGAGGAGGGAGAGCAGGTTGCGGATGACGCCTTCGACGGCCTTGGTGCCGCCGGTTTGGTAGGCGGTGACGCACTTCTGCAGTTGGGACTGGGTCGGCTTGGTGATGTGGGCCTTCGTCATCTCCGACTGGCAGTACGTCGTTGCCTTCGACAACTCGGTGACTGTGCTTCCGACCGTGCCGACGATCAGGCCGACGGCGGTTTGCAGGGTGGCCACGCCGGGCGGCGGGGGCTTCGGCGACGTCGTCGGGGGCTTCGGGGACGGCGTGCCGGGTTCGGTCGGCTTGGAGGTCGGGGGTTTGCTGGCCGTCGGTTTGCTGGTCGGCGGCTTGGTTGTGGTCGGCGGGGTCTTGGTCGGGTTGGTACCCGGCTTGCCCGGCTGCTCCACCGGACCCGTGGTCGGCACGACCGGCGGGTAGGTCTGCTGGTCGGTCGCCTGCGGGAGGTTGTGGTCCGCGGGGGCGTCGATGTTCGGGTTGGCGATCTGGTCGCCGGCTCGGTCGACGCCCTGGTTGCCGTCCTCGGTGCCGTTGCCGACGGCGATCCAGCTGCCGGTGGCGTACGCCTTGGCGATGTTCATCACCAGGTTGGCGTAGTCGGTGGAGTGGTTGTAGCGCAGCAGGGCCTTGGTCAGGTCGCTCGCCTTGGCCATGTCGGTGTTGCCGGAGCACAGATAGACGCCGGTCGACATCGCCGCGTCGTCGATGTCCTGCGGGTTCCGGACACCGTCGCCGTCACCGTCGACACCCATCGAACGCCAGGTGCCGGGGATGAACTGCATCGGCCCGACCGCACGGTCGAAGGCCGTGTCGCCGTCGAAAGCACCCGCGTCGGAGTCGTTGATCTTGGCCGTCTTCGTGCCGTCCAACCGAGGCCCGAAGATCCCTGGTACGGCGACTCCCTTGCTGTTCAGCATGCTTCCGCCGAAGCGGCCGTGGTTCGACTCGACGCGGCCGATCGCGGCGACGAGTGTCCACGGCAGATGGCAGGTCGGATCGGCCTGCCCCAGCAACTGCTGGGTCCGCGAGTACGCCTTCAGTGCCGCCTTCGGAATGCCGTTGCGGGACAAGCCGGACACCACCTGGTTGGCCGGCTCACCCGGTTCGACACCGTGACCCACCACGCCCGGCACCGGCACGTTGGCCGGTTCGGCGATCGGGGTGTTCGGTACGACGACCGAGTCCTTACCTGACAGTCCTTGTTCCAGCGACGCCGTGGCGACCGCCGGATCGTCGGTTGCGCTGACGGTGAACGCGCTCGCGAACAGCGCCAGCGGAATGAGCGGCGCAACCGAGCGCCAGCCGTTTCCCGTGGCGCGGCGCTTGCCCTTCGCCATCGATGATCCCCTCCGTGACTCATCGACCTGCTCAGCCCCACGCTGCGAACAGGTCCTTCGTCGTTGCCGGTCAACCGTCGCAATAGGTACAACGTCCGCCCCGTTGCGTGGGTTACGCGCCGGACCTCGACCGTGTACGTGCAGTCACCGGGTACCCATACTGGCCCGTAACAACGCCCCTGTGAACCCCCTGGCAGCGCCAATCCTGCCGCCCGCCCACCGGATGCACTGGTCTGTAGAGAACAATGGCCGTCGTGCCCGACCACACAGAACAGTCCGCCGCGCTCTTCGACAGGGCCTCCGCTGTCACCCCGGGTGGAGTCAACTCTCCCGTCCGGGCGTTCCGCGCCGTCGGCGGCGTGCCGCGCTTCATGACTCACGGTGACGGAAGTCACATCACCGATGTCGACGGTAACCGCTACCTCGACCTGGTCTGCTCCTGGGGCCCGATGCTGCTCGGCCACGCGCACCCCGAGGTGACGGCCGCCGTGCAGGCCGCGGTCGCCCGTGGGACGTCGTACGGGACTCCGACCGAGCCGGAGGTGCTGCTCGGCGAGGAGATCGTCGCGCGTACGCCGGTCGACAAGGTGCGGCTGGTCTCGTCCGGGACCGAGGCGACGATGTCGGCGCTCCGGCTGGCCCGCGGGTTCACCGGGCGCGCGAAGATCGTGAAGTTCGCCGGTTGCTACCACGGTCATGTCGATGCGCTGCTGGCCCAGGCCGGCTCCGGCGTGATCACGCTCGGTATCCCCGGTACGCCGGGGGTCACCGAAGCGACCACCGCCGACACGATCGTGTTGCCGTACAACGACCAGGCCGCCGTCACCGCCGCCTTCGCCGAGTACGGCGACCAGATCGCGGCCGTGATCACGGAGGCCTCACCAGGCAACATGGGTGTCGTTCCGCCGCGCGACAACTTCAACGCGTTCCTCGCCAAGACCTGCACGGACAACGGCGCGCTGTTCATCTCCGACGAGGTGATGACCGGCTTCCGGATCACCAAGTCCGGCTGGTACGGCGTCGACGGCGTTCGGCCCGACCTGATGACGTTCGGCAAGGTGATGGGCGGCGGCTTCCCGGCCGCGGCGTTCGGCGGTCGCGCCGACGTGATGGCCCACTTGGCTCCGGAGGGCTCGGTCTACCAGGCCGGGACGCTGTCCGGGAACCCGATCGCCACCACTGCTGGTCTGACCACGCTGCGGCTCGCGACCGATGAGGTCTACGCAAAACTCGACCAGACGGCGCTCACCATCCAGGAGCTCGTGAGGACCGCGCTGGACAAGGAAGGTGTGCCGCACGTCATTCAGGCGGCCGGGAACCTCTTCAGCGTCTTCTTCGTGGAGTCTGAGGAGAATGCCGTCATCAAGAACTTCGGTGATGCGGGCGCTCAGGTGCTGCCGAGGTTCGGTGCGTTCTTCCATGCGATGCTGGACGGCGGGGTGTACCTGCCGCCGAGCGCGTTCGAGGCCTGGTTCGTCAGCAGCGCGATCGACGACGACGGGCTCGCCGAGATCGAGTCCGCCCTCGCACCGGCAGCCGCGGCAGCGGCCGCCGTACAGAACTGAAAGGCAAGCAGTGACCGAAACCACGGTCGTGCACGTGATGCGTCATGGCGAGGTGCACAACCCGACCGGCGTGCTCTACGGCCGGATCCCCGATTTCCACCTGTCCGATCTCGGTCGCCAGATGGCCGACCGGGTGGCCGAGCACGTCAAGAACCGCGACATCGTGCACCTGGTCAGCTCGCCGCTGGAGCGGGCCCAGGAGACGATGGAGCCGATCGCCAAGACCTTCGGTCTCACCCCGGACATCGACGAGCGGGTGATCGAGGCGGCGAACCTGTTCGAGGGCAAGAAGTTCGGCGTCGGCGACGGCGCCCTGAAGAACCCGAGCGCCTGGTGGTTGCTGCGCAACCCGGTGAAGCCGTCCTGGGGTGAGCCGTACCAGCAGATCGTCCGCCGGATGCGGGACGCGATCGAGACCGCCCGGCAGAAGTCCGCCGGGCACGAGGCCCTGATCGTGTCGCACCAGCTGCCGATCTGGATCGTCCGGTCCGCGATCGAGGGCCGCCGGTTGTGGCACGACCCGCGCAAGCGGCAGTGCAGCTTGGCCAGCGTGACCTCGTTCACCTTCCACGGTGAGTCGATCGTCTCGGTCGGCTACTCCGAACCGGCCAAGGACCTGCTGCCGGTGAAGAACCCGAAGAAGTTCGTCGGCGGCGCGTGATGAAGTCCCGTCGTACGGCGTTCTTGATCGCAGGCGTGCTGCTGGTCACCGGGTGCACGACCGGCCAGCAGTCGGCGCAGAACCGGGAGGGTCAGTCCGGTTTCGTCAGCGGCAACGGCAACGTGTCGGTCTTCGCCAAGGGCGACCGCAAGCCCGCCCCGACGCTCAGCGGCGACACCCTCGACGGCAAGAAGTGGACGCTGTCCGACCAGCTCGGCAAGGTCGTCGTACTGAACGTCTGGGGTTCCTGGTGCCCACCGTGCCGCCAGGAGGCCCCGGACTTCGTGAAGGCCGCGGAGGAGCTCGGGACGTCGGTGCAGTTCGTCGGACTGAACACCCGCGACCTCGATCCGGCCCCGGCGCGCAGGTTCCAGCAGGAGTTCAAGGTTCCCTACCCGAGCATCTACGATCCGTCCGGCAAGGCCGTGCTGCGGTTCCGTGGTCAGATCTCGCCGAAGGCGATCCCGACCACGCTCGTGATCGACAAGGAAGGCAAGGTCGCGGCCCGCGCGATCGCGCCGATCACCAAGGACACATTGCTCGGCATGGTCAAGGACGCTGGTTGAGCTGATGGGTCAGTGGTTCGCCGACGCCATGACGGGCTCGATGCTGGTGGCACTGCCGATCGCGGTGCTGGCCGGCACGATCTCGTTCTTCTCACCGTGCGTCGTGCCACTGCTCCCCGGCTACCTGTCCTACGTGACCGGGCTGTCGGCGGCCGAGCTTGGCTCGAAGCAGCGCGGCCGGATGCTCGCCGGTACGGCGTTGTTCGTGGCCGGGTTCTCGGCCGTGTTCATCCTGACCGGAGTGGTGTTCGGCAAGGCCGGTGACCTGCTCATCGACCATCAAGGCCTGATCACCAAGGTGCTCGGCGGCGCGACCGTCGTACTCGGCCTGGTCTTTCTCGGTGGAGTGGGCTTCCTGCAGAAGGATCTGCGGGTGCACCGGGTTCCGGCGGTCGGGATCGCGGCCGCACCCTTGCTCGGCATCCTGTTCGGCTTCGGCTGGACGCCTTGTATCGGGCCGACGCTCGGAACCGTGATGACGCTGGCCACGACCGAGGGAAGTGTCGGCCGCGGAGCACTGCTGGCCGGCGTGTTCAGCCTCGGGCTCGGCATCCCGTTCATCGTTGCTGCGCTGGCGTTCCGGCGCATGCTCGGCGCGGTCGCGTGGGTGCGCAAACACCAGGTGCTGGTGATCCGGATCGGCGGCGTACTGATGATCAGCGTCGGCGTGCTGTTGCTGACAGGAGTGTGGGATGTGATGACCGCGGACCTGCGGCAATGGGTGGCCAACTTCGGGTCGGCGGTGTGAGATGACCGAGGTCGAGGATCGGATCGCGGCCGGCTCGAGCCCGGACGGGCGGCCGGACCTGCCGGCGATGGGGCTCAAGGGCTGGCTGCGCTGGACGTGGCGACAGCTGACGTCGATGAAGACCGCGCTGGTGCTGCTGTTCCTGCTCGCGCTCGGCGCGGTCCCGGGTTCGCTGATCCCGCAGACCGGGGTCGACCCGATCAAGGTCGCCGACTTCCTCGAGATGCACCCGAAGCTCGGGCCGTTCTACGACAAGCTCGGCCTCTTCGACGTCTACAAGTCGGCCTGGTTCTCGGCGATCTACCTGCTGCTGTTCATCTCGCTGATCGGCTGTGTGGTCCCGCGCCTCGGCGTCTACCTGAAGGCCGTCCGCTCCCGCCCGCCGAAGCCGCCGCGCAACCTGAACCGCCTGGCCGGCTACGAGAGCTTCACGGTCGAGTCCGCCGACGGTGTCCTGGACGCTGCGACGCGCGAGCTGCGTCGGCGCCGCTTCCGGGTCGAGTCGTACGACGGCGCGATCGGCGCCGAACGCGGTTATCTCCGCGAGGCCGGCAACCTGCTCTTCCACTTCTCCCTGATCCTTGCGCTGATCGGCGTCGCCTGGGGTTCGCTGTTCGGTTACCGCGGCACCGTGTTGGTTGTCGTAGGCAACGGCTTCGCCAACTCGCTGGCCCAGTACGACGACTTCACGTCAGGCTCGGCGTTCGACTCCGAGAACGACCTGCCGCCGTTCGCGCTGACCGTCAAGGACTTCGAGGCGAAGTTCCAGGAGAGCGGTCCGCAGAAGGGCGCCGCGCGCGAGTTCAACGCGGACGTCACCTACCAGGAGACGCCGGACGGGCCGGAGAAGTCGTACGACCTGCGGGTCAACCACCCGCTGAAGCTCGACGGCAGCAGCGTCTACCTGCTCGGCCACGGCTACGCGCCGAAGGTGACGGTCAAGGACGGCACCGGACAGGTCGCGTTCTCCGGACCGGCGCCGTTCCTCCCGCAGGACGGCAACTTCTCGTCGTTCGGTGTGATCAAGGCTCCGGACGCGCGACCCGTCACGCTGGGCTTCGAAGGCTTCTTCCTGCCGACCGCGGTCATCGACGACCTCGGCCCGCGCTCGGTCTTCCCCGACGATCTGAACCCGGCGCTGGTGATGACGGGCTTCTACGGCCGTCCGCAGCCGGAGACCGGGAAGCCGGAGTCGGTGTACCAACTGGACAAGAACAAGCTGACCCAGTTCGAGAAGGACGGCGACAAACTGCGCTTCCAGCTCAAGCCCGGTGACAGCCTCACGCTGCCCGACAAGGCCGGCTCGATCACCTTCGACGGGTACTCCCGCTGGGTGAAGCTGCAGGTCAGCCACACCCCCGGGACCGGTCTCGCGCTCGGCGGCGTCGTGCTGATGATCCTCGGCCTGATGGGTTCGCTGTTCATCCACCCGCGCCGTACCTGGGTGCGGGTCCGCGAGGAGGACGGGCGTACCGTGGTCGAGGTCGCGGGCCTGGACCGGGGTCCCGAACGCGGGCTCGGCGACGAACTGCAGGCCATCAGCAACGCTCTGAAACCCCAACCTGACGCGCAGGAGAAGCCATGAGTCCGGAGAGCTACGCACAGGTCTCCAACCTGCTGATTCCGACGGCCACCGTCATCTACGCGATCGCGATGGTCTCGCACGCGTCCGAGTGGGCGATGGGCCGCGCTGTTGTGAAGGTGGAGTCTGAAGCGCAGGTCCTGGTGACCTCCGATGGACAGCCGGCCTCGGGCGGTACGACGGCGGCCGCGGTCGGCCCGGTCGACCACAACGCGCCGTCCGCGCGGATGGCTGCGGCCAGCCGCATCGGCGTGCTGCTGACCTGCCTGGCCTTCGGCCTGCACCTCACCGGTGTGCTGACCCGTGGGCTTGCCGCGGGCCGGGTGCCGTGGGGCAACATGTACGAGTTCTCCATCACCGCGTCCCTGGCGGTCGCGGTGGTGTACCTCGCGTTCGTGCAGCGGTACCGGCTGCAGTGGCTGGGACTCCCGGTCACGCTGGTAGTGGCCGCCGTACTGGGGCTTGCGACGCTTGCGCTCTACACGCCGGCCGGTCCGCTGGTTCCGGCGCTGCACTCGTACTGGCTGGTCATCCACGTGTCCGCGGCCGCGATCTCCGGTGGCGCGTTCACCGTCGGCGGCCTGGTGTCCGTGCTCTACCTGATCAAGGCCCGCGCCGAGCGCAAAGCGCTGGACGGCGGCTCGATGTCGGCCGCGCTGCGCCGGCTGCCGAGTGCCGAGGCGATGGACGGTACGGCGTACAAGGTGCTCGCGTTCGCCTTCCCGCTGTGGACCTTCGGCGTACTGGTCGCCGGACCGATCTGGGCCGAGTACGCCTGGGGCCGGTACTGGGGCTGGGACCCCAAGGAGGTCTGGTCGCTGGTCACCTGGGTCGTGTACGCCGCCTACCTGCACGCTCGCGCGACCGCGGGCTGGCGGGGCCGCCGGGCCGCGACGATCGCGATCATCGGCTGGTTCGTCTTCATCTTCAACTTCGTCGGCGTGAACCTGCTCGTGTCCGGCCTGCACTCGTACGCCGGGGTGTGACGTGAAGGAATTCGCCATCTACACCGGCCTGCGGGCCGGGCTGTTCGCGATCTGTTTCGCGGTGCTCTACTTCCCGCTGCGGAACCAGTTGAGCGTCTTCCCGCTGTTGCTGGTGGCGCTGATCATCTCCTCGATCCTGTCGATCTTCGTCCTCCGGGCCGCCCGGGACCGGTTGGCCGGGAAGATCGAGCACCGCGCCGGCAAGATGTCGCAGCGGATCGAGCAGGCCCGGACCGCCGAGGACGACCAGTAGCGGTGCCCCGCTGCTGACGCCGTACCACTGCATCGAGTGGTACGGACAGTGACGCACGCCACTTTTCTGCTCCCCGAAAATCTTTTGTGCATTCGTTCACATGAGGCGTAACGTGGTGGATAGAACGAAACGGTTTCGTTCTATCTGCAATCGGACGCTTACTCAGGGTGATGATGATCGAAACTGCACGGCAGCGGCCGCGGGTCGAGGGTGGTCGCGAGGAAGAGATCCTCGAGGCGACCGTCACGGTGCTGGCCGAGCTGGGCTACGACCGGCTGACCATGGACTCGGTCGCCACGCTGGCGAAGGCCAGCAAGGCGACGCTGTACCGGCGCTGGTCGACCAAGGCCGATCTGGTCGTGGACGCGATCAGCCGGACCAAGGGCTGCCCGCTCCCGGAGGATGTCGACACCGGCAGCCTGCGGGGCGACCTGATCGCGATGTCGTGCGGCGAGGGCGGGTTCACCGACGAACTGCCGATGTCGGTGATCGCCGGGCTGGTGACGGCGTTGCACCGCGACGCCGATCTGCAGAAGGCGTTCCGGGAGCGGTTCCTGGCACCGCGGCAGTCGATCAGTGCGGGGGTGTACACCCGGGCGGTCGCCCGCGGTGAGATCGCGCCGGATGTCGACATCGAGATGCTCTCGGTGACACTGCCGGCCGTGATCGTGCACCAGGCCTACATCCTCGGCGAACAGCCGACCGAGGAACTGATCCTCCGAGTGATCGACCACATCATCCTGCCTGCGGCGCGGGGGTCGCAGGCAAGCTGACCGGCGAGGGGCTGGTCGGCGCATCCGTGAGGCACTGCGCAAGAGGGGAAATTTTCCATGTCCGAAGACGTCGTGAAGGGCGATCGCCCGACCGACACGGTGACCGAACACGGTCACCGCAACCTAGGTATCGCGCTGGCGTTGATCAGCATGGCGCAGCTGATGGTGGTGCTGGACGGCACCGTCGTCAACATCGCCCTGCCGCACATCAAGGACGCCCTGGGCTTCACCGACGCCACGCTCACCTGGGTGGTCAACGCCTACGCGCTGGCCTTCGGCGGCCTGCTGCTGCTCGGCGGCCGCATCGGTGACATCCTCGGCCGCCGCAAGGTGTTCATCTTCGGTGTCGTCCTGTTCGGGGTGGCATCGTTCGTCGGCGGTATCGCGCAGAGCGAGAGCGTGCTGCTCGCCAGCCGGATCCTGCAGGGCGTCGCAGCGGCTGCTGCCTCGCCGAACGCGCTGGCCCTGATCACCACCACCTTCCCGGCCGGCAAAGAGCGCAACCGCGCGATGGCCGTGTACGCCGCGATGTCCGGGGCCGGTGCGGCCGTCGGACTGATCCTCGGTGGCGCGCTGACCGAGGTGTCGTGGCGCTGGACCTTCTTCATCAACACGCCGATCGGCATCATCGTCGCCGTACTGGCCTTCCGGTACCTGGGGGAGTCGGCACGCCAGAAGGGCAAGTTCGACCTGCCGGGTGCGATCACCGGCACCGTCGGTCTGACCTCGCTGGTCTACGGTCTGACCCGCGCGGGATCCAAGGGCTGGGGTGACACCTGGACGCTGGCCTTCATCATCGCCGGGGTGGCGCTGATCGCGGTGTTCCTGCTGATCGAGGCCCGCTCGCGGCACGCGCTGATGCCGTTCCGGATCCTCGCGAACCGGACCCGTGGGGTCAGCTTCTTCGTGATGCTGATCGTCGGTGCGGCGATGTTCTCGATGTTCTACTTCCTGGGCATCTTCGTGCAGGCGATCATGGGCTACAGCGCGATCGTGACCGGTCTCGCCTTCCTGCCCTTCAGTGTCGGCATCGTGATCGCGGCGCAGCTCGCCTCGGTCCTGGTGGCGAAGATGGACCCGCGCTGGATCTCCGGTGCCGGTGGACTGTTCGTCGCGGCCGGTATGTTCGGATTCAGCCGGCTCGAGGTCGACTCGTCGTACGTGACCGCCCTGCTGCCGTTCATCCTGCTGCTGTCCTTCGGCATGGGCCTGATCTTCGTGCCGCTCACGCTGACCGCGGTCAGCGGTGTCGCGGACGAGGACTCGGGTGTGGGTTCCGCCGTACTGAACACGGTCCAGCAGATCGGTGGTGCGATCGGCCTGGCGCTGCTCGGCACGGTCTCCACCAACGCGATCAAGGACAAGTTCACCGAGCTGGCCCCGGGCCTGCAGAAGGCCGCCGAGGCCGGGCAGTCGCCGGAGCAGATCGGCGTACTGCAGAAGCAGTTCGAGGCCGTGGCCACCACGCACGGATTCACCCGGGCGTTCCTCTGGTCGACCTTCCTGGCCCTCGGATCGGCGATCATTACCCTGATCGGTCTGTCGGTCAAGCACAAGGACCTCGCCGGCGACGGCAAGACCCCGGTGCACATGGGCTGACCGGCCCCGCCTGCTGAAAGGCCCGCTTCCCGGGAGGGGGGAAGCGGGTCTTTCTCTGTCTACAGGCGTTTCTGCATGATCAGTTCCCGCAGGACGCGGTCGCCGTCGACCTCTTCCTGGCTGCCGGTCACGACGTACCCGCTGCGTTCGTAGAGCCCGATCGCCTTCTCGTTGCCCTCAGCAACCATCAGCTCGAGGGTGTGGGCACCGCCGGTCCGCGCGCCGTCCTCGACCCAACCCATCAGCAGCTCGCCGACGCCCTTCCCACGCCCGGCCGGCGCGACGAACATCGAGATCAGCCCGACCACGCCGTCCGCGTCCCCGGGAACGCCGCTGGCCATGCCGACCGGCGTACCGTCGAGGTAGGCGACCGCGTTACGGGACCCAGCGAGCTCCAGCCGGGCCCGCCACTTCTCTTCGGGTGCATCCACCCACTCCGCCAGCTTCGAGCCGAACGCGTACGGCGCGTCGGCCAGCGCCGCCAGCCTGAGCTCGCGCCAAACCTCCCAGTCGCCGGACCCCAACTCCCGAACCTCAACCATGCCGCCCAGCATCCCCCACCACCCTCAACCCCGCACCCACATTTCCCACCACCCCACCCCGCTCCACACCCCCATCCCGATAGGCAACCCCCCATCTCGCGGGGCAACCCCCGATTTCGACGGGCAACCCCTCAGCTGAGGGGATATCCACGGAGGTGGGGGGTTGCCTGCTCAGATTCTCAGTGGGCAACCCCCCAGGTGAGGGGATATCCATCGAGTTGGGGGGTTGTGGTGAATGAGCGGGGTGGGGTGGGTGGGGCAGGAAGGGGAGACCCCGCGCCTGAGGGGTGCGGGGTTGGTGGGGGGAGCGGGTGGTTAGCGCGGGGGGCGGAGTTTGTCGGAGACCCAGTCGCGGACGCCGCCGAGGCCGTCGCCGAGATCGCGCAGCAGCTTGGCGAGCGGATCCTGCGAGCGGGCGAAAGCGTCGCCGTACGACTTGGCGGCGTTCTTCGCCTCCTGCGACATCGAGGCGGTGGCGTCGTCCTGGCGCTTGGGGTAGTCGCCGGAGACGATCGTCGTGTACTCGCCCTCGTCGACCCAGCGGCGCAGCTCGTGCGCGCGGATGACGGCCAGCGGGTGCGACTGCGCCTCGAGGAGCAGCAGCTTCAGCACGCTGTCCCGCAGGTCGCCGGAGCTCTCGTACTCCGTGCCCTGCGCCAGGAAGGTGGTGGTGTCGAGCTCGGCGAGCTGACCGCCGCTGGCCAGCTTCATCTGCACGCGGAGCGCGACAGCCGGGTCCTGTACGGCGAGGAGCCCGGCGCGGTCGCCGGACAGCTCGGCCTTGCGCGACCACTCGTGCAGCGCGGCGATGATCGCCCGGATGCCCAGTGCGCCGATCGGCATCCAGTTCATCGCACCGGTCAGACGCATCAGCCAGAAAAGCAGCGACTGGTACAGCGCGTGACCGCTCTGCGCGTGCCCGAGCTCGTGACCGAGGATGAACCGCAGCTCCTCCTCGTCGAGCCCCTGCAGCAGGGCGCTGTTGACGACGATGATCGGCTTGTCCAGACCGATGGTGAACGCGTTCCAGATCGGGCTGTTGGTGATGTAGAGCTCCGGCAGTTGCCGTACGTCGAGGGTGCTGCCCGCCTCGGTGTAGAGCCGGTGCACTCGCGGGAACTGGCGCTCGTCGACCCGGATCGCCGATCCGAGGAACTGCAGCCGCACGGCGCGCTCGTCGATCAGCCCGGAGATCTTCCGCAGCACGAAGTCGAACCCCTTGAGCTGCCGCAGCGCCACCAGAGCGCCCCGGTCCGCCGGGTGCTCCCACGCGCGCGAACTGATGTCCGTCAGCGTGACCCTGCTCCTGGTCGGCCGGTCCTCGTTGTTGGTCATCATTCCCCCACAGGTCGTCGTGTGCGTCCCAAGGTAGCTCGCTCCGGGGGTCTGACCGACTTTGGCCGGATTGCGGGTAACTGCAAACGCGGACTGTCACGCTAGTGAGGACAAACTCTCCAACCGCCCCTGGAGGACGACATGATCCGCCCTGTCCTCAGTGCAGTCGCCTTGGCTGCCCTGACACTCACACCGGCACTCCCCGCCGGCGCCGGTGGTACCGGCGACCCTGCACCGGCCCCGACGAGCTACATGGCCCAGCGAGCCGCCGTACCGGCTGCCAAAGCCGCTGCGGTCCGCGCCCAGGTAGACATGGCGCCGCTCGCGCGTCCGCTACTCCGAGTGCCGTTCCGCTGCAACGAGACCTGGTCCGGTGCGAGCCGCTCCGGCCACAGCCCGTCGTACTGGTCGGTCGACCTCAACTGGGGCGCCGGCCGCGACGACCTGGGCAAGCCGGTCAAGACCAGCGCTGCAGGCACCGTGGTGCGCTCGGCGTACGACGCCGGCGGCTACGGCAACTACATCGAGATCGCCCACGGCGACGGTTGGCACACCCTCTACGCCCACCTGCAGAGCCGCGCAGTAGGCGTCGGCGCCACCGTCACCGACAGCACCCAGATCGGCCGCGTCGGCGAAACCGGCAACGTCACCGGCCCCCACCTCCACTACGAACAGATCAAGGACGGCGTCGTAGTAGCCGCCCTCTTCGGCACCAGCACCTGGGTCGAGTACCCGGGCCCGGCCGGCTACAGCCGCATCCGCGACTGCTGAATCGGTTCGCTTCGGCCCCCAGGCGCGCTCGGAATACCTAAATCTTGACGGAGCACCTAGCCTGCTGCGCATGAGTGACAGCGGGGTGTGTCGTGAGGTGGACCGTCGGGACGACAAGGCGCGCGCCTGGGTGTCGGAGGCGGTTCGGATCGTCGAGGCGGATGCGAACCGGAGTGCGGACACGCATCTGCACGTGTTCCCGATGCCGGCTGTTACCGGTGTGGACCTGTATCTGAAGGACGAGTCGGTGCACCCGACCGGGTCGCTCAAGCACCGGCTGGCGCGGTCGCTGTTCCTGTACGCACTGTGCAACGGGTGGATCAGCGAGGGTACGCCGGTGATCGAGGCGTCCAGCGGGTCGACCGCGGTCAGTGAGGCGTACTTCGCCCGGCTGCTCGGGCTGCCGTTCGTCGCGGTGATGCCGGCCTCGACCAGCCCGGAGAAGATCGAGCTGATCGAGTTCTACGGCGGCCGCTGCCACTTCGTCGAGCGCTCCGGCCAGATCTACGGCGAGGCCAAGCGCCTGGCCGAAGAGACCGGCGGGCACTACATGGACCAGTTCACGTATGCCGAACGCGCCACCGACTGGCGCGGCAACAACAACATCGCCGAGTCGATCTTCGACCAGCTCTCGCTCGAACAGCACCCGGTCCCGACCTGGATCGTCGTCGGCGCCGGCACCGGCGGCACCTCCGCCACCATCGGCCGCTACGTCCGCTACCAGCGCCACGACACCTCGGTCGCCGTCGTCGACCCCGAGAACTCCGCCTTCTTCCCCGCCTTCGAATCCGGTGACAACGACTTCGCCACCGGCCGCCCCTCCCGCATCGAAGGCATCGGCCGCCCCCGCGTCGAACCCTCCTTCGTCCTCGGCGTCGTCGACCGCATGATCGCCGTCCCCGACGCCGCCTCCATCGCCGCCATGCAGTTCTGCTCCCGAGTCACCGGCCGACTGGTCGGCGGCTCCACGGGAACCAACCTCTGGGGCTCGCTGCGGTTGGCCGCCGAAATGCGCCGTACCGGAACCCGAGGCAGCATCGTCACCCTCCTGTGCGACAGCGGCGAACGCTACGGCAACACCTACTACGACGAAGCCTGGCTCCGCACCAGCGGAATCGACATCACCCCGTACCTAGCCACCCTCGACACCTTCGCCACCACCGGCGAGTGGGCTGAACCCCAGTAGTCGCTCGCCAGCACCCGGGGGTGTGGAGACCTGGCGATGGGTCTGAACAGGTAACGCCTTGTCTACGCCCACCACAACCTGTTCACGGCCCCGACTCTTGGTGCCCTCCGCCGCGGTAATGAGGTCCGGGCTACGAGGCGATGAAGAGGCCGGCGGTTAGGCCTATGGCGTAGAGGAGTTCGGTTAGGCCGGTGGCTTGGAGGACGGGGATCAGGGCGGGGCCTACGGCGTCGCTGAGGACTGTGCGGATGGCCTTGATGGCTAGCGGGACCGCGATGAAGGCTAGTAGGGCCCAGGGGGTGGCGAAGGCGGAGGCTATGGCCAGGAGGAAGGCTAGGGCTACTAGGGCGGCGTAGAGCTTTCGGGAGCGGGCTGCGCCTAGTACGACGGCCAGGGTGCGCTTGCCGGTGACGGTGTCGGTGGGGATGTCGCGGAGGTTGTTGGCGACCAGGAGGGCGCAGGCGATTGCGCCGACTGACACAGCACCGGCTACTGCGACCCAGCTCAGTTTTTCGGCTTGGACGAAGGTGGTGCCTAGTACGGCGACCAGTCCGAAGAAGAGGAAGACGCTGACCTCGCCTAGTGCGCGGTAGCCGTAGGGGCGCTTGCCGCCGGTGTAGAACCAGGCACCGATGAGGGAGGCGGCGCCGGCTACCAGGAGCCACCAGCTGGAGGTGGCGCAGAGGATGATGCCTAGTGCGGCGCCGACACCGAAGCAGGTGAACGCTGCGGTTTTCACCTGTCCCGGCGTGGCGACCTTGGAGCCCACCAGGCGCAGTGGGCCGACTCGGACCTCGTCGGTGCCGCGGATGCCGTCGCTGTAGTCGTTGGCGTAGTTGACGCCGATCTGTAGGGCCAGGGCGACGCCCAGAGCGAGCAGGGCCTTCCACCAGGCGAAGGCGTCCAGGTACGCCGCGGCTCCGGTTCCGACGAGGACGGGAGCTACGGCGGCGGGGAGTGTGCGGGGTCGCGCGCCTTCGATCCACTGCGCAGGGGTGGCCATGGACAGAGATTCTTTCAGCCGTACGCTCGGACTGACATGTCTACCCTCCATCTGGTCCCCGGTACGCCGGACGCCGTGCTCCGCGCGCTGACCGGCGTACTGGATGGCAGCGGCCCGCCGTTTGCCCCGGTACCGGCGGATTTGGCGGCTGCGGAGCGGGTACGGCGGGCTGCGGCGCCGGACCGGCCGTTGGAGGACGACTGTGCGGTCGTGCTGACCACTTCGGGGTCATCCGGTGAGCCCAAGGGAGTGCTGCTGTCCCGGGACGCGCTGGTGGCGTCGGCCGAGGCTACGCATGAGCGGCTCGGGGGACCGGGGCAGTGGCTGCTGCCGATGAAGCCATATTTTGTCGGCGGTCTGCAGATCCTCACCAGATCCGTGGTGGCCGGTCAGTCGCCGGTACTACTCCAGGACAGCTTCAGCGAGGCAGCAGCCACCATGACTGGCTCCCGTCGCTACACCGCGATGGTGCCGACTCAGCTGGCCCGGTACCTCGACACCGACCTGGACGCGTTACGCAGCTTCGACGCGATCATCATCGGTGGCGCGGCCACTCCGGCTGCGCTGAAGACCCGTGCGGCCGAAGCCGGCGTCACCGCGATCCCGGCGTACGGAATGACCGAGACAGGTAGTGGGTGCGTGTACGCCGGTCAGCCGCTCACTGGGACGTCTATCGACCTCGATGACGGCCGGATCCTGATCAAGGGCAGCACGCTGTTCTCCGGCTACCGCCTGCAGCCTGAGCTGACCGCAGAGGTGTTGCAGGACGGCTGGTTCCGCACCCAGGACCGGGGTGAGCTCGTCGACGGCCAACTAAAAGTCATCGGTCGCATCGACGACGTAGTGATCTCCGGGGGAGTCAACGTCACCCTGCCGACCGTGCAGGCGCGACTGCTCGAACATCCAGATGTGAAGGACGCTGTGGTCCTGGGAGTACCCGATGTGGAGTGGGGGACCCGAGTGGTCGCGTATGTCGTAGGTGAACCGGGCCTGGCCGAGCTGCGGGACTTTGTCGCCGAAGTACTGCCCCGAACGTGGGCCCCACGCGAAGTGCATCACCTGGACGCACTCCCGATGCTTGCCTCCGGCAAGGTAGATCGGCAGGCACTGCTGTGATCACGTACTCGATCGGCCTGAAGAACAAGTTCCGTGGCATCACCGTCCGCGAAGGCATGCTCTTCGAGGGCCCGGCCGGCTGGGCGGAGTGGAGCCCGTTCCTGGACTACGACGACGCCACCTCCGTCTCCTGGTTGCGCGCCGCACATGAGGCCGCGTACGACGGTTGGCCGGCCCCACTGCGCGACGTCGTACCGGTCAACTGCACTGTCCCCGCAGTCGGCCCCGAGAAGGCCGCAGCGATCGTTCGATCATCCGGTTGCCGTACCGCCAAGGTGAAGGTTGCCGAGCCTGGTCAAACGCTCAAAGACGATCTCGAGCGCGTCGAAGCCGTGCGGGATGCGATCGGTAATGGTCAAGTGCGCATCGACGCCAACGGCCTCTGGTCGGTCGATCAGGCTCTGCACGCATTGACCGAGCTGTCCCGTTTCGATCTCGAGTACGTCGAGCAGCCGTGTGCCGCGGTCGAGGACCTGGCCGCGGTACGGCGGCGGACCGACGTGCTCGTGGCCGCGGACGAGTCGATCCGCCGGGCCGAGGATCCCTTGCTGGTCAAGAAGCTCGACGCGGCCGATATCGCGGTGCTCAAGGTGCAACCGATCGGCGGCGTCCGCGCCTGCCTGGAGATCGCGGAACAGATCGGTCTCCCGGTCGTCGTCTCGTCCGCCCTGGAGACCTCAGTAGGTATCGCTGCCGGGATTGCCCTCGCAGCTGCTCTGCCGGAGCTCCCGTACGCCTGCGGCCTCGCCACGGTCTCCATGTTCACCAGCGAAGTGGTCAGCGACCCGCTGCTGCCGGTGGACGGCTTCTTGCCGGTCAAGCGGGTGCAGCCGGACCAGCTCGAAGCCAACCGGGCCGACCCGGAGCGGACTGCGGCGTGGGAAGACCGCCTGACCCGAGTGCAACAGAGGAGTGCCCGATGAACCCGTCCACTGCGTTCGCCACCGTGGTGGTCGACGAGCTGATCCGCTGTGGTGTCCGGGAGGCTGTGGTCTCGCCAGGCTCCCGCAGCGCCCCCCTAGCCCTCGCTCTGGCCGAAGCGGACCGCACCGGCCGGCTGCGGCTGCACGTCCGGATCGATGAGCGTACGGCGGGTTTCCTGGCCATTGGTCTGATCCGCGGTACCGGTCTGCCGGTGCCAGTGGTGACGACGTCCGGTACGGCGGTCGCGAACCTGCACCCGGCTGTCCTGGAGGCGTCGCACAGCGGACTGCCTTTGATCGTGCTGAGCGCGGACCGGCCGCCCGCACTCCGTGGTGCCGGAGCGAACCAGACGACCGATCAGCTCAAGGTCTTCGGCTCATCTGTGCGACTGTTCCACGAGATGGGCACTCCGGTCCGAGAATTCGGCCAGGTCGCGTACTGGCGCTCACAGGTCGCACGGGCCGTGGCCAATGCCACAGGTGCTCGCAACGCCGACCCAGGGCCGGTGCAGCTCAACTGCCCGCTCGCCGAACCGCTAGTGCCAACTGCAGGTGAAGACTGGCCCGAGCCGCTGGATGGTCGCAGTACTGGGCCGTGGACCGCAGTGCACGCAGCAGCTGGTCAGCCGTCGACTGTGGCGCCTGGACCGAAGACCGTGGTCGTTGCCGGCGACGGGGCCTCGCAGGCGGCGCGGTTGGCGGCCGAGGGTGGTCGCTGGCCGCTGTTCGCCGAACCGTCCAGCCGGTCCAGGACCGGGCCCGCGGTCATCTCGGCCTACAGGTTGTTGCTGCAGGCAAGCGATCTCACGAATGAAATCGAGCGGGTGCTGGTGTTCGGGCACCCGACGTTGTCCCGGCCGATCTCCAAGCTGCTGGCGCGCGCCGACGTCGAGGTGATCGTGGTCGCGCCGACCGGGCTCTGGCCCGACCCTGCTCGCCGTGCCGCGGCCGTGGTCACCGGGCTCGAGGTGGCCGGACCGGATGTAACCAACTGGTTGGAACGCTGGCAGCAGGCCGACCAAATCGCCCGCCCGGCGATCGACAAACTGCTCGCCGACGACCTCACCGGACCGGGGATCGCCGCGATCGTCGGCGCTGCCGCCGGAGCCGACGGCATGCTCGTGGTCGCGTCCTCGAACGCGGTCCGCGACCTCGACCTGGCTCCGGTCGTCCCGATCCGGACCATCGCCAACCGCGGTCTGGCCGGGATCGACGGCACCATCTCGACCGCGATCGGTGCCGCCCTCGCGAACGCAGGGCCGACGTACGCGCTGATCGGCGACCTCGCCTTCCTGCACGACTCGAACGGCCTCATCATCGGCCCGGACGAGGCCCGCCCAGACCTGCGGATCGTCGTGGTCAACGACAACGGGGGCGGGATCTTCTCCACCCTCGAGCAAGGCGACCCGACGCACGCGTCGCACTTCGAGCGCGTCTTCGGTACGCCGCACAACACCGACCTGGGCGCACTCTGCGCGGCGACTGGAACGCCGTACCAGCTGGTGGAGAACGCTGCGGACCTACAGGCCGCACTGGCGGCCACGGTGGCCGGTGTGGACGTGATCGAGGCCCGCGTGCCGCGGACTACGCATCGACCGTTGGCTGCGGAGCTGGTTGCGGCAGTTCGGTCCGTCTGACCACACGTGCCGGGTGCAGCTTGCGCAGCCGGTTGAGCAGCGGTGCGACGACCGCAATCACCAGTGCGGTCGTGGTGAGGATCGGAATGGTCGCACCGCGCAGTGACGAGTTCAGCGGCGCAGCGATCGTGAAGATGAGGCTGACCGCAGCGATGGTGGTCACCAGCCGCCGCCCCGGCCGGGCGACGGCCAGGAACGGCAGACACCACAGGAAGTACCAGTCATGCGCTGTCGGACCGAGCAGCACGATCGCCAGCAGCGCTATGCCGACAGCACGCGCCGCATGGTGGATCGACGACCGCAGACTCAGTACGGCGATCAATGTGATCGCCAGAAGCATTCCGGCCAGCTTCACAACTTCCAGAGACTGCTCCGCCGCAGTGTCCTGGCCGAACAGAGCCAGTACGCCGTGGGCTGCGTCCCCGACCAGGTTGGCGATCGAGAACGGTGACCGAACCAGCCCTGGTACGTCGAGCGCGTTCAGCCAGCCCGAACCGACACCGGTGAACGCACCGATCGTCACCAGCGACAGAACGGACACCACGCCGGCCAGAGCCAGACTGGCGAACCGCGACAGCCGTCCGGCCAGAGGACTCATCACTGCGGCAATAGCGATCACCACCAGCCCACCAGGGAGCTTCACAGCGGCAGAGATCCCGGCCACGACCGCCGCCGTACCCCAGTGGCCTGTGAGGGCCAGTGCGAAGGCGCTGCAGGCCAGACCGAGCATGAGGATGTCGTTATGGGCAGCGCCGATCCCGTGCATGAGCAGCATCGGGTTGGCGACCACCAGCCAGGTCGCGAATACCGGATCGACCCGACAGGCCCTCGCCAGCCGCGGCACGGTCCAGGCGATCAGCACGATGCCGATGACGGCGAGCAGGCGATGCGCCAGCATCAGCACGTACGGATCCATGGTCAGGCGAGCCACCAGACCGCCGTACGCGAGCGGCAACGGCCCATACGGCGCTGGTGTCTCCATCCACCGTGGGTCGACCGCCTCGACGATGGGGCCGGACAGTGCGGCCGGACCGACCGCATAGGGGTCGAAACCCTCGGCCACCAACGCCCCCTGGGCCGCGTAGCTCCACGCGTCCCGGCTGAACAGTGGCGGGATCAGTAGCAGCGGCAGACTCCAGTACGTCGCCATGCGCACGAGCCGCGGTTTCTGCCCGGCCATGACGTTGCGGCCGACCTCCAGCCACGCCCACGCCATCAGCCCGAGCCCGGCGACCATGAACGCCAGTGCGATCATCCGGCCGGCCAGTGTGGTGCGCAGATCGCCGGTGACCGGGAACGTCGCCACCCATGACGAAGGAGGCACCACCGAGGTCACCAGACTGGTTATGGCGACGACGACAGAGCCCACCAGTCCACGGATCAAAGGTGAGCGCACGGCCGGACGTTACTCCGGCCGTGCGACCTACTGATGAACAGAAGCTAAGCGGATTCTTTCCGGAAGGTACGAGCTCCGACGGCCAGGCCGACGACAGTGAGCAGTACGACCCAGAACAGCCCCCAGAGCGCCGCACTGCTGGCGACCTCACCCCGGAACATCGCCCGGACGCCGTTGACCACGTGTTTGAGCGGACTGATGTCAGACAGCCGCTGCAACCACGTGGGACCGATCTGCATCGGCAGCAGGATGCCGGACAGCAGCAGCAACGGCATGGCGATCCCGTTGAGCAGCGGGGCCAGTGCGTCCTCGCTCTTGGTGATGAGCGCCACCGAGTAGGACAGTGACGCGAACGTCGCGCCGAGCAGCGCCACAATCACCAGTGACAGCAGCACGCCCTTCCATGGCGCACGCAGCCCGAGTGGCAGCGCCGCCAAGAGCAGCAGCACCGACTGCGCGACCAGTACGACGACATCCCGCAGTACTCGGCCTGCCATCAGCGCGATGCGGGATGCCGGGGTCACCCGGTCGGCCTCGATCACGCCGGCCCGGTACTCGGCGATCAGCCCGAAGCCGACGAACATCGCGCCGAACATGCCGAGCTGGACGATCAGACCGGGGATGAACACCTGGTACGCGTTTGTGGTCGCGCCCTCGCTGATCTGCGCGGTGATCGGCTTCAGCAGCGGACCGAATAGGAACAGGTACATCAGCGGCTGGCTGAGCATCAGGATCGACCACATCGGGTTCCGTAGCGACAACCGCATCGCCCGGTTGAACACGATCCACGTCTCCCGCAACACGTTGCTGCCGCGGGCCACGCTCATGGTGTCGGCGCTCATGCCGCCGCCCCCTTCCCAGCGGCCGAGCCGGCCGCGTCCTGCGGCGCATCCGCGCCAGGCGCGTCCTCGTCTCGCAGCGACCGCCCGGTCATCGTCAGGAACACGTCGTCCAGCGTTGGTCGATGCACCTCGACCCCCTCCAACTCGATGCCCTGGGCATCGATCGACCGCAGCAGGCTCGGCAGCACCGCACCACCACGGGGGATCCGGAAGCCGACCGAGTCACCGTCGGCCTCGACCTCTACGGCACCGTCCAGCTCACGCACGATCTTGCTCACCGCAGGCGCCTGCGCGGCGTCGGCGAGCTCCAGCCGGACGCCGTCGCCGGAGACCTGCTGCTTGAGCTCCTCCGGACTGCCGGAGCCGACGATCTTGCCGTGGTCGATGACCAGGATCCGGTCGCAGAGCGCGTCCGCCTCGTCCAGGTAGTGCGTGGTGATGAAGATCGTCGCGCCACGCGCCCGCAGCCCGCGGATGTGCTCCCACAGGTTCGCCCGGGCCTGCGGGTCGAGGCCGGTGGTCGGCTCGTCCAGGAAGATCAGCTTGGGGTCGTGGATGAGCCCCATCACGATGTCGAGCCGCCGCCGCTGCCCACCGGACAGCGTCTTGCACTGCCGACGCCACAGTCCCTGCAGATCCAGCTCCTCGAACAGCCGCTGGCCGCGCGCGGCCGCCTCGGCCTTCGGTACGCCGTACAACCGGGCGTGGTCGACGACCTCGTCACCGGCGATCGCCTCGGGCAGTGTCGACCCGCTCTGCGGGACATAGCCGATCCGGCGGCGGACGCCCACCGGGTCCTTGGCCAGGTCGCACCCGGCCACTGTCGCGGTACCGCTGGTCGGCTGGATCAGGGTCGCCAGCATCCGCATCGTCGTCGTCTTACCGGCCCCGTTGGGCCCGAGGAAACCCACGATCTCGCCGTCGGCGACCGCCAGGTCCACCCCCTGAACCGCCTGCACCGGCCCCCGCCGGGTCTTGAACGTGCGGACGAGTCCGCGAGCTTCGATCATCATGTAGACAGTCTGCTCAATCAACCTTGAATAGTCAAAGTTGAATATCCGCCGTCAATGGTTCCCCCCTCATGGGTAGACCCATCCGGCGGTGGGTTGGCCAACGCGAATCCGGTGGGCCAACCCACCACCCGATGGGTGTACCCACCAGACGGGGTGGGAGGGGCTAGGGGGTGGGGCGGTCGCGCCATTCGGCGATGAGGGCGGGGTCCGGGTTCCAGTCGGGTGGTTCGCCGGCGAACGAGTAGTCGCCGGCGGCGACCCGGTCGCGGAATTCGCGGGTCCAGTCGAGCTCGCCGCGGTCGCGGGCGGCGGCGATGCGGAGCATCTCGACGACCTGGTTCGGCGTCCCGGGGTCGGTCTGGATCTGCCGCTCGTTGAACGGGGCCGCCTTCAGCCGGGCCTCGATCTGGGCGATCCGCGCCTCCAGTGCGGTCAGCACCTCGTCGCGCTGGAGGGTCCACAGGAAGCTGAGCGCGGCCTGCATCCGGTCCGGGTGGAAACCGTCCACCGCCCACAGGTGGTGTCGCAGCAGCGAGAAGAACTCGGTCTCGCCGTCCACTGTGAGCTTGTACGACGTCCGCCCGGGCCGGTGCCCTGGACCTTCCTCGAGCTCGGCCAGGTACCCGTGCTTGGCCAGCGTCCGCAGTCCTGTGTAGATCGACCCCGGATTGATGTTGGCCCAGTCCTGCACGTTCCAGGTGAGCAGCTCGCGGCGCAGCTGGTACCCGTAGGCCGGCTGGAAGATCCGGACGATCCCGAGCAGCAGCAAACGCGTGGTGGACATGTCCGCAGTGTAATTCCGTGCCTTAGCGGTAGATGGCCTGCCAGAACGCGTACTGGTGATCGGCGGCGAAGTTGATCGGCTGCACGCGACCGGGGGCCAGGCTCTGGGCGGTGTTGCCGTCAGTGGGGGACCAGTGCGGCGAGCCGGGACCGTTCGGCGTACCAGTCCGGGCGAACTGGGTCCAGTAGCGAGTCATCTGGTCGGCGAGCTGCTGCTGCGACTGTGTGAGCTGCCGACCGGCGAAGTAATCGGTATCGAACTGGTACTGCAGCTCAGCGGCGTGGAACGCACCGGTCGGGAAGGTGGGCTGCGGGCTGTTCGCCACCCAGGGGGCGTTCGCGTCGGCGAACTCGTAGGCGTACGTCGGCACCTGTCGGCGCAGGGCCCGGCTGACATCGCTCACAGACCGCGCGAAGTTGGCGTCGGTGACGACAGCCGACCAGGCCTCACTCAGCGAGCCATAGTTCGCGGCCGGATAGTGCGCCAGCACCTGCGCCGCCTTCGCCGTACCGACATAGGCGGTGACACGGGCGGCGTACTCGGCCTCGTCCTTCATCGGAGGGACGCCGTACTGCTGCTGTGCCGCCTCGAACGTGCGGTACTCGTCGCGAGTCATCCCCTGCATCACCGGGACCTTGTTGAACCGTCCGCTGGTCAGTGCGTCGACCGGGGCGAGCGGGAGCACCCCGCCACCGCCGTACACCGGTGCGAACCCGTACTCCGACTTGGTCAGCAGCTGCTCGGTCGACAGACCGCGCAAGCAGGCCGCTGCGGTAGCGGTGTCGGCACAGCCGAGGTCGGTTGCTACCGACACACCCTGCGTCTCAGCCATCGCACGCGGCCGCGGCAACCAGCTGGTGCTCCAGCTGGGCGTGCCGTCCCATTCGGTCCAGTTGTTGACCGTGCACGGGCCGCTCTGCACGATCGCTCGCTGGAACAGTCCGGCCGCGGCCGGCGACGCCAGCTGGGCGCAGGTGCTCATGCCTCCCGCCGACTCACCGAAGACCGTCACGTTGCGCGCATCACCGCCGAACGCCGCAGCGTTCCGCTGGACCCAGCGCAATGCGGCCTGCTGGTCCTCCAGCCCGAAGTTGCCGGAGCGGTTCCGCGCCGTCGTACCGTCGAGAGCCGGGTGGTCGAGAAAGCCGAAGATGCCCAGCCGGTAGTTGATAGTCACGACCACTACGTCGCCGCGCTTCACCAGGTCGTACGGCCGGTAGATCGCACCCGACCCGTTCCGGTAGCCGCTGCCGTGGATCCACACCATGACCGGCAGCTTGCGGGCCTGCCGCGGGCTGGTCACGTTGACGAACAGACAGTCCTCGCTGGTGCTGGCCTTCTCGCCGAAAATGCCGGCGTTCTGCGCACATGCGGCGCCCGGGCTGGTCGCGTCGCGCACAGTGCGCCAGGCCGCGGCCGGGCGGGGCGAGCCCCAGCGGTCCGCACCGACCGGCGGAGCGGCGTACGGAATGCCTTGGAACTCCCGTACGCCGTGGATCAGCTTGCCGCGGACGGCGCCCTTGTCCGTCACGACCACCGGCCCGTCGGCAGCGGCCGCGGTCGCGACCGGACCGGCCGCGAGCAGCGTGCCGACGGCCATGGCGAGTACTGAACCCATCTTGATCATCACGGTCTTCTTCCGTTGGAGTGGCTTGCCCCAACACTCCCGGTAATCCGGTGCGCACTCGATGGTCGTCACCCCCGGACCCAGGTGGACTTTCCCCTACCCAAATGGGTTCGCCGGTGGCACTCAGGGAGGCGTAGTCTCCCGACCATGCGCGTCCAGGTGACCAGTGACCCGGCTGACTTCTCGGAACTCGTCTTCCCTTTCCTGCAACAGGATCCGGTGCTGAACACGGTCATCCTCAGCAACGTGCACGAACGGGCCGTCGGCATCCGGCCGGCCGACGACATCCCGCCGTACTTCGTCTCTGTCCATGACGACGACGTGGTCGGGGTTGCGATGCGCACGGCCGGGCGCGGTGTCTACCTGGGGTCGCTGCGCGCGGACCTCGTGGACCTGGTGACCGATCGGTATCTCGAGCTGTACGACGGTGTGGTCTCCGAGGGTGTGTACGACGAAGTGGTGCCGGGCGGAGTCGCCGGTGACGCGGCCGCGGCGCACCGGTTCGCGGAGCGCTGGTGTGAGCGACGTGGCGGTCAGGTGGCGGAGGCGATGCGGACCCGGCTGCACAAGCTGATCACTCCGGCGCAGCTGACCGCCGAGGCCGGAGTCGCGCGACTGATGCAGTCCGAGGACATCGACCTGGTCGCGGCGTGGGGGCGGGACGGCTTCCCGGAACTGGGTGACGACACCCGCGACTGGGCTGAGCACAAGCTGGCCGAGAACACGATGTGGATCTGGGAGGTCGACGGCGAGGCGGTGAGCATGGTCGGCTACCACCGGCCGATCTTCGGCGTCTGCCGGGTCGGTCCGGTCTACACGCCACCGGAGCACCGGCGCCATGGGTATGCTGGTGCGCTGACCAGCTACGTGACCGCGGAGATCCTTGCTGGCGGCAACGAGGCGTGTCTTTACACGGACCTGGACAACCCGACCTCGAACAAGATCTACCACGAGGCGGGGTATCGTCCGGTCGCCGACTTCGTGGTCCTGGAGTTCACCTCGTGATCGCGCGGGCGACGTACGACGCCGCGGCCTTTCAGGAGCTGGTTTTCCCTTATCTGCAACGCGATCCGGTGCTGAACACCTCGCTGCTGACGAATGTCGCTGACCGCGTTCGAGGGATCATGAACGATCCGGAACCGCCGGTCTTCGTCTCCGTGCACTCCGGCACCGACGAGGTGATCGGGGCGGCCATCTGGACGGCGTTGCGTGGGATCGGCCTCGGCGGTCTGCCGGTCGAACTGGTGCCGCCGGTGGTCGACGTACTGGCTGTGGTGAAGCCCGGGGCTCGGACTGTGCACGGGGCGGAGGATTCGGCGCGGTTGTTTGCCGAGCTGTACGGCGCTCGCGTCGGGCGGGCGTTTGCTGTCGTTGACCGGTCCCGGCTGCACGTGCTGGGTGAGTTCGTCGAGCAGAAGGCCGAGGGGGCGCCGCGACTCGCTGTCGATGGTGACCTAGACACGTTGACGCCGATGTTCGGCGCTTACCGCTTGGAGGTCGGTCATTCTGCGGAGGGCATTGATGCTGACCGTGACTGGCTGCAGCAGCGCGTGGACAGGCAGCGCCTCTGGGTCTGGGAGGACGAGGCGATCGTGACGATGGTCGGTCACCAGAGCCCGGTCTTCGGTGCGGTTCGGGTCGGGCCGGTTTACACGCCGGTGGAGCACCGTGGTCGTGGGTACGCCAGTGCGCTGACCGCGCATGTGACTCGGCAACTTCGCGAGGCGGGCGATCAGGTCTGCCTGATGACCGATCTCGCGAACCCGACGTCGAACAAGATCTACGCTGCGATCGGCTACCGCCCGGTGCAGGACTTCGTCGGGTATGCGTTCACCTGAACACCTTGCCCTGCTGGAGGAACTGGACCAGGGCGGGACCCTGGTCGAGGTCGCCGGCGGGTTCGCGGTCGCGCGCGAACCGCGGGGGATCCGGTTGGGCGACGTACCGGATCCGTCTTCCGCCCTGGTTGCCGCGCTTCTCAAGGTGGCGCCGCATTCGACCGGTATCGAAGGCGCAGGTGAACCCGCTGGACGATTTGCCGAGGCGTGGTCGGTTGCCACGGGCAAGCAATTCCGCGAGGTAGGCGGTGTTCGACTCTACCGCCTGACCGAGCTGCGTCCACCGCGAGCCGTCGGCACACCTCGCCTGGCCGAAGCGGCCGACGTACCGGCGTGTGCGGAGTGGCTGGACGAAATGGGTCGTGCCGAGGACGAGCGCCGAGGTTGGGTCCCCGGCGACCGAGCGGCTGACCTTGCGGCGGCCGTCCACAAGCTGATCGAGGCTCACCGCCTCTGGCTCCTCGAGGTCGACGGTGAGCCCGTGACCCTCGGCGCACACCGCCCGGCGCTGCGCGGCGTCGTACGCCTAGGCCCGATCTACACGCCCGCCACCCACCGCCGCCACGGCTACGGCACCGCCATGACCGCCCACCTGGCCCAGCTCTTCCACCCGCAAACCCAGGTCTGCCTACGCACAGACCTCGGCAACCCCGACTCCCATCGCGTCTACCAACGCCTCGGCTTCACCCCCGTAACCGACCTCCGCCGCTTCACCGCCGACCCACCGCACCACCCCTCCGCTCCCATTTGAACGGATCTCCGTTCAGGTCGCCCCTTCTCCCCTCAAAACTTGAGGGGAGAACCAGCACATTGCGGGGATATCCGTTGAAATGCGCGTGGAGGAGGCGCGGGGTTAGGCGATGGTGAGGGAGTCGCCCTGGGCGAGTTTGCGGTAGGGGCGCTCGTTGGAGTTGAGGAAGCGGGGCATCATGCCGAGGCCGATCTCCGACAGGAGGGCGTCGTGGATGCCTACCAGCTGCTCGGCCTTCACCGTGCGCGCGTAGTCGACGGCCGGCGGGAGGGCGAACCACGGGCCGGAGATGGGGACCAGGTTCGTGTGTACGGCGCGGTCGGGCTGGGTGAAGGAGTCGCCGGGGTGGTAGACCGCGTCGTCGATCAGGAACCCGACGTTCTCGCACGGCACGCCCCATTCGGGCAGGATCACCGCGTGGTCCTTGCCATACGCGCTGACCGCGAACCCAGCCGCGTCAAACGACTGACCACCTTCGACGACATGCACGCGATCGCCGAGCTCGGCCAGTTGCGCGGCAACACCGGCGTTCGTGTAGACCGGCACGTTCAAAGCCTTCACGCGCTCGATGTCGAGATGGTCCTGGTGCTCATGCGTGACCAGTACGGCGTCAGCTCGCTCGAACACCGCGTCCTCGCTGAATGAACCCGGGTCGACGAGCAGCGTCTTCCCATCCTTCTCGAGCCGAACACAAGCATGCGCAAACTTCGTCAGCTTCATCACAACCCCAGCCTAGTGACCGTCCCGCGCAATTCCAGCCCGCCGCGGACCGAGCGTGCGCCACCTTGAGCACCCACCAACCACATCCCGCCCGCACGCGCGGCTGATCCGTGCTCAAGGTCCCGGCGACGGATCACTTTGTGCGCGCACCGACCACGTTTCGCTGACGCGAGTGATCGAGCCGTGCTCAAGGTCCCGGCGACGGATCACTTTGGGCGCCCATCGACCACGTCTCGCGTGCGCACGTGACTGAGCCGTGCTCAAGGTGGTTGCGCTGGGCGCGGCATCCAACTTCCGCGGCGGGTGAGCAACCCGCCGCGGCCAGCCAGGCTCATGCTGGGGTGGGCAACACACCGAGCGCCCCGACAGGCGTGCCCGGGTGGGGGAATCAACTAGTCGCCGAGGGCGTCTCGCATGGGGACTAGTTTGGCGTTGGTTTCGGCTAGTTCGGCTGTGGGGTCGGAGCCGGCGACTATGCCGGCGCCGGCGAAGAGGCGCATGCGGCGGGGGTCTTCGGGGTCGGCTTGGCCGCAGCGGAGGGCTATGCACCACTCGCCGTCGCCGGCGGCGTCCATCCAGCCGACCGGGCCGCTGAAGCGGCCGCGTTGCATGCCTTCGATCTCGCCGATGAGGTCGCGTGCCACCGGGGTCGGCGTACCGCAGACTGCTGCTGACGGGTGGAGGGCGGCGGCGAGGCCTAGGGCGGAGGCGCCGTTGTTGGCGACGCCGGCGACGTCGGTGGCGAGGTGCATCACGTTCGGCAGGTGTAGGACGAACGGGGTCTCCGGCACGTTCATCGACTTGCAGTGCGGCTTCAAAGCATCAGCCACCGACCGTACGGCGAACTCGTGCTCCTCCAGGTCCTTCGACGACCGCGCCAGCGACGCCGCCAAAGCCAAGTCGTGCGCGTCGTCCCCGGTACGGCGAATTGTCCCGGCCAGCACGCGGGACGTGATCAGGCCCTTCTCCCGGCGTACCAGCAGCTCGGGCGTTGCCCCGATCAACCCGTCAACCGAGAAGGTCCAGCAGTTCGGGTACGCCGTCGCCAACCGCCGAAGCGGCCACCGCAGGTCGATCGGCTGTTCGGCGATCGCGATCAGGTCGCGGGCCAGCACCACCTTGTCGAGCTCACCGGAGGTGATCCGCTTGATCGCGTCGGCCACGATGCTCGACCAGTCCGTCCCGGACCGCGCTCCGTCGGCGAACGTGACGTCGTACACGGGGGAGGCCTCGTGTGTGACCAGATCGGGAGGTGCGGCGAGTGAGCTCGCGGGTGAGATCGTCGTCACCCAGGTGGTACCGCCACGCCGGCCGACGATCACCTCGGGGACCACCAGCTCACCCGGATCCTCGTCGGTGAAACCGAACGATCCGAAGCAGACCAGTCCAGAGCCTGGTACGCCGATCTCGTCCCGTACGACGGCGGATCCGACCAGCTCCTGCCACCACAGCACGGCGTCCCGAAAGCGGTTGCCACCGGCAACGTCGAGTCGCGCCGCGACTCCCCAGCCGATGTGACCGTCGCCACGTCGTACCCAGCTCAGCCCACCCTCAGCCGGCAGGTGATCGATCAACTGCGCTGCGACCCCGCGCACCGGCTGGCTCCGAACCACCAACTGCGGTGCGGACTGATGACCGGATCGGACCGGCTCAGACAGACTCACGCATCCACTCCTCGCTAGCGCTCAGGCCCCGGATCACGACGGCCGCTAATGCACCCACGAGAGGCAAGCGTACGACCGTCCGATGTCCAGCGAATTTCAGCGCCTGTCGCGGCCGTGATGAACTAGACAAGTGACCCGCGCCGACTTGAGCAAAGATCCGCACGCTGTGGCCGCCATGTTCGACAACGTGGCGGAGGGGTACGACCGGACGAACGCGGTCGCCACGATGGGGCTGGAGAAGCTGGTCTGGCGGCCGGCGACGCTGGCCGAGATCGCGCCGCGGAAGGGGATGAAGATCCTCGATCTGGCGGCCGGGACCGGCGCGTCGAGTATCAAGTTGCGCGAGGCCGGGGCCGAGGTGGTGTCGTGCGACTTCTCGGTCGGGATGCTGCGGGTCGGGAAGCGGAACCACCCCGAGCTGGACCTGATCGCGGGGGACGCGCTGCGGCTGCCGTTCGCCGACGACACGTTCGACGTGGTGACGATCTCGTGGGCCCTGCGGAACGTGAACGACGTCACCGTCGCACTGCAGGAGATGCTCCGGGTGACCCGGCCGGGCGGCCGGCTCGTGATCCTCGAGCAGTCGCATCCGACCTGGAAGCCGTTCCGGGTGGTCTACCTCGAGTACATGATGCGCGCCGTACCGGCGGTGGCGAAGGTGGTGTCGAGCAACCCCGAGGCGTACGAGTACCTGGCGGAGTCGACGCGGGCCTGGCTGCCGCAGGAGCCGTTGGCCCGGACGATCGAGGCGGCCGGGTGGACGCGAGTGCACTGGGCCAATCTGACCGGTGGTCTGGTCGCCATCCACCGGGCGGTGAAACCGGCTTAATTACGCAACGAAAACGGCGCGTAATTTGCTTGCTGGCAAGGGGGTTGGGGCGAGTTTCGTGTCCGCGTCAGGCAGTCCTAGACTGTCGGATGACCAGGCTTAGTGAATCCCTTCACGAGCCCTGAGCCAGCCTATAGAGCCCCCAACTTCCAGGTCGGGATGAGATGAGCGAGAGCGTGCCGAGCGGGCAGCAGTCGGAGTCAGCCGATGTGATCGTCGTCGGCGCCGGACCCGCAGGTTCCTCCGCGGCGTACCACCTGGCCAACGCCGGCCTCGACGTCCTGCTGCTGGAGAAGACCGCGTTCCCGCGGGAGAAGGTCTGCGGTGACGGGCTCACCCCGCGCGGGACCAAGCAGCTCATCAACATGGGCATCGACATCTCCGAAGAGGCCGGCTGGATCCGCAACTACGGGCTGCGGATCCAGGGCGCCGGACATGTCCTCCAGCTCGACTGGCCGGATCTGGCCAGCCACCCGAACTACGGCCTGACCCGGAACCGGATGGACTTCGACGACCTGCTCGCGCGGCAGGCGGTCAAGGCCGGCGCGCAGTTGCGCGAGCGGACCAACGTCACTGGCCCGATCCTCGACGACAAGGGTCACATCGTCGGTGTCACCGCGAAGCCGGTCGACGACAACGGCCGCCGGGACGGCGCCGACATCGAGTTCCGGGCGCCACTGGTGATGGCGGCCGACGGCAACTCGTCGCGACTGAGCATCGGGATGGGCCTGCACAAGCGCGACGACCGGCCGATGGGCGTCGCCGTACGGACGTATTTCACCAGCCCGCGGCACGACGACGACTACCTGGAGTCCTGGCTCGAGCTGTGGGCCGACGACCCCAAGCAGACCGGCCAGAAGCTGCTGCTGCCCGGCTACGGCTGGATCTTCGGGATGGGCGACGGCACCGTGAACGTCGGCCTCGGCATCCTGAACACCTCCGATGCCTTCGGCAAGGTCGACTACGCCGACCTGCTGAAGGCGTGGCTGAAGAACACGCCGGAGGAGTGGCAGTTCCGCGACGAGTTCCAGACCATCCCGATCCGCGGGGCGGCGCTGCCGATGGGCTTCAACCGGCAGCCGCACTACACCCGCGGGCTGATGCTGCTCGGCGACGCCGGCGGCATGGTCAACCCGTTCAACGGCGAGGGCATCCCGTACGCGATGGAGTCCGGGATGTTCGCCGCCGAGGTCGCCGCCCAGGCCCTGCACCGGCAGCCGAACCAGCGCGAGCGCGCGCTGTCGGCGTACCCGAAGGCGCTGAAGCAGGAGTGGGGCGGCTACTACTCGCTGGGCCGGGTCTTCGTGAAGCTGATCGGAAATCCGGAGGTGATGCGGCTCTGCACGAAGTACGGTCTGCCGCGCACCACCTTGATGAAGTTCACCCTGAAGTTGCTGGCCAACCTCACCGACCCGCGTGACGGGGACGTGATGGACAAGATCATCAACGGGCTCACGAAGGTCGCACCGGCCGCCTGATCGGCGGGGCGAGTGAGCTGAGTCACTCCGGTACTGATAACACAGTGCTGGCTGAAACGAACTGAAAAAGACACCGACCACCGGCTGTAAGGAAGGAGCCCAGAGCGATGCACCCCTACGTCCCGATCCTCGCTCTCGGTGTACTCGCGGCGCTCTTCGTGCTGGGCAGCATCACCGTGAGCGCGCTGGTCGGCCCGAAGCGTTACAACCGGGCCAAGCTCGACTCGTACGAGTGCGGGATCGAGCCGACCCCGCAGCCGGTCGGCGGTGGCCGCTTCCCGGTGAAGTACTACATCACCGCGATGCTCTTCATCGTGTTCGACATCGAGATCGTCTTCCTCTACCCGTGGGCGGTGGCCTTCGACCAGATGGCGCTGTTCGGGTTGGTCGAGATGGTCATCTTCATCGTCACCGTCTTCATCGCGTACTCCTATGTGTGGCGTCGCGGTGGACTGGAGTGGGACTGATATGGGTCTAGAAGAACAGCTTCCGGCCGGCGTACTGCTGGGCACCGTCGAAGGTCTGCTCGGCTACATGCGGAAGGCGTCGCTGTGGCCGGCGACCTTCGGTCTGGCCTGCTGCGCGATCGAGATGATGACCACCGGCGCACCGCGGTACGACGCGGCCCGGTTCGGCATGGAGGTCTTCCGGGCGTCGCCGCGGCAGGCCGACCTGATGATCGTGGCCGGCCGGGTCAGTCAGAAGATGGCCCCGGTACTGCGCCAGATCTACGACCAGATGGCGGGCCCGAAGTGGGTGCTCGCGATGGGTGTCTGCGCCTCGTCCGGCGGCATGTTCAACAACTACGCCGTCGTCCAGGGCGTGGACCACGTGGTCCCGGTCGACATGTACCTGCCCGGCTGCCCGCCGCGGCCGGAGATGCTGCTGGACGCGTTCCTGAAGATCCACGACCAGATCCAGCACAGCAAGCTCGGCGCGCACAAGAAGGCGCTGCAGGCCGAGCAGGAGGCCGCCGCACTGACGGCCGCTCCGACGCTTGAGATGAAGGGTCTCCTTCGATGAGTGAGCACCAGCCGGAGAACCTTCCGGCGACCTCGGAGGCCGGCGACGCTCAGACGCCTGGAGCCGAGGTCATCGACCAGCGCGAAGGCATGTTCGGTGTCCGCGGGACCGGCGACACCTCCGGCTTCGGCGGCCTGCGCCGCCAGGTCGCACTTCCCGGCGGTACGCCGAAGCCGTACGGCTCGTGGTTCGACGGAGCCGTCGACCGGCTCGAGGGTCTGGTCGGTGGTGACGCGCTCGAGAAGGTCGTCGTCGACCGCAACGAGCTGACCCTGCACGTGGCCCGCGAGCAACTGGTCGCGGTCTGCCAGCAGCTGCGGGACGACGAGGCGCTGCGCTTCGAGTTCTGCTCCGGTGTCAGCGGTGTGCACTACCCGCACGAGACCGGTCGCGAGCTGCACGCGGTCTACCACCTGTTCTCGATCACCCACAACCGGCGGATCCGGCTCGAGGTGTCCTGCCCGGACGCCGACCCGCACATCCCGTCGATCGTCTCGGTGTACCCGGCCAACGACTGGCACGAGCGCGAGACCTGGGACTTCTTCGGCATCATCTTCGACGGGCACCCGGCACTGACCCGGATCCAGATGCCCGACGACTGGCCGGGGCACCCGCAGCGCAAGGACTACCCGCTCGGCGGCATCGACGTCGAGTACAAGGGCGCCGTCATCCCGCCGCCCGACACGCGGAGGTCGTACAACTGATGACCGAAACACACGCAGACCCCTACGCGACGACGCGCGACACCACCGAAGGCAAGGTCTTCACCGTCACCGGTCAGGACTGGGACTCGGTGGTGGCCGGCCTCGGCGAGGAGCCCGAAGAGCGGGTCGTGGTCAACATGGGGCCGCAGCACCCGTCGACGCACGGTGTGCTCCGGCTGATTCTCGAGCTCGACGGTGAGACGGTGACCGAGGCCCGCTGCGGCATCGGCTACCTGCACACCGGTATCGAGAAGAACATGGAGTTCCGCTCCTGGACCCAGGGCGTCACCTTCGTGACCCGGATGGACTACCTCTCGCCGTTCTACAACGAGACGGCGTACTGCCTGGCGGTCGAGAAGCTGCTCGGTATCGAGGACCAGATCCCCGAGAAGGCCAACGTGCTCCGGGTGCTCCTGATGGAGCTCAACCGGATCAGCAGCCACCTGGTCTGTATCGCCACCGGCGGTATGGAGATCGGCGCGCTGACCGTGATGACGATCGGGTTCCGCGAGCGCGAGATGACGCTGGACCTGTTCGAGCTGATCACCGGCCTGCGGATGAACCACGCGTTCATCCGGCCCGGCGGGGTCGCCCAGGACCTGCCCCCGGGCGCCCTGGACAAGATCCGCGAGTACATCACCTGGATGAACAAGCACCTCCCGGAGTACGCCGAACTCTGCAACGCCAACCCGATCTTCAAGGCGCGGCTGAAGGACGTCGGCTACCTGGACCTGGCCGGCTGTATGGCGCTGGGCATCTCCGGACCGACGGTGCGGTCGACCGGCTACGCGCTGGACCTGCGCAAGACCCAGCCGTACTGCGGCTACGAGACCTACGACTTCGACGTCCCGACCTGGGACAGCTCGGACTCGTACGGCCGCTTCCGGGTCCGGCTGCAGGAGATGTGGGAGTCGCTGAAGATCATCGAGCAGTGCGCCGACCGGCTGGAGAAGATGGACGGCGACCCGGTGATGGTGGCCGACAAGAAGATCGGCTGGCCGAGCCAGCTGGCGGTCGGCAGCGACGGGATGGGCAACTCGCTCGACCACATCAAGCACATCATGGGCGAGTCGATGGAAGCCCTGATCCATCACTTCAAGCTCGTCACCGAAGGGTTCCGGGTGCCGGCCGGTCAGGCCTACGTGGCGATCGAGTCGCCGCGCGGCGAGATGGGCTGTCACGTCGTCTCCGACGGCGGCACCAAGCCGTACCGGGTGCACTTCCGGGACCCGTCCTTCGCAAACCTGCAGGCGATGCCGATCATGTGTGAGGGCTCACAGGTGGCCGACGTGATCGTCGCCGTTGCCAGCCTTGACCCGGTAATGGGTGGAGTGGACCGATAGATGGCCAACGATCACGCGACTGCGACCAACGTCCCGGTCCCTTACAGCACCGGTGACTCGAACATCACCGAGACCACGATCGCGGAGATGCGCGAGCTGGCCGCCCGGTACCCGGTCGGCCGCTCGGCCCTGCTGCCGATGCTGCACCTGGTGCAGTCGGTCGAGGGCCGGGTCACCCCGGAGGGCATCGAGGCCTGCGCCGACGTGCTCGGGCTGACCGGCGCCGAGGTTTCCGCGGTGGCGACCTTCTACACGATGTACAAGCGCCGCCCGGTCGGCGAGTACCACGTCGGGGTCTGCACCAACACGCTCTGCGCGGTGATGGGCGGCGACCTGATCTTCGAGCGGCTGAAGAGTCACCTCGACGTCGGGAACGACGAGACCACCGAGGACGGCAAGATCACCCTCGAGCACATCGAGTGCAACGCCGCCTGCGACTACGCGCCGGTGATGACGGTGAACTGGGAGTTCTTCGACGACATGACGCCGGAGTCGGCCACCCAGCTGGTCGACGACCTGCGCGAGGGCACCGAGGTGAAGTCGCCGCGGGGCGCCACCATCTGCTCCTGGCGCGAGGCCGAGCGGGTGCTGGCCGGCTTCCCCGACGGCCGCGCCGACGAGGGCCCGACCGGTGGCAAGGCCTCGCTGGCCGGCCTCCGCCTGGCCCGCGAGCGCAACTGGACCGCCCCGAACGGCAGCAGCAGCAACGGCAGCGCGCCGGCCCCGCTGGACGCCGTACCGGGTCCGCGTCCGGAAGACCAGCCGGGCAAGGAATCCCAAGCGGTCAACGGCGACGATTCGCGGAAGGAGAACTGACCATGCTGACCCCGGTACTGTCCGACAACTGGGACCAGATCAACGCCTGGCAGCTCTCGTCGTACCAGCGCACGGGCGGGTACGACGCCCTCCGTACGGCGCTGGCGATGCAGCCGGCCGACGTGGTCACCGCCGTCAAGGACTCCGGTCTGCGCGGTCGTGGCGGCGCGGGCTTCCCGACCGGGATGAAGTGGTCGTTCATCCCGCAGGACAACCCGAAGCCGAAGTACCTGGTGGTGAACGCCGACGAGTCCGAGCCGGGCACCTGCAAGGACATCCCGCTGATGATGGCCTCGCCGCACACCCTGGTCGAGGGCGTCATCATCTCGTCGTACGCGATCCGCGCGAGTGTCGCCTTCATCTACGTCCGCGGTGAGGTCCTGCACGTGATCCGCCGGCTGCAGCAGGCGGTCCAGGAGGCCAAGGACGCCGGCTTCATCGGCACCAACATCCTCGGCACCGGCTACGACCTGGACGTCGTCGTGCACGCCGGCGCCGGCGCCTACATCTGTGGCGAGGAGACGGCGCTGCTCGACTCGCTGGAAGGGCGTCGTGGTCAACCTCGGCTGCGTCCCCCGTTCCCGGCGGTCGCCGGTCTGTACGGATGCCCCACAGTGATCAACAACGTCGAGTCGATCGCTTCTGTTCCCGCCGTGATCAAGAACGGCGCGGACTGGTTCTCCTCGATGGGCACCGAGAAGTCCAAGGGCATGACGCTGTACTCGCTGTCCGGGCACGTCACCCGCCCGGGCCAGTACGAGGCGCCGATGGGCATCACGCTGCGCCAGCTGATCGACCTGGCCGGCGGTATCCGCGAGGGCCACGAGCTGAAGTTCTGGACGCCGGGCGGTTCGTCGACACCGCTGCTGACCGCCGAGCACCTCGATGTCCCGCTGGACTACGAGGGTGTCGGCGCGGTCGGCTCGATGCTGGGTACCAAGGCCCTGCAGATCTTCGACGAGACCGTGTGCGTGGTCCGCGCCGTACTGCGCTGGACCGAGTTCTACAAGCACGAGTCCTGTGGCAAGTGCACCCCGTGCCGTGAGGGCACCTGGTGGCTGGTGCAGATCCTCGAGCGGCTCGAGAAGGGCCAGGGGTCCGAAGCGGACCTGGAGACCCTGCTCGACCTGAGCGAGAACATCACCGGCCGCTCGTTCTGCGCGCTGGCCGACGGTGCGACCGCGCCGATCACCAGCTCGATCGCGCACTTGAAGGACGAGTACCTGGCGCACTTCACCCACGGCGGCTGCCCGTTGGACCCGATGGCAAGCACCGTCTTCGCGACTGCTGGAGCTAACGCATGACGACCGCTGAAGTGGAGCGGACCGACCTGATCACCGTCACCATCGACGACATCGAGGTCAAGGTTCCGAAGAACACCCTGCTGATCCGGGCCGCGGAGCAGATCGGGATCCAGATCCCGCGGTTCTGCGACCACCCGCTGCTCGACCCGGTCGGCGCCTGCCGGCAGTGCCTGGTCGAGATCACCGACGCCGGCAACGGCCGCGGGATGCCGAAGCCGCAGGCCTCCTGCACGATCACCGTCGCCGACGGCATGGTGGTTCGCACCCAGGTGAGCTCACCGGTCGCCGACAAGGCCCAGCACGGTCAGATGGAATTCCTGCTGATCAACCACCCGCTGGACTGCCCGGTCTGCGACAAGGGCGGCGAGTGCCCGCTGCAGAACCAGGCGATGACGAACGGCCGCGGCGAGACCCGCTTCCACGAGATCAAGCGGACCTACCCGAAGCCGATCAACATCTCGGCCGAGGTGCTGCTGGACCGCGAGCGCTGCATCCTCTGCGCGCGCTGCACCCGCTTCTCCGAGCAGATCGCCGGTGACCCGTTCATCGCGCTGATCGAGCGGGGTGCGCTGCAGCAGGTCGGCATCTACGAGAAGGAGCCCTTCGAGAGCTACTTCTCCGGTAACACCATCCAGATCTGCCCGGTCGGTGCGCTGACCAGCGCGGCGTACCGGTTCCGGTCGCGGCCGTTCGACCTGGTCTCGGTGCCGTCGGTGGCCGAGCACGACGCGTCCGGTGCCGCGATCCGCGTCGACTACCGGCGCGGCAAGGTGATGCGCCGGCTGTCCGGTGACGACCCGCAGGTCAACGAGGAGTGGATCTCGGACAAGGACCGGTTCGCGTTCAACTACGCGAGCACCGGCGACCGGCTGACCCACCCGATGATCCGCGAGGACGGCGTACTGCGGCCGGCTTCGTGGCCGGAGGCGTTGTCCTTCACCGCGGAGAAGCTGACCGCGGCCCGGGGCAACGCGGCCGTCCTGACCGGTGGCCGGCTGACCCTCGAGGACGCCTACGCGTACTCGAAGTTCGCGCGGGTCGCCCTCGGCAGCAACAACATCGACTTCCGGGCCCGTCCGCACTCCGCCGAGGAGGCCGACTTCCTGGCCGCCGCGGTGGCCGGTAGCGGCCTCGGTACGACGTTCGCCGATCTCGAGAAGGCCGGATCCGTGCTGTTCGCCGGGTTCGAGCCGGAAGAGGAAGCGCCGTCGGTGTTCCTGCGGCTGCGCAAGGCGGTCAAGGCCCACGGCACCAAGGTGTTCACGGTCGCTGCCTTCGCCTCGCGCGGAGTCGAGAAGCTGAACGGCGTCGTCGTACCGGCCGCGCCGGGCACGGAGGCCGCCGTACTGTCCGACCTGAGCGGTGAGGCCAAGGCCGCGCTCGGTGCGGACTCGATCATCATCGTCGGCGAGCGGCTGGCCAGCGTCCCGGGTGGGTACTCGGCCGCGCTGCGGCTGGCGCTCGACACGGGTGCGCAGCTGGCCTGGATCCCGCGTCGCGCTGGTGACCGCGGTGCGCTCGAGGCCGGTTGTCTGCCGGGCCTGCTCCCCGGTGGCCGCCTGGTCTCCGACGCGCAGGCGCGCGTTGACCTGCAGGCCGCGTGGGGTGTCGACAGCCTTCCGGCCACGCCGGGTAAGGACCTGACTGAGATCCTCGCATCGGCTGCGTCGCTGGACGCACTGGTCGTGGCGGGCGTCGAGGTCGACGACCTGCCCGACCCGGCCGCTGCGCTGGCCGCACTGGCCGCAGCGCCGTTCGTGGTCAGCTTCGAGGTTCGCAACTCGCAGGTGACCGAGCACGCCGACGTCGTCTTCCCGGTGGTTCCGCCGGCGGAGAAGGACGGCACCTTCGTGAACTGGGAGGGTCGCGAGCGGCCGTTCCCGGTGGTTCTCAAGGTGCCGGCCGCGATGCCGGATGTCCGCGCCCTGGCCGCACTGGCCCAGGAGATGGACCTCACGCTCGGGTTCACCACCCCGGCCGGCGCCAAGCGCGAGTACGACGAGCTCGGTCGCTGGGACGGAGACCGCTCGCAGGAGCCGACGTACCCGGCCGGTCCGGCGCTCGGCGCCTTCGACTCCACTCGCCTGGCGACCTGGCGGATGCTGATCGACGACAGCCGCGCCTGCGACGGCGAGCCGCACCTGACGGCGACCGCGCGCAAGCCGGTCGCCCGGCTCTCGGTGACCACGGCGCACCGCGTCGGCCTCGCCGACGGTGACGAGCTGGTGATCAGCACCGACGCCGGCTCGATCCGGCTGCCGGTCGCGATCACCCCGATGACCGACAACGTGGTGTGGCTGCCGACCAACTCGGCCGACTCGCACGTACGTCGTTCGCTGCACGCCGATCACGGATCGATCGTGACGATCGCCGGAGGAAACGCATGACGATGATCCCGCTGGCTGCCCCGCCGGATGCGGGGGTCGGCCATGACCCGTGGTGGGTGATCGGCCTCAAGGTGCTGATCATCTTCGTGCTGCTGGTCGTGCTGACGCTGTTCAACATCTGGTGGGAACGCCGGGTGGTGGCGCGGATGCAGCACCGGGTCGGACCGAACGTGCACGGACCCTTCGGTCTGCTGCAGTCGCTGGCCGACGGTGTGAAGCTGATGCTCAAGGAAGACCTGATGCCGAAGGGCGTGGACCGGTTCGTCTACGTGCTGGCGCCGGTGATCGTCGCCGTACCGGCCTTCCTGACCTTCGCGGTGATCCCGTTCGGGCCGACCGTGAAAATCCCCTTCACCGAGACCTACACCCGGTTGCAGCTCACCGACCTGCCGGTCTCGGTGCTGTACGTGATGGCGATCGCCTCGATCGGTATCTACGGCATCGTGCTCGGCGGCTGGTCGTCCAACTCGACGTACTCGCTGCTCGGTGGTCTGCGCTCCAGCGCCCAGATGATCTCCTACGAGGTCGGCATGGGCCTGGCGCTGGTGACGGTGTTCCTGTTCGCCGGCTCGATGTCCACCTCGGAGATCGTCGCGGCGCAGAGCACGCACCAGACGGTGAACCTGTTCGGCGTGGACATCCCGATCCCCGGTTGGTACGCGTTCCTGTTGTTCCCGTCGTTCGTGATCTACGTGGTCTCGATGATCGGTGAGACGAACCGGGCGCCGTTCGACCTGCCGGAGGCCGAGGGTGAGCTGGTCGCGGGCTTCCTGACCGAGTACTCCTCGATCAAGTACGCGATGTTCTTCCTCGCCGAGTACATCAACATGGCGACGGTGTCGGCGCTGGCCACCACGCTGTTCCTGGGCGGCTGGCAGGCACCGTGGCCGATCTCGCTGTGGGACGGCGCGAACTCCGGCTACTGGCCGGTGCTGTGGTTCTTCGGCAAGCTGATGGCCTTCATCTTCTTCTACATCTGGTTGCGCGGAACGCTGCCGCGACTGCGCTACGACCAGTTCATGAAGCTGGGCTGGAAGATCCTGATCCCGGTGTCCCTGGGCTGGATCCTGCTGGTCGCCACCGTCCGCGCGGTCGGCCGGGAGACCACCTTCAGCCGGACCACGCTGCTGGTCGCGGCCGGGGTCGTGGTGGTGCTGGCACTGCTCAGCATGCTGCTCCCGGGCAAGCCGAAGGACGACAAGACGCCTGAGGTTGCCGACGGCAAGGACTTCGACGCGTTCGCCGGCGGGTTCCCGGTGCCACCACCGATCGTGGATACACAGACTGACAGTCGCAGCAAGGAAGGCAGTCGTGGCTAGTGTCAAAGAGTCCCTCTGGGACCCGGTAGCCGGGTTCGGGGTCACCTTCCGGACGATGTTCCGCAAGGTGTTCACCGAGGAGTACCCGTTCGAGAAGAAGCCGACCGCACCGCGCTTCCACGGCCGGCACCAGCTGAACCGCTGGCCGGACGGGCTGGAGAAGTGCATCGGCTGCGAGCTGTGCGCCTGGGCCTGCCCCGCGGACGCCATCTACGTCGAGGGTGCCTCGAACGTCGACGGCGAGAACTCCGAGCGGTACTCGCCCGGTGAGCGGTACGGCCGCGTCTACCAGATCAACTACCTGCGCTGCATCCTCTGTGGACTGTGCATCGAGGCGTGCCCGACCCGGGCGCTCACGATGACCAACGAGTACGAGCTGGCCGACACCAGCCGCGCCTCGCTGATCTACGAGAAGAAGGACCTGCTGGCCCCGATGCTTCCGGGCATGCAGGAGCCGCCGCACGCGATGCAGCTGGGCGCGACCGAGAAGGACTACTACCGCGGCCTGACCGGCGCGGCCGGCACCGATGGTGGTGACGCCAAGTGATCCCGATGGTCGTCGGTTCCCAGGTCGCGTTCTGGCTGCTCGCACCGGTGATGGTGCTGGCCGCGATCGCGATGGTGCTGGTCCGCAAGGCGGTGCACTCCGCGCTGCTGCTGGCGACGGTGATGATCTGCCTGGCCGTCCAGTACGCCGCTCAGGACGCACCGTTCCTGTTCGCCGTGCAGATCATCGTCTACACCGGCGCGATCCTGATGCTGTTCCTGTTCGTGCTGATGCTGGTCGGTGTCGACGCGTCCGACTCCCTGGTGGAGACGATTCGCGGACAGCGGCTGCTCGCCGGTCTCGCCTTCCTCGGCTTCGGCCTGCTGATCGTCTTTGCGGTCGGCAACGGCATCTACGGCAACCCGATCGGCCTGGCCGACGCGCAGCCGGACGGTAACCCCAAGGGCATCGCGCAACTGCTGTTCGGCAAGTACGTCTTCGCCTTCGAGGTCACCTCGGCGCTGCTGATCACCGCCGCGCTCGGCGCGATGATGCTGGCGCACCGCGAGCGGCTGACCAAGAAGCGCACCCAGCGCGACCACGCCGAGGAGCGGATCCGCAAGTACGCCGAGCAGGGGATCCACCCCGGTCCGCTGCCGACTCCCGGCGTACTGGCTCGGCACAACGCCGTCGACACGCCGGCGCTGCTGCCCGACGGGTCGATCGCACCGACCTCGGTTTCGCGCGTCCTGCAGGCTCGTGGCACGGTGTTCCCCGAGGCCGAGGAGCGCGCGGACGTCGAAGCCGTCCGCGAGATTACCGAGGGTGAAGACAGCGTGAAGGAGAAGAACAGTGACGACTGAGCCGTACATCGTGCTCGCCGCGATCCTGTTCAGTATCGGTGCGCTCGGCGTACTGGTGCGCCGGAACGCGATCGTCGTGTTCATGTGCGTCGAGCTGATGCTGAACGCGGCCAACCTGGCGTTCGTCAGCTTCGCCCGCCAGCACGGCAACCTCGACGGCCAGATCGCCGCCTTCTTCGTGATGGTGGTGGCCGCGGCCGAGGTCGTGATCGGCCTGGCGATCATCATGGCCATCTTCCGCACCCGTCGTTCGGCCTCGGTCGACGACGCCAACCTGCTCAAGTACTGAGGTCTGAAACCGATGAGTCATGAGCTGACCTGGCTGCTGGTCGCGGTACCGGCGCTGTCCGCGGCGATCCTGCTGCTCGGTGGCAAGGCCACCAACGCGTGGGGTCACCTGCTGGGCACGCTGGCGCCGCTGGCCTCGTTCGCCTTCGGTGTCGTGCTGTTCTTCCAGATGCAGGGGCTGCACGGCGAGGAGCGGTCCGAGACGGTTCGCCTGTTCGAGTGGTTCTCGGTCGGGAGTGTGAAGGTCGACTTCACGCTGCTGATCGACCCGCTGTCGATCCTGTTCGTGCTGCTGATCACCGGTGTGGGTTCGCTGATCCACATCTACTCGATCGGCTACATGGAGCACGACGTCCGGCGGCGCCGGTTCTTCGCGTACCTGAACCTGTTCATCGCGGCGATGCTGCTGCTGGTGCTCGCGGCCGACTACCTGCTGGTGTTCGTCGGCTGGGAGGGCGTCGGTCTGGCGTCGTACCTGCTGATCGGGTTCTGGCAGCACAAGGACTCGGCCGCGGTCGCCGCCAAGAAGGCGTTCGTGGTGAACCGGGTCGGTGACATCGGCCTCTCGCTCGCGGTGATGAGCATGTGGGCGCTGTTCGGCTCGTCGGCCTTCACCACGGTGAACTCCGGTGCCGAGCACCTGAGCAGCACCTGGGCGACTCTGCTCGGCCTGATGCTGCTGCTGGCCGCGTGCGGTAAGTCTGCACAGGTGCCGCTGCAGTCCTGGCTGCTGGACGCGATGGAGGGCCCGACCCCGGTGTCGGCCCTCATCCACGCGGCGACCATGGTCACCGCGGGCGTCTACCTGGTGGTCCGCTCGCACGCGATCTTCGAGATGTCCGAGGCCGCCTCGACCGCCGTCGTCATCGTGGGTACGGTCACCGCGCTGGCCGGTGCGATCATCGGTACCGCCAAGGACGACATCAAGAAGGCGCTCGCCGGTTCGACGATGAGCCAGATCGGCTACATGATGCTGGCCGCCGGTCTCGGCCCGGCCGGGTACGTGTTCGCGATCTTCCACCTGATCACGCACGGCTTCTTCAAGGCCAACATGTTCCTCGGCGCCGGTTCCGTCATGCACGGGATGAACGACGACGTGAACATGCGCCACTACGGTGCCCTGCGGACGCCGATGAAGGTCACCTTCGTCACCTTCGCGTTCGGCTACCTGGCGATCCTCGGCATCCCGCCGTTCGCCGGCTTCTTCTCCAAGGACAAGATCATCGAGGCCGCCTTCGCGGACAACATCGTGATCGGTCTGTGCGCGCTGCTCGGCGCCGGGATCACCGCGTTCTACATGACGCGCGTGATGCTGATGACGTTCTTCGGCGAGAAGCGCTGGGACAAGGAAGCGCACCCGCACGAGTCGCCCAAGGTGATGACCGTCCCGCTGATCATCCTGGCGGCACTGTCGCTGGGCGGTGGCGCGCTCTACTTCGCCGGGCACTGGATCGAGCACTGGTTGGAGCCGGTCGTCGGCGCGCACGAGGAGCACCACCTGCCGCTGCCGGCGATCGTGATGACGCTGATCACCCTCGCGGTGGTCGCCGTCGGCGTCGTGATCGCAGTGGCCAAGTACCGGCGGGACATCCCGCGTGAGGCCCCGGCCGGTTCGCCGCTCACGGTCCTCGCCCGGCGTGACCTGTACGGCGACGCTCTGAACGAGGCGGTCCTGATGCGCCCGGGCCAGTACCTCACCCGGACGCTGGTCTGGCTCGACAACCGCGGCGTGGACGGCCTGGTGAACGGGCTGGCCGCACTGTTCGGTGGATTGTCCGGCCGGCTCCGCCGGTTCCAGACGGGCTTCGTCCGTTCCTACGCACTCAGCATGGTCTTCGGCGCCGCATTCGTGGTCGTCGCCCTCCTCGCGGTGAGGTTGTCGTGAAAATCGGTTGGCTGACCCTCTTACTGCTGCTGCCCTTCGTGGGCGCCTTGGCCACCATGCTGGTGCCCAAGGCGAAGGCGCTGCTGTCCAAGCAGGTCGCACTCGGCTTCTCGCTCGTGACGCTGGTGCTGACGGCGATCGTTGCCGTCGGCTACCACCAGAACGGCGCCGAGAAGTACAACGAGACGCACACCTGGATCAAGGCGTTCGGCGCGAACTACGCGCTCGGTCTGGACGGTGTCGGCATCGTCCTGGTGGTGCTCACCGCACTGCTGACGCCGATCGTGATCATCGCCTCGTGGAACGACGCGGACAACGGACGCTGGTCCTCGAAGTCCTTCTTCGCCTGGATCCTGGCGCTGGAGGCCTTGTCGATCGGTGTCTTCTCGGCGACCGACGTGTTCCTCTTCTACGTGCTGTTCGAGGCCACGCTGATCCCGATGTACTTCCTGATCGGCGGCTTCGGCGGTCCGCAGCGCTCGTACGCCGCGGTGAAGTTCCTGCTCTACTCGCTGCTCGGTGGACTGCTGATGCTGGCCTCCGTGGTCGGCCTGTACGTACTGTCGGCGCGCGCCGGCGACCCGTCGTACCTGCTGAGTGACCTGATCAAGCTCGACATCAGCCAGAACACCGAGCGGTGGCTGTTCCTCGGCTTCTTCTTCGCCTTCGCGGTGAAGGCGCCGATGGTGCCGTTCCACACCTGGCTGCCGGACGCCGCCGGTGAGGCGACCCCGGGCACCTCGGTGCTGCTGGTCGGCATCCTGGACAAGATCGGCACCTTCGGGATGATCCGGTTCTGCCTGGGCCTGTTCCCGAACGCGTCCGAGTGGGCCACCCCGGTGGTCCTGGTGCTCGCCCTGATCTCGGTCCTGTACGGCGCCCTGGTGGCGATCGGCCAGACCGACATCAAGCGGTTGATCGCGTACACGTCGATCTCGCACTTCGGCTTCATCGTGATGGGCATCTTCGCGCTGACGTCCCAGGGCCTGACCGGATCGACGCTGTACATGTTCAACCACGGTCTCTCGACCGCCGCGCTGTTCCTGGTCGCCGGGTATCTGATCTCCCGGCGCGGATCGGCCCGGATCGCCGACTACGGCGGAGTCGAGAAGGTCGCCCCGGTGCTGGCCGGCACGTTCCTGTTCGCGGGTCTGTCCAGCCTGGCGCTGCCCGGTCTGTCGCCGTTCATCTCCGAGTTCATGGTGCTGGCCGGGACGTTCAGCAAGCACAAGGTGATCGCGGTGATCGCGGTGCTGGGCATCGTGCTGGCGGCGCTCTACATCCTGCTGATGTACCAACGCACGATGACCGGGCCGGTGCGTGACGGTATCGAGAAGCTCAAGGACCTGAACGCGCGGGAGATCCTCGCGATCGCCCCGCTGGTGGTCCTGATCATCGGCCTCGGCATCTTCCCGAAGCCGGTGGTCGACATCATCAAACCCGCGGTCGAATCGACCATGCAGCGCGTCGGTGTGACCGACAAGGCGCCGGAGATCCCCGTGACGGAGGGACAGAAGTGATCGGCCTGATCCTGCCGGCGGCGGACTTCGTCGCGCCGAAGATCGAGTACAACGAGCTCGCACCGATGCTCGTGGTGTTCGGTGCGGCCTGTGTCGGCGTCATCGCCGAGGCGTTCCTGCCGCGCGCGTTGCGGCACCTGGCGCAGGTCGCGATCACCGTCGTGGCGATCCTCGCCGCCGGCGTGTGGACCGCGATGCTGATCAACGAGAACAAGGAACTGATCGCGGCCCAGGGCGCGATCTCGGTCGACGGCCCGGCGCTGTTCACCTGGCTGATCCTGCTCGCGCTGACGCTGATCAGCGTGCTGCTGTTCGCCGAGCGCTCGCTCGACGGTGGGCTGTCCGCGTTCGCGAGCCAGGCGGCCGCCGTACCGGGGTCCGAGGCCGAGCGGGAGGGTACGGCGGCTCGGATCGAGCACACCGAGATCTTCCCGCTGACGCTGTTCGCGGTCGGCGGCATGATGCTGTTCGCGTCGGCCAACGACCTGCTGCTGCTGTTCGTCGCGCTCGAGGTCTTCTCGCTGCCGCTGTACCTGCTGTGCGGGCTGGCGCGTCGTCGCCGGCTGATCTCGCAGGAAGCCGCGATGAAGTACTTCCTGCTCGGTGCGTTCGCCTCCGCGTTCCTGCTGTTCGGGATCGCGCTGCTCTACGGGTACGCCGGAACGATGTCGCTCGGCGGGATCGCCGACGCGCTCGCGCAGGACACCGGCGCGGAGTCGATCCTGCTGGCCGGTACCGCGCTGATCGCGGTCGGCCTGCTGTTCAAGGTCGGCGCCGTACCGTTCCACTCCTGGACGCCGGACGTGTACCAGGGTGCGCCGACGCCGGTCACCGGGTTCATGGCCGCCTGCACCAAGATCGCCGCGTTCATCGGGCTGATGCGGGTCTTCTACGTCGCCCTCGGCGGTTCGCGCTGGGACTGGGCGCCGATGATGTGGGTCGTCGCGATCCTCACCATGGTGGTCGGTTCGATCGTCGCGATCACCCAGACCGACGTGAAGCGGATGCTGGCCTACTCGTCGATCGCGCACGCAGGCTTCCTGCTGACCGCGTTCGTCGGCCTGGCCCAGGCCGGGAGCGGCGTGCACACCGGGGTCACCTCGACCCAGGCGGTGCTCTTCTACCTGGTCGCCTACGGCTTCTCGACGATCGGTGCCTTCGCGGTCGTCACGCTGGTTCGCGACGCGGGCGGCGAGGCCACCCACCTGTCCCGCTGGGCCGGGCTCGGCAAGAAGTCGCCACTGCTGGCCGGGATCTTCGCGTTCTTCCTGCTGTCCTTCGCCGGTATCCCGCTGACCGCGGGCTTCACCGGCAAGTGGGCGGTCTTCAGTGCGGCTTGGACGGGTGGGGCGTGGCCGTTGGTGGTCGTCGCCGTCCTGTCGTCGCTGGTCGCCGCGTTCTTCTACGTCCGCGTGATCGTGCTGATGTTCTTCTCCGACCTGCCGGCCGACGCGCCCGACGTGGCGCTGCCGGGCTGGCAGACCACGACCGCGGTCGCCCTCGGTCTCGCCGCCACAGTGATTCTCGGCCTGGTCCCCGGACCGGTCCTCGAACTGGCGGCCCGCGCGGGTGAGTTCATCCGTTGAGTCCGACCCCGCTGCCGGCCGAGAGCCTGGGCTTCGCGTTCGCCGATGAGGCGCTCGAAGCCCGGGTCCGCGCTGGGCTGGAGGCCGTGGAACAGGCGCTGCGCGACTCCACCGAGTCCGAGGCGCCGTTCGTCACTGCCGCCGCCCAGCACGTCATGGTTGCCGGCGGCAAGCGGTTCCGGCCGCTGCTGGTGCTGATCGGCGCCGAGTTCGGCTCGGCACCGGCAGCTCCTGAGGTCGTGAAGTCCGCGGTCGTGGTCGAGCTGACCCACGTCGCCACCCTGCACCACGACGACGTGATGGACGAGGCCGCGCTCCGCCGCGGCTCGGCCACCGCGAACGCCCGCTGGGACAACTCGGTCGCGATCCTGTCCGGCGACTGGCTCTTCGCCCGCGCCTCCGACCTGGTCGCCGACCTCGGCCCCGACGCTGTCCGCATCCAGGCCCGCACCTTCGGCCGCCTGGTCGAAGGCCAGATCCGCGAGACCCTCGGCGTCACCGAAGGCCAGGACCCGCTCAAGCACTACCTGTCCGTCATCGCCGACAAGACCGGCTCCCTGATCGCCACCTCGGCTCTGTTCGGAGCCCGCTTCGCCGGTGCCTCCGAAGAGATCCAGGAGTCCCTGCGCGCCTTCGGTGAGGAGATCGGCGTCGCCTTCCAGCTCGCCGACGACATCCTCGACATCGCCGGCGACTCCGGCCAGTCCGGCAAAACCCCCGGCACCGACCTCCGCGAAGGCGTCCCCACCCTCCCGGTGCTCATCTTCCGCGCCCAGGCCGACCCCACCAACCCCGACGACGCGAGGCTCCTCGAGCTCCTCGACTCGGACCTCTCGGACGACGCCCGCCTCACCGAGACCCTCGACCTGCTTCGCGCCCACCCAGCCTTCACCCAAGCCGAAGACGACGTCCGCCGCCGCGCCTCCGACGCCCGCCGACTCCTCTCCCCCCTCCCCGAAGGCCCCGCCCGCCAAGCCCTCGACTCCCTCTGCGACCTGGTAGTAACCCGCTCCGTCTGAGCTTCAGCGGGTTTGCCAGGTGGGGCTTTCTACGTAGTGGTTGTCGTAGAGGTTGCTGGTGGCGGCTACGGCTGACCATTCGGCGTTGCCTTGGTAGGCCTGTTCGAGGAGGCGGTAGTAGTCGAAGCGGGGTTTGGCGTTGGTGAGGACGAAGAGGACTTCGGTGGGGGCGTCGAGGGCTTCGAAGGCGTGTGGGGTGTTGGGCGGGACGAAGAGGGTGTCGCCGGGGGCGAGGGTGGTGAGGGTGTCGTTGGTGAGGACGCGGAGGGTGCCGGAGAGGACGTAGAAGAGTTCGCCGGCTTGCTGGTGGAGGTGTGGGGGAGCGCCTTCGGTGCCGGGCTTGAAGATTGAGCGGTGGGTGGTGAGGTGACCGTTGGTGTCGGCCACGTCGGCCAGCAGCGTGATGCCGGTCGCGGTGAGGGTCTCGGCGGTGGCGGGGGTGATGTGGATCGTCATGGTGAAGCTCCTTAGACAGAGACGGTTGTACGGCGGTGGGCGGTCAGCGCGACTGCGGCAGTGACGATCACGCCGACTGCGGTGAGGAAGACGGCGAGGCGGATGCCGTCGGTGGCTGCGAGGCGGAGGGTTTCGCCGGTGCGGCCTGCGGTGTCGTGGTTGGCGATGGCGACCAGGACGGCTAGACCGATGGCGTTGCCAACCTGCTGGCCAGTGGAGGCCAGGCCGGAGCCGATGCCCTGGTGTTCGGCGGCGACGCCGGCCGACGAGGCGGCGTACATGGTGGTGAAGGCGCTGCCCTGGCCGAGGCCGAGAATCAGGAAGACAGGGACCAGGACCGCGTACGACGCGTGGGCGGACAGGACGAGTCCGAGCAAGGCAACGCCAACCGCGGCCAGGGCCAGGCTTGCGGCGAGAGTGCGGTGCAGGCCGAACCGGGTGGCGATCCGGCCGCCGAGGTTGGCGCCGACGAAGATGGCGATCGTCGGGACGAGGTAGGCGAGGCCCGTCTGCAGGGCGGTGTAGCCGTGGATGTCCTGGAAATAGACGGTCTCGAAGTACAGCAGCGGGCCGAGCGTCGCGGCGAACAACGCGATGACAGCAACGCCGATCCGCAGGTTGCGCTGACCCAGCAATTCCAGTGGGAGCAGGGGATCCGCCGATCGCTGCTCGATCCGCACGAACGCCACCAGCAGGACAATCCCCGCCACCAGGGCGATCAGGCTGGCGATGCTCCACCCGGTTGCCGGACCCTGCACGAGCGCGAACACGATCGCCGTGATCCCCGCCGTACCGGTCGCTGCACCTGGTACGTCGAACCGTCGGCGAGTCTGCGTTGTCCCGAGCCGGGGGAGCAGTCGGACGGCGGCGAGTACGCCGATCGCGGCGAGCGGGACGTTGACGTAGAACACCGCGGGCCAGCCGAAGGCCTGTGTCAGTACGCCGCCGAGCAGCGATCCGAGCGCCATTCCGGAACCGCCGGCCGCGCCCCAGATGGAGAACGCGCGATTGCGTTCCTTGCCCTCGGCAAACAATGTCCCGATCAGCGACAACGTCGCCGGGGCGAGGATCGCGCCGCCGAAGCCCTGGACGGCCCGAGCGGCCACCAGCAACCACGGCTCGGTGGCGAATCCACCGGCCAGCGAGGCAACGCCGTACAGGGTGAGACCGGTGATGAACATCCGGCGGCGGCCGAGCAGGTCGGACATCCGGCCGCCGAGCAGGAGCAGGCCGCCGAACGGTACGGCGTACGCGCTCACCACCCACTGCAGGTTGTGTGGCGCGAACCCGAGCTCGCGCCCGATGTCGGGGACGGCGACGAAGACGATCGTGTAGTCGATCGCGATGATCAGCTGCGCGAACGCCAGTAAGGCAAGGATCAACGGTTTATTTCGGACATCAAACATCCAGAATCAACTCCTGGGTCAAGGATCAAGTGGGACTGCGGGATTTCAGGACTTGAGGTTGCTGAACCGGGTGCGGGCGTTGGCCGGCGCCTCCGGGAACTCCTCGACCACGCCTTCGGCGATCTCGGCGATGGTCCGCCCGGCGAGCTCGCGCCGGTAGGTCAGCTCGGCTGCGCGCATGGCGCGGGAGATGTGACAGGTCTTGACGTAGTCGGCCTGCGGGTTACCGCCGGGGCCGTCCTTGAGGATCTCGGTGCAGCGGAACGCGTCGTCCGGCCCGTCGATGGCGACCACGATGTCGAGCAAGCTGATCTTCCGAGGGTCCCGGGCGAGCTGGAAGCCGCCCTTCGGTCCGGAGACCGAAGAGAGGATCCCAGCTCGCGTCAGCGCCTGGAGCTGCTTGTTCAGGTACGCCGTCGGGAGGTCGTAGAAGGCGGCGAGGTGCTTGGCGGTGACCGCCTGGCCGGGCAGCCAGCTGAGGTTCACGCAGCTGTGCATCGCCCACTCGACGCCCTCGTTCATCTTCATAACCTGGATATTAGATGTCCAGGTTAGGCGAGGTCAAGCTACGAACCGACCCGACCGCCGTCGCGGCGCCAGACGCAGGCGATCGCGGGGCGCGGGAACTTGTCGGTGTGCGGCCAGGTGGAGGTGGGCTTCTCGAACGTGGCGTCGTCGGTCTCGCCCGGGTGCTGGACGGCGACGAAGGCGGTCTTGTCGTCCTCGGAGACCAGCGGTCCACAGGCCTCGGATGCGAACGGCACCGAGAGGAACTGCTTGACCTGACCGCGGTTCGGTCCGGCCACCGGGACGGTGAAGATGCCGTCGTTCGAACCGAGGACGTTGCCGTCGGTGGAGATCCACAGGTTGCCGGAACCGTCGAAGCTGACGTTGTCCGGGCAGGAGATCGGGCTCACCTTGGACTTGTCGTAGCCGCCGAAGTAGGTCTCCTGCGCGGTCGGGTCACCGCAGACCAGGAACAGGGTCCAGAAGAAGCCGGTCTTGGCCGCGTCGTCGCCCTCCTCGGTGATCTCGAGGATGTAGCCGTTGCGGTTACCGGCCTTCTCGATCAGCGGGCCCTCGAACTTCTCGCGGACGTGCGAGACGGTGATCGGGTTGGCCTCGTCGGCCGGGAACGCGCCGCCGCGCTTGTCGTTGTTGGTCAGCGCGGCGTAGATGCGGCCGTTGACCGGGTTGCGCTCGACGTCCTCGGGGCGGTCCATCCGGGTCGGCGAGACCTTGTCCGCGGCCAGTCGGGTGTCGATCAGTACGTCGGCGACCGACATCCCCTCGACGTACGACGTGGTGTGGCTGGTCAGCGCGATCCACTGGCCGGTGCCGTCGTGCAGGCCGTCGTCGTTGCCGTCGCCGGTGAACTTGGCGACGTACAGGGTGCCGGCGTCGAGCAGGCCGAAGTTCTTCTTCCGGTTGTCCGGGTCGTACTTGCCTTCGGAGACGAACTTGTAGATGTACTCACCCTTCTCGTCGTCTCCGGTGTAGACCGCGATCCGGCCGTCGGCGGTGATCGTGGTGGTCGCACCCTCGTGCTTGAGGCGGCCGAGCATGGTCCGCTTCTTCGGCGCCGAACGCGGGTCGTACGGGTCGACCTCGACCACCCAGCCGGAGCGGAAGACCTCGGTCGGGGTCTTGGTCAGATCGAAGCGCGGGTCGACGAGACTCCACTGCCGCGCCGACTTGGTGACGGTGGTCGGAACGCCGTACCGCTTGTACGACGCCGCGTACTCCGCCGGGGTCGTGCCCGACACGTCGTAGTACCCGTTGAAGTTCTCCTCGCCGGACAGCACGGTTCCCCACGGGGTAACACCGCCGGAGCAGTTGCCGAAGGTGCCGTAGGCAACCTTTCCGACGCGCTTGTCCTCGGCCGCCGGGCCGGTCACGTCGAACTTGGTGGCGGCGGTGATCCGGCGGTTGTAGCGGGACAGGTGCTTGTCGCGGCGCCACTGGCCGGTGTGGCCGACGCGCTCGATCTGGACGACCGACATGCCGTGGGCGGCGATGCCGATCTTGGCCTGGGTGGCCAGGTCGTACTTGCCGGTCGGGAACATCAGGTACTCGTCGGTGTACTCGTGGTTGCAGACCAGCAACGACTTCCGCTCGTCGCGCAGCGGCACGATCATCGTGTAGTCGTTGTTGTAGCCGAACTGCTTGGCCTGCGCCGCCGCCGACTGCTTGTGCGCGTCGAACTTCGCGGCGCCGTACTCGACCGGGTCGCCCCAGGCGATGATCACGCCCTGCTCGTAACCGCGCGGGATGACGATGTCGTCCTTGCGGTTCGGCGGTACGGCGGCGTGGGTCAGCTTGCCGTGACCACCGCCGAACCCGGGGAAGTCACCGTTGCCCTTCGGGAAACCGCCGTACACCTGCTGGTCCGCGGTGGCCGGGAGGTTGGTGGCCAGGGTCGCGACGCCGGCGGCCGCGGCGCCGGCGGCACCGGCCTTCAGCATGTTGCGGCGGGTGAAGGCGGAGCGCACCACGGACTGGATGTGCTCGTTGCCGGACGTGTTCGGCTGGGCGTGGTCGCACTGGTTGGCGCACTTGAGTTCACAGGTGCGGAACGAGCGGGATCCATGGCGAGTACCGAGCTGACTGAGCAGCGGCAGAAACTTGGTCACGTCGGGGACCCTAGGGAGCGCAGACAGTCGCTGGGTGAAGGTCAGATGAACGCCGGACGGCTTAGGCTTCCCTTAGTAGCAACGGGAAGTCGAATGCTTACGCTGCGGAAGTGGCGAGCGCGGCGCGCGCCAGCGCGAGCGTCTTCCGGCGCCGCCGCATCCCGTCGAAGGTGAAGATCATCAACGCCAGCCAAACCAGGCCGAATCCGGCCCAGCGCATCGGCGACATATGTTCATGGAAGAGCGTGACACCGCAGATGAACTGCAGGATCGGCGCGATGTAGTTCAGCAGACCCAGCGTCGTCAGCGAGGACCTCGTCGCGGCGGCACCGAAGAACAGCAGCGGTACGGCGGTCAGCGGGCCGGTCAGCAGCACCAGCACGAAGTACCCGGTCCCGTCCTGAGTGACGGTCGACTGACCCTGCACACCCAGTACGACGATCGCCGCGATCGCCAGCGGTACGACGGTGGCCGACTCGATCGCCATCCCCTCGATCGCACCGGCGTCGGCCTTCTTCTTGACGAGCCCGTAGAAACCCCACGAGAACGTCAGGATGATCGCGATCCACGGCGGACGGCCGTTCTCGATCGCCAGCCCGAGAACCGCGATGAACGCGATCGTCAGTGCGACCCACTGCAACGGCTGCAACCGCTCCTTCAGGACGACCACGCCGAGGAAGACGGCGAACAACGGGGTGATGAAGTAGCCGAGCGAGGTCTCGACCACGTGACCGTTGATCACGCCGAAGATGTAGGTCCCCCAGTTGACCGAGATCAGCAGCGCGGCGCCCATCAACGCCCACCGCTTCCGCGGTTGCCGGAGCAACGCCTTCACCTGGCCGAACTTCCGCAGTACGGCGACCAGGCCGACGATCGTGAGCAGCGACCAGACCACCCGATGAGCCAGCAACTCGATCGCGCCGGACCGATCGAGGAGCCGCCAGTACAGCGGGAACAGGCCCCACATCAGGTAGGCGGTGAACCCGTAGATGAACCCTTTTCGCTGCTCCGGCACCTTTCGCACTCTAGATCGATCGTCATTTGCATCCAACTACTTTGCTCATGACTTGAGACGATGCGGTTGGATAGAAGGGTGAACCTGAGGAGGCACGCGTGGGTGTGAGGACCGGACTGGTCTCGGTGACGTTCCGTCAGTTGCCGGCCGACGAGGTGGTGGAGGTCGCGGCGCAGGCCGGCCTGAAGGCAATCGAGTGGGGTGGCGACGTCCACGTCCCCCTCGGCGACCTGGTCGCCGCCCGCCGCGTGAAGAACCTGACCGAGCTGCACGGCCTCCAAACCGTCGCCTACGGCTCCTACCTCCGCGCCGGCGCCGCCGACCGCGAACAGATGCGCGCCACCGTCGCCACCGCCGAAGCCCTCGGCGCCTCCCGCATTCGAGTCTGGGCCGGCACAGTCGGTACGGCGGAAGCCGGGGTCGGCGACCGAATGGCGGTCACCCGCGGCCTCGCCGAACTGGCAGACGTGGCCGCCGGCTCCGGAATCGAGATCGCCCTCGAGTTCCACCGCAACACCCTGACCGACGAGGTCGACTCCACCATCACCCTGCTGATGGACGTCGGCGCCCCGAACCTCACGACGTACTGGCAGCCCCCGGTCGGCATGCCCGACGAAGAGTGCCTCCAGCAACTGGACGCCCTCCTACCCTGGCTAACCACAGTCCACGTCTTCTCCTGGGACCCCGACGGCACCCGCCGCCCCCTGGCCACCCGCGAGTCCCTGTGGCGCCAGGTCCTGGCGAAGCTGGCGGCCGACCCGCGCGAGCTGAACGCCCTCCTGGAGTTCGTCCCCGACAACGACCCGGAACAACTCGTCAAGGACGCCGCCAACCTGCACGCCTGGCTCTAGACGGGCAGGTAGATCGCGAGCACCAGAGTGCCGCCGGTCGGTTCGCCTTGAGTGAGCTCCATGTGGGCCACCTGGGCCGGACCGGCCGGGTACGCCTCGGACCCGACGCCGAGGTCGCCGTCTCCGCCTGCGGCGTCGACCCTCTTCCCGCTGGCCACCGAGTCGCCGACCTGCGCCCTGACCTGGAGTGAGTCCTTGGTGCCGAGCCGGGCGCCGCCGTACGCCAGGACGAACTTCTGATCCGCCGGAGTGCGGATCTCCACCCGCTTCTCCGGGCCTGGTGCCGACGTGATGGGGCCGAGTTGGTAGGTGATGCCGTCGACCTCGATCCGTTCGGCGAGTCTGACGCCGCCCACGTCGCGCCTCGGGCCCTGGGCGTAGATGCCGAGCGCCAGGTGGGCGTCGCTCGGCAGTTCCGTGGTGAGCTTGTTCACCGGAACCAGTCGCGCCACGGCCTCGATCTCCTGGCCCGCGGGCGCCTGCGAGTCTCCGGAACTCACGTTCGATGCCCCGGCATCGACGGAAGAGCTGAAACAGGTGATCGTCGTCGCCGGCTTGCCGCCGAGGGTGATCTCGACCTCGTACGGCGGGAGGGCTGTCCCCGGGCCTTGACCTGCGGTGCAGAAAGGATGCAGTGCCAGCGGCGCGCCGGTCGGAGTGAACTTGAACCGCACTTCGGTCGCTCCGGCTGGAGCGACGCCGGCGCCCAGCAGCGTGTCTCCGCCGACATTCTTCCGATAGACGACGCCGTCCTGCTGGAAGTCCCCGGGCCCCGGGGCCGGGGCCCCGACCCGTGAGCCGCCGGTGGTGCTGTAGATGCCGATCCGGACCCGTTCCGAGCTCTCCGGCCGTGCGCTGTCGGTGCCGACGACCTCTGCCCTGACCGTCGCGGCCTTCCCGGGGGGAGCGCTCAGCCAGAGCGCCGAATCGGGCCGGAAGATCCCGAGCGGGGCAGCCTCGGTCTCGGTGCTGCCGTCACGGCACGCCATACTTCCGAGGTACCAGGTGCCGATCCAGACCCGGACCTCTTTGGGGACCGCGTAGCCGGCGGAATCGCAGGATGCGTAGACCGCGATCTTGTTCGTGGTCGGGGTCCAGGCGAAGGAGACCTTGTTCTGGTTCTGGTCGCCGATCCAGGCCTTGAGCAACTTGTCGCCGTTGACCATGCCGGGGATCGTCTGGCCGTCCCTGGTGTAGTCCATCGGAATCTCGGCCGGGTCCGGCGTCGAGGTGTTGAGGACGCCGGGAACGACAGCGACGGCCAGGGCTGCGATTGCTGCCACGGAGGCGAGGGCGGTCGCCGTACGGCGTTGTTTGGTACGGCGGATCTTGTTGTGGATGCCGGGCAGGAGGTCGGGCTGGCGGGCGGCGGATTCTTCGGCGCGGGTGTCCAGTTCGCGGCGGAGGTCTTGGAGGTTCATCGGGGGGTCTCCTGGGTGGCAGGGGCGCCGGACAGGAGGGCGGGGTCCAGGCGGAGTTTCGCTACTGCCTTGCTGGCTTGGCTTTTGACGGTGCCGACGCTGGTACCGAGGAGGCGGGCGGTCTCGGCCTCGGTCAGGTCCTCGTAGTAGCGCAGGACGATCACGGCGCGCTGGCGGCGGGGGAGCCGTTGCAGCGCTGCCCAGAGATCACCCTCGTACTCGGGGCCGGCGGTGGAATCCGTCTCGGGGAGTTCATCGCTGGGGATCTCGTGGTTCCAGCGGCGGCGCCACCAGGAGGCGTAGGTGTTCACCATGATCTTGCGGACGTACGGCTCGGGGTTGTCGCGTTCGATCCGGGACCAGGCGAACCATGCCTTGGCGAGGGCGGTCTGGACGAGATCCTCGGCCAGCGCGTGGTCGTGGGTGAGCAGGTACGCCGTCCGCAGCAATCGACCGGAGCGGGCGGCGACGAAGGCGTCGAATCCCTCGCTGGATGTCACCGGCGGCCCCGTTTCTCCGGCACGCAGCGTGAGCGCGCTGTCCTTGATGGTCACATCTTGCCTGACCAGGTGTCCCCGGGATTTGGTTGCCTGTTCGGCACAAAGTTCCCAATGAACCCTGGTCAACCGGTGGATCTTGCCGCAATGCTGTCGGCAGACAAGTCACTTTCACCGCCCCGGAGGTTGTCATGTCCCAGCTCATCGGCCGGCCGTTGCCACGGTTGGTCTCCCTGCTCCTGCTGTTCGCGGCGATGCTGACCGCGACCGTCACCACCCAATTCGTCACCGCCACCGAGGCTCACGCCGACGGTTGCTACACGTGGAGCCGTGCCCTCAGTCAGGGCATGACCGGCGCCGACGTGAAGCAGCTGCAGATCCGCGTCGCCGGATACCCCGGGTACGGCGCTCACCTCGCCACCGACGGCGAATTCGGGCCCGCCACGAAGGCCGCCGTACAGCGATTCCAAACGGCGTACGGGCTGGTGTCGGACGGCGTGGCCGGCGACGCGACGTTCAACAAGATCTACGCACTACAGGACGACGACTGCACGCCGATCCACTTCACCTATGCCGAGCTCGACGACGGGTGCGGCGGCTCCGGGTACGACGGCGGTCCGCTCGGCGAGGCGGCCACGAAGGCCAACGCACTCCAGACCATGTGGCAGCTCGAGGCCATGCGGCACGCTCTCGGCGACCAGCCGATGAACGTCACCAGCGGCTTCCGCAGTACGCCGTGCAACAACTCGGTAGGCGGTGCCAGCAACAGCCAGCACCTGTACGGTCGCGCCGCCGACCTGGTCGGTTCGCAATCCCTGTGCACGCTGGCCAAGCAAGCCCGCAACCACGGCTTCGGCGGCATCTTCGGCCCCGGCTACCCGGGCCACAACGACCACACCCACGTCGACATCCGCTCCACCAACGTCTGGGACGCCCCGACCTGCGGCATCTGAGCTACAGCAGTTGGCTGACCGTGTGGATGACGAGGCCGACGAGGGCGCCGACGACGGTGCCGTTGATCCGGATGAACTGCAGGTCGCGACCGACGTGCAGTTCGATCCGGGCCGACGCCTCGCGGCCGTCCCAGCGGGCGATCGTGTCGGAGATGACTGAGACGATCTCGTTGCCGTACGTGCGAATGACGTAGCTGACGGCCTCGGTGGCGCGGGCGTCGACCTTCTCGCGCAGTACGTCGTCGTCCTGCAAGCGCTGACCCAGATCTTGGATGACCTTCACCCCGCGGACCCGCAGCGTGCTCGCGGGGTCCTGGATCGAGTCGATGAGTGCCGTGCGCAACGAATCCCAGACCGCTGTGAGGCTGGACCCCATGTCGGGGTGGGTGAGCATCCGGGCCTTGAAGGCCTCGAAGCGTTCCATTGTCTCGGGGTCGTTCTGCAGGTCGACCGCGAGCTTCTGCAGCAGCCGGTCGATCGCCTTCCGGGCGGCGTGGTCCTGGTTGTCCCGTACGTCGGCCAGCCAGGCGAGCGCCTCGCGATGAATCCGGTCCACCACGAGCCGGTCGACCCACATCGGCGACCACCGCGGTGCGCGCGGTCCGACCACGTCGGCGAGCAGTTCGCGATTGTCGCTCAGCCAGTCGTGGGCCTCGATCATCAGCAGGTCGAAGAGCGCGTGATGAGCCCCGTCGTCGACGACCGATTCCAGGAAGTGGCCGGCGATCGGGCTCAGCGGCTCCTGGACGAACCGCGGCAGCAGCGATCCCCGGACGAACGCCGTCACATCGTCGTCCCCGAGCTTCGGCAGCGCGGCCCCGATCGTCCGGGCGCCTTCCGCGACGATTCGCTCGGCGTGGTTGCCGGCGGCCAGCCACTCACCGGCCCGGCGGCTCACGTCCGCCGACTTCATCTTCTCCGCCACGACCTCCGCGGAGAGGAAGTTCTCCGTGACGAACTGCTCGAGGCTCTCGGCCAGACTGTCCTTGCGGGTCGGCACGATCGCGGTATGCGGAATCGGCAACCCGAGCGGCCGCCGGAACAGCGCAGTCACCGCGAACCAGTCCGCCAGCGCACCGACCATCGCCGCCTCGGCCGCTGCGTTCACATAGCCCCACGCGCCCTCGCGGTGCAGCGTGATCACGTAGATCACCGCAGCCAGCACCAGCAACGACAGCGCGACCAGTCGCATCTGCCGCAGTCCCCGCCGCCGGACCAGGTCGGCGGCGCCCAACGTCACTGTCGCCATACCCCGATCCAACCAGGTGATACCCAGCGATCCGGTCAGGCGTTGACCTGGTTCGCCCCTGATTTCGCCGTACGGCGGTCCATCTGGCCCGAGATCACGGCGAATAGGAGCCCGGCCACGGCCAGCGCGGCGCCGACGCGACTCGGCCATTCGTAGCCGTAGCCGGCCGACAGCACGAGGCTGCCGAGCCAGGCGCCGAGGGCGTTGGCGATGTTCAGCGTGGAGTGATTCAGCGACGCGGCCAGTGATTGGCCCTCGTGGGCGACATCCATCAGGCGGGTCTGCAGTGCGGGGATCAGGATGCTCGCACTACAGCCCATCAGGAATACCGCGATCAGCGCGGTCGGCTTGGTGTGCGCCATCCACCCGAACACGCCGAGTACGACGGTCACCGCGATCAGGCCGCCGTACAGGCTCGGCATCAGCGCGCGGTCGGCCAGCCGGCCGCCGATCAGCGTGCCGCAAGTCATCCCGACGCCGTACGTCGCCAGCACGATCGTGACTGCGGCTTCGGAGAAACCGGCCAGTTCCGTCATCGTCGGGGTGATGTACGAATAGGTCGCGAACATGCCGCCGAACCCGACCATCCCGACCAGCAACGCCATCCACACCTGCGGGCGGGCGAGTGCGCTCAACTCGCTGCGCACGTTGGTGTCGGTGCCCACCGGCTGCGGTGTCACCCAGAACCAGACGGCCACCAAGGTCAGCAGCCCGAGCACCCCAACCGCCAGGAACGGCACCTGCCAGCCGAACTCCTGGCCGAGGAGCGTCGTGGCCGGGACCCCCACGATATTTGCCACCGGCAACCCGACCATGATCATCGAGACCGCCCAGGCCCGCCGGTTCACCGCGACCATCGAGGTCCCGACCACCGCCCCGATCCCGAAGAACGCCCCATGCGGCAACCCGGTCAGGAATCGCGCCGCCATCAACAACTCGTAGCTGTTGGCCACCGCCGACAACACGTTGCCGACGACAAACATCGCCATCAACCCCAGCAACATCCGCTTCCGCCCGATCCGCGCCCCCAGCGCCGCGATCACCGGAGCGCCGACGACCACCCCGATCGCGTACGCCGAAATCACGTGCCCGGCGGTCGGAATCGAGATCCCCACCCCATCCGCGATCTGCGGCAACAACCCCATCGTCACGAACTCGGTAGTCCCGATCGCAAACCCACCAGTCGCCAACGCAAACAACGCCAGCCCGGTATGCCGCGGCACCGTCCGATCGTCAGCAGTCGCGGCATCAGTCACACCTGAGTCTCCCAAACCCAGCCCCGCATCTCCCACAAACCTGCCACTCATCTGTCAGCTTCCGCCCGCACGGTGGCTTCACTGGCGCCGCACGCTGAAGCCACTCGCGAGGGGCCGCCCGCGACCGAAGCCAGTCTGTTCGCCTGACCCGAGTGTGAGGACCGTGTCGCCGGAAATCGATATCCGGCGACAATCTCCCCACACTCGCGGCCAATTTGCACGGTGGCTTCGGTCGCGGGAGGAGGGGGAGGGAGTGGCCAGTGGCTTCAGTGGGCGGGTGGAGCGACGGGCTGGGTGGGGTGGGTGGGGTGGGCTCTGTCCAGGGCGAGTGCGAGAACGCCCAGTGCGGCCGCCCCGAAGACGATGTTGCCGATCAAGTCGGCGGTGTGCGAGGCCGCGAAGATCGGCGACTGCGGGAACGCGTGCCACACGTAGGTCAGCAACGCACCCCCAGCCACCGCCACCGAATGCCGCGGCGTCCACCCCGCGCGCCGTGACCACGTGCTCAGCACCACCGCAGCCAGTACGTCGATCGCCAGCATCACGCCTGCATCGATCCATGCCGAGTGCACGACGTCGTTGGAGAGCATCCACGCCGAGCTCAGCACCAGCCCGCTCATCCCCGCAAGCCGCACCGGGGGAACGCCGCCAAGCACCCCTTTCGCCGATCCTGCCGCCTCGCTCCCCGAGCCGCCTGCCCCGCCCACCAGTTCATGCGCCGCTTCGCGCTTGCTTCGGTTGCCTACCCGTACGGCGAGTGCGATCAGCACGACGATCGCGACGACCACCCCGGCGAACTGCGCTGGCTTGGCGATGAAGGGGTCGGCGGATAGGGAGAAGGCGGTTGTCGCGATGAGGCCGGCGACGAACAGAGCGCCGTACAGGGTGAGTCCGACTCGGCCCAGCCATGGTTCGCGGGGGCGGCGGGAGATGGACTCCATCAGGACGATGGGGACGGTGATGCTCCACACGGTGTGGAGGCCGAGGACGAAGACTGTCCAGGGGGCGCCCATGCCGAGGGCGGGGATGTAGCCCGGGTCGAGCAGACGTTGGTCGGCGTAGTTGGGGTTGAAGAGGGACATCGTGGTGATGCCCTCCTCGAGGACGCCGTACGCGAGCCCCAGGAGGACCACGCTCGGATAACCCCAGCCGCGCCGTCGGACGAGTTCACGGATCAGGATCGCACCGCCGCCGTACAGCGGGGCCAGTGTGAACCACGCGAAGATGGCGGTGATCGGGATATTGCCCAGGACGAACTCGGCCACGAGGGGTGCCAGGAAGAAGAGACCGAGGGCGGGGAGGGTTCGCTTCAGCATGTCTCCACTGTCGGCGCGAACGACTGCGGATACGGATGCGATCCGTACCGATCCGACGCTGACGGACAGCTGGAACAGTTCCTGACGGATGTCATGTTGTGGGAGCATCCGGCATGGCCAACTTCGGTGATTTTCAGCTGCAGATCTACCTGCAGGGGATGCTGCAAGGGACCACGCCGGAGATCACCACCGACCTGGCTCGACTGGAGTCGCAGGCCGCCGGGACGCTGTCGGCGGAGGCGATGGGCTACATCGTGCCGAGCGCGGGGAACGGCGCGACCGCGCGAGCCAACCTCGCGGCCTTCGACCGGTGGCGGTTGGTGCCGCGGATGTTGCGCGGGAGTACCGAACGCGACCTGAGCTGCACCATCCTCGGTACGGCGATGCCCGCGCCGGTGCTGGTCGCACCGATCGGTGTCCAGACGCTCGCGCACCCGGACGGCGAACTGGCCGTGTCGCGCGCCGCCGACACCCTCGGCATCACCTACACACACTCCACGCAGGCGAGCCACGCGATCGAGCAGATCGAAGCGAAGAGCAAGTGGTACCAGCTGTACTACCCGACCGACCGCGACGTCTGCCTCAGCCTGCTGCAACGCGCCAAGGCCAGCGGGTACGGCGTACTGGTGGTCACCCTGGACACCGGCACGATCGGCTGGCGTCCGGCGGACCTGGACCGCGGGTTCCTCCCGTTCCTGAAGGGTGAGGGGCTCGCGAACTACTTCAGCGACCCGGCCTTCCAGTCCAAACTCGCCAAGCCGATCTCGGAGGACCCGGGGGCCGCGGTGATGCAGTGGGCGCAGATGTTCCCGAACGTCGGCCTGAGCTGGGACGACCTCGGTTTCCTCCGCGACAACTGGGACGGCCCGATCGTCCTCAAGGGCATCACCGCCGTCGAGGACGCCAAACTCGCGCACGAACACGGGGCCGACGGCATCGTGGTCTCGAACCACGGCGGCCGCCAGGTCGACGGCGCGATCGCCGCCCTGGACGCGCTGCCCGCGATCGCGGACGCGGTCGGTGAGCAACTGACCGTCCTGTTCGACTCCGGCGTACGGACGGGTGCGGACGCGGCCAAGGCACTCGCCCTGGGTGCCAAAGCAGTCCTCCTCGGCCGCCCCTTGCTCTACGGCCTAGCCCTGGCCGGCCAGGCCGGCGTCGAACACGTCCTCCGCTGCTTCCTCGCCGAACTGGACCTGACCCTCGCCCTCTCCGGCTACGCCAACCACCGCGAACTCAACCGCGACTCGGTAGTCCGCGCGTGAAAGCAGTCATCTTCGACCTCGACAACACCCTCTTCGACCACACCGGCTCCGCCGACGCCGCCGTACGAGCCTGGATCCCCGAACTAGGCGGCACCCCGACGGATGCTCTATTGGCCGATTGGTTCGCCATCGAGGACCGCAACTTCAACCGCTGGCTCACCGGCGAACTCACCCACCAAGGCCAACGCCGAGCCCGCCTCCACGACTTCCTCCCACTGCTCGGTCACCCCGTTCCCCCCACCGAGTCCGCCCAGGACGACCTCTTCGCCCGCTTCCTCGACCTCTACCGCACCAACTGGTCGGCCTACCCCGACGCCCGCCCCGCCCTAGAAGTTGCCCACAGCAACAACTGGCGCGTCGGCGTCCTCACCAACGGCAGCACCCTGCAACAGAACGCCAAACTAGAAGCCATCGGCCTGGCCGACCTGATCCACGTCGTCTGCACCAGCGAGTCCCTGGGCGTCAGCAAACCCAACCCCGAGTCCTACCTAAAAACCTGCGCCCTCCTAGGCACCCACCCCACCGAAACCCTCATGATCGGCGACAACCCCGACCTAGACGTAGCAGCCCCCCAAGCAGCCGGCCTAACCGCCCACCACCTGAACCGCCCAGCCGGCGACCGCCTCACCGACCTCGTCGACCAGGCTGTCACCGACCGGCACAAGAACTGACCGGACCGCCAACACTCACCAACCCACACCTCGGCGCCGCCCCCACGCCTGAGCGAGCCCCACAACCACCCCCACCGAGAGGTTACTGAGTGGGGGCGGTCCGCCCGTTCGGCGGACGGGGTTAGTCGACGGTCCAGGTGTCGGTGCCGGTGATTAGTTGTTGGAGGTCGCCGGGGCCTTGGGCTTCGGTGGCGGTGGTGATTTGCTGGCGGACGAGGTCGTCGTACGCGGGGCGGTCTACCTGACGGAAGATGCCGATGGGGGCCTGGTGGAGGACGCCGGCGTCGGTGAGGCGGGAGAGGGCGAAGGCGTAGGCGGGGTCTTCGGTGTGGGCGTCGTGGACGACCAGGTCGGACTCGCCTCCGGGGAGGTCGGCGACCTCGCGGACGGCCAGGGAGGCGAAGCCGTCGCGGACTACGCCGAGGTGGCCGTCCACACCGAAACGGATGGGTTCGCCGTGGACGAGCGGGATGATCGCGTCGTCGCGGGTTTCGGGGTTCTTGAAGGCGTCGAAGGCGTTGTCGTTGAAGATCGGGCAGTTCTGGTAGATCTCGACGAACGACGTGCCGCGGTGTTCGGCGGCTCCGCGCAGTACCGACGTGAGGTGCTTGCGGTCGGAGTCGACCGTGCGAGCCACGAAGGTCGCCTCGGCGCCCAAGGCAAGGGAGACCGGGTTGAACGGGGTGTCGACCGAACCCATCGGGGTCGACTTGGTCACCTTGCCGGGCTCCGACGTGGGGGAGTACTGACCCTTCGTCAACCCGTAGATCCGGTTGTTGAAGAGCAGGATCTTCAGGTTCACGTTCCGTCGGAGCGTGTGGATCAGGTGGTTGCCACCGATCGACAGTGCGTCGCCGTCACCGGTCACCACCCAAACGCTCAGGTCGGGCCGCGCCGTCGCGAGGCCGGTCGCGATCGCCGGCGCGCGCCCGTGGATCGAGTGCATGCCGTACGTCGACAGGTAGTACGGGAACCGTGACGAGCAACCGATCCCGGAGACCATCGCGACGTTCTCGCGCTTGATCCCGAGCTCCGGCAGGAACCCCTGAAAAGCAGCCAGTACGGCGTAGTCGCCGCACCCCGGGCACCAGCGAACCTCCTGGTCGGAGACGTACTCCTTGCGGTTCTGCGGCTCGGTCGCCGCCGGAACGCCGCGCAGGCCACCGGGCAGACCCGGCAGACCGAGGTCGACGGTGCTCATCGTGCTCCCTCCGACTCGTGCAGTTGGCCGTTCGACCGGCCGTTGGGCTCGGCGCGCAGCGCTTCGCCGTGGGTCAGGCTGGCGGCGGCGCTACCCATGTGGCGCGCGTCGTCGTCGATACCTTCGGTCTCCTCGACCAGGTTGCCGATCACCTCGGCCAGCTCGGCGGCGCCGAGCGGCATCCCCCGGACCTGCGCGTAGGAAACGACATCGACCAGGTACTTCGCCCGCAGCAGCATCGCCAGCTGGCCGAGGTTCATCTCCGGAACCAGGACCTTCTCGTACGACTTCAGCAGATCGCCGAGGTTCGACGGGAACGGGTTCAGGTGCCGCAGATGCGCCTGCGCGATCTTCCCGCCGACCCGGCGCACGCGGCGCACGGCGGCCCCGATCGGTCCGTACGTCGATCCCCAGCCGAGCACCAGCACCTTCGCCGTACCGTCCGGGTCGTCGACCGCGATCGGCGGGACGTCGATCCCGTCGATCTTCGCCTGCCGGGTGCGGATCATCAGGTCGTGGTTGGCCGGGTCGTAGGAGATGTTGCCGGTCTTGTCCTCCTTCTCCAGACCACCGATCCGGTGATCCAGCCCCGCCGTACCGGGAATTGCCCAGGCGCGTGCCAGCGTCTCCGGGTCACGCAGATACGGCAGGTACGTCGGCTTGCCGTCGGCCGCGGTCGCGTTGGGCGCAACCGTGAAGTCGGGGTCGATCGTCGGCAGCGACTCGACCGCCGGGATCTGCCACGGCTCCGAACCGTTGGCCAGGTAACCGTCGGACAGCACGATCACCGGTGTCCGGTAGGTGACCGCGATCCGGGTCGCCTCGACCGCGATCGCGAAACAGTCCGCGGGGGACTGCGCCGCGAGCACCGGCAGCGGCGCCTCGCCGTTCCGCCCGAACATGACCTGCAGCAGATCCGCCTGCTCGGTCTTGGTCGGCATCCCGGTCGACGGGCCCGCGCGCTGGATGTCGCAAACCACCAGTGGCAGCTCGAGCATCACGCCGAGACCGATCGTCTCGGACTTCAGCGAAATCCCTGGCCCCGACGAGGTCGTTACGCCGAGCGCGCCACCGAACGACGCACCGAGAGCGGCGCCGACACCAGCGATCTCGTCCTCGGCCTGAATGGTCGTCACGTTGAACCGCTTGAGCTTGGACAGCTCGTGCAGTACGTCGGATGCCGGGGTGATCGGATACGCGCCGAGCACCATCGCCAGCCCCGCCCGCTGGGCACCCGCCACCAGGCCGTATGCCAGCGCGAGGTTGCCGGAGATGTTGCGGTAGTTGCCAGTCGGCATCACGGCCGGCTTCACCTCGTAGCGGACCGAGAACTCCTCGGCCGTCTCACCGAAGTTGTAGCCCGCCCGGAAGGCCGCGATGTTCGCGTCGCGGATATCGGGCTTGCCCGCAAACTTGGTCTCCAGGAACGTGATCGTCGACTCGACCGGCCGCTGGAACAGCCAGGAGACGAGACCGAGCGCGTACATGTTCTTGGCCCGGGACGCGTCCTTGCGGGACAGCCCGAACTCCTTGACCGACTCCACCGTCATGCCGGTCAGGTTCAGCGCGACCACGTGGTACGCCTCGAGCTCACCGCTCTCCAGCGGGTTCTCGTCGTACCCGATCCGCTTCAGGTTCCGGGCGGTGAAGTCCGCGGTGTCGACGATGATCGTCGAGCCGCGCGGGACATCCTTGAGGTTCGCCTTGAGGGCGGCCGGGTTCATCGCGATCAGGACGTCGGGCGCATCACCCGGCGTCAGGATGTCGTGATCGGCGAAGTGGAGCTGGAACGACGACACTCCCGGCAGAGTCCCGGCTGGTGCCCGGATCTCGGCGGGGAAGTTGGGCAACGTCGACAGATCATTGCCGAACGATGCCGTTTCCGCTGTGAACCTGTCCCCCGTGAGCTGCATCCCGTCGCCGGAGTCGCCGGCGAAGCGGATCACCACGCGGTCGAGCTGCTTGACCTCGATGGTCACTGTTCTGTTCATCTCCAAGTCGGCACTTGGGCCGGCGGACCGCCTTGTGAGCGGAACCGGTCCCCCCAGGGCAGGGCGGTAACCCCAATATTAGTTCGCCCTTAGAACGGAACCACGCGGAAGCCCTGCCGGTCCACAGCCTGGGACGGGGTGTTAAAAGCCCGGTATCTGTGCGGCCCAGAAACTGGTCGGTATCACGCTGAGCAGCCGCTCGGTTGCGGAGGCGTAGCACCAAGAGGCAGGGTGTCTCCATGGTTCGTCGTCCCGTGGTTGCGCTCACCTGTCTGCTGCTCGCTCTGACCGCCTGCGCGGCCCCGGTGGCACCCTCCAGCGGCGCACTGGCCCTGTCCGGAGCCGACCAATCCGACGGTACGGCGTCCGCCGTACTGCCGGCGTCTGCCGCGGCGGCGACCCGCGGTGTGAAGCTCACCGGGATCAAGACGACCAACGCGACCACTGGGGTCATCACCGTGACCGGCACGATCACACCGGCCCCGGCCAAGGGCACCCGGATCCGGCTGCACCAATGGATCCCGACCACGAAGAAATGGCAGGAGATCGGCCACGGCTTCTCGGTCGGAACCGGGGTGACGATCAAGGTCACCCAGCCCGGGTCGATCCGCGACTACCGCCTGAACGTGTACGCCCAGGCGCCGTACCTGGCCGCGACTTCGAAGCCGATCACCTTCAAGCACTATGTATGGCGTGGGTTGTTCAAGCGGGGTGTGCTGGCTTCGGGTGGCAAGGCGAACCCGCAGTTCACTGTCATCCCGCCGAGCGAAGGACCGCGGCGTTCGGAGGCGGACCTGCTTGCGGACAAGGGTGGTTATGTCTGGGGCGAGGTCGACTCGACCGGCTGCCGGCACTTCAAGTCCTGGCTCGGCAACCTGACCGACGGCACTGCGCGGCTGTCGATCCACAACGGCCCGCGGGCGAAGGCGATCGCCTCGGTCCGGCAGTTGCAGGAGAGTGAGGGCAACTTCGACGCCAAGATCGACGGCGTCACCCGGCTCCGCCTGCAGGCCACCGACGTGAAGTCCGGCTACGGCCCCTACATCTCGGTCGACTCCTACCTGCTCTGCACGAACTAAGCTGCGACCTGTGTCGGAGAGCTATGGCGTTGTCGCGGCGATCGTCGTCCTCGGTCTGCTCGGGCTGATCGGTGCGTTCGCGCTGAACAAGGCGCTGACCGTCAGGTACCCGACCGAGGGCAAGCTGACGACGTACGAGTCGGGTGTCGACCCGGTCGGCGAGGGGTGGGCGCAGGTCCACATCCGGTACTACCTGTTCGCCTACCTGTACGTCATCTTCGCCGTCGACGCGGTCTACCTGTTCCCGTGGGCGACTGTCTTCGCGACCCTCGGGGTCGCCACGCTGATCGAGATGTTCGTCTTCCTCGCCTTTGTCGCAGTGGGTTTGCTCTACGCATACCGCAAGGGCGTTCTGCGCTGGACCTGAGCCGATTTTCGTCACTCTGCGTATTCGTAGTCCGATGAGTCTCGATTCTCCGGAAGTGACGGATCGTCACCTTTCCGATCCACTCAAACCGTTGCTTGATCACCGCTTGTAATTGCGCCCGGCAACAATTGTGATCGTGATCGCCATGCTCATAACGCATTGCGTCCGGGCTGTCGCCAACAGGTCGAATCGCGGTTATCGTGATTACGCCGGGGTACCACACAGTGCGAGGGTGGTGAGGCGATGAGTTGGCAACTCTGGGTGGCGATCGGCATCGTCGCGGCCGTCCTGCTCCTGCTCGCGGTGACCCGGATGCGGCATGCACAGCACGTCTTCGACGACATCACCCAGGTCGAGCGCCCAGCACCTCCGGCCACCGCCGACGAGCTCGCCGACCACCGGGCCCGCCGCGTCGCCCACGAATCCGGCCGGCACCGAAAGCACGGTTGACCCACCCCACAGGCGGTCTCGGCCGCCGAATTCGGGAGCGCCCGGTCCCCACACCGGGTCCCGCCCAGCACCGCTCATGATCGGTGGCCGCACAGCGCCGATCGTGAGCGGTGCACTCTGGGTGGTAGGTCAGTCGTTCGTTGAAGCCACCGTCCGTGCTGGGTCAGACGCTTGTTGTAGGCAACAGATTGTGTTCAGTCCAGCAAGCCGTCGCGCCGGGCGACTGCGGCGGCTTCGGTGCGGGAGCGGACGCCGAGCTTGCCGAGGATGTTCGACACGTGCACGCTGACCGTCTTCTCGCTGATGTAGAGCTCGCGGGCGAGCTGCCGATTAGTGCGCCCTTCTGCCAGCAGCTTGAGCACCTCGGTCTCGCGCGCGGTTAGTGCGCCGCCGCCCAGCCCAGGCCCTTCGGTCCCGCCGAGCTCATCGAGTAGCGGCTTTGCGCCCAGCGCCTTCGCCGTCTCCGCGGCCAGAAGCGCCTGCTCGTTCGCCTCGGAGACCTTGCCGGCCGCGCGCAGCGCGTCGGACAGCCGCGCCCGTGACCACGCCTGCTCGTGGACGTATCCGTACCCGAAGGCCTCGGTCGTCCGCCGCCACACCGCGACATGTTCCTCGGGCAACGGCGGGTCGATACCGGTCAGCCAGCGCAGCCGCTCCCACTCGGCCTCGAGCCGCGACAACCAGGCGAGCCCTTCGACACCCAGCAACCGACCGGGTGGCATGCCCTTCTCGGCCGTCGTCTGACCACCCGCGACCAGCTCGGCGCCGCGGGCGACCAGCTCCTTCGCCGCAGACGGCTCGCCGACCGCGCGGTGGCAGAGCACCTGCAGCCCGATGGCCGAGAACCGGATCCGGGCGGTGAACAACTCGGTCTGGTACACGTCCTCGGACAGCGCCGTGATGTCCTCGATCAGCTTCTCCGCATCGGCCGGCCGATCGAGCTGGCGGTACGCGTCGACGGCTGGCTGGAGCCCGTTGATCGGCAGCAGCAGATCCAGCTCCCACCACTTCCGCAGCGTCTCCAGTTCTTCGGCCACCGCGGTGTCCCCGCGCCCGCCCCGAACGTTGAACTCGATACCCCGCAAAGCGGCCGCCGACGCTGCCGGCGTACCGGAGTCGACCCGGGTGGTCTCCGTCGCCGCGTCCCACTCGCCGAGCGTGAACTGCGTCAGCGCCAGCATCCGCCGCGCGTCGAACCCGTACGCCGCCCACTGTCGCCCGAGCTCGCCGGCTCGCTTGCAGGTGGTGGCGAAGGTCGCCTTGGCCGCCTGCAGATCGCCCTCTTCGTACTGGATCGAGCCGAGCAGGAACCGGCTGCGCACCTCGGCCGCCGCGTCACCGGCCAGCTCGGCCCGCACTGCAGCCTCTTCCATCTGTCGCGCCGCGGTCGCCGGATCACCGGCCCGGCGGCGCAACTGGGCCAGCGTGATCCCGGCGTCCCCGGCGGCAGACTCCACGCCGGCCTCGCGGGCGATCTCGAGTGCCTTGTGTGCCCAGCGCTCGGCCTCCATCGACCGACCCAGACCGGCCGACACCCGTGCGTACAGCGTGGCGACCTGGGCCTTGAACACGGTGGACGGCTCGTCGGCGACCAGCTTGAGCGCCTGGGTGGCCGCTTCGTTCGCCTCCTGGTCCTGGTCGATGACCAGCGCGATGTCAGCCAGCGGAAGCAGCAGTTGGGCGCGCTGGACCTTCGGTGCGTCCGCCGGCAGCTCCACGAGCGCCTTGCGGAGCAGCTTGAGCGCACGCAGGTGCTGCGACGACAGCGTGGCCGCCATCGCGGTGTCGGCGATCAGCCAGGTCTTGTCGATCGTGTTGTCCTCGGCTGCGTTCGGGAACAGCTCCAGCGCCATCTCGTAGTGCTTGAGCGCCTCCTGCGGCGCAGCGACCGAGATCGCCTCCTGACCGGCCCGGACCCGCGCCTCGAACGCAGTCGCCAGATCATGCGAGCGCGTGGCATGGCCGGCCAGCTCAGCCGCCGTACCAGCGACGGTCTGATCCTTCAGCGCCTGCACATACGCCGCGTGCTGGCGAACACGCTCGCCCGGCAGCAGATCGTCGTACACGGCCTCGGCCAGCAGCGCGTGCCGGAAGTAGTAGCTGGCATTGCCCGGTACGTCGATGATGTGCGCGTCGATGAGCTCGCGCAGTGCGAGGTCGAGCTGGTTGTCGGGTAACCCGGCGACCGTGGTCAGCAGCGTGTGCGGAACGCGGCGGCCGGCCACCGCGATCACCCGCGCGACCTGACGAGCCTCGTCGGACAGCGGATCGAGCCGAACCAGCAGCAGATCAGCGAGATCAGGCGGTACGGCGGCGCTGTCGCCCATCGACGATGCGGCGACCAGTTCCTCGGTGAAGAACGCATTCCCGCCGGCGCGGTCGAGGATCCGCCGTACGTCGCTCTCCGGGAGCGGCTCGGTGAGCAGGGAATCGAGCAGTGAGCGCGACTCGGTGGCGTCCAGCGGCAGCAGGTTGACCCGGCGGACACGCGGGTTGCGCGACCACTCGGCGATCGGGCGACGGAGCGGGTGCCGCCGGTGCAGGTCGTCGCTGCGGTACGAGACCACGAGCGTGAGGCGCTGCGCGGTCAGCCGGGTGATCAGGAAACCGATCAGGTCCCGGGTGGAGTCGTCGGCCCAGTGCGCGTCCTCGACGATCACCAGCAGCGGCTCGCTGGTCGACAACGCGGTGAAGGCGCCGAGGACCGCGTCGAACAGCGCGGCGCGATCCAGCGGGCCGTCCTGCGGCACCGGCTGGGCGCCGATCAGGCGGTGGGTGGGCAGCAGCCGGCCGATCGCCGGGAAGTTCTTGAGCACGCTTTCGACCAGATCCGGCCGGTCACCGGCCAGCCGGCCGAAGATCTCCGAGAACGGCAGGTACGGCAGGCCGGCGTCACCGAAGTCGGTGCAGTGCCCGACCAGGACGCCGAAACCGCGCTCGTGAGCGCCGGTCGCCACCTCGTCCAGCAGGCGGGTCTTGCCGACGCCCGCGTCACCGGACAGCAGAACTGCGCCGGCGCGACGCGTTTTGGCGTCGTCAACGGCACTGAGGAGGGCAGCCATCTCGGTCGAGCGGCCGACGAGGGGTGTCGAGGTCCAGGGCACGGAGTCCATCTTCGCCCCTGGCACCGACACAAATCGACGGCATCCCGTCCGGAGAGCGCCTCCGGCAACAAAAACGCCGTCCCTGACCTGGACTATCGGGTCAGGGACGGCGGTCTGCGCGCTCATGCGGCTTTGGTGAAGGACCGGCGGGCGTGCCGCGGAGCGGGCTTGGCGGCCTGCTCCGGGCGGTGCCGGAGGCTCAGCTTGCGGAACTCACGCTTGGTGCGCTCCTGGCGGTAGGCAGTCTCTGCCTTGATCGTCTGCGGTGTGATGAACATGGTGTACCTCCCCTCAGGCTTTCCGGCCGAACAGGTGGGTCAGGGTCCGGCGGGCTCCGGTGTGACGGTGCTGCCGGAAGTCACGGGCGAGGCGCTCACGGCGGTAGTCGACCTCGGCCTTGACCGATGCGTTCGTGTACATGGGGTTCTCCTTGGTGTGGTGCCGGCGTCCTGCCGACATCAGTAACTCTGTTCTTCTGAGGTAGCTCCGCACATCGGAACTCCTCCCTATCCCGGCTCCCTAGGGGGTCCTAGGGAGTCCGGACCGGCACCTAGGAGGTGCCTGGAGGGGTGTTCACATGACGGGGTGGGCGCGGAGTTCGGGGGCGCAGGGCTCGGGCCGCTGCGTCTTCGGCTTGCGCTGGAACCAGAGCGGGCGCTGGTAGGAGCGCCGCAGCTTCTCCTGGCGGTACCGGGTCTCTGCCCGGACCGATTCTGGTGTGTAGAAGGACATGCCCAGACAGTGCTCGTCTGAGGGGGAGGGCCGCATTGGCACAACTCCCTATGCCGCGCTCAGGAGGTTCCGTAGTCCAGGCTGAGCTCGAAGTAAGAGGGGTCGAGCAAGCACTCTGCGTACTCGGCGAAGCGGTCGTCCGCGGTCCAGCTCGTCCGCTCGGTGTGCAGGAACCAGGAGCCGGTACGACGCTTGAGCAGCTTCGCCTCGGCAGTGTCGAGCGCACGGCCGCGGAGCCGCTGCTGGCAGTGGTCCGGGTGCAGTCCGGCGCGGGTCAGGGTGAGGGCGATCGAGTCACTCACCAGGCCGCGTTTCGGCAGCTCGCGCAGGTTGTCCAGCGCTGGGATCCAGCTGCGCTCCCAGGCGATCGGTTTGTTGCCGGTGAGCTGCAACCGCTCGATCACAATGAGTTTCTCGGTGCGGTCTGATCGGTGGGCGGTGTGTTCGTGGGCGATGCGGATGGTGCGGAGCTCGACGTCGAGGTCTCGGTCCGCGGGGGAGTGGGTCCAGCCGAGGCGGCCGTCGAGAGGGCGGCCGTCGAACACCACGAACGAGCCTTTGCCGGTGCGGGTGCTGATCAGGCCTTCCTCGGTCAGCTCCGACAGTGCCGCGCGGACCGTGTTCCGGCTGACCCCGAACCGGCGCGCCAGCTCGACCTCACCGGGCAGGCGGGCGCCACGCCGTACCAGCCCGGCTTTGATCTCCCGGGCGAGCACGGCTGCGACGCGCTCGTGCTTGAGGCCCTCCGGCATTAAGCGACGGCCTCCTGGCGGCGGACGGAGCGGGCGCCTGCGAGGAGCTGGACCAGGAAGCCGAGGGCGAGGGCGACCAGGACGCCGAGGTTGGCGTAGGCCCAGTCGCCGTCCTTGGCGCCGAGGCCGAACGGGCTGAGTAGATAGCCCTGCCAGGTCAGCCAGGAGGCGAGAGTGTTCGTGACCAGGCCCCAACCGATGCCGGTGGCAACGAGCATGGTGAGCACGGGCAGCCAGCGGATGTCGCCGTACCGGCCGATCGGGTCGTAGAGATCACGCTCGGCGTAGTCGCGGCGCCGGGTCGAGAGATCGGCCAGCATGATGCCGCACCAGGCCGCGATCGGGACGCCGAGCGTGATCAGGAAGCCTTGGAACTCACCGAGGAATTCGTCGCCGAAGAACACCACGTAGATGGTGCCGGCGATCATCACCACTCCGTCGATCAGCGCGGCGGCCCAGCGCGGGGCTGGGAGGCCGATCGACAGCAGCGCAAGGCCGGACGAGTAGATGTCGAGCACGGCGCCGCCGACCAGACCGAGTACGGCGACGATCACGAACGGGACCAGGAACCACGTCGGCAGTGCTGCGGCCAGCGCGCCGATCGGGTCGGCGCTGATCGCCTTGCTGAGGTCTTCGGAGGAACCGGCCAGCAGGAGACCGAAGAAGAGCAGCACGAGCGGCGCGACCGAACCACCGAACGTCGTCCAGCCGACCACGCTTTTGCTCGACGAGCTGCGCGGCAGGTAGCGCGAGTAGTCGGCGGCCGCGTTCACCCAGCCGAGTCCGAAGCCGGTCATCAGGAACACGAGCGCCCCGATCACCTGCTGCGTCGAGCCGCTGGGCAGTGCGGAGACGGCGCTCCAGTGAATCTTGTCCGCAACCAGGGCGATGTAGACCACGGTCAGGACGCCGGTGACCACGGTGATGATCGTTTGCGCTCGCATGATCAAGTCGAAGCCGAGAACACCGCAGACGACGATCAGTACGCCGACAACGAGCAGCGCGACCACCTTCGTCACCGTGCCGCCGCCCCAACCGAGCCGCTCGAACACAGTCGCCGTGGCGAGCGTGGCGAGGATGGTCAGCACGGTCTCCCACCCGACCGTCAGCAGCCACGACACCAGCGACGGCAGTTTGTTGCCCCGCACCCCGAAGGCCGCCCGGCTCAACACCATCGTCGGCGCCGAACCCCGCTTGCCCGCCAACGAGATCAGCCCACACAGCAGGAACGAAAACACGATCCCGACCGCCCCGGCCACCACCGCCTGCCAGAACGAGATCCCGAACCCCAGCGCGAACGCCCCGTAACTAAGCCCAAGCACCGAAACGTTGGCCCCGAACCACGGCCAGAACAGCTGACCCGGCCGCCCCTTCCGGTCCGCGTCCGCAATCACGTTCAGCCCGTTGCTCTCCACGCCAAAGCTGCGGGACTCCACCTGCTCAGACACGTTGCCTCCAGCCGGAATGAACCTGTTCAGTCCTGTTCAATCAAGGTAGTCGACAATGGGCCGCATGCGAAGCGCAGCGGTGGACGGATTCGAGCTCGACTACGACCGATCCGGCGAAGGCCCAGCAGTGGTCCTCCTCCACGGCTGGCCCGGCGACCGAACCGACTACCGCCTACTAACCCCACTCCTGACCGACCGCGGCTTCGAGGTCGTCGTACCGGACCTTCGCGGCTTCGGCGGCTCGTACGTCGCCGGTATCGATCCCACGCGGTTGGACTCACCTGCTGCTGTCGACCCCACTCAGTACGGTGCGGCTGGGCAGGCTCGGAGTGTGATCGGGTTGATCGAGGAGCTCGGGCTGGATCGTCCGGTGCTCGCCGGGTACGACGTCGGCAGTCGGGTCGCGCAGGCGATTGCGCGCACGCACCCCGAGTTGATCGACGGACTGGTTATCGCGCCGCCGTTGCCGGGGATTGGGAAGCGGGTGTTCTCCGAGCAGGCTCAGCGCGAGTTCTGGTACCAGTCGTTCCACCGCCTACCGCTGATCGAGGAACTGATCGACGGCAAGCCCGAGGCCGTCCGGTCGTACCTGAACCACTTCTGGCAGCACTGGTCCGGCCCGGGATTCGTACCGGAGATCGACCACCTCGTCGAGGTGTACTCGGTCCCAGGCGCGTTCACCGCCTCGCTGAACTGGTACCGCGGCGGCTCCGGCGCGGTCGCGATGTCCGCAGCCGAGACGGCACCCGCGTCGTACGACCGGATCAACGTGCCAACCGTCGTACTGTGGCCCGAGTTCGACCCCCTGTTCCCGCGTGCCTGGTCGGACCGGCTCGACGACTTCTTCAGCGACGTCCGGCTGCGGACCGTCGACGGCGTCGGACACTACGCGCCGCTGGAGTACCCGGAAATCCTCGCCGAGGAGATCGCCGGACTAGGCTGACCCCATGTCCCAGACCGACCTGCCGCTGCCGGCCGTGCGCCCGGCCGTGGGTGCGCTCGCCAAGCTCGCGCCCACCCCGGTCCGGTACCTGCTGAACTGGGGCCGGAAGTACTCCCTGTGGGTGTTCAACTTCGGCCTGGCCTGCTGCGCGATCGAGTTCATCGCGGCGTCGATGGGACGGCACGACTTCATCCGGCTCGGCGTCATCCCGTTCGCCCCCGGACCACGGCAAGCCGACCTGATGGTCGTCTCCGGCACGGTCACCGACAAGATGGCGCCGGCCATCAAGCGCCTCTACGACCAGATGCCGGAGCCGAAGTACGTCATCTCGTTCGGCTCCTGCTCCAACTCCGGCGGCCCCTACTGGGACTCCTACTGCGTCACCAAAGGCGTAGACCAGATCATCCCGGTCGACGTCTACGTCCCCGGCTGCCCGCCGCGCCCCGAGGCACTCCTACAAGGCATCCTTAAACTCCAGGAGAAAATCGCCGGCGAGAAACTCACCGACCGGTACGACGAACCGTCCGCCGCCGCGCTCACCCGCGACCTGGTGCCGCCGCAATGAGCACCGGCGCTGGTGTCAGCGACGCCCTGAACGCCCTCACCACCGCCGGCATCGAAGCGGTCGCCGCAGACAGCTTCGGTCCCACGACCATCGACGTACCGGCCGCCGCCTGGGTCGCCGCGCACGAGGTGCTGCGGGACGGAGTCGGCTTCACCTTCTTCGACTTCCTGTCCGCCTCCGACGAACTCACCGACGGCTTCCGCATCGTCACGCACTTAGCCGACTTCTGGGGCGGCGCACACGTAGACCACGTCCTGGTCCGCACCCTCATCCCACGCGACAACCCGCGCCTCCCCACCCTCTCCGACCTGTACGCCGGCGCGAACTGGCACGAGCGCGAGACCCACGAGATGTTCGGCATAACCTTCGACGGCCACCCGAACCTGGTCCCCCTCCTCCTCCCCGACGGCTTCGAAGGCAACCCCCTCCGCAAAGAATTCATCCTCGCCGCCCGAGTAGCCAAACCCTGGCCCGGCGCCAAAGAACCCGGCGAATCCGACCACGCCCCCACCCCCGGCGCCCCCTCCCGCCGCCGCACCCTCCCACCCGGCGTACCCGACCCCGACTCCTGGGGCCCCCGCCCACCCGGCACCCCCGACCCAGACCCCCTAGCCCCCGCCCGAGCCGCCGCCACCCCCGCCCGCCCCCGCCGAGCCGCCGCAGACCGCCGAACCCGCAAATCAGCAGAACCCACCCCACCCGCAAACGCGGTGTCGCCCGCGACCGACGTCCCACCCGCGGATACGCCTGCAGATGCCGTCCCGCCCCCGGCTGTCACCCCACCCGCAAACCCGGCTCCGCCGACGGATGTCACCCCACCCGTGAACGCGGTTCCGCCGACTGCCGTCACCCCACCCGTGGACGCGGTGTCGGATGCGGAGAACGCTTCGGACGCGGATGCGGATGGTGCTTCGCCTGGGGACGCGGTTCCGCCCGCGTAGGACGCGTCGCCCGCGGATACGCCTGCGCCTGCAGATGCCTTCCCGCCGACGGATGTGACCCCACCCGTGAACGCGGTTCCGCCGACCGGTGTCTCCCCGCCCGTGGATGTGGTGTCGCCTGCGGAGCAGGCCGCGGATGCGGATGGTGCTTCGCCGACGGATGTGACCCCAACCGCGAAGGCGCTTCCGCCGAGGACGTCACCCCGCCCGCGGATGTGTTGTCGGATGCGGAGGGGCCACGGATGCGGATGCTGCTCTGGGGCGGATGCGCTTGGGGTGCGGTTCCGCCCGCGGGACCTGCAGCGCCTGCGGATGTGGATGCGGACGCACCGCAGCGCGAGCCGCCGGCCGCCACGACATCGGCGGCTGGATCCAACTTCCCCTCGCCTAAGAACTTGTCTGACCGCGTAGCTAAGAACACGTAGTAGTCGCCCCGCCCGCGGATCCGCCCGTGTGCGAACGCTCTCACCCGCCGACCGGCACGCACCTCTACGTGTCCTTCCCGACGCCAAGGCTGCTCGGCGGGAACGCCGCTACGCCGAGGGCGCGTGCCCCGAAGGCGGCGGGCTAGCGATCGGCAGGAAAGTCGGCGGCGTGCTCGCGCGCCCAGGCGGCGAAGGTCAACGCGGGGCGGCCGGTCAACGTGGCGACTGTTGTGGTGACGGGTTCAGGGGAGGAGACGAGTGATGCCCAGTAGGTGACTGCGCTGTCGGCCAGCAAAGGGTCGGCGCCTTGGGCGAGCATCGCGTCGCGAGCCGCAGAATCGGTCAACGCTTCGACCCGGATCGGCCGGCCGATGACACCAGCGATCGTGGCGACCTGGTCTTCCTGGGTGATGGCTTCGGGCCCGGTCAGCTCATAGATCTCCCCGATGTGGTGCTCACCCAACAAAGCCAGTACGGCGACCGCCGCGATATCGCGCTCGTGGATCAGCGACCGCGCAGCCTTCGGATACGGGAGTTGTACGGCGCCGGCCCGGATCTGCTCGGCCCACGCGAGCGTGTTCACGGCGAACCCGCTCGGCCGCACGAAGGTCCAGTCCCGATCCTTCAGCAGCTCCTCGATTTCGCCCCAGAACCCACCCCCACCCAGCGTGGACAGGTACACGACCCGCCGCGGCAGCTCCGCAACAACGGCCGCAGCACCTTCCGACGAGAACCACGGCCACAGCAGGAAGGCGGCATCCGCCCCGACTGCGGCCCGTCGTACGGCGGCTGGGTCTTGCAGATCACCGGCCACCAGTTCGACGTCCGCGGGTAGATCCGCGAGGTCCGGCGTACGGACCAAGGCGCGGACTGTGACGCCTGCGGCGCGGAGGCCGGTGACGATGTGGCGGCCGGTACGGCCGGTGGCTCCGATGACCAGAACTGTGCTCATGACGCCCACCTTCGGACCTCAACGGTGGTTCAGGTCAAGCGGGAGTCGATAGGGTGGCGGGCATGCTGGAGTTCGTGGTGCGGGTGGTCGGCGTGATCGTCGCCTTCCTGGTGGCGCCGCTGGTGGTCGGTCAGGCCGAGCACAAGGTGATGGCGCACATGCAGTCACGGCTCGGGCCGATGTACGCCGGGGCTTTCCACGGCTGGGCGCAGTTGGTGGCGGACGGGGTGAAGTTCGTCCAGAAGGAGAGCGTGGTTCCGGCGGCCGCGGATCGGCGGGTGTTCGAGTGGGCGCCGTTTGTCGCGATCCTGCCGTACATGGCCGCGCTCGCGGCGATCCCGATCGCGCCGGGCATTGTCGGCGCGGATCTGGAGTCCGGGCTGTTCTTCGTGCTTGCGGTGATGAGTGTCGGAGTGCTCGGTTCGCTGATGGCGGGGTGGGCGAGCGGGAACAAGTACAGCCTGCTCGGCGGTCTGCGGGTCGCGGCCCAGCTGATGAGCTACGAGCTTCCGTTCGTGCTGTCCGCGGCGAGTGTCGCCGTCGCCGCCGGTTCGCTGAGTCTGACCGGGATCGCCGACGCCTGGAACCCGTGGTGGTTGCTCTGGCAGCTTCCCGGCATGGTCGTCTTCTTCATCGCCGGCCTGGCCGAGCTCCAGCGCCCGCCCTTCGACATGCCGGTCGCCGACTCCGAGGTCATCTTCGGTCCGTACACCGAGTACACCGGCCTCCGGTTCGCCCTCTTCCTGCTTGCCGAGTACGCCGGCATCGTCATCCTCTCGGCCCTCACCGCCGTACTGTTCCTGGGCGGCTGGTCCGGCCCCGGCCCCGATTCGATCGGCTGGATCTGGACCATTCTGAAGACCGCCGTGGTCGCCTTCGTGGTGATCTGGGTCCGCGTCTCGTTCCCCCGCATGCGCGCCGACCAACTCCAGAAGCTCGCCTGGCAGGTCCTGGTACCGGTGGCGCTGGCCCAGCTCGCGATCACCGGCATCGGCGTAGTCCTGACCTAGCGCCCGACCATCTGTGGCGCTAGCGACAGGACGTATGGGTATGCGGCGGCGCTCGCGCGGCTCGGCCTCGCGGGCGCCGCTGTCTACGTATACGACTACCTCCTGTTCTTAGCGTCACTCAGGGAGTGGCGAGGGCTTCGGTGGGGGAGAGGCGGGCTGCGCGGATCGCCGGGTAGAGACCGGCCAGGCCGCCGATGACCAGGGTGGCGGCTACTCCGCCGGCTAGGGCCCAGGGTGGGATGACTGTCAGCCAGTTCTGGTACGACGCGTAGGCGGCCGTGACCGCGGATCCGAGGAGCGCCCCGCCGATCCCGCCGAGCGCGGAAAGCAGTAGGGACTCGGTGAGGAACTGGGTGCGGATCTGCCCGCGGGTTGCGCCGAGTGAGCGGCGGAGGCCGATTTCGGCGCGGCGTTCCAGGACCGAGATCACCATGATGTTGGCGACGCCGACACCGCCGACCAGGAGTGCGACCGCGCCGAGGCCGAGTAGTAGACCGGTGAAGGCCTGACCGGCGGCCTGTTTGGCCGCGAGTGCGTCGGACGGGCGGGACACCTCGACCTCGTTCGGGGCCTCCGGGTTGGCCGTTGCCCCGAGCACCGATCGGACCGCCTCGACCTGGGCGTCGTCCGAGCGGGTGTAGATCGTGGTTGCGTGTCCGTCGAAGGCCAGCGAACTGGCGGCGGCCGGCCAGCCCATCAACGCGGCAGCGTCCAGTTCGGGGGCCAGCGCGGCCGGTTCGAGGATGCCGAGCACGGTGAACCAGGTGTTGCCGATCAGCACCTGGACTTCCGGTCCTGCACGAGTGATCCCGAGTCGCTCGGCCGCGCCGGCGCCGAGCACGGTCGCCGGATAGCGGCCGGTCGCGGCGTCGAGCCACTTGCCGCTGCGAAGCGTTGCGCCGATCGTGTCGAGCAGATTCGTCCGGGCGGCGTACGCGATGATGCCGTTCGTCTCGATGGCCGGGATCTTGTTGCTCCGGTACACCGACGCGCCGTCGACCGTCCCGACCGCCGACTCGGCCCGGACGGGTGCGATCCGGCCGACCATCTCCTCCGCGGTGAGTGGCAGCTGAGCCTGCTCGCCGGTCAGCCGGGTTCCCGGCGCGACCGTGAGCAGATTGGTGCCTAGGGCATCGAGTTGGCCGTCGAGCTCGGCGCGCGAGGACGACGAGATGCCGACCACCGCGATCATCGCGGCGATCCCGATCGCAATCCCCAACGCAGACAAGAACGCCCGCATCGGCCGGGTGCGCAATCCGACCGCACCAACCCGTACGACGTCGCGCACCCCCAGCCCCGCCGGCCGCAACTCGCTCACTCCCCGTCCCGCACGGCTCATGTCGCCTCCTCCAGGATTAGGCCGTCGCGCATTCGGACCTGGCGTGGCAGGGCGGCGGCGATGTCTCGGTCGTGGGTGATGACGACGACCGTGGTGCCGCTTGCGTGCAGGTCGCGCAGGAGCTCCATCACGCCGGCACCGGACGCGGAGTCCAGCGCTCCGGTCGGCTCATCAGCCAGCAGTACGGCGGGTTCGCCCGCGACCGCTCGTGCCACGGCGACGCGTTGTCGCTCGCCACCGGATAGCTCATGGGGTTCGTGGTCCATCCGGTGGGCGAGGCCGACCCGTTCCAACGCGGTCGCGGCCCGCTTGCGTCGTACCGATGATCGGAGGCCCGAGTAGAGAAGACCGTCGGCCACGTTGTCCAGGGCACGGCGGCCGGACGCCAGGTGGAACTGCTGGAACACGAACCCGATCCGGGTCGCCCGCAACGCGGACAGACCCGAGTCGGAGAGTCGCGCGACGTCGTACTGATCGATCCGGACCGTGCCGGAGCTCGGCCGGTCGAGGGTGCCGAGGACGTTCAGCATCGTCGACTTGCCGGAACCGGACGGGCCGACGATCGCGACCAGTTCGCCGCGGTCGATCCGCAGGCTGACTCCGCCGAGGGCGGTCACCCCGCCCGGGTACACCTTGGTCACCTTGCTCAACTCGATCATTTCGGGATCCCGACTACGGTCCCGGTCTTGATCCCGGCACCGCTGATCTCGACCTGACCGCTCGCGAACAGGCCGGCCTTCACCGGCACGTACCGGGACGACGTACCGTCGGTGACCTCGACGCCGAAGCCGCCTTCGCGCAGGGCGACCAGCGCGGCGATCGGGACGGTCAGTACGTTCTTGCGTTCCGAGGCGGTGAAGGTGACGTCGACGGAGGCGAGTGCCCAGGCCGCGACCGCCTTTTGGTTGTCGATGGCAACGATCACCTCGACCTTGGTCTCCGGATCCTTGTCCGGGCTCGCGGCCGGGATGATCACCGTCGACACCTTCTCCACCTTGCCCGGTACGGACTTTCCGTCCGGCAAGGTGAGGTCGACCTTCGACTGTGGCTTCGCGAGCCGCTGGTCTGCAGCGTCCAGTTGAACCGTGACGGCCTTCCGGGTACCGGTGTAGGTGAGCACCGGCTGATTCGGACCGAGTGGTGCGCCTTCCTCGGCCTGCACACTGTCGACCCGGATGTGGGCAGGCGCGAAGAGCACAGCCCCGAGTTCCACCACCCCGGTCTCGTCCAGGCCGAGGTCCTCCTGCCACTCCTCGACAGCCTCGGCCGTGTTGGCGGTGTACTCGTCATCAACGGTGAAACCGTCGTAACCCATCGCCAGCAGGTTCTGCTCGAGCTGCCGGACGTCCGGTCCCTCGCTCCCGGTCGCCAACCGCCGGTACGACGGCAGTGCGCCGTACAGCAACGTGGTTGGCTTGTTGTCGACGCTGTAGACGGTGTTGCCGCGCCGGAGCTCCTGACCGCTGTCAGGCAGGCTGGTGATCGTTCCGGCGACCCGGTTGACCGCAGTGGCCGTCGTACCGAAGCCGAGCTCGCCGTCTTCGGTCTCGGTGTCCTTGAGCGTCTGCTGAGTGACCTTAGTGGTGTTGACCGGCAGCGGCTGCGCGGTCTGGTTCGCAGCCTGGCTGGTGTCGCCCCGGTTCACCAGGAACGCGCTCATCGCTCCGCCGGCGGCCAGGACGACCACAGCGGTCAGCACTCTGCGCATCAGCGCGCCGCCAGGATGCTCTGGCACGCGTCCTGTGCCTTCTGGAAGTCGGGGTCGTCACCGACCTCCGGGCCGATCATGACGCCGCGCTGACCCGGCTTCGGGTCCGGGAACTTCTCCACGCCGTTCTTCCGCATGCACTCGGCGTACTTGCGCCCGTTCTCCTCCTGCTGCGGATCCGGCGCGCTGTCGGCCTGCGGGTTGTACTGCCGGCACGCCTCCATGGCCTTGTCGACCTGCTCCCGGGAGACGCCCGACTCCGGGCCGAACTTCAGCAACGGTCCCTTGCCAGGCTCCGGGTCCGGTACGTCCAGCCCGTTCTCCCGCAGGCACTGGGTGAACTTGACCGCCATCTCGTCCCGGCTCAGGCTGGGCGGCGCACTGGTCGGTGCGGTGGCCTGCGACTGGGCGCCGGAGCCGGACGCGACCTGCGTGTCCGGTGCGTTCCCTCCACAACCAGTCAGCATCAGTACGACGGCCGCCAGCGCCGCGGTGGCCAGGGTGGTCTTGCGCATGACATCTCCTCGTGTTCGGTGATGTCGACAGCTTTCGCGGCAGGCCGTTTCCCGGCTGTTTCCGAGAGCGATAACGCGGAGGAAACCTGGTCGTCGGGGATCATGGGGACTGTGCGCGTACTGGTGGTCGAGGACGAGCCGCTGCTGGCAGCAGCGATCGCGGAGTGGTTGCGCGACGACTCGCATGCGGTCGACGTGGCGGGAGACGGCGCCGCCGCGCTCGAACGGCTGACCACGAACGAGTACGACGTACTGGTGCTGGACCGCGACATCCCCGTCGTACACGGTGATGAGGTGTGCCGGCAGGTGGTGGCGTCCGGGTCGATGACTCGGGTGCTGATGCTGACTGCGGCGGCTGCGGTCACGGACCGGGTCTTCGGGCTGGGGCTCGGTGCGGACGACTACCTGACCAAGCCGTTCGCGTTCGCTGAGCTGGCCGCACGGGTGCTGGCGCTGGGTAGGCGGAGTCATCCGGCCGATCCACCGGTACTGCGGCGTGCAGGCGTCACGCTGGATCCGGCGCGGCACGAGGTGTTCCGGGACGGTCGCTATGTCCCGCTGTCCAAGAAGGAGTTCGCCGTACTCGCGGAGCTCCTCAGAGCCGACGGTGCGACTGTGTCGGCCGAACAACTGCTGGAGAAGGCATGGGACGAGCACGTGGATCCGTTCACCGGAGTGGTGCGGCTGACCATCCTCAAGCTGCGCCGGAAGCTGGGCGAACCCGGACTGGTGGAGACCGTCACCGGCGTTGGCTACCGCATCCCCTGACGCTGCGGGGGCGGTTGACTCTCCTGTACGGCGGCCTGTTCCTGGCGGCCGGCGCACTGCTGCTCGGGCTGACGTATGTGCTGTTCAGCAACAATTTCGGGCAGCAGTACCGAGTGATCGTGCAGGGGACCTATCTCACCCCGCCACCGGGAGGGCAGGCGCCGCTGCCGAACCAGGTGTTCACGACGACCAAGGACGGCGCTGTGATCACCGGTGCGGCTGCTGAGCAGGCGATGCGGGAGCAGCGTGAGCAGGTGCGGCGGGCGGCTACCAAGTCGCTTGTAACCCAGGGGAGCATCGCATTGGTTGCGGTTGGCGCGCTGGCGGCCGGGTTCGGGTGGCTGGTCGCCGGGCGGGTGCTGGCGCCGCTGCACCGGGTCACGGACACGGCGCGACGCATTGCGGCGTCACCGGCGGCGCTGCACGAGCGGATCGCGCTGCGGGGACCGGATGACGAGGTGAAGAACTTGGCGGACGCGTTCGACACCATGGTTGAGCGGCTGGACCATTCGTTCGACGGTCAGCGGCGGTTCGTCGCCAACGCGTCGCATGAGTTACGGACGCCGCTCACTCTTGGGCGGGCGCTGGTTGAGGTGGCTATGCATCGGCGGACGGCCTCCGCGGATGTGCGGGAACTGGGGGAGAGCCTGCTCACGATCAACGCTCGGCATGAGCAGCTGATCGACGGGCTGCTGATTCTGGCCGACTCGGAGAAGCAGTTGACCACGCTGTACCCGGTCAACCTTGCGGATGTCGTCGACCACGTTGCCGGTCAGCTCGGTGCGGAGGCTGCCGCGACCGGGGTCGAGGTCATCCGCGGTCCCGGCGACGCGCCGACCCGGGGTGACGCGCTGCTGCTGGAACGCCTCGTCCACAACCTGGTGGAGAACGGCATCCGTCACAACCTTCCTGAGGGCGACAGGTGGGTCCGGGTGATTTCGCGGACCGCGGACGACCAGGTGCAGGTCGAGGTGACCAACACCGGGCCGGAGATCCCGCCGTACGAGGTGGAGGCGTTGTTCAAGCCGTTCTACCGGCTAGGTTCCGAACGACTGGTCGGTGGCAAGGGAGCCGGACTGGGCCTGTCGATCGTCCGCTCCGTAGCCGAAGCCCACGGCGGAACCGTCACCGCCATACCCCGCCCCGCAGGCGGTCTGCAGATCACCGTCACCCTCCCAACCGACCCGAGCTAGAGCAGCCCCGGAGCAGTCGAGGGGAGCTCGCCCGCGACTCGGCCGACGCCGACCCAGTCCGCCATTCGGATCAGGACCTCGCCAGGAATGGCGCTGGGTCGCCGTACCCGAGGTCGGTCAGGCCGGCCTTGACGAACGCGTCGACGACGAGCGTCCGGCGTACGGCGGCGAACGTGAGCACGTGCGCAATCATGCTCCCGTAGCTGGACACCTTGGGCGGAGCGCAGGTCGAGTCGACGAAGGTTTCGTCGAAGGTGTTCTCGGCGCTGACCCGGCGGACGAGTTCGAGGAAGCGCGGTCCGGCCACGTCGTAGCGATCGCGGAGCTGGCCCAGGGACACGGCCCGACCGCTCTCGGGGAACTCGAACGGTTCGGCGGCGACGGCCGCGAGCCACATCTCGAGTTGCCAGACCATCCGGTCCAGCATCCGCCTCGGCGTGATCGGCGGCTCGTCCAGATCGGGTGCGGGGATCGGGCCGTCGAGGACCTCGGGGGAGATGTCGCGGGCGCGGTCGATCAGTTCGCCGAGCAGACTCACGTGGTGGTCGGCGAGACCGGTGACGATGTCCATGCTGGTGACCTTTCGTCGGGCCGGCAGGCGGAGACCCGCCGGTGGATGGAAATGGACCCCGCTCGGTGCGTCGAGGAAGAACGGGTGCGTCGGCTGTCGGCGCCACTGTTTCGGCGTCGTCCCGTAGGACCGGGAGAACGCCCGCGTGAACGCCTCGTGCGACCCGAACCCGGCATCGACCGCGATATCGAGAATGCCGCGGTCAGTACCGGCCAGCTGGTACGCCGCTCGTTCCAGCAGCAGCCGTCGTCGCAGAGCGATCGGGGTCTCGCCCGCCACCGCCGTCGCGATCCGGTCGCAGTGGAACCGCGACAGGTGCAACCGCCGAGCCAGCTCGGCCCCGGACGCGGACACGTCGTCCATGCTCTCGCCGACCACATCCACCAACGCCACGAACAGATCCATACCTAGATCCTGCCGATCCGCGGCCTGCCGGTCTTGACCGCTTTTGCTCACTGTCTTCTGAGATTCACCTGGGCGCCACTGCCGAGCCGTTGATCTCTCGGCTCATCCCTGATGGCATTGGTCCGGACCAATCAACCATGCTTCGGAGGAGCCCGTGAACCGCCCCCTCGCAATCACCGCTCTCGGTATCGTCGCCGCCACCAGCCTGCTCGCCACCTCCGCGTTCGGCGTTGCCGACGCCCCGTCCGCCCGTACGCAGAAGGTGCTGGTGATCGGCATCGACGGTGCGATGCTGACCAAGATCCAGGCCTTCAACACCCCGGCCATGAAGAGCCTGATCAGTACCGGCTCGGCCGCCAAGACCTCCTTGTACGCCTCGCCGTTCGCCCCGACCGTCTCGGGACCGGGGTGGGCGACCAACGCGACCGGCGTCTGGCCGGACAAGCACAAGGTCAAGAGCAACAACTGGGGGACGGGTTCGAACCTGACCCAGTACCCGGACTTCCTGACCCGGATCGAGCGCGCCCGCCCCGAACTGTCGACGTACGCGATCGCCGACTGGACGCCGCTGACCACCAACAGCGCCGGGCAGGCGATCTTCAGCGACGAGATCCAGAAGAAGGTGACGCTCGACGGCGACGCCCTCGGCTGGGCGGCCGCCGACGCCAAGATCGCGACCGACGCCGCGGCCTATCTGAAGGACACCGGCCCTGACGCGTCCTTCGTGTACTTCGGGGACGTCGACATCGCCGGACACAGCTGTGGTGCCGCCGGTGCCTGCTACCGGAAGGCCACCGAGCAGACCGACAAGCACATCGCGACGCTGCTGAGCGCGGTCCGCGCGCGGCCGACGTACTCGAACGAGGACTGGACGATCCTGGTCACCTCCGACCACGGCCACACCGAATCCGGCGGTCACGGCGGCAGCTCGGTCGCGGAGCGGTCGTCGTTCATCATCCGCAACGGCCCCGGTACGACGCCTGGTACGCCGGCGGTCGCCCCGAAGAACGTGGATATCGCGGCCATCGTGCTGAGCCGGTTCGGCGTGGTTGCGCCCGATATCGACGGTCTCGCGACACCGCCTGCGGATCCGTTCGACTCGCTCGTCGGCTCACTGCAGCCGCGACTGGACGAGACCGGCGTACCGGCTGATGTGAAGGGCTGGACGCACTCCACGCCGGCGGGATGGACGATCGACAACGCTGGCCTCGGTACCGGTGGTGTGCGCGAATGGCAGGGCTGGTCGTTCACCACGGACGACTTCTGGACCCGCGCCGCTCCTGACCAGTCGCGTGAAGGCAATGTGCGGGCTCGTGGTGTCTTCGCGGTTGCCGACTCGGATGAGTGGTCCGATAAGTCGCGCAGCGGGCTCTTCAACAGCAAGCTGTCGTCGCCGGCGTACGACGTCACCGGCGCCGCGACCGCGACCGTCACCTTCTCCTCGCACTACCTGAAGAGCGGCAACGAGACCGCGACCGTGCTCGCCACCTTCGACAACGCGGCCCCCAAGCCGGTCCTCACCTACACCGCCGACGCCATCGCCAAACAGGAGCGCCTCACCATCCCCGTCCCCGCCGGCGCCCGCACCCTCAAGCTCACCTGGTCCCTCACCAACGGCGACAACGACTGGTACTGGGCCATCGACAACCCCAAGGTCAGTCGCTAGTCACTCAACCTCTCGATAGAGGGCGAGGAACAGTTCTCCGGAGGTCACCAGCCGCCCAACCTGGCGGATGATGACCGGGCCGGCGGCTTGGGCGGGGACCGGGGCGAGGTGGAGACCGGAGGCCGGGCCGTCGGCTGGGGTGAACTCGTAGGTCCGGCCGCCTGGCGTGCCTGCGAGTTCGAGCGTGTGTGCCCGCCCGCTGCCTTCGACGCCGAAGACGGCGAGGTACGGCTCGAAGGCGGGGCCCTGGATCTCGATGTTCGAGTTGCGCTGATCGGTGGACGTGGGAGTGGCCATGCCCTCGTCCAGGCGGTACTGGCGACCGTGGAACTGGGCGAAGACCGGGAGTTCGACGTAGTTGTACGGGGGACCGAAGGCGCGGATCTCGGCGCGGGTGTAGACGGCGGCACCCAGCAGAAGGCCGGGCGACTTCACCTCACGACCGTTGCCGTCGACAACCGTTGCAGTCAGCTGGACCGTCCGGCCGACGCGCACGCCCAGGTCCTGGCTCGGATCGGCGCCGAACCGCTCACCCGGCAGCGGATCGGACACGTTGTCGCAGGGCCTGGTCGTGATGACCTTGCCGCCGAGCCGCAGTACGACGGCGCCCATGCCGCTCGCCGCCCCGTTGCCGGGGATCGTGCAGAAGATCCGGAAGTCGACCTTCGTGTCGGTCGGGGTCCAAGAGAACGACAGTGGCCGATCGCCGACCCGGGCCACCTGCAGTTCGGCGCCGGCAACCGTGGCCTGGTAGTTGACGCCTTTGACGACGTAGTCGCCCTTGGCCGGCTTGACCGGGCTGGTCGGCATGCCGTCGGTCGGGGACGCCGTGACCCGCGTCGGCAGGGGAGTCGGGGTCGTCGCCGGTTCGCTGCGATCGAGGACCGGCGTACCGGTGAGCACGACAGCGACCGTAACCACGCAGGCCGCTGCCCAGACCACCCCGGTCGCGATCCGGCGGCGCCGTACCTGGGTTGCCCGGTGGTGTACCTCGGTGAGCGGGACCGGGGTGGTGAGGTCGATCTCGGCCGCCTGGTCGCTGAGGTGGCGCCGAAGTTCGTCGAGGCTCATGACTGCTCCAGGGAGACGAGACGGGGATCGATGCGGAGTTTCGCCAGCGCCCGGCTGGTCTGGCTCTTGACGGTGCCGACCGAACAGCCGAGCACCCGCGCGGTCTCCGCCTCCGAGAGGTCCTCGTAGAACCGCAGTACGACGACCGCCCGCATCCGCCGGGGGAGTCGCCTCAACGCGCTGCCCAGGTCGACCGCGGGTTCGCCGTCGTACTGCGGGTCGTGGGGGAGTTCGTCGGTCGGGTACTCGCCGTTCCAGCGGCGGCGCCACCAGGCGGAGTAGGTGTTCAGCATCGTCCGGTGCACATACGCCCCCGGCTCCTCGATCCGGGCCCACGCCAGCCAGCACTTGGCCAGCGTCGTCTGCACCAGGTCCTCGGCCAGCGCCCGGTCCTGGGTCAGCAGGTACGCCGTCCGCAGCAGCTGCCCGTATCTAGCCGCGACGAAGTCCTCGAACTCCGCCCGGTCCCGTGTCATTCCCACACCCTCCCCGAGTACCTGGGCCACTCCGGAGGTTGCATGCTGTCGATCTGGGCTCAGCTGGTTCGTTGCAGGGGTGAGACTAGGAACCAGGAGGTCATGATGACGCAGTACTTGCTGAGCATTTACCAGCCCGACGGACCCGTGCCCGAGCCGGAGGTGCTCGAGAAGATCATGCGCGAGCTGCAGGCGGTCAACGAGGAGATGCAGGCGGCGGGCGCCTGGGTGTTCGCAGTCGGCCTCCACCCGCCGGAAACCGCAACCGTCCTGAAGGCATCCAGCGGCGACGTCCTGGTCACCGACGGCCCCTACATCGAGGGCAAGGAACACCTAGGCGGTTTCACAGTCATCGAAGCCGACGACCTGGACGCCGCCCTCCACTGGGCACGCAAGGTAGCCGAGGTCCTCGAGCCCCTCGCGATCGAGGTGCGGCCCGCCCAAGGCTGACCGTCGCCGAGGTGCCCCGGGCCGAGAACGCCCTCCGCCCGTGCCGGATCTGCTCGGGAGCTGACCGCCCCCTGAAACTCCGCATGGCGCCCCCGACCACATCAGTAGGGTCGGCGGTATGCCGGGATTTGAGTTGATTTGTGAAGTGGAGCCGCCGACGCGGCCTGAGCTCAAGAAGGTGCGGCACCAGATCGGGGTGATGAGCCCGATCGCGGACGCGTTCCTCATCCCGGACAACCACATCGGGCGGGCGACCGTCTCGAGCGTTGCGGTGGCTAATGAGGTGCAGGCGATGGGGTCGCGCGGGATCGCCTGCTTGAACTCGCGCGACCGCAACCTGCTCGGCTTCCGGCGTGACCTGCTCACGGCGGCGGCGTACGGCGTCGAGCAGTTCCTCTTCGTCCACGGCGACGACCCGGCCGAGGGCGCCCGCACCAGCCAACTCACAGTCCGCGCAATGATCGAGCAGACCCGCGAGACGTCGTACCCGGGTCTCAAGCCCTTCCAGGTCGGCGCGACCACTCGCCTGCGCCCGGTCCCGCGGTGGAAGGCCGAGGCCGACTTCTTGTTCGTGCAGATCAGTTACGACGTCGACGAGCTCCTCCGCTGGCGCGAATCCGTCGACCTGAACATCCCCGTCTACGCCGGCGTGATGGTCCTCGCCAGCCCGACGATGGCCCGCAACCTGGCTGCCCTCCCACAGCTCACCATCCCCGACAGCCTGATCAAAGCGGTCGACCAGGATCGCGAGGCCGGCGTCGACCACGCCTGCGAACAGATCCTCCGCATCCGTGACTCGGGTGCCTTCGACGGCGTTCACCTGATACCGGTGAGCCGTTACCGTCAGGTTGCGGCCCGCCTGGAAAGGGAGCTGGTCGCACCAGATCGGCGCGGAACCGACTAGTGTCCTGCTAATACAGGAGTTCGACGGGGAGGTGGAGCGTGGCTGTACCGGGGAGAGGTCTGATCGATGGGCTGAAGGTCACCGCGAAGACCTTGGGCCGTCGGTCCGTCACGGAGCAGTATCCGGACGTCCAGCCGGAGCTCCCGCCGCGGTCGCGGGGTGTGATCGCGTTGATGGAGGAGAACTGCACCTCCTGCATGCTCTGTGCGCGCGAGTGCCCGAGCTGGTGCATCTACATCGACTCGCACACGGAGACGGCGCCGTCGGTGGGGGAGCAGGCGCGGGAGCGTAGCCGGAACGTGCTGGATCGGTTCGCGATCGACTTCAGCCTGTGCATGTACTGCGGGATCTGCATCGAGGCCTGCCCGTTCGACGCGTTGTTCTGGTCTCCCGAGTTCGAGTACGCCGAGACCGAGCTCCGCAACCTCACGCACGAGAAGGACCGCCTGCGGGACTGGATGTGGACCGTCCCGGCCCCACAGCCGATCGACCCGGGCCCGACCGTAACCGCCGCGGAGGGCGAGGCGTGACGACTGCTCTCTTCGCTGTCGCCGGTGCGGTGGCAGTGGCCTCCGCCGTGATGGTCGTGACCTCGCGCCGGATCGTGCACGCGGCCCTCTGGCTGGTCGTCACGCTCGGCGCAGTCGCCGGATGTTTCGGCGCCCTGCATGCCGAGTTCGTCGCCCTCGTCCAGATCCTCGTGTACGTCGGCGCGATCGTCGTACTAGTCCTGTTCGCCCTGATGCTCACCAAGGCCCCGACGAATCCGCTCCCCAATCTGACCACCGCCCGCAGCCCGTTCGCGGCCGCCGTCGCGGTCGTCCTCGCGCTGTTGCTCGGTTCCGGCGTGGTATTTGCCTTCGGCAACCAAAAGATCGGTACCGTTCCAGCCGGGTCCGCAAACGCTGTCGGTACGTCGATCTTCCAGACCTGGGTGCTCCCGTTCGAGATCCTGTCGGTGCTGCTGCTGGCCGCGCTGATCGGAGCGATCGCGTTGTCCCAGCGGAAGAAGGAGGACTGAGATGCCGCTGGTCCTCCCGCTGCTGCTGGCGGTCGTCCTGTTCTGCCTCGGCGTGTACGGCGTCCTGGCCCGCCGCAACGCGGTCACCATCCTGATGTCGCTCGAGCTGATGCTCAACGCGGTCAACCTCAACCTGGTCGCGTTCGACGCGTGGCACCTCGATGGCCTGGCCACCGGTCAGACCCTCGCGGTTTTCGTGATCACGCTGGCCGCGGCCGAGATCGGGCTGGGACTGGCGATCGTGCTGCTGCTGTTCCGCGGCCACGGTCACGTCGACGCGGACGCCGCCCGCGACCTGGTCGAGCACGAGGAGTCGCCGACGTGATCGCGACTGTCTGGAGGGTGGCCGGTGTCGGCTTCTCGCTGCTCCTGCTGCTGATCGCCGGTCTCCTGTACGGCGCCGATCCCGGCCAAGCCTCGTTCCTGAACTCGCAGATCGGCGACCTGACCATCGGGTTCGCGGTCCGCACCGACGATCTGACCGTGCTGCTGCTCGCGGTGGTCGGGGTCGTGGCGACCTGCGTGCAGGTCTACTCGCTCGGCTACCTGCACCAGCGCGCGGCGTCGTACCACGCTCTTGTCACGCTCTTCACCGCCGCGATGGCGACGGTGGTCGTCGCGGACAGCCTGTTCCTGCTGCTGATCGGATGGGAGGTGATGGGCGCCTGCTCGTACCTGCTGATCAGCCACTACTGGGAGCGTCGCGACGCCCGCTCCGGCGCCGTCAAGGCGTTCCTGATGACCCGGCTCGCCGATGTCGGTTTCCTGTTCGGCATCTTCGTTCTCGGCGTCGGTGCGGGCACCTTCCGGATCTCCGAGCTCGATCCGGCGCAGATCTCGCCCGGTGTCCTGACCGCCGGCACCCTACTGCTCCTGGTCGGTGTCGTCGGCAAGTCGGCTCAGGTGCCGTTGCAGACCTGGCTTCCGGACGCGATGCCCGGTCCGAGCCCGGTCAGTGCACTGATCCACGCGGCGACCATGGTGGCTGCCGGTGTCTTCCTGATCGCCCGCCTGTACGACGTTTTCTCGGCCTCGGCGACCACGATGACCGTGCTCGCGGTGATCGCCTGCGTGACCATGCTGTTCGCCGCGCTCTGCGCGATGAACGCGGTCGAGGTCAAGCGGGTGCTGGCCTGGTCGACGGTCAGCCAGCTCGCGATCATGTTCTCGGCCCTGTCACTGGGAACCCGGGAAGGGCGGCACGCCGCGCTCTTCCACCTGGTCACGCATGCAGCGTTCAAGGCTCTGCTGTTCCTCTGCGCCGGCGTGCTGCTGCATCAGGTCGGCAGCGCTGCCTTCGTGGTGCTCCGCCGGTACACGCGACGCGGGAAGCTGCGGAAGACGCTCCGGGTGACCTTCGTGACGATGACGGTCGGCCTTGCGGCACTGGCCGGCGTACCGGGGTTTGCGGGGTTCTTCTCCAAGGACACCGTGCTGGAAGCGGCGTGGGATCACGCGCATGGGGACGGTTCGGCGATCGGCTGGGTCGTGCTGGCGTCGGTTGGACTCACTGCCGCGTTCACCGCGTTCTACTGCGCTCGGCTCTGGCTGTGGGTCTTCTTCCGGACGCCGGCGCTGGCCGGGGCGATGGGTGCGTTCGAGCAGGACGACCCGATGGCGGATCTCGAAGACCCCGACACCTCGAAACTCAAGGACGCACCCTGGCTGATGCTCGGCCCGCTCGTCCTGCTGGCGGTCGCCGCGATCGCCCTCGGGTACGTCGACGGTCTGCACCTCAACTGGGTCATCGCGCTCGGTTCCACGGTCCTCGTGCTGTTCGGCGTACTCCCGGCGTACTCGCTGTGGTCGCGCGGCGCGGACCCGCGGCCGGTCGTGCTGGAGCGTGAGTTCGGGATGGACCGGGCGTACCATGGGCTGTTCGTGGTGCCGGTGCGTTGGCTGTCGAAGTTGAGTGTGCTGGGGGATCGCGACGTGATCGGTGGCTACGTGCGCGCAGTCGGCCGGACCGGGACGCTGGCGTCCCAAGGCTTCCGCCTCCTGCAAACCGGCAACGTCCAGACCTACCTCACCGGCGCCGTCGTCGGCGTCGTAGCCCTCGCGATCCTGGCCGGGGTGATCGCCCGATGACCACCGTGCAGACGGCGAACAACAGCTTCGAGGTCGCCGTCCTCCTCGGCATCCTGATCCTCCCGCTGCTCGCCGCGCTGGCGCTCTGGGCGCTCCCGATCCAGCTCGGCGATCGGCTGGCTGCGGCGTACGGCGCGGTCGTGTCCGGCGTCGTCCTGGTCGGCTCGGTCCTGCTCTGGTCGCCCGCCGGCGGCTGGTTCGCCTACACCAGCCAAGACGGCGGCCTTTCGCCTGGTGACACCTTCCGGCCGCTGCGTGCCGTCACGGACATCCCGTGGATCCCGCCGCTCGGCGTCCGCTTCCACATCGGCATCGACACCATCTCGCTGCCGCTCATCATCCTCACCGCGCTGCTGACGTTCCTGTGCTGCATCTACTCGTTGAAGATCACTCCGCGGATCGGGCGGATGCGTTCGTTGATCGCGTTGCTGCTGGTGATCGAGGCGGGCGTGATCGGTGCGTTCAGCGCGATGGATCTGGTGCTGTTCTTCGTCTGCTTCGAGATCGTGCTGATCCCGATGTGGCTGATCATCGACATCTGGGGTGACGACCACGACCGGGCGGGGCGCAAGCGGGCCGCGACCACGTTTGTGTTGATGACGGTGTTCGGGTCCGCGTTGATGCTGCTCGGGTTCCTGCTCGTCTACCGGCAGGCCGGGACGTTCGACCTCGTTCAGCTGACGAATTCCCCGGTGCTCGGCGGGCACGGCGTACCGCTGGCTGCCGCACTGCTGATCGCGGTCGGGCTCGCGGTGAAGGTGCCGTTGTGGCCGCTGCACATCTGGTTGCCGGACGCGCATGCGAAGGCTCCGACGGTCGGGTCGGTGATCCTGGCCGGTGTTCTGCTGAAGCTCGGGACGTATGGGCTCATCCGGATCCTGGTCCCGGTCCTGCCCGACGCGACGGTGACGATCGCGCCGTACCTGGCAGGCTTCTCGACCGTCGCGATTATCGCCGGGTCGTTGGCCTGCCTCGGCCAGACCGATGTGAAGCGCTTGATCGCGTACTCGAGCGTCGGCCACATGGGCTTCATCGGCCTCGGGATCGCGTCGCTCTCGGACGCCGGGATGCAGGGCGCGCTGTTCGCGAACATCGCCCACGGCATCATCACCGGCCTGCTGTTCTTCCTGGCCGGCGCCATCAAGGACCGTCACGACACCAGCGACCTGCGCACGATCGGCCGAGCCCTGTACGCACGGTTGCCGCGGATCGGGGCGTTGCTCACGTTCGCCTGCCTGGCGTCACTCGGTCTGCCCGGGCTGGCCGGGTTCTGGGGCGAGATGCTGGTTCTGCTGGGTGCCTACAACCCGGCGAGCTCGTTGCCGCGGGCAACTTACCTGGTCTTCATGGTGATCGCCGGAGTCGGCACCGTGCTGACGGCGGCCTACTTCCTGCGGCTGATCCGCAACCTCTGCCAGGGCGACCCGGCCGAGAATCCGGCCAGTGCCTTTGCGGTCGACCTGAGCCGGATCGAGTTGCTCACCTGGTCGCCGCTGATCGTGCTGACCGTGCTGCTCGGCGTCTGGCCCAGCCTGCTTCTGCACCAGTGGGGGAACCTGTGACGCTCACCTGGACAGACTGGCAGGCCATCGCCGTACCGCTGGTGCTGGCGATCGGCGCAGTCGCCGTACTGCTCATCGACGCGTTCTGGCGCAGCTCGCCGGCACAACTCCGGCATACCGTCGTCACCTTGCTGACCGGCGCGGTGATCCTGTTCGGACTGGTCTTCGTCTGGGCGCAGCGCGATGACTTCAAGCCGGCGTTCTGTCGGCCGGTGACCGAGGGGCCGGCCGAGTGCAGTCTGGTGTTCGAGCCGTTGACCGCGGGGTTGTGGGGCGTGCTGCTGATCGGCGGGCTCGGGGTCGTCGGACTGTCGGCGTACCGGCTGTTGTCCGCGGACATCCCCGTCGGCGAGTACCACTTCCTGCTGCTCAGCGCGCTGGTCGGCGCGACCACGCTGGCCGGGGCGCGCGATCTGGCGACGGTGGTGATCGGGCTCGAGGTCGTGTCGCTGCCGAGCTTCGCGCTGGTCGCGCTGCGCCGGGACCGCCGTGGTTCCGAAGCGGCGCTGAAGGCGTTCCTGGTCTCGGTGCTGTCGACCGCGGTGATGCTGTTCGGCATCTCCTACCTGTACGGCGTGACTGGTTCGCTGTACCTGACCACGATCGCGAACCGGCTCAACGGCCTCGATCCGAATCTGCAGCGGGTCGCTTTTGCGGCCGGGTTGTTCGTGGTCGTCGGGTTCGCGTTCAAGATCGCCGCCGTACCGTTCCATGCCTGGCTTCCGGACACGTACGTCGGCGCGCCGGTCGAGGTGACCGCGTTCCTGGCCGTGGTGTCGAAGTCGGCGGGTGTCGCCGGGCTGCTCGTCCTGGTGGTGACGGGGATCGCGCCGGACGGTTCCGATTTGCGGCTGGTGATCGCGGTCTTGGCCGCCGTCACGATGACGGTCGGGAACCTGGCTGCCCTGCGGCAACGAGAGGCCGTGCGGCTGCTCGCGTGGTCGTCGATCGGCCAGGTCGGCTTCCTGCTCGCGCCTTTGGCGGTCGGGGATGCCCAAGCGGTCGTCGGCTACCTCGCGGCGTACGTCGTCGTCACGCTTGGCGCCTTCGGTGCCGTGGCGGTCGTGCAGCGGCATCGGCCTCGCGGGCTGCTCTCGGATTATCGCGGCATGGTTCGGTCGGAGCCTGGGCTCGCGGTGGCGCTGATCTTCTTCCTGGTCGTGCTCGCGGGTCTGCCGCCGGGGCTGGCCGGGTTGTTCACCAAGTTCGCGGCGTTCCAGGCAGTCATCGATGCGCACCTCGGCTGGCTGGCGATCGTGATGGCGATCAACGTGATGATCGGCCTCGCGGTGTACCTGCGTTGGGTTGCCGAACTGTTCCTGCTGCCGGCCGACGACCCGTTCTCGGTCGACATCGAGACGCCGGCCGTTGTGATGGTCTCGCTGTTCACCGCCGCCGCGGTCGTGGTCTCGGTGCTGCCCAGCACATTGTTCGCGTTGGCAACCTGATCCACCGCTAGGGTGAACCGGTGAGCCTTTCACCGGAAGAGCCGTCGCGGATCGGCGACGAGGACCGCAATGCCGCCGTCCAGCGTCTGCAGAGTGCGTACACCGGTGGGTTCATCACGCACGAGGAGCTGGATGAGCGCCTGCACCAGGTGCTGACTGCCAAGGCGCAGAACGAGCTCGAGGTGGCGCTGACCGCTCTCCCCGCGGAGCGCCCGGCGACGACGGCGGCCATCGGTGCCGCGAGTGGGCGGATCAACCGGCGCGGCGTGTGGAAGGTGCCTCGAAAGCTCAAGGTCGAGTCTGCGTTCGGGCGGGTGCACCTTGATCTGTCGCAGGCGATCTTCGAGGATCCGGTGGTCGACATCGAGTTGCAGCTTGGGACTGGGAAGGCTCGGATCACGGTTCCGCGGAACGCGATCGTCGAGATCGAGGCGCTGCAGACCGGGTGGAAAGACGTGCGCTACAAGGCGCGACAGCCCACCGGGCACGGTGGCCCGACGATCCGGATCACCGGGGCGATGGGGTTCGGGCGGCTGAAGATCCGGCACGCCCGGCGCTAATTGGATTGGGCGACGAAGGCCTCGTACTGCTTCCAAATACGACGCCACAGTTGGTCGCGCTGCGTGCCGTCGTACTGGGGGAGGGGCAGGAAGAACTCGTCCGCGAGGGTCGCGAAGTAGTCCGCCTGGTTCTCGATGAGGCTGCTGTCGACGCGGTCGCCGAACGTCTCCGTGCGGCTGACCGAGCGCATGATGACGATCGACTCGCGCTTGCGGCGGAAGACTGACGCCGTACGGCGGAACGGGGACTGCGGATCTCCGGACAGCTCGGCGTGCCGGTGGGCGAAGTCGCTGAGGGTCGCCGGAGCATCCTCGAAGTCCATGCCGAACACGCCGAAGCGCGGATCGTGGTCCATCCGCCAGCCGGTGGTCTTCTCCGAACGGCGGATGACCAGGTCGAACGGGGCTTGGTGGAAGGCGCCGACCTCGAGCGGAGTCGGATGGATCAGGCCGTTGCCGAGCCCGGCGTCGACCAGCCATACCCGCTCCGGGTCCTCGACCAGGCCGCGCACCGTCAGCACGAGGTGACCGCCGTCGACGTCGCCCGGCAGGTTCGGGGTCTGGACGCCACCGCGGTGCATGGTCACCTGGTAGCCGAGGTTGGTGAGGAGCAGCGCGAGGACGCCGTTCAGCTGGAAGCAGTAGCCGCCGGTCTCGCGGGCGATGATCCGCCGAGCGGTCTCCTCGAGATCGAGCGGCGTACCGGGGGTGAGCTGGTACTGCACCGACTCGTACGGGATCTGGTCGACGTACGCCTCGTGCAGGCGGGTCAGACCGTCCAGGCTGGGCTTCTCCTCGTGCTCGACGCCGATCCGGCGGAGGAAGGCTTCGGTATCCACGAGGTCGAGGTTATGTCAGCATCGAGGGCGTGATCGCCGTCCTGGATCGAACTGCATCTTTAGGCATCGCCACCGAGCTAGGCGAGGTCTTCGCCACCGCCTTCGCCGGCGAGGAACACTCCGACGGGGTGCGCTTTGCAACCGAGCAACTGCCCACCCATGCAGCACGCGACGACTTCCGGCTGGTCGCCGCCCGGCTGCCGCAGCCCGGGCCGCTCGACACCTCGGGCGGGCCGGTCGTGGGCTTCGCTTACGGATTCACCGGTTGGCCTGGGCAGTGGTGGTCGGATCGGATTGCTGCCGCGATCTCGCCCGACCTTGCAGCAGAGTGGATTGGTGGGCACTTCGAGGTGGTGGAGCTTGCGGTCGTTCCGGAGGCTCAGGGGCGGGGGATCGGGGCTGCGCTGATGACTGCGCTCGTCGACGGGCTTCCGCATCGGCGGATGCTCCTGACCACGTACGCCGACGATCGGACGGCGCCGCGGTTGTACCGGCGGCTGGGGTGGCAGGTACTGGTGCAGGACCTCGGCTGGGGCTCGGCGCTCTACGGGCTGGACACCGGAGTGCCGGGCATTGACTGACCTGGCAGGGTATGGCTATGACCGCTGAGCAGATCTATGTCGGGAGCTACACCAGTCAGCCGGGAGGCGGCGAGGGGATCGGGTTCGGGACCCTGGACGGGATCGCGGTGGCGGCGGCGACCGCCGATCCGTCGTTCCTGGTCCGGTCGGACGACGGACGGTTCCTGTACGCGACCAACGAGGAGGAGACCGGCCGCGTCAGCGCGTTCGCGATCCAGGACGACGGCGGGCTCAAGTTCCTGAATGACCAGCCGACCGAGGGCCTGCACCCGTGCCACCTCGGCATCGACCCGACCGGTGCGTACCTCCTGTCGGCCAACTACAGCTCCGGCTCCATCGCGATCCACCCGATCGCCGCCGACGGCTCACTCGGTACGGCGACGCAGATCCTGCAGCGCGAAGGCACTGGCCCGAACGCCGATCGCCAGGAGGGTCCGCACGCCCACCAGGTCGTGTTCTTCGATGAGTTCGTCTTCGATGTCGACCTGGGCTCGGACACCGTCTACACGTCGACGCTGACCGCGGCAGGCCGCCTCGAAGCGGTTGACCTGCTGCGGATCCACCCCGGCGCCGGTCCGCGACACCTGGTGTTCCATCCGGATGGCAGTGCGGCGTACGTGATCAATGAGCTCGACTCCACGCTCAGCGTCTGCAGCTACGACGGCGGCAAGCTGCAGGTTGTGCAGACGCTCTCCACCCGCCCGGCCGACTCACCCGGCGAGAGCTACCCGGCCGAGCTGCTGATCTCCGCCGACGGCCGTTTCCTCTACGGCTCCAACCGCGGCGACGACACCATCGCCGTCTTCGCGCTCGCTGCGGATGCTCTCTCGGCCGAGCTCGTCCAGACCATCGACTCGGGCGGCAACTGGCCGCGCCACCTGGCCTTCAGCACGGATGGCACCCGCCTGTACGCCGCCAACGAGCGCTCCGACACCATCGCGACGTACGGGATCGCTGACGGCCTCCTGACGCCAGACGGTGACCCGACGAACTGGCCGAAGCCGGTCTGCATCCTGCCGGTCTAACCAGTGATGTCCGCGACCAGCTGCTTGGCCTGCTTGGACGTGAAGTTGCCGGAGATCTGAACCCGCCCGGCCGTGATCGGCGCCGACACACTCGGCGCCGACACTACGCGGTCGTTGACCACGATCGCCAGCTGATTGGCCGGCGGCTTCGCCTTCACCAGTTGGCCGGTCAGCGTCGCGAACGTCTTGGTACCCGCGGAGTCAAGTGTCAGCGTCACCAGCCAGCCGGTGCCTTGGGTGTCCGCGGACGCCTGTACGTCGGTGACGTGCGTACCGTCCAGCTCGACCTTCCCCAGCGTGTACTTCGTTCCGTCCGCACTGCAGCGCACATTCGCGACAGTCGGCGTCTTGGCGCACGCGTTCGGCTCGAGCTTCACCACTCGCCGGAACTGCAGCGTGTTCGCCGCAGCCGGCTTCGCGGGTGGAGGCTCCTCGTTCACTCGCTTGAGCACGATCACGACGATCCCCGCGACAGCCGCGATCAGCACCACCACGAGCAGCACGAACAACACCACCGGCCCCCGGCTGCGCTTGATCGGTGCGCCGAGCTGCGGGGGCGGATACGACTGAGCCATGGCACCAGATGCTACTGATGCCATGGCGCAGTGTGGATTATCAGTGCGTCAAACAGTGACGAGCTTTTCGAAGAAGAACTCGTGCTTCAGGAACGAGACGTCGTACTCGTGTCCCGGCTGCGGCGGCAGCAACTGCGCGGCCTGGAACAACCGCCAGCCGTCCTTCAACGCCTCCAGCCCGTTCGCATACGGCGGTACGTCGCTGTCCCCGGTGGTCGGCGACGTCGCACCCGTCCCGTCGTACGTCGACCAGCCGACGACACGCGCATCCAGTGCGGACGAGGCCAGGTACAGCACCAGCACCTGCTGGCGGACGGTCTGCTGCGGCGATTCAACGGCTGCGGTCATGCGATCACCTTCTTGGCGTGGGGGTTGACGCTGCGCTGGGAGACCACGCGCTGCGGGCGGTTCGACACCCGGGTGACCCAGTAGTCCGGGTCGAAGGTGTCGTCACCGGTGATGGCCTGCCACAGCTTCACCCGGTTGTAGATCTCGAGCCGGCCGGTCGCGTTCTCGTACCACGGGAACGACTGGCTCAGCTCGCGCGCCACCTCGTCGTCGTACAGGTCCTCGAGGTTCCACAGCCGGACCTGACGCACGGTCGGGTTGAAGCGGATCTTGAACATGTACCGGTCGATCGCACTGTCGTTCTTGCGGCCGCCGTGCCAGATCCCGTGGTGCAGGAACTGGACGGTGCCGGCCGGGCAGACCAGACGGGTCTGACCGAGCAGGTTCTGGTAGCGGCCGGTGTCGGACTCGTTGGTACGGCGCAGGTGGCTGCCGGGGACGCTGAGCGTGCCGCCCATCTCCAGCGTGACGTCCTGCGGGTAGTACATGAGCTGTACGTCGAACGCGTCCGGGCGGACGTCGATGATCGCGTCACCGTGCAGGTTCTGCGCCTCACCCTCGTTCGCCTTGCGGATGTGCACGGCGTGGTGGTCGACCGTCGGCTCCGGGCCGACCAGGCTGTGGATCGCCCCGGCCACCTCGGGCAGCTGCACCAGCCGCTGGACGAATTCGCTGTCCACGAACGCCTCCGACAGCGGAGTGCCGTAGGGGACGCCGAGGATGCCGTTGTCGAGGACCTCGATCGCCTGCCGGTTCATCTCGTCGGGCACGACGGCGTCCATCCGGAGCGCGCCGGTTGCGACGAAATGCGCCATCTGAACCGAGCTGAGGAGGTTCTTGCGATGCGGATGGGGCATGGTTCTCCCTCTCGGGGGTGGTGGTTACTACTCCACAACGCTAGATCGATTCTTCGTGCTTGCGCGTGGGTTGTGATCACCACTGGTGGTAATTTTTCACCATGATCGCGCTACCACTGGCTACGCCGCCGGAGGTCGTCAACGTCGGATCCGGAATCCACGGCACCCGGCGGCTGCGCGACGTCTTCCAGCTCCCCGACCTCTGGCAGCTGCACCTCTACACCTACTCCTGCGACCTGACAGTCGCCGGTACGACGTACGCCGTGGCCCCCGGCTACGTGTCGCTCACCCCGGCCGGGGCGCTGGTCCAGTTCGACTACCGCGGTCGCTCCGAACACCTCTACGCCCACTTCCGCCCGTCTGATGTGGGCGAGCCGTCGTACCTGCCCGTCGTACAGGATGCTGGTGACACCGCGCCGCTGCTGACCGGTCTGCTGCGGTCAGCGATCGAGGCCTCGCCCTCCGGCTCAGCCCGCGTAGCCGCCGAGGTCTGGACAGTCCTCTGGCGCGTCGCCGACCTAGCCGCCGCCACCCCCGAAGGCGACCCCCGCCACCCCGCAGTAGCCACCGCCACCGCCTACATCGAAGCCAACCTCGCCCGCCCCATCACAGTCGCCGCCGTAGCCCGCCTCGCCGGCGTCTCCCACAATCACCTAACCCGCCTCTTCCAAGCCGAAACCGGCTCCACGGTCATCGGCTACCTTCGCCGCCGCCGCATGACCCGAGCCAGGCACCTGCTCGTCTCCTCCACCCTCTCCATCCCCGCCGTAGCCGCCTCCGTAGGCATCCCCGACCTCCAAGCCTTCAACAAGGCCTGCCACCGAGAACTCGGAGCGTCCCCGCGCTCCATCCGTACGACGGCCTAGCAGCTACCCGCGGAGCAGCACGCGGACCTGGTCCCTGATCTCCTGGACGACGTCGTCGATCGGGTTGGCGCGGTTGATCGTCGCGGCCATGCTGATGAACATGATCGCGGAGACGATGTGCGCGAGCGTTGCGGCATCGTCGGCGCTGAACCGCTCGTCCCGCCGCAGCACGTCGGCGATCGCTTCTTCGGTCTGCACGGTCAGGGCGAGCGCGTCGCGGTGGTGGGGTTCCTCGGGGTCGCCGAAGACGATCTCGCGCAAGTAGGTCCGTCCGTTGTCGACCTGCTTGCGGTTGCACTCCACGACCGGGCGGACGATCGCGAGCACCGCATCCAGTACGTCGGGGATGCGCTCGGCCGCCGATCTACCTTCCACCAACGCTTCGGCGTACCCGGAGTTCTGCACGAGGAGCAGGAGCTCGCCCTTGGACTTGGCGTAGAGGAACAGCGTGCCCGCCCCGATGTCGGCCTTGTCGGCGATCTCCTGGGTGGTCACCTCGTCGACGCCGCGCTCGGCGAACAGCTCCTGGGCCGCGGCGGTGATGCGATCGAGCTTCTCCTGCTTGTTCCGCTCGCGCCGTCCGACCGGTGGCATGCTTGCCGTCCTTCCGTGCTCACAGGCTGAGGAACTCCACGGCGACCGGGGCGAACTTGTCGTGGAACTGGAAGATGCCGCCGTGCCCGGAATCAGGGTAGATGACCAGCTCCGAGCCCTTGATCCGGCGGTGCAGATCCTCGGACAGTACCGAGGGCACCATCCGGTCGTTGTCGCCGTTCGCGATCAGGGTCGGCTGGGTGATCTTCGACAGGTCGGCCGGTGCTGAGCGCCCCCACTTCTTGATCGCCTTGAGCTGCGTCTGAAGCCCTGGGAGTGCGAACGGCTTGTCGCGGCTCACGGTGCGCTCCTCGAGCCTTTGCACGAAGGCGCGCGCCGCTCGCTTGCCCGCTGCGTCCCGGTTGAAGAACAGGAACTCCTTCGGATCCGAGCGCGTCAACGTCGCCCGCAGGATGTCGTAATACGTCACGCCGGCGATCTTGTCGATACCTGCCCCGCCTGCGGGCCCGGTGCCGGTCAGGACGAGCTTGCGGATCAGCTCGGGGTGCTTCATCGCGAGAGCCTGGGCGACCATGCCGCCGAGGGAGAACGAGAACACATCGATCGTGTCGAAGCCGAGCGCCGTGACGAAGGCGTAGGCATCGTCGGCCATCGCCTCCACACTGTCCGGCACCTTGCCGGTCGACGCCCCGACACCGCGCTGGTCGAAGGCGATCACGTGCCTCGTCTGCGCGATGGGGTCGACGATGCGCGGGTCCCAGTTGTCCAGGTTCGCGGCGAGGTGGACGAAGAAGACGACAGGGATGCCGCCCTTCGGCCCCAGTTCGCGATAGGCGTAGGTGACGCCTTTGGCGTCGACTGTTTGGGTGGGCGCGTCCTTGTAGGCCGTGATGACGTTCATGCTGCTTCTCCGGTTTCTGTTGTTCTGGTGATGACGGTCTTGCCTTCCTTGCCCAGCGACTGCAGCGCCTCGACGGTCTGATCGAAGCCGACGACTCGGCGGACGACCGGGCGCATTGCCCCTTGGTCGACGAGCGTCGTGATCTGGCGCAATTGCTCGCCGCTGGCGCGCATGAAGAGGAATTCGTAGGTCACGCCTCGGTGGCGCGCTTGGCGGCGAATGCTGCTGCTGAGGGCGGTCATCGCCAGCCGCAGCACGGGACTCGCGCCGAGTTCGCGACCGAACGCCGGGTCGGGCGGCCCCGCAATCCCGATCGCCTTGCCACCAGGACGCAGTACACGCAGGGACTTCGCGAGGTTCTCGCCGCCGAGGCTGTCCAGTACGACGTCGTACCCGGTGAGGAGTTGTTCGAAGTCCTGGCTGCGGTAGTCGATGACGTGGTCCGCGCCGAGCTCCCGGACGAAGTCGGCGTCGCCCGCATCGGCCGTCGTAGCCACCGTGGCGCCCAGATGCTTGGCGAGCTGGATCGCGATCGTCCCGACTCCACCGGCGCCGGCGTGGATGAGAACCCGTTGCCCTGGTTGCAGATCGGCCCGCTCGACCAGCGCCTGCCAGGCGGTCAAGCCGACCAGTGGTAGCGACGCCGCTTCCTCGAAACTGATCGAGGCCGGTTTGAGCGCGAGGTCGTCCTCGGCGACGGCAATGCGCTCCGCGAACGTCCCGATCCTGCTGGGTCGCGCGTAGACCTCGTCGCCTGGCGCGAAGGCGTGAACCTGCGTGCCCGTGCTGATCACCGTCCCGGCCACGTCGTGACCGAGGATCAGCGGCAGCTCGTACCGCAGGATCTGCCGGAACTCACCCGCCCGGATCTTCTCGTCCAGCACGTTGAGCCCGGCCGCCCGCACCTCGACCAGTACGTCGCGCTCCCCGACGACAGGCTCCGGCACCTCCGCTTCCTGCACCGGCCCCTGGTACTTGCTGACCACGAATGCTCGCATGACACCTACTCTCTGAGTGCTCTCAATAATGAGTCTACTCAGAATTCTTGTCAAGAAAATGCGCTGGCCGCCGCTGAAGGCCGCCGGTTAGCGTGCCCGGTGTGTTGATCCCCGCGGCGGACGCTCCGCAGTACGACTCAGAGGCCGAGGTGCGGTTCGCCGAAGGCTGGCCCGAATTCATCTTCCACGACGCCGCGTCGTCGCAATGGAGCTCGCGTCGTACCGAGTACTTCCCCGAATGGGAGTTCTACTTCACCGCCGACGACCACCTGGCCGCCGGTTGCTGGGGCGTCCCGCTCGCCTGGGACGGAACGGTCGACGACCTCCCCGGCGGCTACACCGACTCGCTCGCGCGGTCGGTGACGTCGTACGAGACAGGCGTCGTACCGAACACCTTCGTCCTGATGGCCGCCGCCGTACTCCCCGACTTCCGCGGCACCGCCGCCGCCCTCATCACCGCAGTCCGCGATCGAGCCGTTGCGGCAGGGCTGGGGCAGGTCATAGCCCCCCTACGCCCCACCTGGAAACCCCGCTACCCACTAACCCCCATCGAGGCCTACGCCACCTGGACCCGCCCCGACGGCCTCCCCCTGGACCCCTGGCTCCGCACCCACACCCGCCTAGGCGCCACCATCCTCACCCCCGCCCCCACCTCCCAAACCATCACCGCCTCGGTAGCCGACTGGGAAACCTGGACCAAGATGTCCTTCCCCGCCACCGGCCCCTACGTAATCCCCGCCGGCCTCTCCGTCCTCCACATAGACCGCTCCACCAACACCGGCACCTACACCGAACCCAACATCTGGGTCCGCCACGCCTAACCCCGTCGCGAAGAACACGTAGTAGTGCCGGTTTCGCCCCCGCCAAGCTCGCTTGTGAGCGCAACAACCACCGCCCCACCACACCACTACGTGTCCTTACCGACGCTCCATGGCGATTGTGTACTGCTACCTGGTCCCGGGCGGCTACGACTGAGCGGCCAGGCCCTCGGTGAGGATGCCTTGGGTGATGCGGAGGCAGTCTTCGCGGTCGGGGCCGGTGAGGGCCTGGTGCGACCACAGGACGACGTCCTCGCGCGCACGGACATGCCGGTAGTACTTCACCGCCTCGTCGTCGATCGCGTGCGGTCCGTAGCCGCTCAGGAACGCCTCGAGCTGCTCAGGTGAGGTAGGCCCGACATCGCCCATCCCGCCGAGCATGAACATCAGGTCCTGCTCCCGCGGCGCCAGGATCACGTCGTCCCAGTCGATCAGGTGTACGCCGTCCTTCGCGACCAGCACGTTCCCCAGGTGCGGATCACCATGGCAGACCACCCGCGGCCCCTCAGGCGCCGGCGGATCGCCGCCCAGCAGTACGTCGATCGTCTCCGCGTGCTCCTCCCACAGAGCACCCAGCGCCGCCTCCACCTCGTCCTGAGGCGCCTGCGCGAGCCGCTCCCGCACCTCCGCGGCCGCCGCCGGGACCCGAGCGTCGATGTGACTCCGCTTCGGTAACGCATCCCGCAGCCGCACCGGCGGCTCCGCGTCATGCACCCGCCGCAGTAGAGCGCCGTACTCGGCCCACTCCGCACCCGTCAGCCCAACCTCAGCCGCCCGCGCCCCCTCGATCCACGGCGTCACCGTCAGCCGCTTCTTCTGCCCGTGGAAGGTCCACAACCCACCCTCCACCGTCCGCACGACCTCCGGTACGCCGGGCAGCCCACAGTCACCCAGGTACGCCGCCACCTGGTGGCCGGTGTTGGTCCCGGCTCCACTCCACTTCACGGCGTACGCATTGGTCGCCGTACTGGCCCTCCAGACCTGTGCGGCCAGGTCGGCCCCGTGACCGACGGGTGAGAGTTCCACCACATCCAGCCCGAAGTCGTCGTACAGCCACCGCCGCAGCAACGTGTCACCCACGCCGCCCAGCATGCCCGCCGTACCGGCCCGCGGCGAGGTCTTTTCGGACCTGTCGGCTGGCATGATCCGGCGGATGGAACATGATCACCAGGAGTGGGATCGCATCGTCCAGGAGGCGACCACCCGGGCCGCGGCGCGACAGGAGCAGCTGGTCGAACAGCTCGGTGACGACGTCCAGTACGACTGGGACCTGGAGCAGGCCACCATCACGTGGTCCCGCGGCGGCCAGGCGTTCCGCACCGCCCGGCTGACGCTGATCGGCACAGTCAGCCTGGCCGAGTCCACCTGGCTGTGGTCCTGGGCGAACGACTCACTCCCGCCGGCCTCGGTCGGAGACATGCCGAAGGTCCGCCAGTACGGCGAGGCGCACGGGTACCCCGTGCTCCCCTGGCCCTCGTTCAACAACCACCCGGGTCTGGTGAAGGAGGCCCGGGTGGTGTCTGCCGCCGTACTGGACGCCACCGCGCTCTGGACCGATCAGTCAGGCGACGTCGTCCTGCACTTCCTCCTGCAAGACCTCACCGGTAGTTGACGAACTGCACCGCGAAGTCCAGGTCCTGCCCCTTGATCAGCGCCTGCACGGCCTGCAGATCGTCCCGGCTCTTGCTGGAGACCCGCAACTCCTCGCCCTGGATCTGCGCCTTCACGCCCTTGGGCCCCTCGTCCCGAATCAGCTTCGACAGCTTCTTCGCGTTCTCCTGCGTGATCCCGGCGCTGATCGAGGCGTTGATCTTGTAGATCTTCCCGGACAGCTTGGGCTCGTCGGCCTCGAGCCCCTTCAGTGAGATCTGCCGCTTGACCAGCTTGTCCTTGAGGACGTCGAGAACGGCGTTGCAGCGCTCCTCGGTGTTCGCCTGCATGTCGATCGCCTCGCCGGACAGCTTGATGCCCGCATCCACGTTCTTGAAGTCGAACCGCTGGCTGATCTCCTTCGCCGCCTGGTTCACGGCGTTGTCCACCTCCTGCTGATCGACCTTGTTCACGATGTCGAAGGAGGACTCCGAAGCCATGGGCACTTCCTTTCCGATTTGCTGTGAGGGGCACCTACTGTTGTATCGTCTCCCACGCCGGTTCACGAACCGGCAGCACCCTGGCGGGTTGCCCGAGTGGCCAAAGGGAGCAGACTGTAAATCTGTCGGCTTATGCCTACGCAGGTTCGAACCCTGCACCCGCCACAGGCGCTAAACAGCCCCTGACCTGCAGCAATGCAGGTCAGGGGCTGTCTTCGTCTGTCCGGCCGTTGGCGGACGGGCGCGGAGGGCCCCGGCCGCGTCGACGGCATGAATGAACTGGACGCCTGATGCTCATAACGCTCGATGAGTCCCATCGGCCGCTCGTGCACAGGGTCCGGGACGACGCGGGGGAGTGGCTGGCGACGAAGGGCACTGACCAGTACCGCGGTGGTCTCGACGTGGCTCAGGTCCATGCCAACATCGACCGGGACTTCGACGCCCACGAGTTCGTCGGGTGGCAGGTCGGCGGCCAGGTGGTCGCCATGCTGGCCATCATCGCCCCAGAAGCTGACTTCTGGACTCCGGAGGAGCTGGCTGAAGCTCAGACGTACATCAGCCGGTTCTTTGTCACAGAACACGGACGTGGCTACGGCACAGCCTTACTCGGTGCCGTCGAAGGTCGGGCCCGCCAGGAAGGCATGCGCTGGCTCCGGCTGAACTGCTGGAGCACCAATACGCGTCTGCATGGCTACTACCGAGCGCACGGCTACATGCACGTCAGAACCTGTGATGTGCCAGGCCGGCCGAGTGGGGCGTTGTTCGAGAAAGACCTCAGCGCCTTCTCGTTGGAACGGCGCTGATGCAGGTCGAGACCGGAATGAGATCCGTCGCGGCCCTTGCTGGTGGCTGGGGGCGGATGCATGCTCGGGCTAGGGGTTGCTTGGTGGCGCGGGGCGGGTTTGGTGCGTGGTCGTGGGGTGGGAGGCGGTATGGACGGGTCAGGGGCTCTTCGGCGGGCGGGGTGGGCGGGGGCTGCTTCGGTCGGGTTGCTGGTTGTGGGGGTGGCGTTGTGCTCGCTGGTTGGGGTTGACGACGCGGGGATGTCGGATGCGGCCATTCTGGAGCGGCTTAACGATGGTGGGCGGCAGGCTGCTGCTGGTGTGGGGGTGCCGGTGCTTGCTGCGGGGGTTGGGCTGCTGCTGTGGTTTGCCAGTGGGTTGCGGCTGGTGCTGGATCGGTTGTCTGGCGGGGACCCGCTGGTGCATGTGGTCGTGCCGGCTGTGGCGATGTTTGGTGGGCTGATGATTACTGGGGTCTCGCTTGATGTGGGGAGTGCGTTTGCGGCGTGGTCGGACGAGTTCACCGCCGATGCGGACACCGTGCGGGCGGTTGGCATGGGAGGGCAGGTTCTGGCGCTCACTGGGCTGGTTGGGTGCGGTGTGCTGGTTGCGGTGACGACGCGGGTTGCGCGGCAGGCGGGGGTGCTGCCGACGTGGGCTGTGTGGGTGTCGTACGTCGTTGTCGCGTTGTGCCTGGCTGGGTTCTGGAGTGGGGGTATGGCGTCTGTGGCCTTCGGGTTGTGGCTCATCGGCGCCGTTGTCGGGGTGCTGCGCGCGGCGCGGCCTGCGCCGGCCTTACCGGCGCAGGGGTCGCCGGCTCCTGAGGCGGCTTAAGGCTTAGGTGCCGCAGAGGATGGTGGCGTAGAGGGTTTGGAAGTCGGGTTGGTCGTTGCGGAGGGTGGCGTACCAGCGGTTGCTGAGGACGTCGGCGTGGATGAGGGTGCCGATGGCGCCGCCGCTGAGGATCGTTTTGCCGTCCGGGCAGCCTGCGGAGATGTAGAGGCGGCCGCCTGGGAAGACGGAGGTGGCGGGGGACCAGTCGTAGGTGAGGTAGCCGAGGCCGTCGGCGCAGATGGATTGGACGGTCAGGGTGCGGGTGACGGCGTCGTTGTTGCGGAGTGCGGTCCAGTAGCGGTTCTCGGCTTGGAGGGGCTGGAGGCGGACGAGGGTGGTGTTGTCGGTGTCGGCCCAGGCGCCGCCGCCGATGACCTGGCCGGACGTGCACTGGGCGCCGCCCGCCGCGATCGCGTTCGGGTGGGCCAGAATGGTTGCCGTACGGATGTTGTAGTTGCTGAGGCCGCTGTAGCAGATGACCTGCATCGTGACGGAGCGGACGGTGTTGGTGTAGTTGGCCACGGTGACTCGCCAGCCGGCGCCGGCGTCCAGGGCGCGGGTGGCTTTGAGTTCGGGGCCGCCGTCCCATTCGGCGTATGCGCCGCCGCCGGTGGCGACCATGCCGGCTGGGCAGTAGGCCCAGGCGTACCAGTAGCGATAGGGCTGTACGTCGAAGGTGAACTTGCGCACCTCTGTCCGGGCGAGGGCGCTGCGCGTGGCCGGGGTGTTCGGCCTGGGTGGCGGGGTGAACTCCTTGGGCGGGGCGCCGATCCGTCCGGCGTCCGTTGCGCCTCCGATGGGTGGGGCGGCTGATGCCGGCAGCAGCGTGCCGCTGAAGAGGAGTAGTGCTGCTGCGAGCAGCAAGAAGACGCGACTGATCAATCTCAACACAGTGATCCCCCAGGTGTTTGAGTCTGTGCTCAGACGCTAGGTGGCTGCTGTGTCACCGGTCTTTCACTCTGATCTCACCAGCGGAGAAACTCGGTGGCGAGCCGGTACGGCGGGCGCTCAGCATGGGGAGATGGTGAGCGAAGACCAGCTGGAGGAGTTTGCGCGGGACGGGATATTGCAGCTACCGCAGGCATTCGGGGCTGAGGATGCGGCTCGGGTGCGGGACGGCGTGTGGCGTGAGTTGGGTGCGCTGTACGGGATGCGCCCGGACGACCGCAGTACCTGGGAGCCGCACAGGCCCACCGGGCTGAAGGTCAGTCGGAAGGATCCGGCGGCCAACGCGATTCTTGGTCCGGTGTTGCGGGGTGTGCTGGATCAGTTGCTGGGGGAGTGGGTTGAGCCACCGCATCAGGGGCAGGTGTTGGTGACCATGCCTACCGGGGACGAGTGGGCGGTACCGCATCGGCAGTGGCACACAGATGTGGGGTACGACGATGTGCCGGCGGGAGTGAAGGTTTGGGCGCTGCTAGGCGACATCGAGGCTGGGGGTGGTGGGACGCCGCAGGTTGTGGGGTCGCATCGGGTGATCGAGCGGTACCTACAGGGGACCGCCGAGCGGGACTTCACCACTGTGCGGGATGCGGTGCTGGGATCTCACGAGTGGTTTCGGCAGTTGACTCGTGCGGATCGGGACATCGACCCCACCAGGGAGGCGGAGGTGGACGGGATTCCGGTGCGCGTGGTTGAGCTGACTGGGAACGCCGGGGACGTCTACATCACGCATCCGTGGGTGCTGCACTCGATTGCGCCTAATGCGCGGGAGACGCCGCGGATGATGCGGAGCCGGATGATGTGGCGGAAGGACTGAGCGCTACTCGCCTACGGTGCCGTCGATGGATTCGCGGAGGAAGTCGGCGTGGCCGTTGTGGCGGGCGTACTCCTCGATCATGTGCAGGACGATCCAGCGGACGCTGGGCACCTCACCGCCGGGCAGGCTACGGCGGGCGGATTGGTCCAGACCGCCGTTCGCCAGGGTCTCGGTCAGCAACGCGCGGGATCGGGCGACTGCGGCCTCCCACAGAGCGTGGAGGGCCTCGGGAGTCTCGTGGACGGTCCAGACCTCTTCGGGGTTGAGACCGGCCCATTGCGGGTGCCGCTTGTTGCCTTGCATGCGGCGAGAGAACCAATGGTCCTCGTAGTAGGCGAGGTGCTTGAGCAGGCCGCCCAGAGTCATCGACGAGGCGCCCACGGTCGCCTGTAGACCGGCTGCGTCCAGGCCGGCGCACTTCCAGGCGAAGGTCGCGCGGTGGTACTCCAGGAAGCCGATGAGCGACTCGGTCTCGCCTGCTGCGAGCGGGGGTTCGGGGCGCTCAAAGGTGCTCATGGTCGCGAGTTTAGGGCGGTCACCAGGAGGCCGCAGGAAAGTGTCGGTGGGGTGGGTTAAAACGGGTGGATGAGATGCGGATTCATCTTGCCCGGTGGGACTGCTGGTGAGCAGTTGGATCAGGCTGTGCTGGCTGAGCGGGCCGGGTGGGACGGCGTGTTTGTTTGGGAGGCGGCGTACGGCGTGGATCCGTGGGGGCTGCTGTGTGCGGTGGCGGCGCGGACGGAGCGGATCCGGTTGGGGACGATGCTGACGCCACTGCCTTGGCGACGGCCGTGGAAGGTGGCCAGCCAGGTGGTGACGCTGGACCAGGTGTCCGGTGGGCGGGCGACGCTGGCCGTGGGTCTGGGGGCGATCGAGACGGATCTGCCGCGGACGGGTGAGGAGTTGGAGCTGCGGACACGGGCGGCGATGCTAGATGAGGGGATCGACCTGATCCGGGAGCTGTGGGCCGGCGGGATCAACTACCAGGGTCAGTACTACGAGTACAGCTGCGAGCGTGATGACCTGGCCCAGGTGGGGCGGCCGGTGCAGGAGCGGATTCCGATCTGGGTCGTCGGAGCCTGGCCGCGGCCGAAGTCGATGCGGCGCGTGCTGCGTTGTGACGGCGTACTGCCGCAGTTCGCGCCGGGGCAGGACACACCCGCGGAGCTGGCGCGGCTCAAGGCTTGGCTGGGGGAGCGCGAGATGGATGTCATCGCCGAGGGCGAGTCGCAGGATGCGACCGCCGTGCAGCCCTGGGCCGAGGCAGGGGCGACCTGGTGGCTCGAGACGCGCTGGGAGATGCCGCATCACTCCGCCGAGCGGATGCAGCAGGTCCGCGAGCGCATCGCGGCCGGCCCGCCTAGACCTTCCGGGTCATGAAGACGTCGACCGGGTCCTCGGAGTCGACGATGAAGCCATAGCGTTCATAGAGGCGGCGGGCGGGGCTGCCTTGGAGGACGTTGAGGCGCACCAGACCGTCGTGTGAGTCGAGGACGTGCTGCAGTACGGCGCTCCCCAGGCCGCGGCCCTGCATCGAGGGGTGCAGGTAGAAGTGCTCCAGCCACGGACCGTCGTCGGCGGGGCGGAGGGCGATCGAGCCGGCGAACTCGCCGTATGCCTCGATGACCCACGTGTGAGACGGGTCGAACCCGTCACGGAAGCGCTGACGGACGCGGCGCTCGTCGTACCGGCCAAGGCGCTCAAGATCTGCACGCAGTACGACGGCGCGCAGCTCGGCGAGCAGTTCGACATCCGCCGGGGTGGCGGGGCGGAGGCGCCAGGGGATCATGGGACGAACTCTAGGGTTGGGAATACCGGCCGGGCGGGGCAGGGTTGGCGTTGGTGAGCACAAGTGTGAGAGGGATGGGATGAAGCCGACTGAGTTCGTGAAGGTGAACGCGCAGTTCTGGGGGGAGCACCTCCGGGAGATCAGCGGGCATCTGCCGGTGAGCCACCGGCGGGAGCTGGCCGGTCCGCTGCTGTATCCGCGGATGCTGGTCCTGACGGAGACGCCGGACTGGAACATCGTGGAGCTGGTCGGCATCAGCCGGGAGTACCGCAGTCTCGAGGTGCGGCGGCAGAAGGTCGCGAGCGTCGAGGAGTACTTCGGGGTCAGCGGCGAGGGCTCGGCCGTGGTGACGCTGCCGGGCGAGAACCTGTTCAAGGACGCGACGGTGGCGACGCATGACGGGCGGCGTGAGCTCGAGGCGCGGTTCCCGGGTGTGCGGGCGATGATCGGCCAGGAGTTCTCCGGGCCGGGCGACGACCTGCTGAAGTTCGCGCCGGGCAACTACTCGACCTTCGACCGGACGCTGCTCGTGCACTCGGCCGGGTCCGCGCTGCGGGCGCACTGGGTGTTCTTCGCGCTGGCGATCCACCGCTCGGAGCCCGCGGAGAAGTACCTCGACTTCCTGCGCAACTTCGCCGCCGCCGCGCCGCACACCGACCCGATCGGGACGCTCAGCGTGCCGCGGGCCGACGACGGCGCCGACCTGCAGGGCGCGGTCTTCGCGAGCACCTACCTCGCGCACGACGTGCCGAAGTCGACGGTCGACCAATTCCTGAGCGCCAACGAGGACTTCCTGCTGACGGCGTTCGACGCGACCAAGCTGATCCGCCAGCCGCACCTGGAGTGGCAGAGCGGCGACGAGGCCGCCCTGACGCCCGACTTCATTCTGGAGCGGGCCGACGGGTCGCATGTCGTTGGTGACCTGCGGCTTCCGCTGGCTGATGGGGCCAAGAAGCACCGCCGTACGACGACGCTCGCGGCCGGCGTGGACCAGCTCGCGCGTGTCACCGCGTACTTCGACGATGCGGACAACCGTGCGTTCGCGAACACGAAGTACGGCGTGGAGATCACGTCGCCGCGCAAGCTCGTGGTGATCGGCTCGCAGGACGTCGTCGACGCCGTGCAACTGAAGGCGGCCGAGGGTGTCGAGGTGCTCGACTACGACACCATCCTGCGCCTGCATCTCGCCGCAACGACGGCCTGATCGGTTGCTAGGGTCCGATCCCGTGAAGTACTTCGTGTACGGACGGGATCGGGCCGGAGCAGGTGAGCTCAAAGAGCGCCTGACGCCGGAGCACTGGGCGTTCATGGATGGGTACGCCGACGAGCTGATCGCCCGCGGACCCACCCTCACACCGGACGGCGAGGGCACCACCGGCAGCCTGCACATCATCGACCTGCCGACGTTCGAAGCGGTGAAGACGTTCGCGTACGACGAGCCCTACTACCGCGACGGTGTCTTCGAATCCGTCCTCATCACTCGCTTCGAGTCCCACACCAGCGGCACGATGTGGGACTTCGCGAACGCGGTCGACGGCTACGAGCGCTACCTCGTCCACACCGACGACGCCCCGCGCTCGCTCACCTCGCCGCACATCATCATGTACGGCGACCTCGTGGCCCTCGACTCCGACGCGCACCTCGGCCGCGCCGTACTGCTCGAAGCCCCGGACGCCGAAGCAGCCGCCGCTCTCGCCCAAGCCGATCTCGCCCACGTCCACCCCTGGACTTTCGGCGGCCGCCGCTAGCTGTCTGTTTCCGCGTTCCCCGTCCGTCGGTGGGGTGACGGAAGGAGACAGCGATGACAGTCATCGTGGCCGGCAGTGTGTGGGTGGACCCGGCAGCAAGAGACCAGAACGTCGCCGCGCATCAAGTGATCGTCCGCGCGGCGCGTGCCTACCCGGGCTGCCTCGACTGCTCGATCTCGCCCGACCCGATCGATCCGGGTCGCGTGAACATCTTCGAGTACTGGGACTCCGAGGAAACCCTCAACACCTGGCGAGCCATCGCCCCATCCCCCGACCCGACAACCGCCACAATCGAGTCCCAGAACGTCTTCCTGCACGAGGTTTCCGCCTCCGGCCCACCCTTCAGAGCAACGAACTGACCGACTCGGCCAGATGTCGAGCCTCGGGACTGTCGGTGCTCAGCGCGGAACCAGCGTGGTCGAGACCTTCGAACTCCAGGTACGTGAACCCGATCCCCTCCAGCACCGGCCGGAGCCGCCGTACCGGGCGGATCGATCGATCGGCCGTGCCGATGTAGGCGACCTTCGGGCCGGCGAAGATCCTGAGTTCGTGGTGCCAGTCGAAGGATCGATAGGCGCGCCAGAACTCGAGCGGTGGACGCGGCAATCGCGGTTCACGCTCGAGGCGGCGCATCTCGCCGTCGGTCGGGAAACCGATCGGTGGCAGGCCGCCCATCACGAGTGCGTGGGCACGGGGCGTGCTGCGCGCGACGATCGCGGCCATGGCTGCGGTCTGCGAAAACCCCCACACTGCAAAGCGATCCAGGCCCTCGTGGTCGAGGACGGTCAGCACCTGATCACCGATCGAGCCGAAGTCGTACGTCGTCGGTCGGTCGCTCGCGCCGAAACCGACGGGGTGGATCTCGAGGATGCGGAATCGGTCGGCGAGCCAGTTCGCGGCGGGGAACTCACGCGGCCGGCGGTTGTTCTTGACCAGGACGAGCGTCGGTCCATCGCCGGTGACCTGGTACGCGACTCGGGCGCCTGCGTGCTCGACCGAGCGCATCGGTCAGGCGTTGGTGAGGAGGGATTTGAGCGTGGCGCAGAACTCTGCCCGGGTCGCGGCCGGGAGATGCGCGGTGCGCTCGGTGATGCGGGCGGTGATCGCCTCGTGGGCCTGGTGGGCCAAGGTCTCGCCGGCGTCGGTCAGGTGGATCTCGCAGGCTCGGCGGTCGGTGGGGTGGGCGGTGCGCGCGACGAGGGTACGGCGTTCCAGGCGGTCGACCATGTTGGTGAGGGTCGAGCGTTCGATGCTGAGGATGCGGCTGAGGTCGGTCATGCCTTGCGGACCCATCAGCAGGATGCAGAGCAGGTGCGCCTGCTGCGGGGTGAGACCGAGCGGGCGGCTGGTCTCGGCGTACAGGTCCTGGAGCAGGTGCATGACCTGGATGAGAGCACTGCTCAGCTCGGTGTCGCGCGCCGTCGTCGTCGCCATCGAACCAGTGTAGTCCGGACACCTGATACTTCGTAGGGCTACTATTTAGGCCTACGAACTAAATCAGGAGGCTCATCATGTGGTTCGGATATGGCTCACCGGCGGGGATTCGCGACGTCAGCAGCGCGCTGCGACTGGCCGACCAGGCCGATCGGGACGGGCTCGATCACGTCAGCGTGTCGGATCACCCGTACGTCGCCGACCTGCTCGACGCGTACGCGGCGATCGGCGTACTGCTCGGCCGTACGACGCGGCTGTCGGCGTTCGTCAACGTCACCAACCTGCCGTTGCGCCCGGCGCCGGTGCTGGCGCGGACGGCGACCTCGCTCGCGGCGTTGTCGGAGGGCCGATTCATCCTGGGGCTCGGGGCCGGCGGAGCGTGGAACGCGATCACCACAATGGCCGTGCCGGAGCTCCGCCCAGCGGCTGCGGTGCAGGCGTTCGAGGAGGCAATGCAGCTCGTCCGCGGCCTGTCCGACGGCGGGAGTCCGCAGCCCACGAAGCACTACCCGATCGGCGATCTCCAGCCCGCTGCGGTCGCCGCGCCGCTGATCTGGACCGGTTCGAAGGGGCCGAAGTCGCTGGCCGCGACCGGCCGTCAGGCCGACGGCTGGATCCCCGGTCACGCGGCCGACTGGCTGAGCGAGGGGTACCGCTCGGCCCGCCCGATCATCGACGAGGCCGCGCTGGCGGTCGGCCGCAAGCCCGCCGACATCGCCACGATCTACAACTTCCCCGGCGAACTCACCAGCTCACCAGTACGTCGTACTCGCGGCGAGGACGGTGTCTGGATCGGCGGTTCCAGCGACCAGTGGGTCGAGGAACTCACCGGCGCGATCCTCGAGCACGGCGCCGGCGGCTTCACGCTGTTCCCGCGCGGAGCCGAGCCGTTCGACGTCCAGCTCGCTCGGTGGAGCAACGAGGTCGCCCCAGCCGTCCGCGCCGCCGTCGGTAGCTGATCAGCCGAGTACGGCGAGCTCCTGCGCGGTCAGCTGGATGTCGCCGGCTGCGACGTTCTGCTCCAGGTGCGGGATCTTGCCGGTACCCGGGATCGCGAGGATGTTGGGCGCGCGCTGCAGAGTCCAGGCGAGCCGGACCTGCTGCGGGCTGACCCCTTGGGCGTCGGCGACCGCTTGGACCGCGGCGGTCGGCGCCCCGACCATCGAGGAGAACGGCACATAGGCGATGCCTTCAGCGGCACACAGGTCGACGAGCGGGTCGTCGGTGCGGACGTCGACCGAGTAGCTGTTCTGCACGCAGACGACCGGCGCGATCGCGAGCGCCTCGTGCAGGTGGTCGGCGCGCACATTGGAGATGCCGAGGTGCTGGATCAGGCCCTCGTCGCGCATGGCAGCCAGTACGGCGAAGCGGTCGGCGAGCGGACCGCTGTCGTCGGAGACGCGGAGGTTGACCAGGCCGAGCGAATCGACGCCGAGAGCGCGCAGGTCGTCCTCGACCTGCGCGCGAAGCTCGGCGGCTGTGGTCGCCTGGTAGAAACCGCGGTCGGGGTCGTTCCCCGGGCCGACTTTCGTCGAAATCAACAGCTCCGGCGGGTACGGCGAAAGCGCCTCGCGGATCAGCTCATTCGCAGGTCCGTAGAACGCCGCAGTGTCGAAGTGGTCTACTCCGAGCTCGACGGCACGACGCAGTACGGCGACGCCGGAGGCCGCATCGAGCCGCATTGCGCCGAACCCGATCCGCCGTACGGTGTAGTCACCGAGCTTCCAGGTGCTCACTCTTCGACCGCTCCCTTGACCGCACGCAGGTGCTGACGGAACGTCAGCGACGGATCGGCCGCCCGGGCCGTCAGGTACTCCTTGAATCTGACCTGCTCGCGCAACGAACGGCCGGACCGGATCTCGGCGGCCTGTTTGCGCTCGGTGTCGCGGATGGACTCGGCCAGGTCGAACAGTTCGTCGATCCGGTCCGCTGGGACGAAAAGCACGCCGTCCTCGTCACCGAGCACGAGGTCGTCGCGGGTCACTGTCCACTCGCCAATAGTTGCCGTGAGCAACGCATCGGCCGGGAGCGGGTCGAGTCGAAGTGGACCGGTCGGCAGTGCGCCGAGACTGAACACCGGTAGCCCGATCTGCTGTATATCAACGGTATCGCGGTGCAGACCCCAGATCACGATCCCACTCAGACCGGCGATCTGTGCCTCGCGGGCGACCATGTCACCGACACACGCTTCGTCGCGGCGCCCCCTGTTGTCGACCACGAGCACATCGCCATCGGCGGCGTCCTCGAACGCCTCCAGGAAGATGTCGACGCTGCCCACATGCTGAGCCGGTAGTGCTCGCCCGGCAATGCGGTCGCCGACCACGGAGGTGAGCGACACTGTCCGAACCGGAACACCTGCGCGGAGACAGGCGTCTGCCACGTGTGCGGTGGTGAGTTCGTCGAACCGTTTCAGCATCCCCAGACCCCTCTTCGATCGCGTCACCGACGACAGTAATAGGTCCCTAGGACAGAAACTGCAGGATCTCGCGGAACGACGGGTTGTAGTCCTCGACCGAGGTGTCGACGGTGAGGCACGGAACCGGCAGATCTACGGCCTGGAAGGCGTTGTGGGTCCGCAGCCGTGCATCCGCGGTGATCTGCGCGTCCTCGTGTGCGGCACGCCGCGGGTCGGTCTCGGTTCGCGCGGTGATGCGGTCGAGGGCGATCTCGGCGGGGACCGTGCAATGCAGAATGCGAAGGTCGGCTTGGCCGAGCAAAGGGCTCAGGCCGGGGGACCAGATGCGGTCCTGGAACGCGGCCTCGGCGACGATCGTCGTACCGCGGCCGACGAGCAGACCGATCACATCGAAGAACGTCGACAGCGTCCGCATCGTGAGCGGATCGCCCGGTCCGGCGACGAATCCCGGGGTGGCGTGGGCCATCCCCTCCTTGATCTCGTCCCGGCAGATCGCCGGGCATCCGATCGCACCCGCCACCCGGTGCGCCAACGTCGTCTTGCCGGTCCCCGGTGGACCACTTACGACGACGACCAGCGGCTTCGAGTCCACCGCCGAACCCTAGCCATCTCGGCCGCGACCCGCCAACCGAAAATCCGCGCAACGACAGGACGTATACGCCGATTTGATGCTCGCGGCGGGGGCGCTGAGCGGGGCGGTAGGTCTATACGTCCTGTCGGTCGGGTGATGGGACGGAAAGTGTCGGTGGGGGTGGTTAGCGTTTGGGGCATGACGGGGAGGGCTTGGGATTGGGGGTGACGGCGTGACCACGTATTCGGCGGTTCGGACTACGGGGATCTATTGCCGGCCGGGGTGCGGGGCGAAGCCGCTGGCGGAGAACGTGCAGACGTTCGAGTTGGCGGCTGCGGCGGAGGCGGCGGGGTTCCGGGCGTGTTTACGGTGCCGGCCGTATCGGGTGGCGGGGACCGTAGCGGACGAGGCGCCGGAGCTGGTCTGCCGGGCGGTGCAGCTGATCATCGCGGGAGTGCTGGATGCTGCGGGAGAGGCGGCGCTGGCGGCGCGGATCGGGGTGTCGGCGCGGCATCTGCGACGGATGTTCCATGAGCATCTGGGGGTGACGCCGGATCAGTTCGCGCGGTCACGGCGGGCGCATTTCGCGCGGCGGTTGCTGGATGACAGTGATTTGGGGATCGCGGAGGTGGCGTTCGCGTCCGGGTTCGGGAGTCTGCGGCAGTTCAACCGGGCGATGCGGGAGGTCTTCCGGGCCTCACCGAAGGAGCTGCGGGATCGTCGGCGGAAGACGGATCGGTTGACGGCGGACGGCGGGCTGGTACTGCGGTTGCCGTTCACCACGCCGTACGACTGGGAGGCGATGAGCGCGTTCCTCAAGGCCAACGCGATTCCCGGGGTGGAGTCGGTCGAGGACGGGACCTATCGGCGCACCATCACGCTGGACGGCGAACCGGGCCTGCTGGAGATCGGGCCGGGCGGGCCGGATCACCTCCTGCTGCAGGCCCATCTGCCGTTCTGGGAGGGCGTCATCCACGTGGTCGACCGCGCCGCGCGCCTGGTCGGTCTCGAGACGGACACAAGCACAGCACGGCAGTTCCTCAGCACCGACCCCGAGATCGGTCCGCTGGTTGCCGCACGGCCCGGGATCCGCGTGCCGGGGGCTTGGGGCCCGTTCGAGGCAGCCGTACAGGCGATCGTCCGCAACCCGCCAGCACCCGACGAGGTGGGTGGGCCGCGAGATCAGGGAGCCGTACGGCGGGAGCCGGGCCGCGCACACGAGGTGTCGGGGGAAGTGGTGCGGGGCGTGGGGGATGCGGATGAGGTGTTGCGGAAGATTGTTGAGGTGTACGGGATTGCGGTGCCGGGGTTGGGGTTTGGGTTGACGCATTTGTTTCCGGGGGCGGAGGCGTTGCGTGGGGTGGAGCCGGTGGCGGGGTTGGCGCGAGAGGTTGCTGAGGGCAACCTTGAGCTGGAGTGTAGGAGTCCGGAGGAGTTGGGGCGGCGGTTGGAGCAGGTGGATGGGGTGAGCCGGCGGGCGGCGCAGTTGGTGGTGATGCGCCTTGGCGGGCGAGATGCCTGGCCGCTTGAGGGCGATGCCGGACATCTCAGCCCTTGGAGGTCTCTGGCTGCTTTCCACCTAGGCCAAAGTGTCGTAGGTGCCGGTCTTGAGTAGTTCGGTTGCGGCGGCGGTGGCCAACGCGTAGGCGCGAGCGGTGATGGCTGGGCCGACGCTGATCCGCGTGACGCCGAGTTCGACGAGCGCGGGGACTGATGGTGCGCCCGGGCCGGCCATCACGTTGAGCGGCAGCGGCGAGTGGGCGGCCAGGGTGCGGATGGTCGGTGCGTCGACGACGGCTGGTACGAAGAGCACGTCGGCACCGGCCTCGGCGTACAAAGCAGCACGGTCCATCGTTCCGGTGCCGTCGCCGAACATGTAGGTGTCGGTTCGCGCGTTGATCACCAGATCGATGCCGAAGGCAACGGCAGCCGCGCGGGCCGCGCGAATGCGAGAAGCGTGGACGGACGGTTCGTCGAGGACGCCGCCGGTGCTGTCCTCGAGGTTGACGCCGACAGCGCCCGCCTCCAGTACGGCGGTCACAGCCGCCGACACATCGCCGTACCCGGCCTCGATGTCGACCGTGACCGGCACCGAGACCGCAGCGACGATCGCCCGGATCGCACCAACTGCTGCGGCCATCGACAGCCCACCACCGTCGGACACCCCGAGCGACCAGGCGACCCCGGCGCTCGTGGTGGCGATCGCCGAAGCCCCGGCCGTCTCGATCGCACGAGCCGACCCGGCGTCCCACGCGTTCGGCAGGACGAGCGGCGGCTGCGCGTGCAGTGCCCGAAGCCGCCGGGCCTGCTCAGCCTGCGTGGTCACAGGCTCACCAGCAGTTCGTGGTCGTGCTCGATGAACTCGACGATCAGATCCGCGAACCGGCCCGCGATCAGATCCTTGTACGCCGCCGATCCGGTGTGGGCGTCGTACGCCGCCTGGTTCGCGAAGTGCTCGACGAACAGCAGGTAGTCCGGGTTCGCCGGGTGCCGGTAGACCCGGAACGACAGCGTGCCCTCCTCAACCCCGGGCCCGAGCGGCGCAAACGAGCGCACGATCTCCTCGGCGAGCGCCTGGCTACCGGGCTTGAGCTGGATGGGAAACACCTTGGCCAACATGAAAGTTCCTCCTGAAAGGTCTGTTCGAAGCCCTTCAAGATTCGCCCGCCACCCACCTCAGAGTCTGGCCATATTCGGTCAAGTACGTGAGCGCAGCCGATCCGGCAGCCCCGGCAGGTCCAGCCACTGGGCGAGGAACCGCGCACGGTCGCTGTACGCCGCCACCTCGTTGATCACATGCCCGGTGTCGTACCACCGGAATTCCTTCGGCTCACTCCCCGCCGCGAAGAACGCCTCGCAATGCGCCCGGCTCACGTTCGGATCGAACCACGCCGACTGGAACAGCAGCGCAGCCGGTGCCGCGTCGCCGACGAAGTTCCCGCAGTCGTACGGTTCCATCAACGCCAGCAGTGGTTCGTACTCTTCCGGTGTCATCGATTCCCGCACCCGCTTGGTCTCCGGGTGCGCGGTGTCGCGGTAGAAGATGCTCATCCCGGACAGCCCCGAGTCGAACACGAAGCACCGGAACCGCCGGTCGATCCCGCTCACCGTGCCGGCCATCATCGCGCCCATCGAGTGCCCGACACAGCCCAACCGATCGACGCCGTACGACGTGAGCAGGTCGGCGCCGCGCCGGATCGCGAGGATCGACTCGCGCAGGTTGCGGACCGAGTCGCCGGTGTCGGCGATCGCCAGCGACAGCGCGATCCCGCCGGCCTCGGCGACCTGGATCGCCTCCGGCAGGAACCCCTCCTTGCCGCCGGTGGAGTGCTGGTAGATCACTCCGGCCACCTCGTCGCCGGCCAGCAGTGCGCCCGACGGAAAGGCCAGAAAGCCCTCGACCGGTGAGCCCTCGGCGTTGTCGTAACGGCATCGGGCCACGACCACGCCGTCGCGCTCACCCAGGACCTCGACGTCCGCGTGCAGCGGCAGCGCGTCGTCGTACGAGAGATCAACCATGGCATCAGGGATAGAAGCATTTGCTCCAGGCAACTAGTGGGTATCGCTATGCGAGACGATATGTCTCATGAAGCAAGATCTTGGGCTACCGTGAGGCGTGTCGCCGAGGGCAAAGGAGCCTGGGATGAATAACGTGTACACGCACGGCCACCACGAGTCCGTACTGCGTTCGCACAGCTGGCGGACCGCGGAGAACTCGGCCGGCTACCTCCTCCCGCACCTGCGCCCCGGCATGTCGCTGCTCGACATCGGCGCCGGCCCCGGCACCATCACCGCCGACCTCGCCCGCCTGGTCGAACCCGGTCGGACGACCGCGCTCGAGGCGACCTCCAAAGCCTTGGACATCACCCGCGCGACCTTTGCCGAGCTGGACATCGAGATCGAGTTCGTCGTCGGCGATGTCCACAAACTTGATATCCCCGATGACACGTACGACGTCGTCCATGCGCACCAGGTGTTGCAGCACGTCGCGGATCCGGTGCAGGCGCTCCGCGAGATGCACCGAGTCTGCAAACCAGGCGGGATCGTCGCCGCCCGCGACTCGGACTATCGCGCCTTCGCCTGGTACCCGACGCTCCCCGAGCTCGATGAGTGGATGGCGCTCTACCAGCGGATGGCCCGCGCCAACGGTGGTGAGCCGGACGCAGGTCGGCAGTTGCTGTCGTGGGCGCTCGAGGCCGGGTTCGAGAAGGTCGACTCGTCGGCGAGCAACTGGACCTTCGCCGATTCCGACGGTCGCGCGTTCTGGGGCGGGATGTGGGCCGACCGCATCCTGCAGTCGGCGATGGCCGATCAGGCCCGACTGGCCGGCGTACCGGAGGCCACGCTCGAAAAGATCTCGGCCGCGTGGCGAACCTGGGCGACCAGGCCCGACGGCTGGATCTCCATCCTGCACGGCGAGATCCTCTGCACCGCCTGACTCACAACGAACGCTGGCGGGAAACCTCATACAGTACGGCGGTCGCCGCGTTGGCCGCGTTGAGCGAACTGGCCGCGCCGGTGATCGGGATCCGCACCAACACGTCCGCCGCTTCCTTCCACGCGGAGCTCAACCCGTTGGTCTCGTTGCCGATCAGCACCAATGCGGGCTGGGTGAAATCGAAGTTGAAGACATCGACGGTGCCCGACTCGTCGGTCCCCGCGACCACGATCGGGATGTCAGTACGTCGTACCCAGTCGATCACCTCGCGGTGCGATGGGACTCGGACCGCCGGTACGGCGAACAACGAGCCCGTGGTCGCGCGGACCGCCTTCGGGTCGTAGATGTCGGCTGCGTGGCCGGTGACGATCACGCCGGACGCGCCGAAGGCATCGGCGGAGCGGATGATCGAGCCGATGTTGCCGGGGCCGGTGGGCCGGTCGAAGACGACCCCGAGGAAGCCGGGGCCGACCGGGATCCGGTCGAGGTCGTCGGCCGGCATCTCCACGACGGCGATGAGCTCGGGCTCGTCCTTCTCCGCAAGCTCAGCCAGCAGCGCAGGTTCCATCGCAATGCGCTCCACACCCGGGAGTCGACCTAGCAGCTCGCGAGCCCACGTCGACAGCGGCCGCGCGGCATCGTGGATCACCGCCCGGATCGGCCACCCGTGGTCGACCGCGAGCGAGATCGGCCGCACCCCGTGCACGAGGAACTCCCCGGCCCGCTGCCGCTTGTTCCGGTTACCCAAGTACGACTGCCACACCTGGAACCGGGCGTTCCGCGTCGAGATCCGCTGCATCCGCCTACCCTAGGCGCGCACGTTGTCGGTAAGGACACGTGGTAGTCGCCGAATCGGTCCCCGGGCCGCAAAGCCCAGGCGTGCAGTTGGCTATACGTAGGTCCCTACTACGTGTCGTTCGCTACGGCTGGATGTAGCCCTTGGTGTGGCCGGCGTGGAGGGTGGCGTGGGTTTCGGAGACTTGGTGGCAGAGGGCCAACAACTCCGGCTCGTTCTTGACTTGCTGGCGGGCTTTGGGGCCTAGGGCGACGATGTGGTCGCGGGCGCGGAGCAGGCGGAGGAAGATGCGTTCGCGCTCGCCCGGGTCGTCGGTGTACTCCTCGTCCAGGTACGCCGTTGCGTCGCGACGGATGTGGGCCATCGCAGTCTGGGTCCGGCCGCGCGTGCTGAGCAGCGACGCGAGGATGGTGAGCACGAGCACGACCAGGATCACCACGAGCGACAGGCCGGTGCTGATCTCGCCGACCTCGATGTGTTCGCCGTCGTTGATGAACGGCAGGTTGTTCTCGTGCAGGGCGTGCAGGATCAGCTTGGCGCCGATGAAGGCGAGGATGACCGCGAGCCCGAACGACAGGTAGATCAGCCGGTCCAGCAGACCGTCGAGCAGGAAGTAGAGCTGCCGCAGGCCGAGCAGACTGAACGCGGTCGCGGTGAAGACGACGAAGACGTTCTGGGTGAGACCGAAGATCGCCGGGATCGAGTCCAGCGCGAACATCAGGTCGGTACCGCCGATGGCCACCATCACCAGCACCATCGGGGTCATCAGCCGCTTGCCGTCGACCACCGTGAACAGCTTGTCGCCGTCGAAGTCGGGGCTGGTCCGGAACATCCGGCGAGCGAGCCGGACGACCAGGTTCTGGGCCGAGTGTGACTCCTCGGTCTCCGGTTTGAGCATGCTGCCGGCGGTCAGCAGCAGCGCGATCCCGAACAGGTAGAACACCCAGGAGAACGTGTTCAGCAGCGCCGAGCCGAGGAAGATGAAGCCGGCCCGGGCGATCAGCGAGACGACGATGCCGACCAGCAGTACCTTCTGCTGGTTCTCCCGGGGCACCCGGAAGCTGGTCATGATGATCAGGAAGACGAACAGGTTGTCGACCGACAGCGCCTTCTCGGTGATGTAACCGGCGAAGTACTCCGAGCCCATCGCCGAGCCGCCGAAGATGAACGTGCCGAGCCCGAACAGCACCGCGATCCCGACGTACAGACTGGACCAGACCGCGGCCTCGCGCACGGTCGGCACGTGCGCGGATCGGACGTGGAAGAAGTAGTCGAACAGCAGCAGCCCGATGATCCCGAGCAAGGTCAGTACCCAGACCAGCGTCATGGGCCCCAGCCAATCACGGCGGCAGCGCCGCAGAAGCCAAGTGTTAGAAAGTTGCCGAAAAGGCATCTTTGCCTAAAGGGCAAGTTTGTGTAGAGTCGATGCCATGACCGAGGGACTGCGGGAGCGGAAGAAGCGCGAGACCCGGATCGCGCTGAGTTGGGCGGCGGTCCGGCTGGTCGTCGAGCGCGGCTACGCCAATGTCCGGATCGAGGACATCGCCGCTGAAGCCGGGGTCTCGTTGCGGACCTTCCGCAACTACTTCAACAGCAAGGCCGAGGCGATCGCGGCGCGCCAGGTCGATCGCGGCCACGCGGTCAACGAAGCGCTCCGGGGGCGACCGGCCGACGAGCCCTTGTGGGAGGCGATTCGCGCCGCGGTCGCCGCCGCCTTCACGCTCGGGGAAGAGGGGCATGGCGGTCTGCAACTACCGGACGAATCCTGGCTGGCGGGTGTTCGGTTGATGGTCGCCGAGCCTGCGCTCCAAGGCGCGATGGCCGGTGCCCAGGCTGCCGTCACCGAAGAGCTGATCGTGATCGTGTCCGAGCGGACCGGAGCGACCGGCGTCTATCCACGGCTGGTCGCCGAGGTCGTCGGCGCCGCCCAACTGACCGCGACGCACGAGTGGCTGCGCGCCGATCCGCCGCGGTCGATGTTCGAGCTGTTCAACGAGGTCCTGGACCGGATCACCGCCGGTCTGCCCGAACCCTCCTAAATCTCCAACCACCAAGACCCTGGCCGGCAGCCGGGGTGCTGAGTCCTGCCTTCGCAAAGGAGAACCGCCATGGATGCCGATGTCGTCATCGCCGGAGCCGGACCGAACGGCCTGCTCCTCGCCGCCGAGCTGAGGCTCGCCGGAGTCCGCCCGATCGTGCTCGAACGCCTCGCCGAACGCAGCAACGAACAGCGCGCCAATGGCCTGGTCGGCCAGGTCGCCCGCGCCCTCGACCGCCGCGGTCTCGCCGAACCTCTCGGCGCCGAACCAGGCGGTCCGACCCCGCGTCCGGAGTACATCTTCGCCGCGATGCGTCTGCCCCTGCAGCTGATCGAGGACAACCCGATCTACATCCTGCCGTCGCCGCAACCGAAGATCGAAGCAGTCCTCGAGGAGCGCGCGCTGGAGCTCGGCGCCGAGCTGCGCCGCGGCCACGAGCTGGCCGACTTCACCCAGGACGCCGATGGCGTCACCGTCGGGGTCACCGGTCCGGACGGCCCGTACACGCTTCGCGCCAAGTTCCTCGTCGGCGCCGACGGCGGTCGCAGCCGCACCCGCAAACTCGCCGGGATCGATTTCGTCGGCGTGACCAACGACGCCATGGTCTCCCGGACCGGCCACGCCTCCGTCCCCTCCGAGTACTTCGATGAGCAGGCCGGCGTACTGCGGATTCCCGGGTACGGCGACGTGCCGCCGTACATGCATCATCGCTCGGATCACGGCCTGTTCGTCTACGCGCCGTTCCCGGGTCGCCCCGCGCTGGTGAGCACCGGCGAGTGGGATGACTCCGGGGAAGGGGAGATGACGTTCGAGGAACTCCAGGCGAGCGTCGACCGCGTCCTCGGCGTCCATCTCCCGCTGACGCAGGAGACTCCCTTTGTACGGCGAACTGTCGGCGGCAACACGCGAATCGCCGACCGGTTCCGGGTCGGCCGAGTGATCCTGGTCGGCGACGCGGCCCACGTGCATTCGGCGATGGGCGGTCCGGGACTGAATCTCGGGCTGCAGGATGTCCTCAACCTGGGCTGGAAGTTGGCCGCCGAGGTCCAAGGCCGAGCGCCGGAAGGTCTGCTCGACACGTATGAATCGGAACGCCGTCCAGCCGGTGAGCGAGTGGTCATGCAGACCCAGGCACAGTCCGCATTGATTGCCCCCGGCCCCGATGTCACCGCGCTGCGGCAGGTGTTCGCCGAGCTGCTCGCTGAGCCCGCGGTCGTCCAGCATGTCGCGGATCTGATCTCCGGCGCGGACATCCGGTACTTCGACGGACCGCACCCGCTGATCGGCCGATCAGTCCCCGACCTGACCGTTGACGGTGTTCGCCTGGCCGAGATCCTGCGCTCGGGTCGGCCGGTCCTGCTTGATCTGCTCGAAGGTTCGCCGTACAAGTCACAGGCGACTGACGAGGTCGACGTGGTAACCGGTAGTGGTGAGCGGCAGATCGCGATGCTGATCAGGCCGGACGGATATGTCGCGTGGGCTGCGGATGACGCCCACCAAACTGAAGGACTGCAGGCTGCTCTGAGCAAGTGGTTTCAGGTGCGCGACTTGACCAGCGCAACGACGTAACGACAGGAGGTGTCGGTCGGATTGTGGAAGGTAGTGGGGGATGGTGCGCCTAGCTGGAGGCAATCGCCCTGGTTCAGCTGGTGTACCTCCTGTCCTTCGTGGAACTCCAACCGGCCCTCGAGGATCCACAGCTGCTGGCTTTTGAAGATGTACGCGTCGGCCGGATAGGAGACCGAGGCCCCGGGCGGCAGCTCGACCTCGACCAACTCGAGTGGTCCTTCGGTCACCGGTGACAGGGCCCGGCGGCGGTAGCCGGTGACCGGGTCGGTCCACACCGGCTGGTCCGCCGCGCGGCGCAGGAGGTCGCCGGTGTGTTCGGCACGAGCGACCAGCTCGGACAGGGTCATCCCGAGGGCGCCCGAGAGCCGGCCGAGCAGGACCGCGGTCGGCTGGGCCTCGCCGCGCTCGATCTTGCCGATCATCGCGCGGGAGACGCCGGAGCGCTCGGCGAGCGCGTTCACGGAGAGATCCTGGGCGATCCGGGCGGCGTGCACGGTCGCGGCGAGCGAGTCGGAGAGATTCACGGTTGCCACTATAGCGACAGTTGTGGCTACTATCGTTACATGATCAGAGATGCCGGCCCGGAGGACGCCGCAGCCTGTGCGGCGATCTACGCGCCTTATGTCACCGACACCGCGATCACGTTCGAGACCGAGCCGCCGACGCCGGAGGAGATGGGCGCGCGGATCAAGCAGGCGCTCGAGACGCACGCCTGGGTGGTCTTCGAGGACGCCGGGCAGGTGACCGGCTACGCGTATGCCGGTCCGATGAAGCCACGAGCGGCGTACCGGTGGTCTTGTGAGGTCAGCGTCTATCTGGAGCTCGGACGGCGTCGTACCGGGGCCGGGCGAGCGCTCTACGAGGCGCTGTTCGAGCGGCTGATCGCCCGCGGGTACCGGACCGCGATCGCCGGGATGACCTTGCCGAACGATGCCAGCGTCGGGCTGCACAAGGCGCTCGGGTTCGAACCGATCGGAACCTACCGCAACATCGGTTGGAAGCTCGGCGGCTGGCACGACGTGGCCTGGGGACAACGGCCACTCGCCGTACTGCCGGATCCGCCGGAGGAACCGAGCTAGGACGGCGTGGTCATCGGCGGGCAGTCGCCGCCGGGCGTGGTGACCAACTCGAAGTGCCAGATCTCGTTGGAATAGGTCTGGCACAGGCCGTACCGATTGCCCTTGCGGATCAGCCAGTCGTCGGCGTCGGTCGGGCCGATGTCGACCGCGTGACCGGTGACGTGATGCGACTCGTCCGGATCGGCGACGTACTTGCGCGCCTTCTCTCGGCTGCCGTACTGCTTGATCGCCTTGTCCATCAGCTCGATCTGGTACTTCTTGCTCCGCCAGCCTGTGGTGACCTGCATCGGTACGCCGTCCGCCTTCATCGCAGTCTCGGCCTTCTGGACGGCCGCTCGCAGTTTGGGATCGAGGTTGGCGATCCCGGGCAGGTCGGTGTCGAAGGCGCTGGTCCCGGACGGCAGCTTGCCGTCCGCGGCGCCGGGGAGCTTGCTGCCGCCGCCGGACTTGCCGCGCGGGGTGCCGGACGGGGTCGAGGTGTCGGACTGGTCGGCGGCGGAGACCGCGGAGCAGGCGGCCAGACCAAAACTGGTGACCGCGGCAACGATCACCAGCCCGGTCAGGGCGGTGGAGCGACGAGGTGTGGTTTCGATCATGCCGAACAGTTCATCTGAGTCGATGTTGCCGGAGCGTCTACGTTTCGGCATACGTTTTCGATATCCCCGGCCTGCTTCAATGGTCGGTATGCGGGTGCTGGTCGTGGAGGACGAGGTCTATCTCGCCGAGGCGATCCGGGCCGGCCTGCGGCTGGAGGCGATCGCGGCCGACCTGGCCTTCGACGGGGACGCGGCGCTGGAGGCGGTCGCGGTGAACGACTACGACGTCGTCGTCCTGGACCGCGACATCCCCGGCCCGAACGGCGACGAGGTTTGCCGGCAGATCGTTGCGCAGGGCATCGGATGTCGCGTGCTGATGCTGACCGCGGCCGGTGACCTGGACGACAAGGTGACCGGGTTCGAGCTCGGTGCCGACGACTACCTGACCAAACCGTTCGAGTTGCGCGAGCTGATCGTCCGGCTACGTGCGCTACTGCGCCGCCCCGCCGCGGCCACACCGACAGTGATCGAGTACGCCGGGGTGCGGCTCGACCCGTATCGTCGCGAGGTCTACCGGGACGGCCATTTCGTGAAACTGACTCGCAAGCAGTTCGCCGTCCTGGAGGTGTTGATGACCGCACGCGGTGGGGTGATCAGCGCGGAAACCCTGCTGGAGAAGGCCTGGGACGAGAACGCGGACCCGTTCAGCAACGCGGTCCGGATCACCATCTCCGCCGTACGGAAGCGGCTCGGTGATCCGTGGGTGATCCATACCGTGCCCGGTGTCGGCTATCGGATGGGCGCATGAGTTCGCCGTTGATCACGTGGCGGCCGCGGCTGACCGTCCGGCTGCGACTGACTCTGAGCTACGCCGGGTTGCTGGTCGTCGCCGGTGGCGTGATGGCGTGCATCCTGTGGCTGGTCTTCCGGATCGTGCCGAACTATCCGTTCATCGCCGCCAATCCGCGCGACGAACGGCCGGCCCCGACGCGCGGCGAAATTCTCGATCTGACGGTGAAACTGTCCGCGTACGCGATCGGTTTCCTGGCGATCGTCGGCCTGGTCGGCGGCTGGTTCCTGGCCGGGCGGATGCTCAAGCCGTTGCAGGAGATCACCGCGGCCGCTCAGCGGGCATCCACCGGTGCGCTTGATCACCGGATCGGGCTGACCGGGATCCGGGACGAGTTCACGGACTTGTCCGACACGTTCGACGCGATGCTGGATCGGTTGCAGGCGTCGTTCGACCAGTACCGGCGGTTCGCGGCCAATGCCTCGCACGAACTACGCACTCCACATGCCGTGATGAAGACGATGCTCGATGTCGCGCAGGCCGATCCCGAGCATCAGGATGTGCCGGAGCTGGTGAAACGGCTGGCCGAGACGAACCAGCGCGGGATCGACATTGTCGAGGCGCTGCTCAGCCTGGCCGCGCTGAACAATCGCGAGGTCGAGCTCGACCCGCTCGACCTGTCCGCCATTGTCCGTACGGCCCTCCCGGTGCTGACGTCCGAGGCCCGCGCGGCCGGGATCACCGTGGAGACTGCGCTCGCCGAATCGGTTGTCGAGGGCAATGAAATCCTGCTGCACCAACTGGTCACGAATCTGGTTCAGAACGCGATCCGGCACAACCTCGGCCCCGGCGGCTCAGTCACCCTGGCGCTGTCACCCGGCCGCCTGATCGTGCGCAACACCGGCCCGGTCCTCGACCCCACCCAGGTCCACACCTTCGTCGAGCCCTTCGCCAAGGACCGGTACGGCGCCGGTCACGGACTCGGCCTGGCCCTCGTCGCCCGCATCGTCGAAACCCACCACGGCACCCTCGACCTCACCGCCAACCCCAACGGCGGCCTCACCGCCACAGTCACTCTTCCCAGTGCTGAACTAGTCAGCGACTGAGTGGGCGGGACCAGGCTACTTCGCGGTGGAGTTGGCCGGTTTGGGTGAAGAGGCGGACTTGGTGGGTGTGGGGGAGGGCGGCGGCTAGGGCATCGCGATCGGCTGGGTGGAAGCCGAGGCGTTGCCAGAACGGGCCGGAGCGGCGGCTGAAGAGCCAGGCTGAGTGGGCGCCCTGGCGAGCTGCTTCGTCCAAGGCGAACCTCGCCAGCGCCGTGCCGTAGCCACCGCGGCGGGCGTCGGGATGTACGGCGACGCTACGGATCAGCGCGTGGTCGCGGTCGGTGCTGAGCTCGAACCCGGTACTGCCGATCACCGCGCCGGACTCGTCACGGTCGATCCAGACCAGTACGCCGGGATCGTCGAGACCGCTCAACGTCAGATCGGCTTCCTGCAGGAACTGCGTCAGCGCTGCCCGATCTTCCGCGGTCACCACCTGGGTCCTCACAGCCTCCAGTCTTTCATCGCCGGGGGAGTGACCTCCCGGCTGGGTGACGATGGTGAGATGAGTGAGGTGAAGATTCGCTGGGCAGAGGCAACCGACGACGCGGCGCTGCTGGAGATCGAGCTGACGTCATGGGACGGGTCGTCGGGCTTCCCGTCGTACCTGGAGAAGATGGGTGACACCTTCTTCGGGCGAAGTGGGCCGGAGGCTCACCTGGTCGCGGAGGACGACGGCGTCGTCGTGGGATATCTGCGGCTGGAGAACAAGTACCCGTTCCCCGAAGGAGCCGGCGTACTGGCGATCAACGGGCTCGCGGTCGCCAAGGCGGCTCGGGGTCGCGGGGTTGCGGGGGCGCTGCTGACCGCTGCCGGTGCAGAAGCGCGTAGCCGCGGCGCTCGCAAGCTCAGTCTGCACGTGTTCGGATCGAACACGGCAGCCCGTCGGCTCTACGAACGCCACGGCTACGTGGTGGAAGCTGTCCACACCAGCGAGTTCCTGATCGACGGCGGGACGACCGACGACCTCGTGCTGGCTTTGACTCTCTGAACTACGGGTTGACGCCGTGCTTGCGGAGCCACGGGTCGGGGTTGACCGGGTTCTCGCCGTCGGGCAGGACCTCGAAGTGCACGTGCGGGCCCGTGGTGTTACCGGTCATGCCGATCGCGCCGACCTGCGTGCCGGCGGTGACGCTGTCGCCGACGGAGACGTCGAACTCGGACATGTGGCTGTACGACGTCACGGTGCCGTCGGCGTGGCGAACCTTCACCTGGCGGCCGTAGGCGCCTTCGAAGGCGGCCTGGATGACCTCGCCGGCCATCACCGCACGAACGGGAGTCCCGTACGCCGCAGCGAAGTCGAGGCCGGTGTGGTTGTGGGCCCAGCGGCCGCCGGCCTGGTTGAAGCGAGCGGTCAGGTGGTAGCCGGTGGTCGGCAGGACGACCTTCGGCCCGGCGGCGGCCTTCGCCTTGGCGAGCGCGGCCTCCTTGGCCAGCGCGGCCTCCTTCGCGACCGCGGCTGCCTTTGCTGCGGCGACGGCCTTGGCCTTCGCGGCGGCGAGCTGGGCGGACTTCGCCTTGGCGGCCGACAGTGCCAGGGCGCGACGCGAGGTCAGGGTGCCCCTGGCCGCGCGCTCTTGGTACGCCTTGGCCTCGGCGAGCGACAGGTTGATCCGGGATGCGTCCCGGGAGCCGAGGTCACGACGCTCGACTCGGGCTGCGGTGAGAGCGTCGGCCTGTGAGGGGCTCAGTCCGGTGCTCGCGGTGGAGGCCTCGCCCATGGAGGCGGTGAAGCCGATGGTGCCCGCGGTCGCGGCGAGGGCGGCGGTGAGACCGACCAGTTGCGTCCGGCGGCTGGTACTTCGTTGCTTGTTACGGGCCTTTGACCGGTGCTTGGCCACAGGGTGAGAGGACACGATGGCCTTCCAGGTGGGGGTAGCCACCGGGTGAGGTCCTCGGCAGCTCATCGACCATAACGAGCAGATCACGACGGCCTCAAATGCGGATTGCAACCGGATCACGGAATTCGGTGACACTGAGCGACTGCCGTCCTTCGCCTTGTGCGCGCTCAGGCGTGGCGGCAGCTGCTTGAAACGGCGATCACCGCGTGACCGGGATCACCCGTGAAGTTGGCTTACCACGGCCCCGGGACCCGATATAAGCCGTCCATATAATGAGAGGTTTGTCCACTAACTTACTGATCTTTCAAGTTCGTCCCATACTGGGTGAAGTCCGCAGATTTCAGTGGCAAACGAAGGAGACGGAGATGACGCGCGCACTGCCGTACTACCGCCTCCACATCGACCTGCTGCGGGTCTCCAGCGCACTCTGTCGGCGCTGACAGCTCTCTAGTACTGCCCTCTCGACGTCCGGGTCCGGACGTCCGCGTCAGCCTGCCCACCGCCAGGGAGAACACGTGTCGACCACCTCACTCACGTCCGCACAGGACACCGCCGATCCACCGGCAAACGGCGTACCGGCCGATGCCGATCTGCCTGTCATCGCTCGCCGTCACCCGTGGCGCTGGGTCGGTGTCGTCGTCGTCCTCACCTTGCTCGCGATGTTCGTCAACGGCCTGGTCACCAACCCTGGCTGGGATTGGCCGACGTTCTTCCAGTTCTTCACCACCCGGACGATCTTCTCCGCGCTCTGGGTGACCGTCCAGCTGACCGTCTACGGGACTGTGCTCGGCTTCGCGCTCGGTGCCGTGGTGGCGACGATGCGCCTGTCCAGCAGTCCGTTTCTCCAGGTCGTTGCCTGGGGCTACATCTGGGCGTTCCGCTCGATCCCGCTGATCGTGCAGCTGCTGTTCTGGTTCAACATCGCTTACCTGTATCAGGAACTGAGCCTGGGTATCCCGTTCGGACCGGAGTTCGTGCACTTCAGTACGAACAACCTGTTCGGTCCGCTGGGTGCCGCCGTACTGGGGCTGGCGTTGCACCAGGCGGCGTACGCGGCGGAGATCATTCGCGGCGGGATCATCTCGGTCGATGCCGGTCAGGTGGAGGCCGCTGCGGCGCTGGGGATCCCGAAGCTGCGGCAGTTCTTCCGGATCGTGCTTCCGCAGGCGATGCGGTCGATCCTGCCGAACGGCGCCAACGAAGTCATCAGCCTGTTCAAGGGAACGTCGATCGTCTCGGTGATGGCGATCCCCGAACTCTTCTACCAGGTGCAGGTGATCTACGGCCGCAACAGCCGCGTCGTCCCGCTGCTGATGGTGGCAACAGTTTGGTACATCGTCCTGACCACGCTGCTGTCGATCGCCCAGTTCTACGTCGAGAGGCACTTCGCCCGCGGTACGGCGAGATCGTTGCCGCCGACACCTATCCAGCGAGTACGGCGAACCTGGGGCGACCTGAAGGCGAGGGCGGCTCGATGAGCGCGATGGTGGATATCAAGGGTGTGCACAAGAGTTTCGGGGAGCTCGAGGTTCTCAAGGGTGTTGATCTCGAGGTCCGGGCCGGCACTGTCACGGTGATCCTCGGACCGTCCGGTTCAGGGAAGTCGACGCTGCTGCGGTCGATCAACCATCTGGAGAAGGTCGATCGCGGGTTGATCCGGATCGACGGCCAGTTGATGGGCTACAAGCGGCGCGGCGACAAGCTGTACGAACTGCGTGAGCGCGAGATCCTGCATCAGCGTTCGCAGGTGGGGTTCGTGTTCCAGAACTTCAATCTGTTCGGCCATCTGACCGCGTTGCAGAACGTCGTCGAGGCGCCGGTCTCGTCCCAGCGCCGCAAGCGCAGTGAAGTCGAACCGTTCGCCCGCGAACTGCTGGAGCGAGTCGGCGTCGGCGACAAGGCCGACGTGTATCCGCGGCAGCTGTCCGGTGGTCAGCAGCAGCGGGTCGCGATCGCCCGGGCTCTTGCGCTGCGACCGAAGGTGCTGCTGTTCGACGAACCGACGTCGGCGCTCGATCCCGAGTTGGTCGGCGAGGTCCTCGATGTGATCAAGGAACTCGCCCGCGACGGTTCCACGATGGTCGTCGTCACCCACGAGATCGGCTTCGCCCGGGAGATCGCCGACACGGTGGTCTTCATCGACGGCGGCGTGATCGTCGAGTCGGGACCGCCGCACCAGGTGCTCGACAACCCCGTCCACGAGCGCACTCGCGCCTTCATCTCCAAAGTCCTCTGAGGAAGCTGAAATGAAACGTCCCCTGTACTTCGCCGTTGCAGCCACCGTGTTGCTGGCGGCAACTGCCTGCACCGCCGACCCGACGACGCAGGTCTCGGCCGAAACCGGTGGGGTGAACACCTCGGCGGATCAGAAGCGGGTCGAGGTGAAGAAGAACGACGCCGCGGCCGCGTTGCTGCCGGCGAAGATCCGTGAGCGCGGCACGCTGATCGTCGGTGGCGGTTACGGCAGCGGCAGTGTGCCGCTCGGCTTCTACGCCGACGACAACAAGACCCCGATCGGTCTCGAGGTCGACATCGCGTATCTGGTCGCCGGTGAGCTCGGGCTGAAGCCGGAGATCGAGGTGACGAGCTGGGAGAACCTGTTCGTCGGACTCGACTCGGCCAAATACGACGTCGGCTTCAGCAACATCACGGTTACCGAGAAGCGCAAGCAGAAGTACGACTTCGCGACGTACCGCAAGGACGACATCGCGTTCGAGGCGAAGAAGGGTGGGACCTGGAAGGTCACGTCCGGCAAGGACATCGCCGGTAAGACGATCGCGGTCGGGTCCGGGACGAACCAGGAGAAGATCCTGGTCGACTGGAACGAGGAGAACATCAAGGCTGGGTTGCCGGCCGCCACGATCAAGTACTTCCAGAAGAACACCGACACCTACCTGGCGCTGAGCTCGGGGCGGATCGACGGCTACTTCGGGCCGAACCCGTCGATCGCGTACCACATCGCGACCTCCGGGGAGACGGAGTCGATCGGCAAGTTCTCCGGTGCGGGGCCGACGCTGCAGGGGTTGATCGCGGCGACGACGAAGAAGGACAGCGGGCTTGTCGAGGCCTACCAGGCGGCGCTGAACGCGGCCATCGCGGACGGCAGCTACGCCAAGGTCCTCGCCCGCTGGAACGTCGCCTCGGAAGCGGTCGAGAAGTCGGAAATCAACCCACCCGGCCTACCGATCACGAACTGAGGACGACCATGCGATCAACACAGGAACCGCGCCGAGCGGGGTGGAGAGCGGCGGCGCTAGGCGCGGTCTTGCTCCTCGCGGCAGCTGCGTGCGCTGATCCGCCTACCGAGGCTCCCCGGGGCGACACCTCGGCGGTTTCGTTCGACACCTCGGCGAAGCAGGTGCACATCACGACGGCGAAGGTCGACTCGATCGCGGCCGAGCTGCCGGCGGACGTGAAGGCCAGCGGGAAGTTGGTGGTTGGCAACGGTTCGGCGGGTGGTGGTCAGCCGCCGCTCGGGTTCACGGCCGATGACAACAAGACACCGATCGGTGTCGAGATCGACATCGCGCATCTCGTCGCCAGTGTGCTCGGTCTGCAGGCCGAGGTGCAGACGACCAGCTGGGAGAACCTGTTCCTCGGACTGGACTCCGGCAAGTACCAGGTCGGCATCTCCAACATCGGCGTCTCCGAACTGCGCAAGGAGAAGTACGACTTCGCGACGTACCGGCTCGGTTTGCACGCCTTCGAGGGCAAGAAGGGTTCCGGCCTGAAGATCGCCGGTCCGGCCGATATCAGCGGCAAGAACGTCGCGGTCAGCTCCGGCACCTTGCAGGAGGCGATCCTGCTCGAGTGGAACAAGCAGAACGCCGCCGCGGGCCGGCCGGCCGCGAACCTCAAGTACTACCAGCAGTCCGCTGACACGTTCCTCGCACTGCAGTCCGGGCGGATCGACCTGTACCTGGGGCCGAACCCGAACGCGACCTATCACGTGGCCACCCAGCACCAGACCGAGATCGTCGGCACGGTGTCGTCCGGCTATCCGATCCAAGGGCTGGTCGGAGTCACCACCAAGAAGGACAACGGCCTGGTCAAGCCCTTGGCCGACGCCCTGAACGCGGCGATCGCCGACGGCAGTTACGCCAAGGTGCTGGCCAAGTGGGGGCTCAACGACGAGGCCGTCCCGAAGTCGTTGGTCAACCCGCCCGGCCTTCCCAAGCCTCCAGCCAAGTAGTGCACGAGTAGGAGAAACATGGCGACCATCGCAACGATCTCCAGCAGCCCGTCGGTACCGTCCCGGACCGACGCCGTCCTCGACTACGTCACCAAGCGTCTGATCAGTCACGGCCACGAGGTCACCCCCATCGTGCTCCGCGACCTCCCGGCCGAGCCGTTGCTGCACGGCGACGCCGACGACCCCGGTATCGCGGCCGCGGTCAAGACCCTCGAGTCGGCCGACGCCGTCGTCGTCACGACTCCCGTGTACAAGGCGGCGTACGCCGGTCTGCTCAAGGTGTTCCTCGACCTGCTGCCGCAGTACGCGCTGAAGGGCAAGACCGTGTTGCCGTTGGCAACGGGTGGGACACCCGCCCACGTGCTGGTCATCGACTACGCGTTGCGGCCGGTGCTGTCGAGTCTCGGTCCGGGTGCGATCACGCAGGGCTGGTTCGTCCTCTCGTCACACATCAACCTGTACGACGGGGGCGGCGTACTGCTCGATCAGGCGGCGTCGGTGCCGCTCTACCAGGTTGTCGAGGGCTTCCTGACGGCCGTCGAAGGTGGTGAGGCGGTCGACAGCCCACCGGTGCAGGCCGCGGCGATCGAGGTGCTCCGGGCACGCCCCGAGGACCCCGAGGCCGCGCCGCTGCTCGCGGACCTGGTCGTCGAGTACAGCACCCGCTACGGCCGCACGAACGAGAACACCCAGCTCACCGAGGTCCCACCGACCGACTTCCACGCGGACAGCGGCGGTGCCTTCGTCCTACTCCGGTACGGCGGCCAGACCGTGGCCGGCGGTGCCATTCGCCGGTACGACGACCAGACCGCCGAGGTGAAGCGGATGTGGACCTCACACCTGCATCGTCGCCAAGGGCTCGGTCGCCGGGTACTCGCGGAGTTGGAGCAGGCGGCCGCAGATCTCGGCTACCGCAAGCTCTACCTCACCACCGGCCCTCGCCAGCCCGAGGCCGCCGCGCTCTACCGAGCCGTCGGCTTCGAACCGCAGTTCGACGTCGACGCCGACCCCGAGTCGATCGGCCCACTGCCGTTCACGAAGGACCTCACCCTCGCTTTCAAGGTGGCCTCATGAGTCGTCGACTGATCACCGCCCTCGAGATCGACGGCGCCGGCGGCCACCCAGGTGCGTGGCGCGGAGCGGACGTCGACCCGGGAGCGATCCTCACCGGTTCGCTCGCCCTACGCGCCGTCCAACGTGCCGAGGCCGCCGGCATCGACATCGCCACCTTCGCCGACACGTTGGAGGCACCTGCTGATGTGGCGGACGCGGTGAGCGTGCGACTGGACGCCCTCGGCCTCGCGGCCCGCATCGCCCCCGCCACCTCACGCATCGGCCTCCTGCCGACCATCACCGTCACCCACACCGAGCCCTTCCACGTGCAGGCGTCCGTAGCCACCCTCGACTACGTCTCCTCCGGCCGCGGCGGCTGGGTAGCCGACGTCTCCACCTCCGCCGAAGCAGCCTCCGTCATCGGCCGCCGCGAACCCGCCCCGGCCGCCGACCTCTGGCGCGAAGCCCGGTACGTCGTCGATGTCAGCCGCCGCCTCTGGGACTCCTGGGACGACGACGCCATCATCCGCGACGCCCCCACCGGCCGCTTCGTAGACCGAGACCGCCTCCACTACGTCGACTACCAAAGCCCGAACTTCAACATCAAAGGCCCCTCCATCGTCCCAAGACCCCCACAAGGCCACCCAGTCACCGCCGTCCGAGTGAACACCCCGGACGCCCTCGAAGCCGCAGCCCACGCCGAGTTGGTCCTGCTGCCAGGGGCCGAGCACCTCGCGGAGCGGGTGGACGCGATCCGAGCAGCCGCCCGCGGTGACGGGTCGGAGCCGGCGGCGGGGAGTGGGGGGCCTCGGGTGCTGGTGTCGGTCGGCGTACTGCTGGATGCGGACTCGGCTGCGGCTGAGCGGCGGGCGGAAGGTGGTTCGTTCGACTACGTGGGTGGGGTTGAAGGGCTGGCCGACCTCGTGAGGAAGTGGCAGGCGGCCGGTGTCGACGGGGTGCACTTCAGGCCGGCCTCGTTGGAGCTCGACGTACCGGTGATTGCGGAGAAGTTGTTGCCGTTGTTGCAGGTAGCGGCGGCTGATCGTCCTGGGACGACGTTGCGGAACAGGTTGGGGCTTGCGCGGCCGGCCAATCGGTATGCGAACGGGGTGGCGCGATGACGAAGCAGATTCATCTGGCGGCGCACTTCCCGGGCGTGAACAACACGACGGTGTGGGCCGATCCCGAGTCCCGTTCGCAGATCGACTTCACGTCGTTCAAACACCTTGCGGCGACGGCAGAGCGCGGTACGTTCGACTTCTTCTTCCTGGCCGAGGGATTGCGGTTGCGCGAAGTGAAAGGCCGCATCCACGACCTCGATGTCGTCGGGCGACCGGAGTCGCTGACCGTGCTCAGCGCGCTGGCTGCGGTCACCACACACCTCGGCCTGGCAGCGACCGTCAACTCGACGTTCAACGAACCCTACGAACTCGCCAAGCGGATCGCGACCCTCGACCACCTGTCCGGCGGTCGCGCGGCCTGGAACGTCGTCACCTCCTGGGATGCGTTCACCGGCGAGAACTTCCGCCGCGGCGGCTACCTCGACAAGGCCGACCGCTACGTCCGGGCGCAGGAGTCACTCCGGATCGTCCGGAAGCTGTGGGACTCCTGGGCCGACGACGACCTCGTACTGGATCAAGAGGCGGGCGTGTTCGCCCGTGAAGGCACTGGGGCCTTTGCGGACGAGGGCGCACACTTCGGGATCCATGGCCGGTTCGGGTTGCCGCCGTCGCCGCAAGGGCGGCCGGTGGTGATCCAGGCCGGTGACAGCGATCAGGGGCGCGATTTCGCGGCCTCCGGCGCGGATGTGATCTTCAGCCGGCACGGTTCGTTCGCGGCCGGGCAGACCTTCTACAAGGACGTGAAGGACCGCCTGGCCAAGCACGGCCGCACCGAGGAGTCGCTGAAGATCATGCCCGCGGTGACGGTCGTCGTCGCCGACACCGACGCCGAGGCGGTCGAGAAGGCGCGGCACATCCGCGAGCAGCAGGTTTCCGGCCCGACCGCGATCGTGCTGGCCGAGCTCATCTGGGGACGCGACCTGTCGGCGTACGACCCGGACGGTCCACTGCCTGCAGAGGATCCGGTCATCGGCTCGACTGTCACCCAAGGCCGCGCCGGATTCAACGATCCGGCGTCGATCATCAAGGAGTGGCGCGAGGCCGCCGACGCGAACGGCTGGTCCTTGCGGCAGACCGTGATCAACCAGCAGAACCGTCAGACCTTCATCGGTTCGCCGGAAACCGTGGCCACCGAGATGAACCGCCACGTCCAGGAGAACGCGGCCGACGGCTTCGTCCTGGTCCCGCACCTGACCCCTGGCGGCCTCGACGACTTCGTCGACCGCGTAGTCCCCCTGCTGCGCGAACGAGGCGTCTTCCGGTCCGAATACACCGGTACGACGCTCCGCTCGCATCTCGGGCTCGCCCAATGAGCGTCAGCACGATCCACCGCCGCCCAACCGTGGTCTTCGTCGGCGGTGGACCACGCACGGTCGGCCTGCTCGAGCGGTTCGCCGCCAACGCGGGCGAACTGCTTGCCGACGGACCGGTCGAGATCCATGTCGTGGATCCGTTCCCCGCCGGTGGTGGCCGGATCTGGCGGCGGGAGCAATCCCGTCTGCTCTGGATGAACTCGATGACCTCGGACGTCACGATCTTCACCGACGAGTCCGTCGAGTGCGAAGGTCCGATCCGCCCAGGCCCCGACCTCGCGACCTGGGTGGCCGGTGCCGGCGCAACCATCCTCGAACGAGCTGGCATCGAGCAGCCCGGTCCGATGGACTTCCCGCCGCGACTGGTCCAGGCGGAGTACCTGTCCTGGGTGTGGGAGCGCGTCGTCGGCGACCTACCGGCCACGGTGACCACGCATCTCGAGCGGGCGGTCGAGCTGACACCCGACCAGCGCGTGATCCTCGCGTCGGGACACGAGATCCAGGCAGACCTCGTCGTACTGGCTCTCGGGTATCTCGATCGGTTGCCGACAGCATCAGAAACGGCCTGGGCCGACAAGGCCGCGGCGGCTGGTCTCACCTACATCCCACCCGGCTACACGGCCGACGTCGACCTGGGCGGCCTGCAGCCCGGTGAACGCGTCATCGTCCGCGGCTTCGGCCAGGCCTTCATCGACCTGATGGTGCTACTCACCGAGGCCCGCGGCGGCTGGTACGACGAACATGACGGCCTACTCACGTACCACCCGTCCGGCGCCGAGCCGATCCTGTACGTCGGCTCCCGGCGCGGCGTGCCGTATCACGCGAAACTCGGCTACACCGTGGCCGGAACCAAGCCCGTGCCAACGCGCTACCTGACCAAGGCCGCACTCGACGCTCTTGGCGATGGCGTGCTCGACTTCGACAGTCAGCTGCAGCCATTGATCGACAAGGAACTGGCCTTCGCGCATTACCAGCAGCTGTTCACCGCGCACCCCGAACGCACTCGCTGGGAGTGGACTCTCTTCCGGGATGTCCTGGACCGATCGTTGCCCGACGCACCGGATTTCGTGGCTGCGGTGGAGACCGCCGTACCGGATCCGTTGGATCGGTTTGTGCGGTCGGACGTGGATCGGCCGTTGCATGGAAGGTTCTTCGACGACTGGTACACGTTCGAACAGTTCCTGACCGAGCTGATCGAGAACGACCTGCTCCGCCGCGCCAACCCGGAGTACTCGGCCGATCTCGCCGTCTTCAACGCGTTGCTGAGCATCTACAGCGTGTTGTCGGTCGCGATCACCGAGGGTCGGCTGTCCGACGAGGATCGGGTACGACGAGTCGAGACCGAGTGGCACGGGTTCTTCTCGTTCGTGGCCAGTGGTCCGCCGCCGCGCCGGCTCGAGGAGTTGCTCGCCTTGCACCGGGCCGGAATCGTCCGGTTCGCCGGGCCTGACCTGGAAGTTGCTATCGACAACGATCGCTTCGTCGCGCGGTCCCCGGCGGTGGCTGGGACGATCCAGGCCCGCGCTTTTGTCGAGGCGCGGTTGCCGCGGCCCGACGTACTGGCTGCCACGGATCCCTTGCTGCGTGGACTTCTGGCGGACGGAACGCTGGCGGCTGACGAGTTGTTTGCCACTGATGGCACGAGCCTCGGCGGCGGTCAGCTCAAGGCCGACGCGCAGAGCCGGGCGATTCGCGCCGACGGTTCTGTGCATCCGGGGCTGTTTCTCCTCGGGCCGTCGGTCTCTGGTTCGGCCGGTTCCTCCGGATTCTCCCGCCCGAACTTCAACGGTCCCGGCTTCCGGCAGAACGACGCCGTCGCCCGGAATCTGCTCAGTTTGCTCGCACCCGCCGTACGGAAGGAAGAACGTCATGCCAGTTGAGTTCCTGGGGATCGCCGGGACCAACCCGGCCAGTGAGGTCGAGCCGCGCACCGGTGGTGCCCTCGATCTGGAGTACACCGCGAAGCTGGCGCGCGCCCACGAGGACAACGGCTGGGACCGGATCCTGTTCGCGTACCACTCCGGTTCGCCCGATCCGTCGCAGGTCGCGGCGTACGTCGCCGGCCGCACCGAGCGGATCAACCTCGTCGTCGCGCACCGGCCGAACGTCGCCTACCCGACGCTGACCGCCAAGACCTTCGCCACGCTCGATCACATCAGCGGCGGGCGTTTCGAGGTGCACGTCATCACCGGTGGGTCGACCGCGGACCAGGCCGCCGAGGGCGACTTCCTGAGCAAGGACGACCGGTACGGGCGGACGCAGGAGTTCATCCAGATCCTCAAGCAGGCCTGGACCTCCGACGAGCGGTTCGACTTCGCGGGGAAGCACTACCAGTTCGAGCAGTTCGTCGCGGATATCAAGCCACTGCAGCAGCCCCGGCCGCGCATCTCCTTCGGTGGCTCGTCAGCCGCCGCGTACGCCGTCGGTGCGGCCGAGGCGGACATCTTCGCGCTCTGGGGTGAGCCGCTGGCCGGGACGCGCGAGCAGCTGGCCACGATCGACGCCGAGGCTGCACGAGCCGGGCGGGCGGATCGGCCGACGATCCAGATCGCCTTCAGGCCGATCATCGGCGCAACCGAGGAACTCGCATGGGAGAAGGCCGAGCGCATCCTGGGCCGGATCAAGGACGTCCAGGCCGGTACGCCGTCTCCCAAGGCCCGGCTGCGCTCGCGGACCAACCCGGAGAACGCCGGTTCGCAGCGGCTGCTCAAGGCAGTGTCGGAAGGGGACCGGCACGACCGCGCTCTCTGGACCGCACCGACCGGTCTGACCGGAGGCGGTGGCAACTCGACCGCACTGGTCGGTACGCCGGACACCATCGCCGCAGCGCTCCTGGACTACTACGACCTGGGCATCCGGATCTTCTCGGCGCGTGGTTACGACATCTACGACGACGCGGTCGACTTCGGGCGCTACGTCATCCCGCTGGTCCGCTCCGAAATCGCCCACCGTGAATCCCGGAAGGACCTGGCCTCATGACAGTTGTCTCGGATCTGGAGCAGGACTGGCACGCGTGGCATGTCGCGCGTGAGCAGGACCTGAACACGGACTATGGCTGGCTGACGATCGTTGGGTTCGACTGGCTCCCTACCGAGCCCGCTGCGCTGTCCGGACTGCCTGGGAAGTGGTGGGCGGCCGATGGCCGTGCGCATGTGGTGGCTGACGGCTCGCTGACGCTGAATGGTGAGCCGGTGGATGGGGCGGTGTCGGCGACGGTCGCTGAGGCTGGTTCGCTCAGCTGGCTGCTGTTCGGCGACCGCTTGATCGAGCTGGTGCTGCGAGGCGGTCGGTACGCCGTCCGGCAGCGGGACCCCGGTGCCGCGACTCGACAGGGGTTCACCGGCGTACCGACGTACCCGCTGGATCCGGAATGGGCGGTGCGCGGCTGGTACACGCCGTACGGCGCTCCCGAGCGGGTCGAGGTGTCGACTGCGCGCGATGACTTGCGTCAGCACGTCACTGCGGTCGGTACGGTCCACCTCGCGCTGGCGGAGTCGGCGTACGAGCTGGTGGCGACGGCTGCGTCGGACGGGCGGCTCTCGCTGTCGTTCCACGACGACACCAACGGCACTGAGACTGCGCCCTGGCGCACTGTGACCACTGGGGTGGTGGAGCGCGACGGGTCGGTGCTGATCGACTTCAACCGCGCGATCAACCTGCCGTTCGCCTTCACTGCCTTCGGGACCTGCCCGGCGCCGGTGACGGGCAACCGACTCGGACTGCCGGTGGCGGCCGGCGAGAAGAAGGTCCGGTGAAGTTCTGTACCTACACCCTGATCGACAACTCCCCGGACCCGATCAGTGGTGTGCAGCTGACGACGTACGAGCGTTTTCAGCACGTGGTCCGGCAGGCGCAGTGGGCCGAGGAGCTCGGGTTCGACGGGTACGGCGTGGGGGAGCGGCACGCGCAGCGCTTCATCTCGTCGTCCCCGCCGGTGGTGCTGTCCTACATCGCCGCATCGACCTCGCGGATCCGGTTGCTGACGACGGTGACTGTGCTGTCGTTGCTGGACCCGGTGCGGGTGGCTGAGGACTACGCGACGCTGGACCAGCTGTCCGGTGGGCGGCTGGACATCATCATCGGGAAGGGGAACGACCCGGATCAGAACGCACTGTTCGGGTACGACCTGGACGGGCAGTGGGACCGGAACCGGGAGAAGTACGAGCTGCTCCGGCGGTTGCTACGGGAGACCGGGGTGAGCTGGTCCGGTCAATACCGCCCCGACCTGGTCGATGCCACCACGCAGCCCCGGCCCTTCCGTCCTGATGGCATCCCGCTCTGGCATGGGTCTGCGTCGTCTGAGGAGTCCACCGAGCTGGCCGCTCGTTTTGGCGACCCGCTGTTCTCGGCGAACGGGTTCCACCCACTGGCGAAGTACGCCGGGCTGATCCGGCACTACCGGGAGCGCTGGGAGGCGTACGGGCGCGACCCGGCTGATGCGGTGGTCGGGGCGGGGTTCAACGGGCTCTACGTGCGCAAGAGCTCGCAGGACGCACTGGACGGCTACCGGCCGATCTTCGACGCGTTCATGGACTCACCGGGTGCTCGTCATAACCAGCTCCCGTTCAAGACGCTGGAGGAGTTCCTCGAGCAGGGGTCCGTGCTGGTGGGGTCGCCGGAACAGGTGATCGACAAGTTCGGCCGCTACCAGGAGGCGTTCGGCCACGAGCTGTCCGGCGTCTCACTGGAAGTGGCGGGCCTCCCCGAGGCCGAGAACCGCGCCTCGGTGGAGACCTTCGTCACAGACGTGCTCCCGGTACTGCGGTCGTCGTACCCCTCACGCGTCTGGAACTAGCCGTACGTCGGGTGCTGTGGCCAGCCGGCGGGGGAGTCCTCCCACTCCTCCTGCCGGCCGTAGACCGACAGGTCCTGGATGTTGTTGCCGAACAGGACGCGGTCCACACCGCGCTGGGTGGTGGAGTAGGTGCGGTAGACGGTGTCGCCGTCCCGCAGGAACGAGTTGAGCAGGAACCCACCGCCGGCACCGCAGTCGGCGGAGAACGTCGTACCGGCTGAGGAGGCGAACGGGACGGTCCAGCCCATCTGCTCCCAGTACCCGCTCATCTGGGCGAGCGGCATGTCCGAGACCGTCGCCCAGGCGATACCGCTGCCCAGCAGGCCGTCCAGGTCGGTGACCTGCTTGGTGAAGTACGTGCAGCCGGGGCAGAAGTGCTCCGGGCCGGCGTCCATGAACTGGTAGAGCGCGAGCTGCTGCTGGTCGCCGAACAGCTCCAGCAGCGTCACCGGACCGGCCGGGGACTGGAACGTGTAGTCGCCGAACTGGACCATCGGCAGCCGCCTTCGCTGCGCCGCCAGCTGGTCCTGGACCCGGGTCGCCGCCTTCTCGGCGGTGAGCAGCTCGGCCCGGGCCTTCTCCCACTCCTCGGCCGAGACCACTGTCGGTAGCGCGGTCATCTGATCGTCCTCTCGTCGTTGAGTGCCTACGAACTGAAGTCGAAGCTGCGCGGCGGCTCTCGACATCGGGGGATGGTCAAAAGCACTACTCGGGACCCGGTATGATTTCCGAGTCGGACAGAGGGGGGCACACAGTGCGCCTGGCTCGATTTCACATCGAGGCGGCAGACCGTGTAATCTCTCTCCTCGGCCCGCCCCTTTAGCTCAGTCGGCAGAGCGTCTCCATGGTAAGGAGAAGGTCTACGGTTCGATTCCGTAAAGGGGCTCTGAGATCGACAGGTCATCCGGTTCGCCGGGTGACCTGAAGAACTCTCCCGGCGGGGTAGCTCAGGTGGTTAGAGCACACGGCTCATAATCGTGGTGTCGCGGGTTCGACTCCCGCCCCCGCTACCACGCAACGCAGTATTCGAGAGTGCGATCACCCAAGTTGCGCACTCATGAGGTAAAGAGGCAGCAGTGGCCAAGTCGACCGACATCCGCCCGAAGATCACGCTGGCGTGCACGGTTTGCAAAGAGCGGAACTACATCACCAAGAAGAACCGGCGCAACGACCCGGATCGCCTGGAGATGAAGAAGTACTGCGCGCGTTGCAACGACCACACGGACCACCGCGAGACCCGCTGACCTCAGCAGTCTTTCGCGAGGGCCGCTCCGGGTGACCGGGGCGGCCCTTTCGTTGTGCCCGCTTAGACCGTGACGATCGGGCGGCCCGCTTCGTACGCCGCCAGTCGCTCGTCGCGCGGTGTCAGGCAGCAGGAGCCGCAGAGCGCCCCGTCGCCGGACTCGCTCGTGTAGTAGAGACAGCAGGTCTTCCGCAGGTAGACCAGCTTCCCGCCGGCCAGCTCCACGTCGCCCAGCTTGTTCAGCCCGGCCGGAGCCTTCGCCACGAACGTCTGCCAGCGCTCCAGCAGGAAACCGGGGTCGATCGACTCGTCCTCGCGGGTGGCCGCGCAGAACGCCATAGCGCAGCCCGCCGCCACTCCACCGTGCACCTGGCGCAGACCGGCCCTGGTCCGCCGGTGCAGCTCCTCCGACAGCGGGAGCAGGTGCTGACGCAGCACGACGTCGTACAGGGTCTCCAGACCGCCTGGGAGGTAGTCGGCGGACCCGATGGCGACTGCGGCCAGCCCGTGGCCGTCGTGTGGTCTTACCCACAGGTTCTGCGGCCGGATGTCCAGCACGTGGCCTTCGAGCGCCCACAACAGCAGTGCGGCCGCCGGCGCGCGGCCCGCGTAGAAGGACATCAGGCTGAGCGCGTTCGCATGCGCCGAGACGTGCCCGCTCGCGTCGTTGTCCCGCTTGAGCAGCTCAGTCAGCTCCGGACCGTCCGGCTCCAGAATGTGGCTCACCCGCAGCCATTCCGGGCCACTCGGCGTACCGATCTCCAGCTTGTAGCGAGGCGCGTACCTGGCCAGCGCCGTTACTGCCGTCACGTTCAACCTTCCCCAGTTCGGGTCGCACGGTTCCCGGGTGGCGGCTCCGGGCGTCCTAGTCTGCCAGTAGGCTCTGGCGCTATGACGATCGACGCCACGATGGTCGGCCGGAGCTATGCGGCCGCCGAGAGCTACCAGGTCGGCCGGGAGAAGATCCGGGAGTTCGCCGCCGCGATCGGCGACGACAACCCGGCGTACACCGGTGACGACGCGGTGGCACCGCCGACGTTCGCGTTCATGCTCGGCAGCCGGGCGCTGGAGCAGCTGCTGAACGACCAGGAGCTCGGGCTGCGGCTCGACCGGATCGTGCACGGCGCGCAGAAGTTCAGCTACACCCGCCCGATCAAGGCTGGTGACGACATCGCGGCGACCGCGACCATCACCACCGTCCGCAAGGCCGGTGACGTCGAGGTGATCATGTACGAAACCGCCCTCACCACGGTCGACGGCGAGCCGATCGCCACCTCGACCTCCACGATCTCGCACAACCGGGCGGACTCATGAAATCGGTTGAGGTAGGCACCGAGCTCCCCTCGCTGACCGTCACGCTGAGGCGCGAGGACCTGGTCCGGTACGCCGGCGCCAGCGGCGACTTCAACCCGATCCACTGGAGTGACCGGATGGCGGCCGCTCTCGGTCTGCCCGGCGTGATCGCGCACGGCATGCTCACGATGGCCTCCGCGGTCCGCGTCGTCACGGACTGGCTCGACGACCCCGCCGACCTGGTCGAGTACGGCGTACGGTTCACCAAGCCGGTAGTAGTACCGGATGACGCCGACGGCGCCGAGGTGACGTTCTCCGCCAAGGCCGACAAGGTCGCCGACGGACTCGCCGAGTTCGACATCACCGCGATCTTCGGCGGCGAGAAGGTCCTCGGCCGGTCCCGGGCGGTCGTGCGCGTCTCGTGAGAACCCAGGTACCGCTGGCCGGCTTCACCACCCTGCGGATCGGCGGGCCGGCCGACAAACTCGTCGAGGTGACCACCGAGGACGAGCTGATCACCGCCGTCCGCGACGCCGACGCGGCCGCCGAACCCGTCCTGCTGCTCTCCGGCGGCAGCAACGTCGTGATCGGCGACGACGGCTTCCGCGGCACCGTGATCAAGGTCGCCACCAAGGGCATCAAGGTCGACGCCGACGCCTGCTCCGGCGCGATGATCCACATCCAGGCCGGCGAGGACTGGGACGCCGTCGTCCAGCGCGCGATCGCCGAACAGTGGAGCGGCCTCGAGTCGATGTCCGGCATCCCCGGCCTGACCGGCTCCACCCCCGTCCAGAACGTCGGCGCCTACGGCCACGAGGTCGCCGAAACCGTCGCCTCGGTCCGCGTCTGGGACCGCGCCGAATCCCGCATCCGCACGATCTTCGCCGCCGACTGCGGTTTCGAGTACCGGTCGTCGATGTTCAAGTCCGCGCCCGAGCGCTTCGTCGTACTGGAGGTCGCCTTCCAGCTGAAGCTCGGCAACCTCTCCGCCCCCATCGGCTACGCCGAGCTGGCCCGCGTCCTGGACGTCGAACCCGACGCCCGCGCCCCCATGACCGACGTACGCGAAGCCGTCCTGGCCCTACGCCGCAGCAAAGGCATGGTCCTGGACCCGGCCGACCACGACACCTGGAGCGCAGGCTCCTTCTTCACCAACCCGATGCTCGACACCCCCGCCGAAGTCCCCGCCGGCGCCCCCCAATGGCCCCAGCCCGACGGCCGCACCAAAACCAGCGCCGCCTGGCTGATCGAACACGCCGGCATCCCCAAGGGCTTCACCCTCGGCGCCGCCGCCGTCTCCACCAAACACACCCTCGCCCTCACCAACCGAGGCACCGCCACCGCCAAGGACCTCCTCTCCCTGGCCACCCACGTCCGCTCCCAGGTCCACCAAGCCTTCGCCATCACCCTCATCAACGAACCAGTCCTGGTGAACTGCACCCTCTGACCTGCCGCGAACAGCAAACCCCCGGCTGCCGTAGCTACACCGGGGGCCAACCTGGCTCACGAACCGGGTAGGTCCGAAGCCGAAGCCTTTGCTGTCCTTGAAGGGTCAGTAGCGCCATTCGAAGAGGTGGGCGTGCATCCAGTTGGTGAGGTTGGTGGAGACGGGGGTGGGCCTGCCGTTGGAGGTGCTGAGGAGGTCGGCCAGGACTTGGGCTGGGGCGGCCAGGCGGAGGCCGGTGGGGGTGCTTCGGCGGCGCAGGTAGACGACGTCCAGTGGGGGTTCGGCTAGGACTACGTCGCCCTTGGGGGTTGGGGTGAGGTGCCAGGCGGTGGCGGCGGATTGGGCGTCTGGGGTGTAGATGACGGCGTTGCTGGCGGTGGGGGTTGCGGTCCAGAAGGCGGCTGCGTGTTCGCTGGTGAGGGCGTATTTGAGGGGGCTGGTGGCGAGGCGGTCGAAGAGGTCCTTGGGGGCCTTCCAACGGGAGAGCTGGCTGGTTGTTAGCACGGGGGAGTTGGCGGCCCAGCGGCTGAGCAGGAGAGACCAGTCGGGTACGGCGATGATGCCGCCGCGTCGGCGTTCTATCAGCGACTCCGCTTGCAGGTCGTCGATGATGCGGCGTACGTCGACACTCGGGGCCTGGCTGAGCTCGACGAGGTCGTGGGTGGTCCAGATCGAGCGGTAGTCCAGGAGCGCGCGGATCACGCGGGCTGAGCTCTCCTCGGCTGACATCTCCGGGAGGGGGTCAGTCATGGGTGCGGCCGAGGGTGATGGTGACGTACGGCGTCCACTGGTAGCAGAGGTGGTCGCGGTTCAAGTCGATCAAGCTGACCTCGTTGATGTAGAGCTGGGTGGACTTGTCGCCGAACTCCGTGAGGCGCTTGCGGAGTGGTTCTGCCGGGGCCGACTGGTTCCAGTAGCCCAGCGAGATGTGCGGGTCGAGGTCGGGGGACACGGGGAGTGAGTCCTCGCCCCAGATCTCCTCGATCGCATCGCGGAGCGTGACTCGGAGCCGGCGGAGCTCGTTGGCGGGGCGAACCGGTAGTTGCAGGCTTTCGACGTCGACGACTGCTGGGCCGACGGTCACGCTGAACGGAGCGAACGACTCGAGCCGGTGGCGCGTCGCGTCGACGATCGGGCTCAAGTCGTCGGAGCTGAGCTTGTCGGTGTAACCGACGCCCTGCAGGGTGAGGTGCAGCCATTGGCGGGGGACAGGCGTCAGCTCGGGCAGCGAGGACAGCAGTGAGTCGTAGCTGCTGTGCAGTGCCGCGAGTGCGGACGCGTAGCGGAAGGTGATGTGCCAGGTGTAGAAGGATCGTCCTTGCCGCCAGCCCGGACGCCAGTACCAGTGATCGCGGACGTCGTCGATCATGGCTAGGACTCCTTTGCGGTGAGAGACGGCGGCCGGTACGCCGGTCGCCGGCCAGGGAGGTCGGGGCGATAGATGAAGTCCCGGATGCGCTCGCGGAGTTGTCGCGCTCTCGCTACACGGGTGTACGGCGCGGTCAGGGCGGCGACCTCGCCCATCCGGTGGACCAACGGCCGGACGCGATACTCCAGGGCAGTGTCGAAGACCGGCTCGACAGCGGCGATGGCGCCGTCGAGCTCGCCGAGAGTCAGCTGAGCGATGCCCTGCTGGAGTCTGACCATTCGCTCGGAGCCAGGGTTGCGCAGGCTGTGCGGTCTGGATTCGAAGCCCGCCACCGAACGGTCGGCATGGACGAGCGTTTCGTGGGCATCTCCGAGCGCCAGTTGAGCGTGGGCCCAAAGGCCCTCGGCGCGTTCTGAGGTGCACAGCAACGGTCCGCCGAGCTCAGGAATGGACGGCATGCTCGGGACTTCCTGGGCAGCGGCCAGTGCGTCACGAGCCTCGCTGATCCGGCCGGATCGCGCGAGGTCGACCGCCAGGGCACTGGACAAGAACAGTCGGGACGATCCCGCGGCGTACCGCAGGCCGTCCTCGGCGTGGTCGGCAGCTCGGTCGAACTCGTCCTGCCAAAGCGCCGCCGTGTGCTGGGTCGCGCGGATCCAGCCGCGGAGCTCGTTGTGGTCCGCCGCTTCGGCGCAGGCCCAGGCCGTGCGGGCGTGGCTCTCGGCCACTTCGGGGCGGCCGAGATCGACGGACATCCAGGCCAGCAGGGTGATCGCCCAGCCCGCGGCGGCATACAGGTCGCGGGACTGTTTCGGCGACTGGCGGCCGGCGAGCAGGACGAAGGCCCGGTCGCGGACCGCGCGGCTGCGTTCGAACAGGGGTTTGGTGGGAGTGTGCAGGTAGAGCTGGGAGATGCGCTCGATGTCGGCGTGGAGTTGCTCGACGGTGAGCTCGCCGACGTTCGACTCCTCGGCGAAGGTCAGCAGGGCGATCGACTCGTCGCCGGCGCGCCCGACCTCCTCGTCGAGCCCGAGTGTCGACGGTGGCTCGAGCTCCAGTTCGGTCGGGGGTGTGCCGGGCGGCGGCATGAAGCCCAGCTCGTTGTCGGAGGCAACGTTCAGGATGTAGCGCAGGCCGGATCGGTAGGCGGCGCCGGGCCAGCGGACCGCGCCCCGCTCCATCTTCGCGATGTAGTGGCCGTCGAGTTCGTAGCGGACCTCGGTCGTGTCCCAGAGCCACGCACAGACGGCGTCGGCGAGCTCGACGCGGGACATGCGTTCGCCGGGTGCGCGCCGAGAAGGTGTGCGCTCTCGTGCGCTGCGCAACAGGTCATTGGCGGCTGGCATGGCGGTAACTGTAGGTGTGCGAACACCCTCCGCAACGACGGAAAGTGCGACTGCGGACCATCTGCCCCTGGATGCCCCGGAATGCCCCGAGATGCCCCGTTCTGCAACGATATAAATACGGTCGTGACCGAAAAAAGTGACGTTCTGTGGAGGTTTCGGGGTAGTTCGGGGCAGCCGGGGTGGTCGCTGAGCGTGAACTCGCGGGGCATCCCGGGGCAGATAGGGGATTCCCTCAGTGAATTAGGGTCGTCACGTGGCTGAGGAAGCTGTGACGACGTTGCGTGCTGAGTTGGGACGGTTCGGTCGGGGCGAGGAGGGGTTCGCCTTGCTGGAGGTCTTCTTGGAGGTGGCGGGGCCGTGGATGGGGCCGGTGGTGCTCGATCCGGTGGGGCTGCGGTTGCCGGACGAGATGACGGACGACCGGGTGCTGGTCCAGGGGCTGATCGAGATCATCGAGGCGGAGCCGCCGGTGACGGGGATCTTCCGGTCGACGGAGCGCGAGTACGACATGGCGGATCCGCAGGCGCGGTGGGACTTCGTCCGGCTGGCCCACTGCTCGAAGCTGGCGACGGTGTGGAGCGAGGGACGCCGTACGACGTACTTCGAGGCGGCGGACGCGGTCACCGCGACGTACTGGTTGCCGGAGAGTCTGAAGGTGGTGTTCTTCGACGCGATCCAGGCCAGGGGTTGGGCGGTGCCTGCTGACTGGCTGGCAGCGGTCGGCAAGCAGCCCAAGCCCTGGTGGAAACGCGGCAGCTAGTTGATCGCCGGTAGTCGGGTGAGTGCTTGGGCGACTGCTGACTGGAGGTCGGCGTCGTCCCAGTTGCGGTCGGTCATGGTGCCGCTGAGGTAGGCGTCGTACGCCGCGAGGTCGAGGTGGCCGTGGCCGCAGAGGGCGGTGAGGATGACCTTCTCCTCGCCGGACTCCTTGCAGAGCAGGGCCTCCTCGATGGCGGCTGCGAGGGCGTGCGTCGGCTCGGGTGCCGGAACGATTCCCTCGGTGCGGGCGAACTGGAGCCCGGCGGCGAAACACTCCGACTGCGGTTTGGCGACGGCCTCGATCTCGCCGGTCTCGTAGAGGTGGCTGATGATCGGGCTCATCCCGTGGTACCGCAGGCCGCCGGCATGGATCGGGTCCGGAACGAAGTCGTGGCCGAGCGTGTGCATCTTCATCAGCGGGGTCAAGCCGATCGTGTCGCCGAAGTCGTAGGCGTAGGTGCCTTGGGTGAGCGACGGGCACGCGGCCGGCTCGACCGCGCGGACCGTCGGTGACATCCGGCCGGCCCACTTCTCTCGGAGGAACGGGAAGGCGAGACCGCCGAAGTTCGACCCGCCGCCGGTGCAGCCGACCAGCAGGTCCGGCGTCTCGCCGACCATCGCGAGCTGGATCAGCGCTTCCTCACCAATGATCGTCTGGTGCAGCAGCACGTGGTTGAGCACCGAGCCGAGCGCGTAGTGGATCTCCGGCGACTGCACCGCGGCCTCGACCGCCTCGCTGATCGCGATCCCGAGTGATCCGGTGGAGGTCGGGTCCCCGGCCAGGATCTTCCGCCCGGCCTCGGTCAGCTCGGACGGACTCGGGTGCACGGTCGCACCGAAGACCTCCATCATCGTCCGCCGGTACGGCTTCTGGTCGTACGACGCACGCACCTGCCAGACCTCGCACTCGAGCCCGAACTGCGCACAGGCAAACGCCAACGCCGTCCCCCACTGACCGGCCCCGGTCTCGGTCGTGAGCTTCCGGACCCCGGACTTGGCGTTGTAATACGCCTGCGGGACCGCCGTGTTCGGCTTGTGCGACCCAGCCGGCGACACCCCTTCGTACTTGTAGTAGATCCGCGCCGGCGTATCGAGCGCCTTCTCCAACCGATGCGCCCGGTACAACGGACTCGGCCGCCACAACCGGTACACGTCAAGCACTTCACCAGGGATGTCGACGTACTGCTCCTGGGACACCTCTTGCATGATCAGGTCCATCGGGAACAACGGCGCCAGATCCTCCGGCCCCACCGGCTGACCCGTCCCCGGATGCAACACCGCCGGCGGCGGTGTCGGCAGGTCGTGCAGCACGTTGTACCACCGGGTCGGCAGCTCGTCCTCGGGTAACAAGATCTTGGTAGCCGTCATGCTGCAATCTTGGCCGCGCCCGGCACCCCTCACAATGCCCTGAACCCGAACCCACGAGGCATTTATCCGGCACTCTGCAAGCGGTCGATCCGCCCGTCGGCGCCCACCCGGAAGACCACGTCCGACGGATGATCCCGCCGCATCGCCACATCCACCTCGAGCCCCGCCAACCGCCGTACCAGCAACCGCCCCACCATCTCGTGCGACACGATCAGAGCCCCCCGAACCTCAATACCTGCGAGCACCTGCGCGATCCGCAGATCCGCGTCTGCGTAGCTCTCGCCGCCAGGAAACGGATAGGTGTACTTCGACAGCGCCCGCGCCGCGCGTTCCTCCGGCCAACGGGCATCGATCTCGGCCGAGGTGAGGCCGGACCAATCGCCATGGTCGAGCTCAGCGAGGTCCGGCAGCACCTGAACGGGGAGGCCGAGGGCGTCGCCGATGATGCGAGCGGTTCGCTGGGCCCGCCCGAGTGGGCTGCTGTAGATGGTGTGGATCGGCTCGCCTCGCAACGATTCGGCGTTGCGCTGGGCTTGCTGGACGCCGAGCGCGGTCAGGGGTGAGTCCAGCCGGCCCTGGCGGCGGCCGGCGAGGTTCCACTCGGTCTGGCCGTGGCGGGCCAGGTAGGTCGGCACTAGTACGACGGGATGGTGGCGGGGGTGTTGAGCCAGTCGTCGATGTCGGTGAGGAGGGACTTCTGGACGTCTGGGGGTGCGGTGGCGGCGAGGATGGAGGAGCGTGCGAGGTCGGCCAGCTCTTCGTCGGTGAAGGCGTGGACGGTGCGAGCGGTCTCGTACTGCTCTGCCAGGCGTGAGCCGAACAGGAGCGGGTCGTCGGCGCCGAGAGCGATGCGGGCGCCGGCTTCGTAGAGCTGGCGGAGGGGGACGTCTTCAGGGTGGCGGTAGACGCCTAGCGAGACGTTGGAGGCTGGGCAGACCTCTAGGGCTACCTGAGCGTCTACAACGCGCTTGAGCAGCTCTGGGTCCTCGACTGAGCGGACGCCGTGGCCGATGCGGCCGGCGCCTAGCTCGTCCAGGCAGGTGCGGACTGTGGCGGGGCCGCAGAGCTCGCCGCCGTGCGGTGCGGCGAGCAGGCCGGCGTTGCGGGCGATGCGGAAGGCCGGGGCGAACTCTGACGTCGTACCGCGGCGTTCGTCGTTCGAGAGGCCGAAGCCGACCACGCCACGGCCGACGTACTGCGCGGCGAGGCGGGCGAGGATGCGGGCATCGAGGGGATGCCGGGTGCGGTTGGCGGCGATGATCACCTGGACTGCGATACCGGTCGACGCCGCTGCGTCCCGGGCCGCGTCCAGCACCAGGTCGGTGAACTCAGTGATGCCGTGGAAGCGGTTCGCGTAACCGGACGGGTCGACCTGGATCTCCAGCCAGCGGGAACCGTCGGCGCGGTCGTCCTCGGCCGCCTCCCGGACCAGACGCCGTACGTCGTCCTCCGTGCGCAGCACCGAGCGTGCGATGTCGTAGAGCCGCTGGAAGCGGAACCAGCCGCGCTCGTCGGCCGCGGACAGCTCCGGCGGCCATTCGGTACGTAGTGCGTCGGGCAGCCGGACCCCGTGTTTGTCCGCGAGCTCGACCAGCGTCAGATGCCGCATCGAGCCGGAGAAGTGGAGATGCAGATGCGCCTTCGGCAGCACCCGCAGGTCACGCTGCGTCATTACCGAAGGTTACAGAGTCCCTACCCGCCCGGTGAAATCCGGGCGGGTAGGGACCCGGGGTGATTCAGCCCAGCAGCTTGGCCATCCGGCCGATGCCCTCGGCCAGGTCCTCGTCGCCGAGCGCGTACGACATCCGCAGGTACCCGGGCGCCCCGAAGGCCTCACCCGGTACGACGGCCACTTCCGCCTCGTCCAGGATGATCTCGGCCAGCTCGGCGGATGTGGTCGGCGTCCGGCCGTTGATGTCCTTGCCCAGCAGACCCTTGACCGACGGGTACGCGTAGAAGGCGCCGGTCGGCGTCGGGCACTCGACACCGGGGATCTCGTTCAGCATCCGCACCATGGTCCGGCGACGGCGGTCGAAGGCGACCTTCATCTCCTCGACCGCGCTCAGGTCGTTGGTGAGTGCGGCGATCGCGGCCCGCTGGGCGATGTTGCCGACGTTCGACGTCTGGTGCGACTGGAGGTTGGTGGCGGCCTTGATGACGTCCTTCGGGCCGATCATCCAGCCGACCCGCCAGCCGGTCATCGCATACGTCTTGGCGACACCGTTCAGTACGACGGTCCGGTCCGCCAGCTCCGGCACGACAACCGGGATCGACGTCGACTGCACGCCGTCGTACGTCAGGTGCTCGTAGATCTCGTCGGTGATCACCCAGATGTCGTGCTCGAGCGCCCAGCGGCCGATCGCCTCGATCGACTCCCGGCTGTCGACCGCACCGGTCGGGTTGGACGGTGAGCAGAACAGCAATGCCTTGGTCTTCGAGGTCCGGGCGGCCTCCAACTGCTCGACAGTGACCAGGTAGTCCTGTGACTCATCGGCCAGCACCTCCACCGGCACTCCGCCGGCCAGCAGGATCGCCTCCGGGTAGGTCGTCCAGTACGGCGCCGGCAGCAGCACCTCGTCACCTGGGTCGAGCAATGTCGCGAACGTGTTGTAGACCGCGTGCTTGCCGCCGTTGGTGACCAGGACCTGGGCAGCCTCGATCTCGTACCCGGAGTCGCGCTTGGTCTTGTCGACGATCGCCTGCTTCAGCTCGGGCAGGCCGCCGGCCGGGCTGTAGCGGTGGTTCTTCGGATCCCGGGCGGCCTCGACGGCCGCCTCGACGATGTAGTCCGGCGTCGGGAAGTCCGGCTCGCCCGCGCCGAAGCCGATGACCGGGCGGCCGGCCGCCTTGAGCGCCTTGGCCTTGCTGTCGACCGCCAGGGTTGCCGATTCGCTGATGGCGCCGATCCGCGCCGAGATCCTGGAACTCATACCGCCATCCTGGCAGCACCCGCTCGCCCGGCCGAAAGAAATATCGGGACCCGGACCGGTGTGATCCGGGGAACACGGAGGGGGTGCGGTCCGTTGTGTCCGAGTGCAGGCTGTATGGTTCTGGTCGCGGTACGGCGCCCGGTGCGGGGGCTGTGCGGGTCAGGAGCAGGAAGAACGAGGCCGACAGGCCGAGTTCGACCAGGTGGCTCCGAACCCGTACACTCTTCTAGTCCGGGCGTTGATGGCCCTGACTCGGCATGCCCGAGTTCAGGTCCTGTGCGGCGTCCGGATGGATTGCAGAGGGCACTAGCTCAACTGGCAGAGCATCGGTCTCCAAAACCGAAGGTTGGGGGTTCAAGTCCCTCGTGCCCTGCACATCCTGACCGGCGCAGGGCCGGTCAGGCCGCCGCTAGCGAAAGAGGTAGGTCGTGACGGAGACGCGCACCCCGGCACCGTCCGGCGCCGGTAAGCCTGCGGAAGGCAAGCAAGGCAGAGGCCTGCTGCGTTTCTACCGCCAGGTGGTCGCCGAGCTCCGCAAGGTCGTCTGGCCCACCCGCAAGCAGCTGTCCACCTACTTCGTGGTGGTGCTGACCTTCGTGGTGTTCGTCATCGCGATCGTCTCGGTCCTCGACCTCGCCTTCGGCTGGGCAGTACTCAAGATCTTCGGCTGAGGCCGGACACCGCCCACGCAGGCCGGGACGGGCCACGGCCCACCCCGACGCCAGATCCAGAACCGATCCACAGATGACGGAGTACGACGTGTCAGAGCGCGACGACGAGGTCCTTGAGCTCGAGGACGAGTTCGACGTATCCGACTCCGACGACGACCTCGATCTCGACTTCGACGAGACCACCACCGTCGAGGACGACGACGACCTGTTCGCCGACGATGACGACGACCCGTTCGCGGGCCTCGATGACGAAGACTCCGACGACGAGGACGACACCGACGAGGTCGGCGTCGAGGAGCCGGAGTACTCCGCCGACGACGAGGCCGAGGACGGCCCCGCCGAGACCGACGACTCCGACGACGAGCCGGTCGTGGTGGTCGCCGCCGCGGACGAGAGCGAAGCGGCCGAGGTCGTGACGCAGGCCGATGTCGAGGACGCCGCCGAGGAGTTGGCCGACGAGACCGCGGAGACCGCGGCCGACGACAGCACCGAGGCCGAGCCGACCGTCGACGCGGTGGTCTTCTCGAGCGCGGACGACGACGCCGACGACGCGGCCCTGGCGGTTGCTGCCGCGGCAGCGGAGGCCGACGAGGACGAGGAGCCCGCCGAGCCGGGCGACCCGCTCGAGGAGCTGCGCAGCCGGCTCCGCTCGCAGATCGGCGACTGGTACGTCGTACACACGTATTCAGGGATGGAGAACCGGGTCAAGGGCAACCTGGAGAACCGGATCAACTCCCTGAACATGGAGGACTACATCTTCGAGATCGTCGTGCCGACCGAAGAGGTCGCCGAGATCAAGAACGGTCAGCGCAAGATGGTCAAGCGCACCGTCCTCCCCGGTTATGTCCTGGTCCGGATGGATCTGACCGACGAGTCCTGGTCGACCGTGCGGCACACGCCGTCGGTCACCGGTTTCGTCGGCAACAGCCAGAAGCCGGTCCCGCTCAGCCTCGAAGAGGTCGAGAAGATGCTCGCTCCGGCCGTCGTTGCGGCGGCCGAGGCGGCGGCAGCCGAAGCCGGTGCCGCACCCGCCAAGACGGCGGCCAAGAAGAAGGTCGAGGTGGCCGACTTCGGGGTCGGCGACTCGGTCATGGTGGTGGACGGGCCGTTCGCGACCCTGCACGCCACGATCACGGAGATCAATGCCGACGCACAGCGGATCAAGGCGCTGGTGGAGATCTTCGGCCGGGAGACCCCGGTGGAACTCAGCTTCAACCAGATCCAGAAAGTCTAAGGACCCGACAGAATGCCTCCCAAGAAGAAGATCGCTGCCCTGGTCAAGGTGCAGCTCCAGGCCGGTGCAGCGACTCCGGCCCCGCCGGTCGGTACGGCGCTCGGCCCGCACGGTGTCAACATCATGGAGTTCTGCAAGGCGTACAACGCCCAGACGGAATCCATGCGTGGCAACGTGGTCCCGGTCGAGATCACCATCTACGAAGACCGTTCCTTCACGTTCGTCACGAAGACGCCGCCGGCGCCCGAGATGATCAAGAAGGCCGCCGGTATCCAGAAGGGTTCGGCCGTCCCGCAGAAGGACAAGGTCGGCAAGATCACCAAGGACCAGGTCCGCGAGATCGCCACCACCAAGATGCCGGACCTGAACGCCCGGGACATCGACGCCGCGATGAAGATCATCGAGGGCACCGCCCGTTCCATGGGTGTCAACGTCGAGGCCTGAGCGCCGCGGCAGCACCAGCACCACCAGTAGTTGTGGCAGGGCGTAGCGCCGCCCGGAGACCACACCCCAGAGAGGAAACAGCAATGGCACTGCGCAGCAAGGCATACCGCGCAATCGCGGACAAGATCGACTTCGATCACCTGTACTCCCCGCTCGAGGCGATCCGGCTGGCCAAGGAGGCCGCCGGGAGCAAGAAGTTCAACTCGACCGTGGACGTCGCGATGCGCCTCGGGGTCGACCCCCGTAAGGCCGACCAGATGGTGCGAGGCACCGTCAACCTTCCGCACGGTACCGGCAAGACGGCACGGGTCCTCGTCTTCGCCACCGGTGACAAGGCCGAGGCCGCGAAGGCCGCCGGCGCCGACTTCGTCGGTGACGACGACCTGATCAAGAAGGTGACCGACGGCTGGCTGGACTTCGACGCCGTCGTCGCCACCCCTGACCTGATGGGCAAGGTCGGCCGTCTCGGTCGCGTCCTCGGCCCGCGTGGCCTGATGCCGAACCCGAAGACCGGCACGGTCACCCCGGACGTCACCAAGGCCGTCACGGACATCAAGGGCGGCAAGATCGAGTTCCGGGTCGACCGGCACGCGAACCTGCACTTCATCATCGGCAAGGCGTCGTTCGACGAGGCCCAGCTGGTGGAGAACTACAGCGCGGCGCTCGAGGAGATCCTGCGACTGAAGCCGGCCAGCTCCAAGGGCCGCTACATCCGCAAGGCGGTGTTCTCGACGACCATGGGCCCCGGTGTCCCGGTCGACCCGAACGCCACCCGCAACCTCCTCGAGGAGAACGCGGACGCCTGATCCACAGGTTCCACACAGCAAGGCCCCGGGATTCGTTCCCGGGGCCTTCGCTGTTCCTGGCGAGCGCTGGTACGGCGGGCTTCGGAGCTCAGGCCCGTACGACGAGGTCCGGGGTGAGGTTGTCGAGGCGGGGGACGCCGACGAGTTGCAGGGTGTGTTCGAGTTCTTCGGCGAGTTCGGTCAGCAGGCGAGTGACCCCGGCGTGGCCGTCGACCGTGAGCGCCCAGAGAGCTGGGCGGCCGACGAAGACCGCGCGGGCGCCGAGAGCCAGCGCGGCGAGGACGTGTTCGCCGCGACGGATGCCGCCGTCGACGTACAGCTCGGTGCTGGTACCGGCCAGGGCCTCGGCGACCTCGGGGAGGGCCTGGGCGGTGGGGATCGAGCCGTCGAGCTGGCGACCGCCGTGGTTGGAGACGATGATGCCGGCGGCGCCGGCGTCGGAGATCCGTTTGGCGTCGTCGCCGCGCAGGACGCCCTTCACGACAACCGGGAGTCCGGTGCGCTCGGCCAGCCAGCCGATCACGTCGGGGGTCAGGTCGTCGGCCTTGTCGAGGTCCTCGTCGGTCCAGTCGCCGTCGGGCACGTTGATCCGCAGCTGACCTGGCTGGACGTACGACCACACCACCGGGCCGTCGTCCTCCTTGCGGCCGACCACCGGGGTGTCGACCGTGAGGACGATCGCCTTGGCGCCACCGGCGACGGCCGCGTCGAGCATCTGCTCGGTGATACTGCGGTTCCGCACGATGTAGATCTGCAGCCACCACGGCACCCCGGTCGCCCCGAGCTCGGCGAACCGGGTCCCGGCGTTGCTGGAGACGCCGAGCAGCGATCCGGCGTCACGGACACCGTTCGCCATCGCGATCTCACCGTCGGGATCCGCCAGCCGCTGCAGGGTCGACGGCGCGACGAGCACGGGCGACGCGACCGGCGTACCGAGCACTGTGGTGCCGAGCTCGATCGACGACACGTCCTGCAGCACACGCGGCCGGAACCGGTACGACGACCAGGCGGCGACCGCCTCCCCGACGCTGATCCCCCCGGCGGATCCTTGCCGGTAGTAACGATGCACGGCCTCCGGCAACTTCTCGGCGGCCTTCCCCTCCAACGCATCAATCCATCGCATGCGGTCCATCGTCGCATCCGGTCTGCGCGAGCGGCACCCGGATAATGTGGCTATGGAACAAGTACTGAGTCGGCAGGAAGCGTCGGAAGCAGTCGAGGACGCTGGGTGGCGCTTCTTGCTGGGCACGTTGCGAACGACGGTTCCGGTCGGGTCGTTGGCCCAGGCAATTGGTGTGGCCGCGGAGGCCGTCTCGGCGTCCGGCGATGACGCGGACCAGCACCTTCGCGTCGATGTCCGTCCGGAGCGGGTCGTCTTCACTCTGCAGTCGTTGGAGCACGCAGCGGTCACCACCAGCGATGTCGAGCTCGCCCTTCGCATCTCAGCTGCTGTGAACGGGACGGAGCCGGGCTTCGGAACGGCGGCACCGCGATCCGTTCAGGTGCTGGAGATCGCGATTGATGCACTGGACATCGCCGCGATCCGGCCGTTCTGGAAGGCGGTCCTCGGGTACGCCGCTGAGGGGGGTGCCGACGGACCGGAGGATCCGCTCGTCGACCCGCTTGGGCAGGACCCGGCCATCTGGTTCCAGCAGATGGACGAGGCGCGCCCGCAGCGCAATCGCATCCACTTCGATGTCTGTGTTCCGCATGACGAGGCAGCACCTCGCATCGAGGCCGCACTGGCGGCTGGCGGCCGACTCGTGTCCGCGACGCGTGCTCCGGCGTTCTGGGTGCTCGCGGACCTGGAGGGCAACGAAGTCTGCGTGACCACCTGGCAGGGACGGGACTGAACTTGCGCCCTTAGGCCCTAGCGCAGGACGAGGCGGATCAGGGCGGTGACGACGATGCCGCCGGCGACGGCCAGCAACATCGGCACCTTCGCCAAGGTGAGTCCACCGGCGGCGCCGACGCCGACCAGCTTCGTCCAGTCGAGCTCCTGCCAGTGCTCGCCGCCCAGCTCCGTGACGATCAGGCCGGCCAGTAGAACCGGTGCGGTGAGGGCGGTCAGCCGGAGCACGGTCGGCGGGAGTTTGCGGCCGCCGATCACGAGCGGAGCACTCGCCTTCATCAGCCAGCTGATCAGAGTGACGACACCTGCGGACAGCCAGAGCTTCATGCCTGTGCACCCTCCTTCTCGGGGAGAACGCCGAGCAGCGCCGCGGCAATGGCGCCCAGCAAGGCGTAGCTCGGGGTGGTGACGAAGAGCAGCGCGGCGGCGATCGAGGCGCCGAGCAGGCCTGCTGCCAACGCACGCTTCGATCGGCGCAGCTCGTCCAGTGCGAGGATCAGGAAGAACGCCGGGAACGTGACGTCGAGACCCAGCTTGTGCATCAAGTCAGGCGAGGGCGCGGTCAGCGCACCGACCGCCGTACCGGCGGCCCAGAGCACCCATTGCGGAACGCTGGCACCGACCAGCCGGACGATGTCGTAGCCCCCTTTGGTGCCGTGGGCAACGACGAAGGATGCGTCGCAGAGCGCCTGCGCCTGTAGTGCGCGCGAAAGCCTGCCACCGCGCAGGCTCTCGTTGAGCGCGAGGCTCATCATCAGATAGCGAGCGTTGATCAGGACCGCGGACGTCACCGCGACGACCGCCGTGCCACCGGCCAGCGAGGTCAGCAACGCGAACTGCGCCGACCCCGACCACGCGAACATCGAGAACAGCACCGGCAGTCCGAATCCCCAGTCGCGCGCGACAGCCTCGGCTCCGAAGCTCAACGCGAGCACGAAGGCGGCGGCGCCTGGCCCGATGCCCAGGCGCATGCCCTCGAGGAAGTCCTGCCGCCGATCGAGCAGCTCGGTCATCACCGCGGGGGCCTTCATGATTCCCGTCCGGCGCGAACTCGCTCGTAGTGCCGCTTCGCCCGGGCCCGGTTCCCGCAGTCGCCTGAGCTGCACCACCGACGAGACCCGTTCTTGCTGCGGTCCAGGAAGAGCCATCCACAGCCGTCGTCCTGGCATTCCCGCAGTCTGCTCAGGTCCTCCCGCTCCAGCAGGCGCCCTGCCGCGAGGACCAACTCGTCCACGAGGTTGGCGCCACCCCAGTCCATCGGCCGCGGTCCTGCCGGAGTGGCTCGCCGCACGGCACCTGCCAGCAAGGTCTGCAGCTCCCGCAGCTCTGCTGGTCCGGTGCCTCGCGCGATCGGCAATACCGCGTCGTAGACGACCGCGCGCACAGTGGCGACTCGGCGGGGATCGCTGTCTCCGCTGAGACCAGCCGCCGCACGCCACGTCGCCAACGCCTCCGCGGTGGCGATCCGGTCGACGGTACGGGGTGGGTCCAGCCGCCAGGAAACGGTGTTCAGCAGGTCCAGAGCAACGTGACCGCCGATCAGTTCCGGCTGATAGAGCATCGGAATCACCTCTACCTAACAACCTAAAGAAGTTTTGACTGTTAGGCAAGGTCGGGACGAGGTAGGCTGTCTGCATGACGCAGTACGGGCGGCGATTTCTTCGCCCCGGCCGGCACAACGGTGCCGACGGGGTGAGCTGCTGCTGCGCTCTCTCCTGAGGTGACCGTGGCCGACCGGGGTGTGAAGACCCCCTCGTCGAGACCGTCACCTTTGGAGAACTCTTATGTCTGTCCTCACTCTCGAGGAACTGCACTCCGCCTTGTCGCTGCGCGATCTGACCGATCCGGCTCAGGGTCCACACGCCGTCCAGTTGATCGTCGACTCGATCAGGACGGCTCTGGGCGCCGCTTGGCCCTACACGGCGATCTGGACCCGGCGCGACCATCCCGTGGTCAGCCTGGCCGACAACTACGACAACCTCGGGTACGCCGCCGGTGCGGTGACCCGGGAAGCTCGCTACACCCGCTACGCGTCGGAGGGTGAGGTCCTGCGCAGTCACACGTCGGCAATGATCCCGCCGGCGCTGCGCGAGCTCGCCGGCTCCGATGCGTCCGATGTGCTGATGATCTGTGCGGGCATCTGCTACCGCCGGGACTCCGTGGACTGGCAGCACACCGGCACGCCACATCAGCTCGACCTCTGGCGGCTCAGCCGCAACGTCACGCTCGGAGAGCCCGAGCTGGAGGACATGATCGCTCGGTTGGTCGCGACCGTGCTGCCCGGGCAGGCCTACCGGACGGTGCCTGCGGTGCACCCCTACACGATTCACGGCCGGCAGATCGATGTCCTGCTGGACGATCAATGGATCGAGATCGGTGAATGCGGGGTGGCCGCGCCGGAGGTCCTGCGCAAGGCTGGTCTCGACGACAGCTGGACCGGACTGGCGATGGGTCCGGGCCTGGACCGGTTGCTGATGTTGCGGAAGGGCATCCGCGACATCCGGTTGCTCAGGTCGACGGATCCGCGGGTGGCCGGGCAGATGCTCGACCTGCAGCCCTACCGATCGGTGTCGACGATGCCACCCGTCCGCCGGGACCTCTCGGTCGTGGTGGGCGCGGAGGCGGATGTGTCGCCGGAGGTGCTCGGCGACAAGGTGCGGGATGCGCTCGGTCCGGACGCGGATGCCGCGGAATCGCTGGAGGTGCTGGGCGAGACGACGTACGACGACCTGCCACCCGCTGCGCGGGCGCGGTTGCAGATCACCCCAGGACAACGAAACCTCCTGGTCAGGCTGGTCCTCCGGCCGGTCGATCGAACCCTGACCGATGCCGAGGCCAACCTGCTGCGCGACCAGGTCTACCGAGCTTTGCATGAGGGCCCCGTCCTCGAGCTGATCGGCTAGCGCCGCAGCTCGCGGGCAGCGACGACCCAGGCACACACGGCCAGGGGGACTTCCAGGAGGAAGGCCTCGGCCAGTGAGAGCGTGCGGTCGAAGCCTGCGCCGGCGGTGCTGACGTCGAACCAGGCGTCGGCCAGGAGCAGGGTCCCGGCGGCCATCGCGGTCAGGACGGCGTATCTGTTGCGGGTGTGCAGCAGGTACGCCGTCAGGCCGGCGGCGATCGCGGTCAAGACGTCGAGGCCTATCCAGGTGAGCTTCCAGTGATTGACCTGGTACGTGCTCGGCAGCGTCGCCGCGAGGATCAGGCACCACGGCAGCAGCACGGCCGCGACGCCGCCGGCCACCAGCGCGGCCAGACCGCCGGGGGAGCGGCGCGGGCGGATCCGGCCGTCGAGGCGGCCTTCCGCGATGTAGTCGTCCAGAGCCTCGGCGACGCGGTCGTCGATCGCGTCACCGAGTTGCACGGTCAGCTGCGGCCCGAGCGGCCGGGATGCGGGAGCCTGCGGGATTGTCGTCGTCATGGCTTCGAGCATTCCGTCGCGGCGGCTTCGGCACATTGAGGACAACCCACGAATCGGGGGTGGGGTTAACCCGAACTCGATACGGGGGATGTCCTCATACCGGCGGCCTCGGCAGCGTCGTAGGTTTGAGCCCGTCGCCACAACCAGCACAGCGGCACAGACAACGGGAGGTGGTTCGGGTGACGACGATCGCGAGTCCGGTTCCCCGGCGACCCTGGCGGCTGTGGCGCTCGCCGTACTTGTGGCTGGCAACGGTCCATCTGCTCGGCGATTCCGTGGTGGTGCTGACCTCTGGGCTACTGGCTCTGGTCGCGATCTGCGTGGCCGTGCTCGGGTGGCCGCTGGCTTTCGTCGGGGTGCCGCTGACCACGGCCGCGGCGCGAGCGGTCTACGGGCTGGCCCGGTGGGAGCGGGCCAGAGCCCGGATCACCCGCGGGCAGGAGGTGCTACCACTCGAGCCACCGGAGCCTTCCGGCAGTCGCGCCGCCGACGCCCGCCGGGCGCTCGCCGATCCGAACCTGTGGCGCCAGTTCCTGTACTACGTCTTGTTGTTGCCCGCAGCAATGTTCTGGCTGCTGCTGATCGTGGTCGCCTGGTCGGTCCCGCCGGTGCTGATCGGCCTGCCGTTCTACTTCTCGAAGTTCGCGGCGGCGCAGGCTCAGCTCGGACCGTTCGTGATCGACACCAGCGACAAGGCCATCGCCGCATCGGTGTTCGGAGCGCTGTTCCTGGCGCTGCTCTCCCCGGTGCTGATGCGGACAGCGTCCGCGTTGGACGGACATCTCGCCCGGATCTACCTGGGCGGCGACGAGACCGGGGCGCTGACCGAGCGGGTCAGCCGGCTGGTCACGAGCCGGCAGCAGGTGGTCGATTCGGCGGAGGCCGAGCGGCGGCGGATGGAGCGCGACCTGCATGACGGCGCACAGCAACGGCTGGTCTCGCTGGCCATGACACTGGGCCGCGCGAAGAACCGGTTGGGTGACAAGGATCCGGCGGTGCGTTCGCTGATCGAGGAGGCGCACTCCGAGGCGCTGCAGGCGATTGCGGAGCTTCGGGATCTGACCCGGGGCCTGCATCCGCCGGTGCTGACCGACCGCGGGCTCGATGCCGCGATCTCCGCAGTCGCTGCGCGGTCTCCGGTGCCGGTCCGGGTGAGTGTCGAGGTCGACCCGCGGCCGTCGCTGACCATCGAGTCCATCGCCTACTTCGTCGTCACCGAGGCCCTGACGAATATCGCCAAGCACGCCGACGCGGCCCAGGCCGAGGTCCGGATCGTGCGGATCGGTAACTTGCTCCGGGTCGAGGTGACCGACGACGGCCGGGGCGGCGCGCATCCTGAGGGTGGTACCGGCCTGCAGGGCCTGTCCGATCGGGTCGCCGGGGTCGACGGCCGGCTCAGTCTCAGCAGTCCACCGGGCGGTCCGACCGTCCTCACCGCGGAGGTACCGTGCGAATGACCAGCCTGCGAGTCGTGATCGCCGAGGACTCGGTGCTGCTCCGCGAGGGCATCGTGCGACTGCTGGAGGAGCAGGAGTGCACGGTCGTCGCGGCGGTCGGCGACGGTGACGAGTTGCTGAAGGCAGTCGCCGAGCATCGGCCGGATGTCTGCGTGGTCGACGTGCGGATGCCGCCGACATTCACCGACGAGGGGCTGCGGGCAGCGCTCGTGCTCCGCGAGCAGTATCCGGACACGGGTGTGCTGGTCCTCTCCCAGTACGTCGAAGAGCGGTACGCGAGCGAGCTCATCGGCAGCAACCCGGGCGGCGTCGGGTACTTGCTGAAGGACCGGGTGGCCGACGTGGATCAGTTCCTCGACGGATTGCGCCGCGTGGCCGGCGGGGGTGCAGCGCTGGACCCGGAGGTGATCTCGCAGTTGCTGGTGCGGTCCAGCAAGGCGGATCCGTTGGCCGCGCTGAGTCCGCGCGAGCAAGAGGTCCTGCGGGCGATGGCGGAGGGCAAGTCGAACACCGGCATCGCGCAGGCGCTCGTGGTCGGGGAGGGTGCTGTCGAGAAGCACATCAGCAGCATCTTCCAGAAGCTGAGGCTGTCGTCGACCGAGGGCGAGCACCGCCGGGTCCTGGCCGTGTTGCGGTTCCTGGACAGCTGATGGCACTCAGTACAGCGCAGCGTCGGATGCTGCTGATCGGTGTGGTGCCACTGGTGGTGCTCGTGGTCGCCGGTGCCGCGGTCACGGTCGCGACGATTCGCGGCAAGCTTCCCTTCGACTACTCGTCCAGCTTCGCGACCGCGCCACAGGGGGTGCGGATCTACTCGGAGGTTCCGGCCAACGTGATCGGTGGCGCGGGCAGCCAGGTGCGGGTGACCGTCGACGGGACCTATGGGGCGCAAGAGCCGAAGGTCGACGTCCGGACCGTCGACGGCGTGCTGGATGTCCGGACCACCTGCCCGGACAGCAGTTGCGAGGTCGAACTGACCGTCGAGGTCCCGGTCGCTGTTGCCGTGCAGGCCAAGGCCGAAGGGGCTTCACTCAACGTCTCGGGTCTGACGGCGAAGGTACAGATCGATGCCAGCGAAGGGTCCGTGACGATGAACCGGATGCGTAGCCCCCAAGTGTCGATCGACGCCCGACGGGGGTCGCTCTCCCTCCAGTTCGACGACCCGCCGGAGCAAGTGATGGCCACAGTGAGCGATGGCTCGCTCAACGTTCGGGTGCCCGGTACGACGACGTACGCCATCAATGCGGTCGCGGCGCAGGGCTCCGTCGAGCTCGGTCCGAACAACGACCCGACCTCGACTCATCGCCTCTTTCTACGGTCCAGCTATGGCAGCATCACGGTCAGTTGATCGCGGCCACGAAGGCTTTGGCCTTCGCAGTGATGGCCTGCCAATCGGCCGCCGAGACATCGGCGGGGGAGACCACGTCGGTGCCCGCGCTGACAGCCAGCGCTCCGGCCTCCAGATAGTCCCTGGCGTTTCCGGCGTTGATGCCGCCCGACGGGATCAGCTGCACCTCCGGGAACGGTCCGCGCAAATCCTTGAGGTACTTCGGCCCGAGCTGGTGAGCCGGGAAGATCTTGACCGCCGACGATCCCAGCGCGAGTGCGGACATCACCTCGGACGGCGTGAACGCACCGAACACCACCGTGATGCCGGCTGTCTGCGCAGCTGCGGCAATCGCGGACGCCTCCGGACCTTGACCAGGTGTCACCAGGAACTGCGCGCCCGCGTCGATTGCCTGCTGCGCCTGCAGAGCGGTCTGCACAGTCCCGGCGCCGACCACGGCACCGGTTTCGTCGGCCGTCGAGGCAGCGCGTTCCAGATGGCGCGGCAGGTCCGGGGTCGTGAAGGTCAGCTCCACGACGTGGATGCCGCCGGCGACCAACGCTGCGCACAGGTCCCGGGCGTCAGCGATCTCCGGCGCTCTGACGACGGTCAGCACGCGATCGGTGCGCAGCAGGTCCAGTGTGTTGGTCATAAGGAGGTCCTCTCAGACGTCAGTACGGCGGATGGCGCGGCCGGGCAGTGCGTCGGTCCGGTGGCCGTCGTCGATGACGGGGACACCGTTGACGAAGACGTACGGGATGCCTTCGGCCTGCTGCCGGGGGTTGTCGAAGGTGGCGGTGTCGTGGACGGTGTCCGGATCGAAGAGGACCAGGTCGGCCCGGTAGCCCTCCCGGACGAGTCCGCGGTCGGTGAGCCGCAGACGCCGAGCCGGTCGGCCGGTGAGGTGGTGGATGCAGTCGGCCAATTCCAGGACGCCGAGCTCGCGGACATACCGACCCAGGTAGCGCGGGAAGGTGCCCCACGAGCGCGGGTGCGGTTTGCCGCCGACCAGGATCGCGTCCGAGCCGCCGGTGTGGCTCGAGTGCTGCATGATCGTCTGGACGTTCTCCTCGTGCCCGACGTGCTGCAGGATCGAGGTGCCGAGGTCGTCCGCGATCAGCAGGTCGAAGAAGACGTCGGCAGCCGGCTGACCGCGACGGACCGCGAGGTCCTGGACGGTCCGGCCGACGGCGTCGCCGAGGGTGGGGTTGCGGACGCCGCCGATCTCGATCGTGTTCCACTCGATCACACAGCCGTGGCAGCCGTCGGAGCCGACCTGCTCCATCTCGTGCGCGATCCTGGCCCGGGTCGCCGGATCCCGCAACCGGTCCAGCTGGGCATCCGGGCCGCCCTCGGCCGTCCAGCTCGGCAAGGTCGCCGCGAGAGTTGTTGCCCCAGGCAAATAAGGGTAGGTGTCAGTGGTGACGTCGAGACCGTCGGCGAGCGCCTTGTCGATCATCGCGATCAGGTCGGCGCCGCGGCCTTGGTTCGGGCCGAAGTTCATCACCGCGTGGGTCAGGTGCAGAGCACAGCCGGAGCGGCGCGCCACTTCGACCATCTCGGCGTACGCGTCGAGAGCGCCTTGTCCATAAGAGCGCTGGTGTGGGGAGTAGTAGCCGCCGTGCTGTGCGACGACGCGGCACAGCTCGACGAGTTCGTCGGTGGTGGCGAACATGCCTGGCGTATAGGTGAGGCCGCTGCTCATCCCGACCGCGCCGTCGCGCAATGCTTGCGTGAGCAGCTCGATCATCTGCGCCAGTTCGGCGGGAGTGGCCGGGCGGTTGTCGGTGCCGACGACCATCATCCGCAGCGTGCCCTGCGGGACCAGGTAGGCCGCATTGCACGCGATTCCCTGATCCAGGCGATCCAGATAGCCGGCGACCGTGGACCAGGAGAAGTCGAAGTCGTCCGGTTCGCCGTTCCAGCCGGCGATCTGGCGGCGGAGCGCGGCCCTGGTCGGGTCGTCGATCGGCGCGAACGACAGACCGTCCTGACCGAGGACCTCCAACGTGACGCCCTGACTGACCTTGGCGGTGTGGTCCGGCGTCGCCAGGATCTGCAGGTCGGAGTGTGCGTGCATGTCGATGAAGCCGGGACAGAGCACGAGCCCGGTGGCATCGATCGTCCGGGCGGCGGTCGGCAGGTCGTTGCCGCGTCGGGACCGGTCGGCCGAGCCGGTGGTCGGCAGATCGCCAGTGCGCCGGGATCGGTCGGCCGAATTCGTGGTCAGCAGGTCGTCGCCAGGTCGGGATCGGTTGGCCTGGGTGGTGGCCATAGCGACGATGCGGCCGGCGTCGACGGCGACGTCCGCGACGAAACCGGGTGCGCCCGTGCCGTCCAGGATCGTGGCACCGGTGATCAGCAGGTCTGCCATCTCAGAAGTACGTCCGGATCAGGTCGACGACGACGGGATCGGCCGCGTCCGGGTCGTCCACGACGGGGATCAACCCCCACTTGTCGAACGCGGTACACGGGTGCGAGAGACCGACCCGGAGTTCGTCGCCGATCACCACCGGCTCCTCGCCGAACCGCAGATAACCGTGCTGGTCGTTCAGTTTGGTCACCGTCATGCCGGTCGCCGGGAGCACCGGCTCACCAGCCGAGCGCGGCCGGATCAGCTGCGGCTCGGGCATGTCCTGGTCGACCGGGAAATCCCGTCGCCCGGCGTCGAAGATCGCCAGCCCTGGCTCGGGTTGCGAGGTGATCCGCATCCACCCGTGCATCGCCGCGACCAACTGCTCGCCGTCGGTGCGCGGTGACTGGCCCAGTGGTGACACCCGCCGATAGAGCCCGTCATCGTGCGAGATGTAGGCGCCGGAACGCAGCACGACCCGGGCATCGTCGATCGGACCCAGTACCTCGGCCACCAGCTCGAAGTACTCGCTGCCGCCCGCGGTGACGATCGGTTCGACACCCTCGTCGTACAGCTTGCCGAGTCGCGAATGCAGCTCAGCCATGTCGCGTAGAAACGCCCGTACGGCGCTCAGCGCGGCCTCGTCGACGCCGCTGCTAACCGCGCCTTCGTAGCCTGCCACCCCGACCAGTCGCAATGTCGAGGCTTCCGCCACCGCCGAGGCGACGGCTTCGGCGGTCTCGAAGTCCCGGGCACCGGTCCGACCACCGGGTGCACCCAACTCAACCAGTACGTCGAGCGGTCGCGCGTCCGAGCCGACATGCGCCGACCGAGCCGCCTCCATGATCTCGACAGTCCGGACGGAGTCGGCCCAGACCGTCACCTCGAACTCGGGATCCCGGGCCAGCTCATCGGCGACCCAGCGCAACTGCAACGGGGAGACGACCGAGTTCGCAATCAGCACCCGGCGGACGCCGAACTGGCGAGCGATCGCGAGGTGGAACACGTTGGCCAGCGTGATTGCCCACGCGCCGGCATCCAGCTGCTGCGCCCACAGCGCAGGCGCCATCGTGGTCTTGCCATGCGGCGCGAGCTCGACGCCGTGATGCGCGCACCAGCGGGCGAGAGTCTCGACGTTGTGCCGCACCCCGGGCGCGGACAGCGTCATCAACGGGGTCGGCAGCTGCGACAACCGCGGGCGCTCGGCCAGGACCTCGGCGACGGTCCGGCCCCAGAAGGCGGGCGGCAGTACCCGGTCGCGGCGGCTCACCCGCTCGTCGGCAAGCGCGGCGATGGCGGCAGCATCGTAAGCAGGCATCGAGTCCCCTGGGAGTAGTTGCAGAATACGCAACGTTCATTGCGCATTCTGACCTGACGGTTGTAGCATCGCGCTCGAAGTTGCGTCAACGACCGCAGTTACACACCTATCCCATCACCCGGTCCCTAGGAGCGCAGATGCCCGACCCGCGCACTGAGACGGAACTCGGGCCGGGCCATTCGGGTGGGGACAGCGCCGTCGTCTGCGTCGGCGAGGCGATGATCATGCTCGCGGGTGCCGCCGGACCGCTCGAGGACGTCGAGACGTTCCGCCGGTCGGTGGGTGGCGCGGAGTGCAATGTGGCCGGCGGCCTGGCCGGTCTCGGCGTACCGACGAGCTGGGTGTCCCGGCTCGGCGATGACGGCTTCGGCCGGCAGGTACTGCGGGATCTGCGCGGACGTGGCGTCGACGTCGACGGTGTGGAGATCGATCCGGACCGGCCGACCGCTCTGTACGTGAAGGAGTCGATCGACGGCCGGTCTCGCATGCACTACTACCGAACCGGCTCCGCGGCGTCGGCGATGAGCCCCGCGTTCCTGCAGCGTCCTGAGGTGGCCGACAGACTCCGCAGCGCGAGGATCGTGCACACCACTGGCATCACAGCCGCTCTGTCCGCTGATACCGCGCGGATGCTGGACGAGCTTCGCGGGGACTTCGTTCTGAGTGTCGATCTGAACTGGCGGCCGGTGTTGTGGCGCGACAAGGACCCGGAGCCGCTCTGGCGGTTGCTGCGCGCGGCCGACGTCGTACTGATCGGTGCTGATGAGGCGCTGGTGTTCGCAGGAACCAATGACCCCGCTGAACTGCACGAACGGTTCGGCAAGGACTGCACGCTCGTCGTCAAGAACGATGCACACACTGCAGTCGCGCTGGAGCCGGACGGCCGCCGTACCGAGGTTCCGGCGCTGACCGTCGAGGTGGTCGAGCCAGTAGGAGCCGGGGATGCGTTCGCAGCCGGCTTCCTCGCGGGGACGCTGCAGGACCTGCCAATGCAGCAACGGCTGCGACTTGGGCATCTGAATGCCGCAGCGGTGCTCGCCGTACCGGAAGACCATGCTGCGCCGCTGGACCCCGCACTGCGCGACAGACTGCTCAACGCTGATGACGACGAGTGGGCGGCGACGAAGGTATGAGCCAGAGCCTCGCGAGAGCCCTGCAGATCCTGGCCAGTCTGGGCGAGGGAGAGCGGTCGCTGGATCAGCTCGCGACCGAACTCGGCGTCCACAAGACCACAGTGCTCCGGCTGCTGCGCACCATGGAGGCAGACCGCTTCGTACGACGCGATGAGGCGCACCGCTATCGGCTCGGCTCCCGCTTGTTCGCGTTGGCGGATGCAGCGCGCGAGCAGCACGTCGTACGGGAAGTGGCTGCACCGCATCTGCGTCAGCTGAATCAGAAGACCGGTCAGACCGTTCACCTGGCAGCGTGGGAGAACGGCGAGGTCATTTACATCGACAAGCTCGACAGTGTGCGTACGTTCCGCATGTACTCGCAGATCGGCGTACCGGCGGCTCTGCACTGCACAGCGGTCGGGAAGATCCTGCTGGCAGCGCAGCCCAAGCGGCAACGTGAGGCGGTGCTGGCATCGCTGGACTACCACGCGTTCACCCCGCAGACCATCACTGATGCGGATGCCCTGCGCGACGAGCTGGACACAGTCCGGACCCGCGGCTGGGCGCAGGACAAGGCCGAGCACGAGTCGTTCATGAACTGCATCGGTGCGCCGGTCCTGGACCAGGCCGGCCGCGTTGTCGGGGCCGTGTCGGTGTCCGTCCCGGATGTGCTGCTGAACTATGAGCAGGTGCTCGAACTCCTGCCTGAGCTGCTCGCCACCACCCAGGCGATCAGCGCCGACTACAACTGAGAGGTGTCCGACCTGATGTCCGACAAGACCGCCGTCTCCACCACTGACGCACCCGCACCGCTGCCGGTGTTCTCGCAGGGCGTCCGCAAGGGCAACATCCTGCAGGTCTCCGGCCAGGGCTCGGTCGACCCCGCGACCGGCGAGTTCGTCTTCGTCGGCGACGTGAAGGCCCAGACCACCCGGGTCCTGCAGAACATCGAGGCGATCCTCAAGGCCGGTGGCGGCAGCCTGGACGACGTACTGATGCTGCGCGTCTACCTGACCACCCGCGACGACTTCGCCGCCATGAACGAGGCCTACGCCGAGTTCGTCTCCACCCGCACCCCGAGCGGCGTCCTGCCGTCCCGCACCACCGTCTTCACTGGCCTCCCGCTGCCGGACATGCTCGTCGAGATCGACGCCCTCGCCGTCCTCAGCTGACGACGGGTACCCGGATCAGGGGTTCGTCGTTGACGAACTGCTGATCCGGGCCGCGGTCCCACCACAGCTCCCGGTGGGTTGTGAGATACGGGTACCAGCCGTTGACCCCGGTCCCCGTGTGGAGCGCGTCGACAACGGCCGAGAGGTACGACGCGAGGTCCGGCCAGCCGGTGCTGAAATCGCCGACCCCGTCGTGGCTGGCCATGCCGAGCCGGCCGGAACCGTCGATGACCTGCAGATCGCCATCGGCGTCCGCCCAGGGAATCCAGGCCAGGTGCCAGTAGGGCTCGGTGTTCCACGGGTGCACCGTGAAGCCGTCAACATCCGCCGCGATGTCCATCCGCAGCTGCCAGTTGTCGGTGATCTGCGCCGCGCTCGACGGTGGCGCCTCGGGGAGCAGATTCGCCCAGGCGGTCAGTCCGTTGTGGCATCGCAGTGACTCGATGAGGTCCGGCGGTAGCTCGACCACCTGACGAGCCGCGTCCAGTTCGTCATCGGTCGCGGGCGGCGCCAGTACGGCGTACGTCGCCGGCGCGTGCTCGGCCAGCCAACTGTCGAGTCGTCGCCACGTCTGCGTGATCGTCACCGGATGACCCTAATCGCTGGCAGGTTTTCCACATCGCGGGATACGATCCTGCCATGCAGGAAACCATTCAGCGCGGTTCGGTGCAGTCGATCGACCGTGCGGTCGCGATCCTGCGCTGCTTCGACGCCCGTACGCCGGACCTCGGCATCAGCGACCTGTCCCGGGCGACCGGGTTGTCGACGAGCACTGTGCACCGCTTGCTGCTGGCGATGCTGGAGAACGGGCTGATCCGCCAGACCGCCCAACGGCGGTATGCGATCGGACCGCTGGTCGCCCGGTTGGCGCATGCGACTGGGGTCCCGGCGACACTGCGCGACGCGGCCATGCCGGTGCTGCGGAGACTCCGGGACGACTCCGAGGAGACGGCGGCTGTGCACGAGTTGCTGCCGACCGCACACCGCATGGTGCTCGATCAGGTCGAGAGCCGGCACCAGTTGCGCCGTACCTATACAGAGTTCGGCATTCCGGTGCCGCTGCCACAGGGGGCGCCCGGCAAGGTGCTGCTCGCGTTCTCGCCTTGGGAACGGCAGGTGGCGGTGCTGACCGGGCGGCTCGAGCAGGTGCTGCCGAACACGATCACCGACCCCGACGTCCTCGCCACACAGTTCGCAGAGATCCGTGCGCGGGGCTACGCCAAGTCGGCGACCGAGCGGACACAGGGGATCTGCTCGGTCGCCGCACCGGTCTTCGACTACTCCGGGCAGGTGGTCGGCTGCCTGTCGATCTCTGGTCCGGAGATGCGGATGTCTCCGGAGCGACTGGACGAGCTAGGCGCACTGGTCGCTCCCGCCGCCTGGGAAGTGTCAGAACTCCTCGGCGCAACCACTGCAGCACGAGACCGCGGCGTACAGCAGGCTGTGCGCTGATGGCCGGCCCGGCCGCTCTGCTCAAGATCGCCCCGTCGGTCTATGTCCCCGCACTGCTCTACGGCATCGGCCAAGGCGCCATAGCTCCCGTCATCGCGGTCTCGGCCACTCACCTCGGCGCATCACCCGCCATCGCCGGTGTGGTCGTCGCAGCGGCCGGTCTCGGTCAGGTCATCGGCGACATCCCGGCCGGTGCTCTCACCACGAAGATCGGCGAACGCCGCGCGATGCTCGGCGCGACTGTCCTCGTCTCACTGGCCCTGGTCGCCTGTCTCCTGGCACCGACTGTCTGGGGACTCGCTCTGGCGATCGGCGTCACCGGACTGGCCGGCTCAGTGTGGGGTCTGGCCCGGCAGGCCTACCTCAGCGAAGCAGTGCCGATCGAGCTCCGCGCCCGCGCCCTGTCCACTCTCGGCGGTGTCCAACGCATCGGCTCCTTCATCGGCCCGTTCCTTGGTGCACTGGCGATGCGCTTCCTCGGAACCGACGGTGCCTACTGGGTCCACCTCGTCGGCGCAGTACTGGCCTGCATAGTCCTCGTGAGCCTCCCCGACATCGAATCGGTACGCCGGACTCGCGGCAGCAGGCCAGTCGCAGCCCAGTCCACGCTGGGCGTGATCCGCGAGCACCTGCCGGTACTGCGAACTCTCGGTACCGGTGCCCTTCTGGTCGGCGCAGTCCGCGCGTCGCGTCAGGTCGTCGTACCGCTGTGGGCCCTGCACATCGGATTGGACGCTCAGACCACCAGCATCATCTTCGGACTCTCCGGTGCGGTGGACATGCTGCTGTTCTATCCAGCCGGCTCAGTCATGGATCGCTTCGGCCGCAAGTGGGTCGCCGTACCGTCCATGCTCGTTCTGGGGACGGCGCATCTGCTCCTACCGCTCACCCATACGGCTGCGACGCTCACTGCGGTCGCATTGCTGATGGGTGTTGGCAACGGGCTCGGTGCGGGAGTGATCATGACGCTCGGGGCCGACGCCTCGCCACCAGTCGGGCGGGCGCAGTTCCTCGGGGCGTTCCGCCTGTTCGCGGACGCAGGCAACGGCGGTGGACCGTTGTTGCTCGCGGGAGCGACAGCGGTGCTGGGACTGGGGCCGGCGGTCGTGGTGATGGCCGCGACGGGATGGGCTGCCGCGGCGGCGATGCATCGCTGGATTCCGCCGATTTGGTCCCAGCGGAACGGTCAGGCACAATGAACCTTGCCGAAGACCGCTGGTGGCTGCCTAGGTAGCTGAAAGTCCCACTCAGGTGGGCGGCCCGCGCAGGTGATGAGAAGTGTGAGTGTAGTTTGTATGTTCACGCCCTTGCCGCCTGTGCAGGGGCGTTTTCTTTGTTCCAGGGGTCTGTGGCGAGAAAGCCAAACGAAGGAGACCCCATGGCGAGGCCGGACAAGGCAGCCGCTGTCGCAGAGCTGACGGACGAGTTCCGTAGCTCGAACGGCGCCGTGCTGACCGAGTACCGCGGACTCACTGTGGCGCAGCTGCGGAATCTGCGGACTGCGCTCGGTGACGACGTGAACTACGCCGTGGTGAAGAACACGCTGACCAAGATCGCGGCCAAGGACGCGGGTGTCGAGTCGTTCGACTCGTTGCTCGAGGGTCCGTCGGCCATCGCCTTCATCAAGGGCGATGCGGTGGTTGCGGCCAAGGGTCTGCGTGACTTCGCCAAGGCGAATCCCCTTCTCGTCATCAAGGGTGGAGTGCTCGAAGGCAAGGCGCTCAGCTCTGACGAGATCAGCAAGCTCGCTGACCTGGAGTCGCGTGAGGTCCTCCTCGCGAAGCTCGCAGGTGCGATGAAGGCGGCTCCGCAGCAAGCGGTGTCGCTGTTCGCTGCTCCGCTGTCGCAGGCCGCGCGCCTGTTCGCGGCGCTGCAGGACACGCTGCCGGCGGACGGGGCTTCGGCTCCCGAGGCCGCGGCCGAGGAGACCGTGCAGGACACGGTCGACGCACCTGCCGAGGCGAGCACCGAGGAGACTGCCGCAGCTGACAGCTGAGGCCGATCTCACTGCACGACCCCATTTCAGTGATTCACCGTTAAGGAAGGACCGCCACCATGGCGAAGCTCAGCACCGAAGAGCTCCTCGGCCAGTTCAAGGAACTGACCCTGCTGGAGCTGTCGGAGTTCGTTAAGGCTTTCGAGGAGGAGTTCGGCGTCACCGCCGCCGCCCCGGTTGCCGTTGCCGCCGCCCCGGGTGCCCCGGGCGCCCCGGTCGAAGAGGCCGCCGAGCAGGACGAGTTCGACGTCGTCCTCGAGAGCGCCGGCGACAAGAAGATCCAGGTCATCAAGGAGGTGCGCGGTCTCACCAGCCTTGGTCTGAAGGAGGCCAAGGACCTGGTTGAGTCCGCCCCGAAGGCGATCCTGGAGAAGGTTGACAAGGCGTCCGCGGAGAAGGCCAAGGAGGCCCTCGAGGGCGCCGGGGCCACCGTCACGCTCAAGTGACCTCGGTTACGTTCCGCTAAGGGACGTAACGAATGTGTAGAGAAGGGCAGTCTCCGCGAGGAGGCTGCCCTTCTCGCATTTCACTCTGGCTAGGATCGCAATCGCTTGACTATGAGGGGTTACGCAAAACCGTACTCGTGCGTAACCTAGGCCACTGCTCCCTCGTTGGAATCGAAGTACTCGTCGGTTCGGGGCAAGAACTTAGATCCCGTGAGGAGGACCGGTGGGCGTAGAAGTCCGCGTCGAAGGTCTCACCAAATCCTTTGGTAGCCAGCTGATCTGGGGCGACGTGTCCCTGACCCTGCCGGCCGGTGAGATCTGCGTGATGCTGGGCCCTTCCGGTACGGGGAAGTCCGTATTCCTGAAGACCCTGATCGGCCTGCTCAAACCGGATCGCGGCCATGTCCACATCGAGGGCACCGATATCGCCACCTGCAGCGAGCGGGAGCTCTACGAGATCCGCAAGCTGTTCGGGGTGCTGTTCCAGGACGGCGCGATGTTCGGCTCGATGAACCTGTACGACAACGTCGCGTTCCCGCTGCGTGAGCACACCAAGAAGTCCGAGGCCGAGATCCGCTCCATCGTGATGGAGAAGATGGAGATGGTCGGTCTGGTCGGTGCCGAGCGCAAGCTTCCCGGCGAGATCTCGGGCGGTATGCGCAAGCGCGCCGGGCTGGCCCGGGCGCTGGTGCTGGAGCCGGAGATCCTGCTGTTCGACGAGCCCGACTCGGGTCTGGACCCGGTCCGGACGGCGTTCCTGAACCAGCTCATCATCGATCTGAACGAGATGACCCAGGCGACCTGTCTGATCGTCACCCACGACATCAACACCGCCCGCACGGTCCCGGACAACATCGGCCTGCTGTACCACCGGCACCTGGCCATGTTCGGGCAGCGCGAGATGCTGCTGTCCAGCGAGGAGCCGGTGGTCCGCCAGTTCCTGAACGCGCAGCGCGTCGGCCCGATCGGCATGTCGGAGGAGAAGGACGCCGACGAGCTCGCTCGCGAGGCTGACCAGGAGCTGCCGCCACTGCCGCCGATTCCGATCCAGCAGCTGCCGAGCAGCGGCGTACTGCGTCCGACGCAGCGGCCGCCAGGTGACTGGTGCCGCGAGAACGGCGTCACCCCGCCACCCGGTTCGTTCGCCACGGATGTCGTGGGGGCTACGTGACCCTGTCTGCGACCGCCCCGCTGAAGCACGCCGGCTCGCTGTTCTCCTTCGCCCTCGACACGATGAGGGCGTCGGTACGTCGTCCTTTCCAGCTGAAGGAGTTCCTGCAGCAGGCCTGGTTCGTGGCGAGCGTGACGATCATCCCGACCGCGCTGGTCGCGATCCCGTTCGGTGCGGTGATCGCGTTGCAGGTCGGTGGACTGATCAAGCAGTTCGGCGCGCAGGCCTTCACCGGATCGGCCGCCGTACTGGCCGTGGTCCGCGAGGCATCGCCGATCGCGACCGCGCTGCTGATCGCCGGCGCCGGTGGCTCGGCGATCTGCGCCGACCTGGGTGCGCGGAAGATCCGCGAAGAGCTCGACGCGATGATGGTGCTCGGGATCGACCCGATCCAGCGGCTGGTGGTGCCGCGGGTGCTGGCGACGATGCTGGTCGCCTTCTTCCTGAACGGCTTCGTCAGTGTCGTCGGCGTGATGGGCGGTTACATCTTCAACGTCGTCCTGCAGGACGGCACGCCAGGGTCCTACATAGCCAGCTTCACCGCGCTCGCCCACCTGCCGGACCTGTGGCAGGGCCAGGCGAAGGCGCTGGTCTTCGGCTTCATCGCGGCGGTCGTCGCGTCGTACAAGGGCATGAACGCGGGCGGCGGGCCGAAGGGTGTCGGCGACGCCGTGAACCAGTCGGTCGTCATCACGTTCATGCTGCTGTTCGTCGCGAACTTCTCGATGACCGCGATCTACTTCCAGCTCGTCCCGCCGAAGGGGGCGTGACGTGTCGGCCCTGATGGACACCCTGGTGAAGAAGCCGCTGAACTCACTCGACCGGCTCGGCGAGCAGCTTGCCTTCTACATCAAGGCTCTGGCCTGGTCCGGTAAGTCGATCACCCGGTACCGCAAGGAGATCCTCCGCCTGCTGGCCGAGGTGACGCTGGGCACCGGCGCGCTCGCCGTCATCGGCGGCACCGTCGGCGTGATCACCTTCCTGGCCTTCTTCACCGGTACCGAGGTCGGCCTGCAGGGCTACTCGGCGCTGAACCAGATCGGTACGTCGGCCTTCGCCGGCTTCGTCAGCGCCTATATCAACACTCGCGAGATCGGCCCGCTGATCGCCGGCATCGCGCTGGCCGCGACCGTCGGCTGCGGTTTCACCGCCCAGCTCGGCGCGATGCGGATCAGCGAGGAGATCGACGCCCTCGAGGTGATGGCGATCCCGTCGCTGCCGTTCCTGGTCACCACCCGGATCATCGCCGGCCTGATCGCGGTGATCCCGTTGTACGTCGTCGGTCTGCTCTCGTCGTACTTCGCGACCCGGCTGACCGTGACCACGTTCTACGGGCAGAGCACCGGGACGTACGACCATTACTTCCATCTGTTCTTACCACCGGGCGACGTGTTGTGGTCGTTCGGCAAGGTGCTGGTCTTCGCGGTGCTGGTGATCCTCGTGCACTGCTACCACGGCTACCACGCGAGCGGCGGTCCCGCGGGCGTGGGCGTCGCCGTCGGCCGCGCAGTCCGTACGTCGATCGTCGTCATCAACGTCGTCGACCTGCTGCTGTCGATGGCCATCTGGGGTACGACGACCACCGTGAGGTTGGCCGGATGATCAACAGACTCCCGCACAAGGCGTACGGCGTGGCCTTCATCGGCGTGCTGTGTTTCCTGCTGTGGCTGACGTACGCGTTCTACGCGAAGGTCTTCACCGACACCGTCAACGTGGAGCTGAAGACCAGTCACATCGGTCTGCAGCTCAACGAGCACGCGGATGTGAAGTTGCGCGGCATCATCGTCGGCGAGGTCGTCGGGACGTCGACCAACGGCGACGAGGCGACCGTCAAACTCGCCTTGAAGCCGGATCAGATCAACGAGATCTCCAGCGCGGTCAGTGCGCGGATCCTGCCCAAGACCCTGTTCGGCGAGAAGTACGTCGCCCTGGTGCCGCCGAGCGGTGCCACCGGCCGCCACATCCGGGCCGGTGACGTGATCGCCCGGGACAAGACCGCGGTCGGCATCGAGATCGAGAAGGTGCTGAACGACGCCCTGCCGTTGCTGCAGGCGGTCGACCCGGCCGACCTGAACGCGACGCTGAACACGCTGGCCACCGCGCTGGAGGGTCGCGGCACCGAGATCGCCGGGACGCTGACCCAGCTCGACAGCTACCTGAAGAAGCTGAACCCGAACGTCCCGAAGCTGATGGCCGCGCTGACCAAGCTCACCCAGGTCTCCGAGCTGTACGGCGATGCGACGCCGGATCTCGTCCGGGCGCTGCGCAACCTGACCATCACCGGGAACACGGTGGTCGAGAAGGAACAGCAGCTGCAGAAGTTCTTCGTCGACGTACAGACGCTGTCCTCGACCACGGACACGTTCCTGAAGCAGAACGAGGACCGCGTCATCCGCCTCGGCGAGGTGAGCCGGCCGGTGCTCGATCTGCTGGAGCGCTACTCGCCCGAGGTGCCGTGCTTCCTCAAGGTGATGACGGACACCACCCCGATCCTGAACGACACGTTCCGCGACGGGCGGTTGAACATCAACCTCGAGATCATCACCAACCAGCCGACGCCGTACGAGCCGAACGAGCTGCCGAAGTACGCGGATCACCGCGGGCCGACCTGCGTGGGCAAGAACTACAGCCACCCGGGTGCGAAGCCGGGGCCGTACACGCAGCAGAACCCGGCGCCGTACATCACGGGTGAGGACGGCGTGATCGGCGACCACGGCAAGCTGGCCAAGTTCCCGCTGAACCTGACGCTGAACCGCGCGATGCCCGGGTTCGCGATGGACACCCAGGGCGTCGGTACGCCGGCCGAGCAGAAGGTGATCGATGCAGTCGTGGCACCGTCGATGGGTGTCCCGGCGAGCGACGTACCGGATCTGACCACGCTCCTCGTGGGCCCGCTGCTGCGTGGTGGGCAGGTGAATCTCAAATGACCAAGTTGTTGGACAAGAAGACCTCGCTGGACATCGTCCGGCTGTCGATCTTCGTCGTGGTGACCACGATCGCGACCGCGCTGCTGGCGGTGACGATCGGCAACATCACCTTCAACGCGACGACGAAGTACCGGGCTGTGTTCACCGACGCGGTCGGGCTGAACCAGGGTGACGACATCCGGATCGCCGGGGTGAAGGTCGGGCAGGTCGACAAGATCGCGCTCTACCAGAACACGCTGGCGATGGTGACCTTCAGCGTGGACTCCGATCAGATCGTCGACACCTCGACGAAGGCGACACTGCGCTACCGCAACCTGGTCGGCAACCGGTACATCGCCCTCACCGACGGCGTCGGCGGTGGCGAGCGGCTGAAGGCGAACGGCCTGATCCCGAAGGAGCGGACCGCGCCGGCGCTCGACCTGTCGGTGCTGTTCAACGGCTTCAAGCCGCTGTTCACCGCGCTCACGCCGGCGGACGTGAACCAGTTCGCGTTCGAGGTGATCAAGGTCCTGCAGGGTGAAGGCGGCACGATCGAGTCGCTGCTGGCCAAGACTGCCTCGCTGACCACCACGCTGGCCGACGCGGACGAGGTGATCGGCAGTCTGATCACCAACCTGACCTCGACGCTGCAGATCGTCTCGCAGCGTCAGCAGAACTTCTCCCAGTTGCTGGTCAACCTGCAGCAGTTCATCACCGGCCTGAGCCAGGACATCAACCCGATCCTGAACTCACTCGGCTCGATCAACTCGCTGAACACCAAGACGGCCGGCCTGCTGCAGCAGACCCGGGTGCCGATCAAGGCCGACCTGGACCGGCTGCGCACGGTCGCGACCACGCTGGACGACACCCAGGGCATCTGGGTGAAGACGCTGAACTACATGCCGGAAAAGCTGAACACGATGACCCGCACCGCGTCGTACGGCTCCTGGTTCAACTTCTACCTGTGCAACTTCGACGGCAACGTCACGCTGCCGACCGGGACGCGGCTCCCGGTCAGCTACGACAACAACTCGGCGAGGTGCAAGAAGCCGTGAAACCTTTCCGGGAACAGAACCAGGTGACGATCGGCGTCATCGGCCTGACGGTGATCGGGTTGATCATGCTGGCCGCGTTCAAGGCGCAGGACCTGCCGCTGATCGGTGGCGGCACCAAGTACTCCGCGCAGTTCTCCGAGGCCGGTGGCCTGAAGCCGAACGACGAGATCCGGGTCGCCGGGGTCCGGGTCGGGCAGGTCCGCAAGGTCGAGCTCGACGGCACCCACGTCCGGGTCGACTTCGTCATCGACAAGGGCGTGAAGCTGGGCGACCAGACCGGCGCCGAGATGAAGATCAAGACGCTGCTCGGCCAGAAGTACCTGAAGCTGAACCCGTCCGGCGGCGGCCAGCTGAAGGCCGGCTCCGAGATCCCGCTGGCCCGGACAGTTTCGGCGTACGACGTCGTGGACGCGTTCTCGGATCTCGCGAACACGACCGAGCGGATCGACACCGCGCAGCTGGCGAAGGCCCTGGACACGCTGTCGACGACGTTCAAGAACACTCCGGAGGAGGTGCAGGCCTCGCTGACCGGTCTGTCCCGGCTCTCGCGCAACGTTGCCAAGCGCGATGAGCAGCTGAAGCTCCTGCTCCAGCACTCGAACACGGTCACCAAGGTGCTCGCCGACCGCAACCAGCAGCTGATCAAGCTGATGAAGGACGGCAACACCGTCTTCCAGGCGGTGCAGGCCCGGCGGGCGCTGATCCACCAGTTGCTGGTCTCGACGCAGAAGCTGTCCGCGCAGATCACCGCGCTGGTCCGGGAGAACCGCAAGGACCTCGGCCCGACCCTGCAGAAGGTGAACGCGGTGCTCGCCGTACTGCTGAAGAACCAGAAGGATCTGGACGCGAGTATCAAGGGGCTCGCGCCGTTCATCCGGGTCTTCACCAACACGCTCGGCACCGGGCCGTGGTTCGACGTCTACCTGCAGAACCTGGTGCCGGTCCCCGAGGTGCCGCTGCCGAAGGTCGATCTCGGTCTGCCGCCGATCCTGGGCGGTGGCCGATGACGAAGGTCTCGTCGTTCTCCCGGCTGATCGCGATCGCGGTCGTCTTCGTGATCCTCACGGTCAGCGTGATCTCGCTGTGGCCGAACCCCGAGCGGGTGTCAGCGACGGCGTACTTCCCGCGGGCGGTGTCGGTCTATCCAGGTTCCGACGTCCGGATCCTCGGGATCAAGGTCGGTGAGGTGGAGAGCGTCACCCCGGCTGGGCGGACGATCCGGGTGAAGTTCTGGTGGGAGGCCAAGCACAAGGTGCCGGCCACGGCGAAGGCCGTGATCGCGGCGCCGTCGATCGTCGCCGACCGCTATGTGCAGCTCACCCCGGTGTACTCCAAGGGCGACGTGATGGCCGACGGGGCGCAGATCCCGATCGAGCGCACGGCCGTCCCGCTGGAGCTCGACCAGATCTATCAGAGCCTGAACGATCTGTCCGTCGCACTCGGGCCGAAGGGTGCCAACGACCAGGGCGCGCTGTCGCGGCTGCTGGATGTCTCGGCAAAGAACCTGAACGGTCAGGGCGCGAAGCTCAACCAGACGATCACCGATGTCTCCAAGCTGACCGGGACGCTGGCGGGCAACTCGCAGAGCCTCTTCGCGACGATCCGGCAGTTGCAGACCTTCGTCTCCGCGCTCGCTGCGAACGACGCGCTGGTGAAGCAGTTCAACGCCAACTTCGCCGCGACGTCCACAACGCTGGCCGGTGAGCGCAAGGACCTGACGTCCGCGCTCTCGCTGCTGGCGACCGCGCTCGGCGAGGTCGCGACGTTCGTGAAGGAGAACCGGGCGCTGGTGAAGAACACGGTCTCCGGCGCCACCGAGATCTCCCAGATCCTGGTCAAGGAGAAGGCCGCGCTGGCCCAGATCCTCGACACCGCGGCGCTCGGCCTGGGCAACCTGGCCCGGGTCTACAACCCGCAGTTCGGCACGCTGGACCAGCGGATCAACCTGGCCCAGCTCGACAATCCGTCGTCGTTCATCTGCTCGCTGCTGCTGCAGGTGAACCAGCCGCTGTCGACCTGCTCACTGCTCAAGCCGGTGCTGGACTCATTGCCGAAGCTGCCGTTGCTCAGCCAGCTGACCGGCAGCGCGCCGGCCAGTGGAGGCCCAGCCGGTACGCCGTGGGCCCCGGCCGGTGAGGTCGAGAAGCCCAAGCCGACCAGCCCCGACCCCGTTGACCCGACACTCGGGGGGTTGGTCCGATGAGACGTCGTACGGCGATTGTGGCCGGAGCGCTCGCGATGGCGATGGCGCTGACCGGGTGTGATTTCAGCGTGTACTCGTTGCCCTTGCCCGGTGGCGCGAAGATCAAGGGGCCGTCGTACACGGTCACTGTCGAGTTCGCGGACGTCCTGGACCTGGTGCCGAAGTCGACGGTGAAGGTCGACGACGTCACGGTCGGCACGGTCGAGAAGGTGTGGCTCGAGGGGTACGTCGCCAAGGTGCGGATCCGGTTGCCGAAGAGTCTCGAGCTGCCGGACAACGAGCGCGCGACGATCCGCCAGACCAGCTTGCTCGGCGAGAAGTTCGTGTCGCTGGCGCAGCCGACCGGCCAGGAGGCACCGCGCGGCCGGCTCGACGACGGCGAGGTCATCCCGCTGTCGCGGACGACCAGCAACGTCGAGGTCGAAGAGGTCCTGGCCGCGCTGTCCCTGCTGCTGAACGGCGGCGGTGTCGCGCAGCTGCAGATCATCACCCAAGAGCTGAACAAGGCGCTGACCGGGAACGAGCCGGCCATCAAGAGCGTGCTCACCCAGCTCGACACCTTCGTCGGCACCCTGGACCAGAACAAGCAGAAGATCGTCACCGCGATCACCGCGGTGGACGCGCTCGCTAAGAAGCTGAACGCCCAGAAGGCGACGCTGGCGACCGCGATCGACTCGTTGCCGAAGTCGATCGCGACCCTGGACAAGCAGCGGGCCGCACTGGTCAAGACGCTGCAGGCTCTGTCGACACTGGGCAGCACGGCGACCCGGGTGATCACGTCCGCGCAGAAGGACCTGGTTGCGAACCTGCAGTCGCTGTACCCGATCCTGACGAAACTGGCCGAGGCGGGGGAGAACCTGCCGAAGTCACTTGAGCTGCTGTTCACCTACCCGTTCCCGGATGCCGCGGCACGGGGTGTCCAGGGTGACTACACGAACCTCGGTATCACCTTGGACATCAACACCCAGAAGCTGCTGAAGGGCCTGATCGGTCTGGATCTGCCGACCATTGGCCCGACCGCGCTGCCGACCGGCAACATCAGCCTCCCGGTGCACCTCCCGACCAAGCCGGGCGCGAACCCGACGCAGAAGCCGACCGGGATCGCGACGACCTGTGTGACCGTGCTCCTGCTGCCGGTCTGCCGTCCGAAGCTCAACCGGGCCGGATTCGATCCCGACCTGGCCCGCGCACTGATGCCGGGGGTGGTGAAGTGATCACCAGGGGAGTCCGGATCCAGCTGATGGTGTTCCTGCTGATCACCGTCGTCGGGATCGCGTTCGTCGGCGCGAAGTACGCGCAGATCGACAAGCTGCTGTTCGACGAGGACTACACGGTCAGCGCCAGTTTCGCCGAGTCCGGCGGCATCTTCGAAGGCGCCGAGGTGACGTACCGCGGCCAGCCGGTCGGCCGGGTCGGCGAGCTGAAGCTGCTGCCCGACGGTGTGCTGGTCGACCTGGACATCGACAAGAAGACCAAGATCCCGAACGACCTGCTCGCCGTGGTGGCGAACCGGTCCGCGATCGGCGAGCAGTACGTCGACCTGCAACCGCGCCGCGACGAGGGCCCGTACCTGAAGGACAACTCGCGGATCGACCGGGAGAACACCGCGATCCCGATCGACACCACCGAGCTGCTGCTGAACCTCGACCAGCTGGTCAACTCCGTGAACCAGGACAGCCTGCGGACCACGGTCAAGGAGCTCGGGGCTGCGCTGAAGGGGCGCGGGACCGACCTACAGCGGATCATCGACAACTCCGGCCTGCTGATCGACGACGCGGACGCGAACATCCTGCAGACGATCAAGCTGATCAACGACGGCGACACCGTGCTGGCCACCCAGGTCGCCAGTGGCGACGCGATCAAGACCTGGGCGAAGAACCTCGCGCTGCTGTCCGACGCCCTGGTCGGCTCGGACGCGAACCTGCGCAAGGTGATCGACCAGGGCTCGAACGCCTCGACCCAGATCACCGGCCTGATCCAGGACAACCGCGCCGACATCGCGGTGCTGCTGGGTAACCTGCTGACGGTGAACCAGTTGACCGCGGTCCGGCTCGATGCCGTCGAGCAGCTGCTCGTCGTGTATCCCGCGGTCGCGATGGGTGGATACGTCGTACCGGCCAAGGATCCCGGGACCGGGCACTACGACGCCCACTTTGGGCTGGTGCTCGGGTTCACGCCACCGGCCTGCCGGGCCGGCTACTCCAAGGACAACTGGCGAGTGCCGCAGGACACCACGGACATCAAGGCCAAGAACGCAGCTTGTACGGCGTCGCCGTCGACCGGCACGAATGTTCGGGGCGCGCAGAACGCGCCGAAGCCGTCGTCGCGAGCGGGCAACAACCGGGTCGGGTACGGGATCGGCTACGACCCGGCGACCGGTGAGGCGGGCGGTTCCGGCGGCATGCCGGAGATGGTGCTCGGCTCGACCGGTGGACAGCAGGAGCTGCTCGGCAGCGACTCCTGGAAGGCTCTCATCCTCGGACCGGTGACCGGCAAGTGACTTCGGGCAACTCCCGGCGGGGCAGGCTGATCGTGGCATGGGCGCTGAGCGTCCTGCTGGTGTTCGCCCTGGCCGCCGCAACCCTCTCGGTGATCGCGCTGCAGAAGCAGAGCCAGGACAAGGCCCTGCGCGAAGGCGCGATGAAGTCCGCGCGTCAGCTCGCGCTGGACTTCACCACCTACGACTACCAGACCTGGGACGCGGACTCGAAGCGCGTGCTGGACAACTCCACCGGGCAGTTCCGGCAGGAGTTCGAGTCCGGGATCCAAGCGGTCAAGACCGACGTGGCCGCCAACAAGGCGACCTCGAAGGGCGATGTGAAGGAGGCCGCGGTGGTGTCCGGGGACAAGGACTCGGCCGAGGTCCTGGTGATCGTGAACGCGCTCGTCACCAACACCGCGTCGACCGACGGGGTCGAACGCCGGTACCGGATCAAGCTGGACATGGTCCGCGAGAAGGACCGCTGGTTGACCGCCGATCTCCAGGTGGTGGGCTGATGCCGGACCGGCCACGCAATCGCCCGCGGATCGCGGGCCAACGCCGTACAGGTGTGGTTCCACCGACCGCAGAGCCGGTCGATGAAGCGCTTGAGGACGTGACTCAGGACACAGCAGAGGTCGAGGAGACCCCCGTTGAAGAGCCTGCAGAGGTACCGCCGACTACCGAGAGTAGTGAAAAAGGTCCGGTCGGGAGTGTTCTGTACGCCGTCCTCGGGGTCCTGATCGTCTTGGTACTGACCGTGGCGGCGGTGCTCGGGGTGAAGGCCTGGCAGGGCAAGCAGGCCGAGGACGCCCGGGGCGAGGCGGCCGCGGCCGGGCGGAAGGCTGCCGAGACCGCGCTCAGCTACGACTACCGGGACCTGGACAAGAGTTTCGCGGCGGCGCGGGCGACGATGACCCCGGAGTTCGCCGGGAAGTTCGACGAGACCGCCAAGGTGGCCGGCGAACTGGCGAAGAAGTCCAAGGCGACCGTGAAGGCCGAGGTCCGCGAGGTCGGGGTCCGCGACGGCGACGCCGACCGGGTCACGCTGATCATCTTCGTGAACCAGACCACCACCAGCACGATCACGCAGGGTAAGCCCCGGGTGGATCTGAACCGGACCCGGTTCACGATGGTCCGAAATGACGGCCGATGGCTGGTCCAGGAGATCGCCGGACTGTAGTCTCTTTGTGACTCCGCACCAGCGGGACGCCGGGAGTCTCGTGGGTGATCTACCCACTGGAGACACCGGGTCGGTCCTTGACGGAAAGGGTGGTCCGAAGGCAAACTATCGGACCCCATTGGACAGGCTTGTCTCTATCGGGTAGCCTATTGCTTTGCGCTGCCTTTCTCCCACCTCAGCTCGGGTCCACGATTTGACTGGGGTGGTTTGGCCTGCGCTCCCAGCACCGCAAGTGATTTCTGCGAGCCCGTGGAAGGACGCCCCTTGGTCGCCTCGCGCAACCCCCAGTCCGACAGCATTTCCGACGTTTCCGGCTCTCCCCGCCGTATCTCCTTCGCGAAGATCGCGCAGCCTCTCGAGGTTCCCGATCTGCTCGCGCTGCAGGTGGACAGTTTCGACTGGCTGGTCGGTAACGAAACCTGGCAGGCCCGTGTGGCCGCCGCCGAGGCCGAAGGACGGACCGAACTGTCCGGCCCCTCCGGCCTGGAAGAGATCTTCGAGGAGATCTCCCCGATCGAGGACTTCAGCGGCACCATGTCGCTGTCGTTCCGCGACCACCGGTTCGAGCCGCCGAAGAACACGGTCGACGAGTGCAAGGAGCGCGACGTCACGTATTCGGCGCCGCTGTTCGTCACCGCCGAGTTCATGAACAACGAGACCGGCGAGATCAAGAGCCAGACCGTCTTCATGGGTGACTTCCCGCTGATGACGCGCAAGGGCACCTTCGTGATCAACGGCACCGAGCGGGTCGTCGTCTCGCAGCTGGTCCGTTCGCCCGGTGTGTACTTCGAGCGCACGCCGGACAAGACGTCCGACAAGGACATCTTCACCGCCAAGGTGATCCCGTCGCGCGGTGCGTGGCTGGAGTTCGAGGTCGACAAGCGGGACATGGTCGGTGTCCGGCTGGACCGCAAGCGCAAGCAGAACGTCACCGTGCTGCTGAAGGCCCTGGGCTGGACCGACGCGCAGATCCTCGAGGAGTTCGGCGAGTACGAGTCGATCCGCCTCACCCTGGAGAAGGACCACACCTCCGGGCAGGACGACGCGCTGCTGGACATCTACCGCAAGCTGCGTCCGGGCGAACCGCCGACGCGCGAGGCCGCGCAGGCGCTGCTGGAGAACTACTACTTCAACGGCAAGCGCTACGACCTGGCCAAGGTCGGCCGCTACAAGATCAACAAGAAGCTGGGTCGCGACGAGACCCACGACACGGCCGTGCTGACGATCAACGACATCGTCGCCACGATCAAGTACCTGGTCGCCCTGCACGAGGGCAAGACCGAGCTGCCCGCGCCGACCGGTGAGATCGTCGTCGAGGAAGACGACATCGACCACTTCGGCAACCGGCGGCTGCGTACCGTCGGCGAGCTGATCCAGAACCAGCTGCGCACCGGCCTGGCCCGGATGGAGCGCGTGGTCCGGGAGCGGATGACGACCCAGGACGTCGAGGCGATCACGCCGCAGACCCTGATCAACATCCGTCCGGTGGTCGCGGCACTGAAGGAGTTCTTCGGTACGTCGCAGCTGTCGCAGTTCATGGACCAGACCAACCCGGTCGCCGGTCTGACCCACAAGCGGCGTCTGAACGCGCTCGGCCCGGGTGGTCTGAGCCGTGAGCGGGCCGGCTTCGAGGTCCGCGACGTGCACCCGTCCCACTACGGCCGGATGTGCCCGATCGAGACCCCGGAAGGCCCGAACATCGGTCTGATCGGCTCGCTCGCGTCGTACGGCCGGGTGAACCCGTTCGGGTTCGTCGAGACGCCGTACCGCAAGGTCATCGAGGGTCTGGTCACCACGCAGGTGGACTACCTGACCGCGGACGAGGAGGACCGGTTCGTCATCGCGCAGGCCAACGCCGCGCTGACCGACGACAACCGGCTCGCCGAGGACCGCGTGCTGGTCCGTCGCCGGCACGGTGAGGTCGAGCTCGCGCTGGTCGCGGACGTCGACTACATGGACGTCTCGCCGCGCCAGATGGTGTCGGTCGCGACCGCCCTGATCCCGTTCCTCGAGCACGACGACGCCAACCGCGCGCTGATGGGTTCGAACATGCAGCGTCAGGCGGTGCCGCTGATCACCTCGGACGCGCCGCTGGTCGGCACCGGGATGGAGTTCCGCGGTGCGGTCGACGCCGGCGACGTGGTCGTCTCCGACAAGGCGGGTGTGGTCAAGGAGGTCTCGGCCGATCTGATCGAGATCGCCGCCGACGACGGCACCTACCAGACCTACCGGCTGCAGAAGTTCCGTCGCTCGAACCAGGGCACCTGCATCAACCAGCGTCCGCTGGTCGACGCCGGGCAGCGGGTCGAGATCGGCTCGCCGCTGGCCGACGGTCCGTGCACCGACGAGGGCGAGATGGCCCTCGGCCGGAACCTGCTGGTGGCGTTCATGCCGTGGGAGGGTCACAACTACGAAGACGCGATCATCCTGTCGCAGCGCGTCGTACAGCAGGACCTGCTGACCTCGATCCACATCGAGGAGCACGAGGTCGACGCCCGCGACACCAAGCTGGGTCCGGAGGAGATCACCCGGGACATCCCGAACGTCTCCGACGAGATGCTGGCGGACCTGGACGAGCGCGGCATCATCCGGATCGGCGCCGAGGTCACCACCGGTGACATCCTGGTCGGCAAGGTCACGCCCAAGGGTGAGACCGAGCTGACTCCGGAAGAGCGCCTGCTGCGCGCCATCTTCGGTGAGAAGGCGCGGGAGGTCCGCGACACCTCGCTGAAGGTTCCGCACGGTGAGCAGGGCACCGTCATCGGCGTCCGGGTCTTCGACCGGGACAACGGCGACGAGCTGCCGCCGGGTGTCAACCAGCTGGTCCGGGTGTACGTCGCCCAGAAGCGCAAGATCTCCGTCGGTGACAAGCTCGCCGGACGCCACGGCAACAAGGGCGTCATCTCGAAGATCCTGCCGGTCGAGGACATGCCGTTCATGGAGGACGGCACCCAGGTCGACATCATCCTGAACCCGCTGGGCGTGCCCGGCCGGATGAACGTCGGTCAGGTCCTGGAGACGCACCTCGGGTGGGTCGCCAGCCGCGGCTGGAAGGTCGACCCGGACAGCAAGGAAGAGTGGGCCCAGCGACTCATCAAGATCGGCGCCGGCGAGGCCGAGCCGATGACGAACGTCGCCACCCCGGTCTTCGACGGTGCCCGCGAGGAAGAGGTCACCGGCCTGCTCGGCTCGACCCTGCCGAACCGCGACGGTGACCGGATGGTCAACAGCACCGGTAAGGCCCGGCTCTTCGACGGCCGCTCCGGCGAGCCGTTCCCGGAGCCGGTCGGCGTCGGCTACATGTACATGCTGAAGCTGCACCACCTGGTGGACGACAAGATCCACGCCCGCTCGACCGGTCCGTACTCGATGATCACGCAGCAGCCGCTGGGTGGTAAGGCGCAGTTCGGTGGTCAGCGGTTCGGCGAGATGGAGGTGTGGGCCCTCGAGGCCTACGGTGCCGCCTTCGCGCTGCAGGAGCTGCTGACGATCAAGTCGGACGATGTGGTCGGTCGCGTGAAGGTCTACGAAGCGATCGTCAAGGGCGAGAACATCCCGGAGCCGGGTATCCCGGAGTCCTTCAAGGTTCTGGTCAAGGAAATGCAGTCTCTGTGTCTGAATGTCGAGGTCCTCTCGTCCGACGGAAGCCGGGTCGAGATGCGCGACAGCGAAGAGGACGTCTTCCGCGCTGCGGAGGAACTGGGTATCGACCTGTCCCGGCGTGAGCCGAACAGCGTCGAGGAGGTCTGAGCGGGTTGCCGCTCTCGATCAACAGCCAACTCATCTCAGACCAACTTTTTACGGGAGATAACACATCGTGCTCGACGTGAACTTCTTCGACGAGCTTCGGATCGGCCTGGCCACTGCGGACGAAATCCGCCAGTGGTCGCACGGCGAGGTCAAGAAGCCCGAGACGATCAACTACCGGACGCTCAAGCCCGAGCGTGACGGTCTGTTCTGCGAGAAGATCTTCGGTCCCACCCGGGACTGGGAGTGCTACTGCGGTAAGTACAAGCGCGTTCGCTTCAAGGGCATCATCTGCGAGCGGTGTGGCGTCGAGGTCACCCGTTCCAAGGTGCGCCGGGAGCGGATGGGCCACATCGAGCTGGCCGCTCCGGTCACCCACATCTGGTACTTCAAGGGTGTCCCGTCGCGGCTCGGCTACCTGCTCGACCTCGCCCCGAAGGACCTCGAGAAGGTCATCTACTTCGCGGCGTACATGATCACCGACGTCGACGACGAGGCACGGCACCGTGACCTCGCGTCGTTGGAGGGCCGGACCGACGTCGAGCGCAAGCAGCTCGAGAACCGGCGCGACAACGACATCGAGACCCGGATGAAGAAGCTCGAGGAGGACCTCGCGCAGCTCGAGTCCGAGGGTGCGAAGGCCGACGTCCGCCGCAAGGTGAAGGAAGGCGCCGAGCGTGAGGTCAAGCAGCTGCGCGACCGTGCGCAGCGCGAGATCGACCGCCTCGACGAGGTCTGGACCCGGTTCAAGAACCTGAAGGTCCAGGACCTCGAGGGTGACGAGATCCTCTACCGCGCCATGAAGGAGCGTTTCGGCAAGTACTTCGCCGGAGCGATGGGCGCGGCCGCGATCCAGCGCCGGCTCGAGACCTTCGACCTGAAGGCCGAGGCGGACAACCTGCGCGAGACGATCAAGACCGGTAAGGGCCAGCGCAAGACCCGCGCCCTGAAGCGGCTCAAGGTCGTCACCGCGTTCCTGGCCACCAACAACAGCCCGATGGGTATGGTCCTGGACTGCGTCCCGGTCATCCCGCCGGATCTGCGGCCGATGGTCCAGCTCGACGGTGGCCGGTTCGCCACCTCCGACCTGAACGACCTGTACCGCCGGGTGATCAACCGGAACAACCGCCTCAAGCGGCTGCTCGACCTCGGCGCGCCCGAGATCATCGTCAACAACGAGAAGCGGATGCTGCAGGAGGCCGTCGACGCACTGTTCGACAACGGCCGCCGTGGCCGTCCGGTCACCGGCCCGGGCAACCGGCCGCTGAAGTCGCTGTCCGACATGCTCAAGGGCAAGCAGGGCCGGTTCCGTCAGAACCTGCTCGGCAAGCGCGTCGACTACTCCGGCCGTTCGGTCATCGTGGTCGGCCCGCAGCTGAAGCTGCACCAGTGCGGTCTGCCGAAGGCGATGGCGCTGGAGCTGTTCAAGCCGTTCGTGATGAAGCGGCTGGTCGACCTCAACCACGCGCAGAACATCAAGTCCGCCAAGCGGATGGTCGAGCGTCAGCGCGCCCAGGTCTGGGACGTGCTGGAAGAGGTCATCACCGAGCACCCCGTGCTGCTGAACCGTGCGCCTACGCTGCACCGGCTGGGCATCCAGGCGTTCGAGCCGCAGCTGATCGAGGGCAAGGCGATCCAGATCCACCCGCTCGTCTGCTCGGCGTTCAACGCCGACTTCGACGGTGACCAGATGGCGGTGCACCTGCCGCTGTCGGCCGAGGCCCAGGCCGAGGCGCGGATCCTGATGCTGTCGACGAACAACATCCTGAAGCCGGCCGACGGCCGTCCGGTCACGATGCCGACGCAGGACATGATCATCGGCATCTACTTCCTGACGATGCTGAAGGACGGCGCGCTGGGCGAGGGCCGGGCGTTCGGCTCGGTGGCCGAGGCCATCATGGCCTTCGACCGCAACGAGCTGTCGCTGCAGGCCAAGATCACGCTGCGGCTCACCGGCGCGGGTGCGCCGGAGGGTTCGGAGGAGCTGTCCACCGGCGGGTTCTCGCTGGAGACCACGCTCGGCCGGGCGCTGTTCAACGAGACGCTGCCGGCGGACTACCCGTTCGTCAACCTCGAGGTCGGCAAGAAGCAGCTCGGCGGGATCGTCAACGACCTGGCCGAGCGCTACACGAAGGTCGAGGTCGCCAACGCCCTCGACGCGTTGAAGGACCTCGGTTTCCGCTGGGCCACCCGGTCCGGTGTCACCGTGTCCATCGACGACTTCAGCACGCCGCCGTCCAAGCCCGAGATCATGGCGCGGTACGAGTCGCAGGCCGAGAAGGTCCAGAAGCAGTTCGAGCGGGGTCTGATCACCTCGTCCGAGCGGCGGCAGGAGCTGATCGAGATCTGGACCGGAGCCAACGCCGAGGTCGGCAAGGCGATGGAGGAGAACTTCGAGAAGCACAACCCGATCTGGATGATGGTCCACTCGGGTGCGCGTGGAAACATGATGCAGATCCGGCAGATCGCCGGTATGCGTGGTCTGGTGGCCAACCCGAAGGGCGAGATCATCGCCCGTCCGATCAAGGCCAACTTCCGCGAGGGCCTGTCCGTCGTCGAGTACTTCATCGCGACGCACGGTGCTCGTAAGGGTCTGGCCGACACCGCGCTGCGGACCGCCGACTCGGGGTACCTGACCCGTCGTCTGGTGGACGTCTCGCAGGACGTCATCATCCGCGAGGAGGACTGCGGCACCGAGCGCGGTCTGCCCAAGCAGATCGGTGAGGACGGTCCGGACGGCCGCGTCGTGCACGCCGAGAACGTCGAGACCAGCGCCTACGCACGGACGCTGGCCACCGACACCACCGGGGCCGACGGCAGCATCGTGCTGACCGCGGGCGCCGACCTGGGCGACGTCTCGATCGCGAAGCTGATCGAGGCCGGGGTCAAGGAGGTCAAGGTCCGCTCCGTGCTGACCTGTGACGCCAAGACCGGTACCTGCGCCAAGTGCTACGGCCGTTCGCTGGCGACCGGCAAGCCGGTCGACATCGGTGAGGCCGTCGGTATCATCGCGGCCCAGTCCATCGGTGAGCCGGGCACGCAGCTGACGATGCGTACCTTCCACACCGGCGGTGTCGCGGGTGATGACATCACCCACGGTCTGCCGCGTGTCGTCGAGCTGTTCGAGGCCCGGCAGCCGAAGGGCAAGGCGCCGATCTCCGAGGCGGCCGGCCGGATCTCGATCGAGGACACCGACAAGACCCGGAAGCTGGTGCTCACCCCGGACGACGGTTCCGAGGAGGTCGCCTACCCGGTGTCGAAGCGTGGTCGCCTGCTGATCGAAGAGGGTCAGCACGTCGAGGTCGGCCAGCAGCTCATGCAGGGCACGCCGGACCCGCAGGAAGTGCTGCGGATCCTGGGTGTGCGCAAGGCGCAGGAGCACCTGGTGGACGAGGTCCAGGCCGTGTACCGCTCGCAGGGTGTGGCCATCCACGACAAGCACATCGAGATCATCGTCCGGCAGATGCTGCGCCGGGTCACGGTGATCGAGTCGGGTGACGCGAACCTGCTGCCGGGTGAGCTCGCGGACCGCATCCTCTTCGAGGGTGAGAACCGCCGCGTGGTCGCCGAGGGCGGTACGCCGGCCTCCGGTCGCCCGGTGCTGATGGGTATCACCAAGGCCTCGCTGGCCACCGAGTCGTGGCTGTCGGCCGCCTCTTTCCAGGAGACGACCCGCGTCCTCACCGAGGCCGCGATCCACGGCAAGTCCGACTCCCTGGTCGGTCTGAAGGAGAACGTCATCATCGGAAAGCTGATCCCGGCGGGTACCGGCATGGACCGTTACCGCAACATCCGGGTGGAGCCCACCGAGGAGGCGAAGGCCGCGATGTACTCGATGGTCGGCTACGAGTCGTACGACTACGACTTCGGCCCGTCCGCCGGGCAGTCGGTCCCGCTCGACGACTTCGACCTCGGTTCGTACCAGAACTGATTCGAGTCACTCACAACGGCGGTACCCCTTCGGGGGTGCCGCCGTTGCGGCGTTTCAAACGCCTTTGCGGGTAAGGGAAATCGGACGTTTCGGATCGTAACCGCGGGGACACTCGGGGTGGTGGTCCAAAGTGTCCGGGGCATGGTCCAAGATTGGGTCATGACGGATCTTCCGGGCTATCTGCGGCCCTTCGTCCTCGGCGTGCTGGACGGGCCCGAGGTGCGTGTCGACAGGCTCGGCGAGATCGACTTCTACCGCCCTGTGGGCAGCGCCCGGACGGGCGCGATTCTCTTTGTGCACGGTGGTCCGGCACCTGCTGATCTCCAGGCGACGCCTCGGGACTGGCCGGTCTACAAGGGATATGCGACCGCCGCCGCTCGCCGTGGAGCGGTGGCCGCCGTCGTCGATCACAGCCTGATCCGGGGCCTGGACCAGTTGTCCAGCGCCGCGGACGAGGTGGAGGCAGCGATCGGCGTACTGCGTTCGGACCCGCGCGTCGACCCGGATCGGGTCGTGCTGTGGTTCTTCTCCGGTGCCGGTCTGCTGGCAGGGGAGTGGCTGGACAGCCGCCCCGACTGGCTGCGCGGCGTCGCCCTCACCTATCCGCTGCTCGCCACCCCGCCCGGTGTCGACGATCTGGTCAACGCCGCCGAAGTCATCGGCAAACACAAGGACTTGCCGGTGCTGCTGACGAGGGCCGGGCTCGAGCGTGCTGAGCTCGCCGGCCCCGTGGCGGAGTTCGTCTCCGCGGGTGGCACCGCGCTGGACATCATCGACGTACCGAAAGGGCACCACGGGTTCGACATGCTCGACCACACCGAAGAATCACGCGCCGCCGTCACCAAGGCTCTGGACTGGGCGATCGCCCACCTGGGCGAAGAGCCGGGGACGGCGGCCCAGGGCGACCTCCTCGTCCCGCCACCGAAAGCCAGGACCGCCACCACCCGGCGGACGCCGGCCAAGCCAAAACCCGAGCAGGTGAAGGAAGAACTCACCCTCGACATCCCCACCGAGACCGTTCCGGCCACGACGGCTCCCGCCGCGGCCGCCGTCGTGGCACCGGCGCCCGCAGCTGCCGCGCCCGCCAGTGCGCAGCTGCCGGAGACGCCGGAGCTGCTGAGCGCCCTCACGAGCTCCTTCGGGCCCGCGGAGACCCCCGCGGCACGAGTCGTCGGGCGCGAGCACTCGGCGTACGCGGCGCACGATCTGGAGGCGTTTCTGGCGATGTACTCGCCGACCGCCCGGATCTCGTTTGCCGACGGCACCGAGATGAAGGGCCGCCGGTTCCTCCGCGAGCTCTACCAGCCGCTGTTCGAGGCCGGCCGGTGCAAGACCGAGGTGGTGCAGAAGCTGATGGTCGGCGAGTGGGTGGTCGAGCACCAGGTCGCGCACGACAGCGGCCAACCGGTGGCCCGGCTCGGGCTCTACCGGGTCTCCGAAGGCCTGATCATGGACGTCGAATTCCGCTCCTGAACCGGCCCGGATGAGACGGTGATCCGCCTGCTGGACGGTCTGCGGGCGCCGTGAAAGCGGCGCCCACTGGTCTGGCAGTGATACCTGCCACGGGGGCGGTCAGAGGTACGCCGGGGAGCCTGTAGACTGGAACAGCGGTTCAGCCTCACCGCAGTGCAGTCAGTCATTTTGACCGTGCTGGAGGCAGCCGCTAGTCTTAACGATCGTGCCCGGGTCATCCTGGGCCGTCATGCGTGCCCCTCGTTACATCAGGGTCTGCGCGCGTGGCACGGGACTCCTGCCGACAGTCAGAAAGATTACGGCTTCGGTACGCCCGTGCGCACGCGACACACCCGACCGCGGGGGTCAGGCACAACAGCATGAGCAGAAAGCCGGACGACAGAAAGAGACCTACGCGGTGCCCACCATTCAGCAGCTGGTCCGCAAGGGCCGCCAGGACAAGGTGTCCAAGAACAAGACGCCCGCCCTGAAGGGTTCCCCTCAGCGTCGCGGTGTGTGCACGCGCGTCTACACCACCACGCCGAAGAAGCCGAACTCGGCCCTTCGCAAGGTCGCGCGTGTCCGCCTGACCAGCGGCATCGAGGTCACCGCGTACATCCCCGGCGTCGGCCACAACCTGCAGGAGCACTCGATCGTGCTCGTGCGTGGCGGTCGTGTGAAGGACCTGCCCGGTGTCCGGTACAAGATCATCCGCGGTTCGCTCGACACCCAGGGTGTGAAGAACCGGAAGCAGGCTCGTAGCCGTTACGGCGCGAAGAAGGAGAAGAGCTAATGCCGCGCAAGGGTCCCGCCCCGAAGCGGCCGGTCATCATCGACCCGGTCTACAGTTCGCCGCTCGTCACCCAGTTGATCTCGAAGATCCTGGTCGACGGCAAGAAGCAGATCGCGCAGAGCATCGTCTACACGGCCCTCGAGGGCACGCGGACGAAGACGGGCACCGACCCGGTCATCACGCTGAAGCGCGCGCTCGACAACGTGAAGCCGAGCATCGAGGTGAAGAGCCGCCGCGTCGGTGGCGCCACCTACCAGGTGCCGATCGAGGTCAAGCCGGGCCGCTCGAACACGCTGGCCCTGCGCTGGCTGACGACGTACTCCCGCGCTCGCCGCGAGAAGACGATGTCCGAGCGCCTGATGAACGAGATCCTGGACGCCTCCAACGGTCTGGGCGCCTCGGTCAAGCGCCGCGAGGACACCCACAAGATGGCCGAAGCCAACAAGGCCTTCGCCCACTACCGCTGGTGATCCGGGGTCCGCTCCGGACCCCCGCACGCACACTTTTTACGCAGCACAGAATCGAGAGGTAGACCACCGAGGTGGCCGTACAAATCACCACCGACCTGGCCAAGGTCCGCAACATCGGGATCATGGCGCACATCGACGCCGGCAAGACGACGACGACCGAGCGGATCCTCTTCTACACCGGTATCACGTACAAGATCGGTGAGGTCCACGACGGCGCTGCCACGATGGACTGGATGGAGCAGGAGCAGGAGCGCGGCATCACGATCACGTCCGCCGCGACGACCTGCACCTGGAAAGACCACACCATCAACATCATCGACACCCCGGGTCACGTCGACTTCACCGTCGAGGTGGAGCGCTCGCTGCGCGTCCTCGACGGTGCCGTCGCGGTGTTCGACGGTGTCGCCGGTGTCGAGCCGCAGTCCGAGACCGTGTGGCGTCAGGCCGACCGGTACGGCGTACCGCGGATCTGCTTCGTCAACAAGCTCGACCGCACCGGCGCCGAGTTCATGCGCTGCGTCGACATGATCGTCGACCGGCTGGCCGCGACACCGCTGGTGCTGCAGCTGCCGATCGGCGCCGAGTCCGACTTCATCGGCGTCGTCGACCTGGTCGGGATGCGGGCGCTCACCTGGCGTGGCGAGACCACGATGGGTGAGGACTACACGGTCGAGGAGATCCCGGCCAGCCACACCGAGATCGCGGCCGAGTGGCGCGACAAGCTGATCGAGACGCTGGCCGAGGCCGACGACGAGATCATGGAGCTGTACCTGGAGGGCAACGAGCCCACCCAGGAGCAGGTCGTGGCCGGCATCCGCCGCGCGACGATCGCCTCCAAGCTGACCCCGGTGCTGACCGGTACCGCGTTCAAGAACAAGGGCGTCCAGCCCCTGCTCGACGCGATCAACGCCTACCTGCCGAGCCCGCTCGACGTCCCGGCCATCGAGGGCCACGACGTCAAGGACAGCGAGCAGGTCGTGCTGCGCAAGCCGGACGACAGCGAGCCGTTCTCGGCGCTGGCGTTCAAGATCGCCGCCGACCCGCACCTGGGCAAGCTCACCTTCATCCGGGTGTACTCCGGCAAGCTCGAGACCGGCACGCAGGTCCTGAACCCCACCAAGGGGCGCAAGGAGCGGATCGGCAAGATCTACCGGATGCACGCGAACAAGCGTGAGGAGATCGCCTCGATCGGCGCCGGTCACATCGTCGCGGTGATGGGTCTGAAGGACACCACCACCGGTGAGACGCTGGCCGACCCGGCCAAGCCGGTCGTGCTCGAGTCGATGCAGTTCCCGGCACCGGTGATCTCGGTCGCCATCGAGCCGAAGTCGAAGGGCGACCAGGAGAAGCTGGGCGTCGCGATCCAGCGGCTCGCCGAGGAGGACCCGACCTTCCAGGTCCGGACCGACGACGACACCGGCCAGACGATCATCGCCGGTATGGGTGAGCTGCACCTCGAGGTGCTGGTCGACCGGATGAAGCGCGAGTTCCGCGTCGAGGCCAACGTCGGCAAGCCGCAGGTCGCCTACCGCGAGACCATCAAGAAGAAGGTCGAGAAGGTCGACTACACGCACAAGAAGCAGACCGGTGGTTCGGGTCAGTTCGCGCGTGTGATCATCAACATCGAGCCGACTTCGGTCGAAGCCGGTGGCGAGGGCGGTTACGAGTTCGTCAACGCCGTCACCGGTGGCCGCATCCCCCGCGAGTACATCCCGTCGGTGGACGAGGGCGCGCAGGAAGCCATGGAGTTCGGCGTCCTGGCCGGCTACCCGATGGTGGACGTCAAGGTCACGCTGACCGACGGCGCCTACCACGACGTCGACTCCTCCGAGCTCGCGTTCAAGATCGCCGGTTCGATGGCCTTCAAGGACGCCGCCCGGCGGGCGAACCCGGTCATCCTCGAGCCGATGTTCGCGGTCGAGGTGATCACCCCCGAGGACTACATGGGTGAAGTGATCGGCGACCTCAACTCCCGTCGTGGCCAGATCCAGTCGATGGACGAGGGCCCCGGTGGAAGCCGGGCGATCAAGGCCTCTGTGCCGCTGTCCGAGATGTTCGGGTATGTCGGTGACCTGCGGTCGAAGACCCAGGGCCGTGCGTCGTACTCGATGCAGTTCGATTCCTACGCCGAGGTTCCGAAGAACGTGGCGGAAGAGATCATCAAGAAGGCCCGCGGCGAGTAACCTCGCTCCGGTCCAACCAACCCACAGCGCGTCGGCGTACGGCGTAAGTCAACACTTTCCAGGAGGGCCCCAGTGGCTAAGGCGAAGTTCGAGCGGACTAAGCCGCACGTCAACATCGGCACCATCGGTCACATCGACCACGGTAAGACCACTCTTACCGCGGCGATCACCAAGGTGCTGCACGACAAGTACCCGAACCTGAACGAGGCTTCGGCCTTCGATCAGATCGACAAGGCGCCGGAAGAGCGCCAGCGCGGTATCACCATCTCCATCGCGCACGTCGAGTACCAGACCGAGGCGCGCCACTACGCGCACGTCGACTGCCCGGGTCACGCCGACTACATCAAGAACATGATCACCGGTGCGGCCCAGATGGACGGTGCGATCCTGGTCGTCGCCGCCACCGACGGCCCGATGCCGCAGACGCGTGAGCACGTGCTGCTCGCCCGTCAGGTCGGCGTGCCGGCGATGGTCGTCGCGCTGAACAAGTGCGACATGGTGGACGACGAGGAGATCCTGGAGCTCGTCGAGCTCGAGGTCCGCGAGCTGCTCTCGGAGCAGGAGTTCGACGGCGACAACGCGCCGATCGTCCGCGTCGCCGCTCACCCGGCGCTGCAGGGCGACGCCAAGTGGGGCGAGTCGATCATCGAGCTGATGGACGCGGTCGACTCCTACATCCCGCAGCCGGAGCGCGAGGTCGACAAGCCGTTCCTGATGCCCGTTGAGGACGTCTTCACGATCACCGGTCGTGGCACCGTCATCACCGGCCGGATCGAGCGCGGCATCGTCAAGGTCAACGAGACCGTCGACATCGTCGGCATCCGTGAGACCAAGCAGACGACCACCGTCACCGGTATCGAGATGTTCCGCAAGCTCCTCGACGAGGGCCAGGCGGGCGAGAACGTCGGTCTGCTGCTTCGTGGCACCAAGCGCGAGGACGTCGAGCGCGGCATGGTCGTCATCAAGCCGGGCACCACGACCCCGCACACCTCCTTCGAGGCTTCGGTCTACATCCTCTCGAAGGAAGAGGGCGGCCGGCACACGCCGTTCTTCCAGAACTACCGCCCGCAGTTCTACTTCCGTACCACGGACGTGACCGGCGTCGTCACCCTCCCCGAGGGCACCGAGATGGTCATGCCGGGCGACAACACCGACATGAACGTCGAGCTGATCCAGCCGATCGCCATGGAGGAGAACCTCAAGTTCGCGATCCGTGAAGGTGGCCGCACCGTCGGCGCCGGCCGGGTCACCAAGATCCTCAAGTGATCTCACGAGGTCCGCGTGGGCTCGTAGTCTGAGCCCCGCGGACCTCTGCTTTGCACCCGATCCCCGCTCAGGTGGGCGGGAGATCGGGGTCAAAGCCACCCGATTGGCGTTTCGGCGCCGATCTCTGGCACAATATTCAGGTTGCTCAGGCGAGGTTGCCGGGGCGCGCCCCAGACGTTCCGTCTGGCTGGTGCGCCGGACCGGAGACCATGCCGAGGCCCGGTCCGAGACCGAGCCCCGATCCCCAAGCCCTGGTCGAAGAAGCGGTGAGTCACGCGCGTTCCGCGCACGCGACACACCCGACCGCGGGGGTCGGAGCAACGTAGACGTTGACGATAGAGAAGGACGAAGCGAAGCGATGGCGGGACAGAAGATCCGCATCCGGCTGAAGGCCTACGACCACGAGGTCATCGACAGCTCGGCACGCAAGATTGTCGACACGGTGACGCGTACTGGTGCGAAGGTTGCTGGCCCGGTGCCGTTGCCGACGGAAAAGAACGTGTTCTGCGTCATCCGCTCGCCGCACAAGTACAAGGACAGCCGCGAGCACTTCGAGATGCGCACCCACAAGCGGCTCATCGACATCATCGACCCCACGCCGAAGACCGTCGACTCGCTGATGCGGCTCGACCTGCCGGCGGGCGTCGACATCGAGATCAAGCTCTGAGGGACGCGAACAGCTGATGAGCAATCACAAGAACACGCGCGGTCTGCTGGGCACCAAGCTCGGCATGACCCAGACCTGGGACGAGAACAACCGTGTCGTCCCCGTCACCGTGATCCAGGCCGGCCCGTGTGTCGTCACCGGCGTCCGGACCGCTGCCGACGCCGGCTACGACGGTGTCCAGATCGCGTTCGGCGACATCGACCCGCGCAAGGTGACCAAGCCCATGCGCGGCCACTTCGACAAGGCCGGCGTGACGCCGCGGCGGCACCTGCTGGAGCTGCGGACCGCTGACGCCAGCGAGTACACGCTGGGCCAGGAGATCAAGGCCGAGGCCTTCGAGGCCGGCGAGCTGGTCGACGTCTCCGCCACCAGCAAGGGCAAGGGTTTCGCCGGTGTGATGAAGCGGCACGGCTTCCACGGTCTGCGCGCCACCCACGGTGTCCACAAGAAGCACCGCTCGCCGGGTTCCATCGGCGGCTGCGCCACCCCGGGCCGGGTTTTCAAGGGTCTGAAGATGGCCGGCCGGATGGGCCACGAGAAGGTCACCACGCAGAACATCACCGTGCACGCCATCGACGCGGACCGCGGCCTGATCCTGCTCAAGGGTGCCGTTCCCGGTCCCAAGGGCGGCCTGGTGCTGATCCGCAACGCCGCGAAGGGGGCTGCCAAGTGAGCACCGTCGACGTCGTCGCCGTGAAGGGCGACAAGGTCAGCAAGAAGGGTTCCGCCGAGCTTCCGGCCGAGCTGTTCGACGTACAGGTCAACATCCCGCTGATCCACCAGGTAGTGGTGGCCCAGCTGGCCGCGGCCCGTCAGGGCACGCACAAGGTCAAGCGCCGGGGCGAGGTGTCCGGTGGTGGCGCCAAGCCGTACCGCCAGAAGGGCACCGGTCGCGCCCGCCAGGGTTCGACCCGCGCGCCGCAGTTCACCGGTGGTGGCGTCGTCCACGGCCCCACGCCGCGTGACTACAGCCAGCGGACCCCGAAGAAGATGATCGCCGCCGCTCTCCGGGGCGCGCTGTCGGACCGGGCCCGGGACGGCCGCGTGTTCGTGGTCGAGGCGTTCGTCGAGGGCGACACCCCGTCGACCAAGAGCGCGCTGAGCGTGCTGTCGGCCGTCACCGACCCGGGCAAGGCGCTCGTCGTCGTGGACCGGGCCGACGAGCTCACCTGGCTGAGCCTGCGCAACGTGCAGCACGTGCACCTGATCGCGGCCGACCAGCTGAACGCGTACGACGTGCTGTGCAGCGACGCGGTCGTGTTCACCAAGGGTGCGCTCGACAGCTTCGTCGCCGGCGCCCCGAAAGGTAAGTCCGTGAAGGCCGTCGCAACGTCGACCGAGGCCGAGCAGGAGGTTGAAGCATGAGCCACGGAGTGAACAAGGACCCGCGGGACGTGCTGCTGCGGCCGGTCGTGAGCGAGAAGAGCTACGGCCTGCTGGACGAGCAGAAGTACACGTTCGAGGTCGCTCCCGACGCCAACAAGACCGAGATCAAGCTCGCGGTCGAGAAGGTGTTCAAGGTCAAGGTGAACGACGTCAACACGCTGAACCGCAAGGGCAAGCGCCGCCGCACCCGTGCGGGCTGGGGCAAGCGCCCGGACACCAAGCGGGCGATCGTGACCCTCAAGGGTGACGACCGCATCGATATCTTCGGAGGCCAGTCGTAATGGGTATCCGCAAATACAAGCCGACAACGCCGGGCCGTCGTGGCTCCAGCGTGGCCGACTTCGTCGAGCTCACCCGTTCGACCCCTGAGAAGTCGCTGCTGCGCCCGCTGCCGAAGAAGGGTGGCCGCAACAACAGCGGCAAGATCACCACTCGGCACCAGGGTGGCGGCCACAAGCGTGCGTACCGCCTGATCGACTTCAAGCGGTACGACAAGGACGGCGTGCCGGCCAAGGTCGCGCACATCGAGTACGACCCGAACCGCACCGCGCGGATCGCACTGCTGCACTACGTCGACGGCGAGAAGCGCTACATCCTCGCCCCGACCAACCTGAAGCAGGGCACCGTCGTCGAGAACGGCCCGGCCGCCGACATCAAGGTCGGCAACAACCTGCCGCTGCGCAACATCCCGGTCGGCTCCACGATCCACGCTGTCGAGCTGCGTCCGGGTGGTGGCGCCAAGATGGGCCGCTCCGCCGGTACCAGCATTCAGCTGGTCGCGAAGGAGGGTCGGATGGCAACCCTGCGGATGCCCTCCGGCGAGGTCCGGATGGTCGACGTACGCTGCCGCGCCACCCTCGGCGAGGTCGGCAACGGCGAGCAGTCGAACATCAACTGGGGCAAGGCCGGCCGGATGCGCTGGAAGGGCAAGCGCCCGACCGTCCGCGGTGTCGCGATGAACCCGGTCGACCACCCGCACGGTGGTGGTGAGGGTAAGACCTCGGGTGGACGCCACCCGGTGTCCCCGTGGGGCAAGCCCGAGGGCCGTACCCGTACCCGCAAGGAAAGCGACCGCATGATCGTCCGGCGCCGCAAGGCCGGCAAGAAGCGCTGATAGGAGCCGGCCAGAATGCCACGCAGCTTGAAGAAGGGCCCGTTCGTCGACCACCACCTGGCAAAGAAGGTGGAGGTGCAGAACGAAAAGGGCACCAAGAATGTGATCAAGACCTGGTCCCGCCGATCGATGATCGTGCCGGACATGATCGGCCACACGATTGCGGTGCACGACGGCCGCAAGCACGTGCCGGTGTTCGTGACGGACGCGATGGTCGGGCACAAGCTCGGCGAGTTCGCCCCGACCCGGACGTTCAAGGGTCACGAGAAGGACGACCGGAAGTCACGGCGTCGCTGACCGCTGGTCAGTTGACGACGCGAAAGCAACCTACGGAGAGATTCGAACATCATGAGCGTTCAAGAGCGTAGGGCCGTCAGTGCCCGTCGCGAGAGCCTGTTGGGCGAGCAGCCCGGGGCCTTCGCGGTCGCGCGCTTCGTCCGCGTGACGCCGATGAAGGCGCGTCGCGTGGCCGATCTGGTGCGCGGTGTGGGCGTCGACGACGCACTCGCCACTCTGAAGTTCGCCCCGCAGGCCGCTGCCGCGACCGTGTACAAGGTCGTGGACAGCGCCGCGGCGAACGCCGAGGGCACCGAGCACCTGAGCCGGGACGAGCTGATCGTCTCGAAGATCCTGGTCGACGAGGGACCGACGCTGAAGCGTCACCGCCCCCGCGCCCAGGGCCGGGCGACCCGGATCGACAAGCGGACCAGCCACATCACTGTCGTGGTGCAGCCGCGGGTCATCGAGGAGCCCGTCGCCAAGGCGCCGGCCAAGAAGACCGCCAAGAAGGCGGACGAGGCCAAGGCTGAGACTGCCAAGAAGGCCCCGGCCAAGAAGACGGCGAAGAAGGCTGCTGCCGAGAAGTCGGACGCGGCCGAGAAGCCGGCCAAGAAGGCAACCGCCAAGAAGGCGGCTGCCAAGAAGGCCACCGCTGAGAAGAAGGAGTCCTGACGTGGGACAGAAGGTAAACCCGCACGGGTTCCGTCTCGGCATCAGCACCGACCACAAGAGCCGTTGGTACGCCGACAAGCTGTACAAGGACTACGTCGGCGAGGACGTCAAGATCCGCAAGCTGCTGAGCAAGGGCATGGAGCGCGCCGGTATCTCCCGGGTGGAGATCGAGCGCACCCGTGACCGCGTGCGGGTCGACATCCACACCGCTCGTCCGGGCATCGTCATCGGCCGCCGTGGCGCCGAGGCGGACCGGATCCGGGGCAGCCTGGAGGAGCTCACCGGCAAGCAGGTGCAGCTGAACATCCTCGAGGTGAAGAACTCCGAGGTGGACGCGCAGCTGGTCGCACAGGGTGTGGCCGAGCAGCTGTCCGGCCGCGTGGCGTTCCGCCGCGCGATGCGCAAGGCGATGCAGACCACCATGCGTGGCGGCGCCCTGGGCATCCGGATCCAGTGCTCCGGCCGTCTTGGTGGCGCCGAAATGTCGCGGTCGGAGTTCTACCGCGAGGGTCGGGTGCCGCTGCACACGCTGCGCGCCGACATCGACTACGGCTTCTACGAGGCCCGCACGACCTTCGGCCGGATCGGCGTGAAGGTCTGGATCTACAAGGGTGACGTGGCCGGCTCCCGGGCCGAGCGCGAAGCGCAGGCCGCGGCCCGCGCTGCCACCCAGCAGCGTCGGCCGGCCCGTCGCGACGACCGTGGTGGCCGTGGCGGCGACCGCGACCGTGGCGGCGACCGTGGTGGCCGTCGTGACGGTGGCCGGGACAACGCCCGCAACGCGGCTCCAGCTGCCGAGGCGACTGCTCCGGCGGCCGACAAGCCCGCCGAGACGACCGGAACGGAGAGCTGAACGATGCTCATCCCCCGCAAGGTCAAGCACCGCAAGCAGCACCACCCGAAGCGCTCCGGCGCTGCCAAGGGCGGTACCACGCTGGCGTTCGGTGAGTTCGGCATCCAGGCCCTGGAAAGCCACTACGTCACCAACCGGCAGATCGAGTCGGCGCGTATCGCGATGACCCGGCACATCAAGCGTGGCGGAAAGGTCTGGATCAACATCTACCCGGACCGCCCGCTGACCAAGAAGCCGGCCGAGACCCGGATGGGTTCCGGTAAGGGTTCGCCCGAGTGGTGGATCGCGAACGTGAAGTCGGGTCGTGTGATGTTCGAGCTCTCCGGCGTGCCGGAGGACATCGCTCGCGAGGCCATGCGCCGCGCGATCCACAAGTTGCCGATGAAGTGCCGCTTCATCACCCGAGAGGCAGGTGAGAACTGATGGCTACCCTGACCGCCGCCGAGCTGCGGAACCTGGGCCGGGACGAGCTGCTGAGCAAGCTCGGTGAAGCCAAGGAGGAGCTGTTCAACCTCCGGTTCCAGGCTGCCACCGGACAGCTGGAGTCGCACGGCCGGCTGCGCGCCGTCCGGAAGGACATCGCCCGCATCTACACGGTGCTGACCGAGCGTGCGCTCGGCATCACCGAAGAGGTCGAGGCCCCGGTCGTCGAGGCCGAGGTCGAGTCGACCGAGACCGCGGACGACAGCGAGAAGGCCGAGGCGAAGGCATGACCGAGAACGTGAAGGACGAGACCGTGAGCACGACCCCCGAGACCCGCAGCACCCGTAAGACCCGTGAGGGCCTGGTGCTCAGCGACAAGATGGACAAGACCATCACCGTCGAGGTCGAGGACCGGGTCAAGCACAAGCTCTACGGCAAGGTCATCCGGCGGACCAGCAAGCTCAAGGCCCACGACGAGCAGAACGCCGCCGGGATCGGCGACCGCGTGCTGCTGATGGAGACCCGGCCGCTGTCGGCGACCAAGCGCTGGCGCCTGGTCGAGATCCTCGAGAAGGCCAAGTAGTCCCGGTTCGTCCGGAAACCAATCGAAATTATTCGTTCCGCAAGGCTCATGTGAATGAGAACCAGCGAGACAACCAGGAGATCAACAGATGATCCAGCAGGAGTCGCGACTGAAGGTCGCCGACAACACGGGCGCAAAGGAAATTCTTTGCATCCGCGTTCTCGGTGGCTCCGGTCGGCGCTACGCCGGTGTCGGTGACACGATCGTCGCCACCGTCAAGGACGCGATCCCGGGTGGCGGCGTCAAGAAGGGCGACGTCGTCAAGGCCGTCATCGTTCGCACCGTGAAGGAGCGCCGGCGTCCGGACGGCTCCTACATCCGGTTCGACGAGAACGCCGCCGTGATCCTCAAGGCCGATGGCGAGCCGCGCGGCACCCGTATCTTCGGGCCGGTCGGCCGGGAGCTGCGCGAGAAGCGCTTCATGAAGATCATCTCGCTCGCACCGGAGGTGCTCTGAGATGGCTGCCCAGCGCAAGTTGCACGTGAAGAAGGGCGATCAGGTCCGCGTGATCGCCGGTAAGTCCAAGGGTCTCGAAGGCAAGATCATTCAGGTCCTGCCCGATGCCGAGAAGGTCATCGTCGAAGGCGTGAACCGGGTCAAGAAGCACACCAAGGTGCAGCAGGCCCAGCGCGGCGGCACCACGGGTGGCATCGTCACCCAGGAAGCCCCGATCCACGTCTCCAACGTGATGCTTCTGGTCGAGGTCGAGAAGGACGGCAAGAAGCAGAAGGTGACCACCCGCGTCGGCTACAACCGCGTCGAGGTGCAGAAGCGGCGCCCCGACGGTTCGACGTACGCCGGTTTCCGGAGCGTCCGGATCGCGCGGCGTACCGGCGAGGAGATCTGATGACCGAGACAGTGACCGAGCGGGTTCAGCCCCGGCTGAAGACGAAGTACCGCGAGGAGATCGTCGGCAAGCTGAACGAGGAGTTCAGCTACGCCAACGTCATGCAGGTCCCCGGTCTGACCAAGATCGTGGTGAACATGGGCGTCGGCGAGGCGGCCCGTGACTCCAAGCTGATCGAGGGCGCCGTCAAGGACCTGGCCGCGATCACCGGCCAGAAGCCGCAGGTGACCAAGGCCCGCAAGTCGATCGCCCAGTTCAAGCTGCGCGAAGGCATGCCGATCGGCGCGCACGTCACGCTGCGCGGCGACCGGATGTGGGAGTTCCTGGACCGGCTGCTCTCGCTGGCCCTGCCCCGGATCCGCGACTTCCGTGGTCTGTCGGCCAAGCAGTTCGACGGCACCGGGAACTACACCTTCGGTCTGACCGAGCAGGTGATGTTCCACGAGATCAACCAGGACCGCATCGACCGGGTCCGCGGCATGGACATCACCGTGGTGACCACCGCCAAGAACGACGACGAGGGCCGGGCCCTGCTGCGGGCACTCGGCTTCCCGTTCAAGGAGAACTGACGTGGCGAAGACAGCACTGAAGGTCAAGCAGGCCAGGACCCCGAAGTTCGCGGTGCGTGGCTACACGCGCTGCCAGCGCTGCGGCCGGCCGAAGGCGGTCTTCCGCAAGTTCGGCCTCTGCCGGATCTGCCTGCGGGAGATGGCGCACCGGGGCGAGCTGCCCGGTGTGACCAAGTCCAGCTGGTGACCGTCTCCACCCCTGATCGTTTCTCCATTCACCATCTAGTCACCGTAGGTCGCCACGCGGCGAAACCACGGCGGGAAAGAGGCCCCAGGCCATGACGATGACCGACCCGATCGCAGACATGCTGACGCGTCTGCGCAACGCCAACCAGGCGTACCACGAGTCGACCTCGATGCCGTACAGCAAGATCAAGCAGGGCATCGCCGACATCCTTCAGCAGGAGGGCTACATCTCCTCCTACAAGGTGGAGGAGCCCAAGGAGGGCGCCGTCGGCAAGACCCTGATCGTCGACCTCAAGTTCGGTCCGACCCGGGAGCGCTCCATCGCGGGCGTGCGCCGGATCTCGAAGCCGGGCCTGCGGGTCTACGCGAAGTCGACCAACCTGCCGAAGGTCCTCGGTGGCCTGGGTGTCGCGATCATCTCGACCTCCCAGGGACTGCTGACCGACCGTCAGGCCAAGAACAAGGGCGTTGGCGGGGAAGTCCTCGCCTACGTCTGGTGACGAAGAACCGGAAGGAGGACCACTCTCATGTCTCGCATCGGTAAGCTCCCGATCACGGTCCCGTCCGGCGTCGACGTCACGATCGACGGCCAGACGGTCACCGTGAAGGGTCCCAAGGGCCAGCTCTCGCACGTTGTTGCGGAGCCCATCGCGGTCGCCCGCGACGAGGACGGCACGATCGCCGTCTCGCGTCCGGACGAGCAGCGCAAGAGCAAGGAACTGCACGGTCTGTCCCGCACCCTGATCGCCAACCTGGTGACCGGCGTGACGGACGGCTACGAGAAGAAGCTCGAGATCGTCGGCGTCGGGTACCGCGTCCTGTCCAAGGGACCGACCCAGCTGGAGTTCTCGCTCGGGTACAGCCACACCATCACGGTGGACGCTCCCGAGGGCATCACGTTCAACGTCGAGGCCCCGACCCGCTTCTCGGTCATCGGGATCGACAAGCAGTCGGTCGGCGAGGTCGCTGCCAACATCCGCAAGCTGCGCAAGCCCGAGCCGTACAAGGGCAAGGGTGTGCGGTACGCCGGCGAGCAGGTCCGCCGCAAGGTCGGAAAGGCTGGTAAGTAACCATGGCGATCGGACTGCGTCACAACAAGCACTCCGCCAAGAAGACGGCGTCGCGGCTGCGTCGCCAGATCCGCGTCCGGAAGAAGATCAACGGAACGCCGGATCGCCCGCGCCTGGTGGTCACCAAGTCGTCGCGGCACCTGTTCGTTCAGGTCATCGACGACGTGGCCGGCAAGACGCTGGTCTCCGCCTCCACCATGGAGGCCGACCTGCGCGGTGCGTCGGACAACAAGACCGACAAGGCCAAGACCGTCGGCGGCCTGATCGCCGACCGCGCCAAGGCTGCGGGCATCGAGGCGGTCGTCTTCGACCGCGCCGGGAACAAGTACCACGGACGGATCGCGGCCCTGGCCGACGCCGCGCGTGAGAACGGGCTCGGTTTCTGATGGCTTCACACAAGGAAGAAGGTAGTTCGAAATGAGCGGAGGCCAGCAGCGTCGCGGAGGCGGCGCCGGTGGTGAGCGCCGTGGCCGCGACGGTGGTCGTGGTGCGGCAGCTGACAAGACCGCCTACATCGAGCGCGTGGTAGCCATCAACCGTGTTGCCAAGGTCGTGAAGGGTGGTCGTCGCTTCAGCTTCACCGCCCTCGTGGTCGTCGGCGACGGCGAAGGCACCGTCGGTGTGGGTTACGGCAAGGCCAAGGAGGTGCCCGCGGCGATCGCCAAGGGCGTCGAGGAGGCCAAGAAGGCATTCTTCAAGGTGCCGCGGATCCAGGGCACCATCCCGCACCCGGTCCAGGGCGAGAAGGCCGCAGGCGTTGTCATGCTGCGTCCGGCCGCTCCCGGTACCGGTGTGATCGCGGGTGGCTCGGCACGCGCCGTACTGGAGTGCGCCGGGATCCACGACATCCTCAGCAAGTCGCTGGGTTCCTCCAACGCGATCAACGTGGTGCACGCCACGGTGGCCGCGCTGCAGGCCCTGGAGACTCCGGAGGCCGTGGCCGCGCGCCGTGGCCTGCCGGTCGAGCACGTCGCTCCGGCAGCGCTGCTGAAGGCGCGGGCGGAGGTGGCTTCCTGATGGCACGCTTGAAGGTCACCCAGACCCGTTCGGGCATCGGTGGCAAGCAGAACCAGCGCGACACGCTGCGCACCCTGGGCGTCAAGCGGATCGGCGACAGCGCCGTCCACGAGGACCGTCCCGAGGTTCGCGGCATGGTGCGCACGGTTCGCCACCTCATCACCGTCGAGGAGGTCGACTGACATGGCGCTGAAGGTTCATCACCTGCGTCCGGCGCCCGGAGCCAAGACCGCCAAGACCCGCGTGGGTCGTGGTGAGGGTTCCAAGGGTAAGACGGCCGGCCGCGGTACCAAGGGCAGCAAGGCCCGGAACAACATCCCCGAGTACTTCGAGGGTGGCCAGATGCCGCAGCACATGCGGCTCCCGAAGCTGAAGGGCTTCAAGAGCAGGAACCGAGTGGAGTTCCAGGTCGTTAACCTGGACAAGCTCGGACAACTGTTCCCCGAAGGTGGCGAGGTCGGCGTAGCCGAACTGGTCGCCAAGGGCGCGGTCCGTCGTGGTCAGCCGGTGAAGGTGCTGGGTGACGGCGAACTGACCGTCGCCCTGCAGGTCTCGGCGCACAAGTTCTCGAAGTCGGCTCTGGACAAGATCCAGGCTGCTGGGGGAACCACCACCGAGGTGTGACATGCGGTCCAGGGCTCGTAACGCCCGGTGCTTGATACTCTGCACCGGTCGGACGGGCCCTGGTTCGTCTCTTGCCCGGCTGCTATGCCAGACCCCTGCCCTGCCCGGGGCAGAGGAAACATGTGGGAGGACAGGGTGTTAGGCGCCTTTGCCAACGCGTTCAAGACTCCGGACCTGCGCCGGAAGATCTTGTTCGTGCTCTTCATCGTCGTGATCTTCCGGATCGGCTCCGTCGTGCCGGCCCCCGGCGTCAACGTCCAGTCGCTGCAGACGTGTATCAAGGGAGCGGAGAACGGCGCCAACGCCAATCTCTACAACCTGATCAACCTGTTCTCCGGCGGTGCGCTGCTGCAGCTCGCGATCTTCGCGCTCGGCATCATGCCGTACATCACCGCCAGCATCATCCTGCAGCTGCTCACCGTGGTGATCCCGCGGCTGGAGTCGCTGAAGAAGGAAGGCCAGGCGGGCCAGGCCAAGATCACCCAGTACACCCGTTTCCTGACCGTCGGTCTGGCGATCCTGCAGTCGACGGCCTTCGTGGCGCTCGCCCGGACCCCGGGCCGGCTGTTCACCGGCTGCCTCGAACCGCTGCTGTACAAGGACGACTGGTTCCACGTCACCATCATGGTGCTGACCATGACCGCCGGTACCGGCGTGATCATGTGGCTGGGTGAGCTGATCACCGACCGTGGTGTCGGTAACGGTATGTCGATCCTGATCTTCACCCAGATCGTCGCCACCTTCCCGACCAGCCTGTGGAGCATCCGCAAGCAGAAGGGGCTGGGGACGTTCTTCGTCGTCATCGCCGTCGGTCTGGTGATCATGGCCGCGGTCATCTTCATCGAGCAGGCGCAGCGCCGGATCCCGGTGCAGTACGCCAAGCGGATGGTCGGCCGGAAGATGTTCGGCGGCACCTCCACCTACATCCCGCTGAAGGTGAACCAGGCCGGTGTCATCCCGGTCATCTTCGCCTCCAGCCTGATGTATCTGCCCGTGCTGATCAGTCAGTTCCAAGCTGACAAGGGATGGGCGATCTGGATCCAAGGACACCTGGTCAAGGGCGACCACCCGATCTACATGGCTACCTACGTCGCCCTGATCCTGTTCTTCACCTACTTCTACGTCTCGATCACCTTCAACCCGAAGGAAGTCGCGGACAACATGAAGAAGTACGGCGGCTTCATCCCGGGTATCCGGGCCGGCCGGCCGACCGAGGAATACCTGGGCTACGTGCTGAACCGCATCACTCTGCCGGGTGCCATCTACCTGGCCGTGCTGTCGCTGATTCCGCTGATCGCCCTGGTTCTCGCCGGCGCGAACCAGAACTTCCCCTTCGGTGGTACGTCGATCCTGATCATGGTCGGCGTGGGCCTGGACACGGTGAAGCAGATCGAGTCTCAGCTGCAGCAACGTAACTACGAAGGGTTCCTGCGCTGATGAGAATGTTGCTGATGGGTCCGCCCGGGGCGGGCAAGGGCACGCAGGCAAAGGTGCTTGCGGAACGCCTGAATATCCCGGCCGTGTCCACCGGCGACATCTTCCGAGCGAACGTGAAGGACGAGACGCCGCTCGGTCTCGAAGCCAAGCGCTTCATGGATGCCGGGGACTACGTCCCCGACGAGGTCACCAACGCGATGGTGCGCGACCGGTTGTCGGAGGCCGACGCCGGTGACGGGTTCCTGCTCGACGGGTACCCGCGCACCCTCGCCCAGGTGGGCACGCTGGACGACATCCTGGCCGAGCACGGCCACAAGCTGGACGCGGTGGTGGCGCTGGTCGCCGACATCGACGTCCTGGTGGACCGGATGACCAAGCGGGCCCACACCGACGGCCGCACGGATGACTCCGAAGAGGTCATCCGGCACCGTCAGGACGTGTACACCGCCGAGACCAAGCCGCTGCTGGCGGTCTACGGCCAGCGCGAGCTGCTGGTCGAGGTGGACGGCGTCGGCGAGATCGACGAGGTCAGCGAGCGCGTCATCGCGGCGCTCAAGTCACTGACCGACTGAAGGACTGCAGTGATATTCAAGGACCGCGGGATCGAGATCAAGACCCGCGAACAGATCCTCGCCATGCGAGCGGCCGGCCTGGTGGTCGGCCGCACGCTGGAGTTGCTCCGCGACGCCGTCAAGCCCGGGATCAGTACCGGTGAGCTGGACGCGATCGCCGAGGACAACATCCGTTCCTCCGGTGCGACACCGTCGTTCCTGGGCTACCACGGGTTCACGGGCTCGATCTGTGCCTCGGTGAACGACGAGATCGTGCACGGCATCCCCGGTTCCCGGGTGCTCGTCGAGGGCGATCTGATCTCGATCGACTGCGGTGCGATCGTGGACGGGTGGCACGGCGACGCCGCGATCACGGTGCCGGTCGGCACGGTCGGCGACGACCTGCTCGAGCTGGCCCGGATCTGCGAGGAGTCGATGTGGCGGGGATTCGCCGCCGCGAAGCTCGGTGGCCGGCTGACCGACATTTCGGCCGCGGTCGAGGCACACGTGCGCGCCAACTCGTCGTACGGGATCGTCGAGGACTTCGTCGGGCACGGGATCGGTTCGGCGATGCACCAGCCGCCGAACGTGCCGAACTTCGGCAAGCCGGGCCGTGGCCCGAAGCTGGTCGAGGGTCTGGCGCTGGCGGTCGAGCCGATGCTGACACTCGGCAAGCAGGACAACCACACGCTTGACGACGACTGGACCGTGGTGACCGACGACGGTCGCGCGGCCGCTCACACCGAGCACACGTTCACTCTCACTCCGCAAGGACCGTGGGTGCTGACCGCCCTCGACGGTGGTGCCGCCAAGCTCGCCGAGCTCGGGGTCACCTGCGGCGCACTGGCGGACTGACATCCCGCGTCCGTCCATCGGGGGACGCGCGCGGCCCGGAGACTGAGGCACACTTGAGATATGCCTCAGTACCAGCCGCATCAGCGATTCACCGAAGCCGACCGGGAAAAGATTGCCGGGCGGTTGCGGGATGCGTTCGCCGACGGCCGGCTGGATCAGCCTGAGTTCTCGTCGCGTCTGGATCAGCTGTACGTCGTGCAGACGTACGGCGAACTCGAGCCGCTGGTGCGCGACCTGCCGCCGATGCAGACGTACCAGACACCTGCTGTCGTCCAGGACGCGAAGCCGGCGCCCGCGCCGGGGGAGTTCCCGACGAAGGACGTCGAGCAGCGCCGCAAGGGCGGGCTGATGGCGTTGGGTGGTGGCTTCACCGGCGTCGTCGCGATCAACGTGGTGATCTGGTTCGTGATCGGGCTCGCGCACAACGGGCACTGGCCGCACTTCTGGCCGGTGTGGTTGCTGATCCCGTGGGCGATCATCGCCATGGGCAATCTCGGAAAGCGCCGTTGACCCGGCAACTCCGCCCGGCCCTGGCCTGGCAGCTGCGGCAGGGGTCCGTGCTCGTCTACGTGATCTGGTTCGCCGTCGCCGTACCGCTGGTGATCGTCGGTCTGCTGGTGGAACCGCGCTGGGTGGGCTGGTTCATGCTCGGCTGGTTCGCGGTGCTGCTGGCGTTCACGCTGGCGATGCGGATGGCCGACGTACGGCTGCGGAAGGACTGGGCGCGGGCTGCCCGCGAGCTCGGTTGGCGGATCGCGGTGGCCGGTCCGGACGTGCTCGAGCGCTGGCCGTTCCCGCCGTTCGATCTGGATCCGCGGGCCGAGGTGGCCGAGGTGACCACCGGTCGGCATCGCGGTAGGGAGTTCGTCAGCGGTGAGTTCCGGCACCGCGTCCGGCGTCGCAATCTCGGCTTCGACTTCCTTGATCTCCAGGTCGACCGCCCGCTGCCGCCGCTGCAGGTGCTGCCGTCCGGACTGGCGCCGGTCGCGGCCGCTGGGCTACTGCCGCTGCCCTTGGACATCGACGGCTTGCCCGGGCACTACAACCTCTTCAACGGCCGCGAGGACCACGCTCAGGCGCTGCTGCACCCTCGCGCGGTCGAGGTCCTCACCGGCGTCACCCCGTTCGGGTTCAGTTGTGAGGGACGCCGGTTCGTCGCGATCTTCCCGGCGTACCGGGACACCACCACGGCGCTCGCCCATCTCGATGCTGCCTGCGATCTGCTGGACCTGATGCCCGAGCAGCTGTGGCGCGAGGGCGAGCAGTGGGCGGCTACGCGTTCGTCTTGAGCAAGTGGACCATCGCGGCCAGGTCCTCGTCGCCATGACCAGCGTCGACAGCCTTGTTCAGTACGTCGCCCACTGGCGCCAGGAGGGTGGGGTCGACCCCCTGCGCGACTGCGGTGTCGATCAGGTTGTCGAACGCGGCAGCCTGCATGGCCAGGTTCGATCCGGCCGTTCCGGGTGCCGGCGGGATGTCGAGGTCGGCCGCCATCCCGGAAACCGTGCCCAGCATGGCCGTCAGCCACGGGATCAGGAACTTCTCGGCGAACTCGACCGCCGGGATGTCCTCGCCCTGCATCAGCGCCAGGCTGTGCTGGGCGCCGGCGAACATCCCGTACATCCCGCTCAGCAACGCGATGTCGTACAACGCGGCCAGGCCGGCGTCCTTACCGACGTACACGGGCCGAGCCAGGGGTGCGAGGTTGGCCTGGTGGCGTTCGTAGGCAGCGGAGTCGCCGCTGTAGAAGATGAAGGCGGCCGGGCCGCCGATCATCACCGGAACCGCCATGATGCCGCCGTCCAGGTACGACGCTCCCCGCGCGACGAACTCGTCGGACAGGGCCCGGGCCTGGTCGGGGGTGGAGTTCGTGAGGTTGGCGATCACCTTGCCGGTGAGGTCGATGCCGTCGAGGGTGTCGCGCACCGTGGTGTCGACGAGCAGGCAGACGACGGTCAGCGGGGAGGCTTGTACGGCGTCGCCGGGGGTCTCGGCGCGGACGGCCCCGAGCGCATCGAGTTCGGGGGAGCGGCCGGGGGTACGGTTCCAGACGGTGGTCGGGTGGCCGGCGGCCAGGAAGGCCTGGGCGAGGGCGGTTCCCATCGCTCCCAGGCCGAGGACGGTGACTGGTGTCTTCATACCGGCAACCCTGGTGGCTGCGCTGCGTGACGGACAAGTACCCACTACAAAGTGGGGTACTAACTAAGTGGTAAGTATGGCGAGAGACGGCCGATTGGGTTTCGGGTGTGGTAGTGACGTACACTCGGTTGTTGGCTCTTTTCGAGCCATAGTCAGTCACGTCTACAGAAGTGCGAGGACATGCCCAAAAAAGAGGGAGTCATCGAACTCGAGGGCACCATCGTCGAGGCCCTGCCGAACGCGATGTTCCGTGTTGAACTGTCCAACGGGCACAAGGTGCTCGCGCACATCAGCGGCAAGATGAGGCAGCACTACATCCGGATCCTCCCCGAGGACCGGGTCGTCGTGGAGCTGTCGCCGTACGACCTCACCCGGGGTCGCATCGTCTATCGGTACAAGTAACACGACCACCAACACCTGTCGAAGAAAGAAGCTCGATGAAGGTCAATCCGAGCGTCAAGAAGATCTGCGACAAGTGCAAGGTGATCCGCCGTCACGGCCGGGTCATGGTGATCTGCGAGAACCCGCGGCACAAGCAGCGGCAGGGCTGAGAAGCTCCGTTCGAGCAGCACGGCACTTTCGCACCACAGCGCGCATGCTCGTCCAGCACCGGTAACACGCTGGACGCTGCCCCCGGAACAGAGGCCGGGGCCTTGCCGGTGAGCAGTAACGACACCGAGGCGGGCAAGGACGCAGCGCGCCACCACACCTCTGCCGACGAAAGGAACACCGCCACATGGCACGCCTCGTAGGAGTCGATCTGCCGCGCGACAAGCGCATCGAGGTCGCTCTCACCTACATCTTCGGAGTAGGTCGTACTCGCGCCCTGAAGACGCTCGAAGCCACCGGCATCTCCGGTGACAAGCGCGTCCACGAACTAGGCGACGAGGAGCTGGTCAAGCTTCGCGACTGGATCGAAGGCAACTATCAGATCGAAGGTGACCTCCGCCGTGAGGTGACCGCGGACATCCGCCGCAAGATCGAGATCGGGTCGTACCAGGGCCGCCGGCACCGCAGCGGCCTGCCGGTGCGCGGTCAGCGCACGAAGACGAACGCCCGCACCCGCAAGGGTCGCAAGAAGGCGATCGCCGGCAAGAAGAAGAAGTGACCCGGATGACCCAGCCTTTCGACCTGCCCAGGAGCAACTGACTTATGCCTCCCAAGAGCCGCACCGCGGCCGGCGCCAAGAAGGTGCGCCGCAAGGAGAAGAAGAACGTGGCCGCCGGCCACGCGCACATCAAGAGCACGTTCAACAACACGATCGTGACGATCACCGACCCGACCGGCGCGGTCATCTCGTGGGCTTCCGCGGGCACCGTCGGCTTCAAGGGTTCGCGCAAGTCCACCCCGTTCGCCGCGCAGATGGCCGCCGAGGCCGCCGGACGCCGGGCGATGGAGCACGGCATGCGCAAGATCGACGTGTTCGTGAAGGGTCCCGGCTCCGGCCGCGAGACCGCGATCCGTTCGCTGGGTGCCGTCGGCCTCGAGGTCGGCACCATCCAGGACGTCACCCCGACCGCACACAACGGCTGCCGCCCGCCCAAGCGGCGCCGGGTCTGACCCAGAGAGAGGCAGGTAACTAGAAATGGCCCGTTACACCGGACCCATGACCAAGAAGTCGCGCCGTCTCGGGGTCGACCTCGTCGGTGGCGACAAGGCGTTCGAGCGTCGTCCGTACCCGCCGGGTATGCACGGCCGCGGCCGTCCGAAGGAGAGCGAGTACCTGCTCCAGCTGCGCGAGAAGCAGAAGGCCCGCTTCTCGTACGGCGTGCTGGAGAAGCAGTTCCGCCGGTACTACGAGGAGGCCTCGCGGCGCTCCGGCAAGACCGGTGACAACCTGCTGATCATCCTCGAGTCCCGGCTCGACAACGTGATCTACCGTTCGGGCCTGGCCCGGACGCGCCGGCAGGCCCGCCAGCTCGTCACTCACGGTCACTTCACCGTGAACGGCATCAAGGTGAACATCCCGTCGTACCGCGTGGCCACCCACGACATCATCGATGTCAAGGCCAAGTCCGCGGAGACGACGCCGTTCATCATCGCCCGGGAGACGCACGCCGAGCGGGTTGTTCCGGCCTGGCTCGAGGTGATGCCGGAGCGGTTGCGGATCCTCGTCCACCAGCTGCCCACCCGGCAGCAGATCGACACCCAGGTCTCCGAGCACCTGATCGTCGAGCTCTACTCGAAGAACTGATCCGGTTCCGGCCGGTGGCTCAGGCCGCCGGCCGGATCGGTGTTCTTCAGCCTCTCGCGGCCTCAAATAGTGGTCGTCGCGAACAGTGAAGGAATACGAAGTTGCTTATCGCACAGCGTCCCACCCTGACCGAAGAGGTCGTCGACGAGCACCGGTCCCGGTTCGTCATCGAGCCGTTGGAGCCGGGTTTCGGCTACACCCTCGGTAACTCGATCCGCCGGACCCTGCTGTCCTCGATCCCCGGCGCCGCCGTCACCAGCATCAAGGTCGACGGTGTCCTGCACGAGTTCTCGACCGTTGCCGGGGTGAAGGAAGACGCCACCCAGCTGATCCTGAACCTCAAGGACCTGGTCGTCTCCTCCGAGCACGACGAGCCGGTCACCATGTACCTGCGCAAGCAGGGCCCCGGTGACGTCACCGCCGCGGACATCGCGCCGCCGGCCGGTGTCGAGGTGCACAACCCGGACCTCAAGATCGCCACCCTGAACGAGAAGGGCCGGCTCGAGATGGAGCTGGTCGTGGAGCGTGGCCGCGGTTACGTGTCCGCGATCCAGAACAAGTCCGCGGACGCCGAGATCGGCCGGATGCCGGTCGACTCGATCTACTCCCCGGTCCTCAAGGTCACCTACAAGGTCGAGGCGACCCGTGTCGAGCAGCGCACCGACTTCGACCGCCTGGTGGTCGACGTCGAGACCAAGCCGTCGATGCTGCCCCGCGACGCCGTCGCGTCGGCCGGTAAGACGCTGGTTGAGCTGTTCGGCCTGGCCCGTGAGCTGAACGTCGAGGCCGAGGGCATCGACATCGGCCCGTCCCCGGTGGACGAGCAGATGGCCGCCGACCTGGCGCTGCCGGTCGAGGACCTGCAGCTCACCGTCCGGTCCTACAACTGCCTCAAGCGTGAGGGCATCCACACCGTGGGTGAGCTGATCTCGCGCAGCGAGCAGGACCTGCTGGACATCCGCAACTTCGGCTCCAAGTCGATCGACGAGGTCAAGCTGAAGCTGGCCGAGATGGGCCTGTCGCTGAAGGACTCGCCTCCCGGCTTCGACCTGCGTGCGGCCGCCGAGGCCTACGGCACGGAGTCCGAGGACGACGACGAGAGCTTCGCCGAGACCGAGCAGTACTGACACCCACCCCGGGCCACCAATCCGGCCTGAGATCCTTCTGGAGTAAGAGATGCCTACCCCCACCAAGGGTGCCCGGCTGGGCGGCAGCCCGGCGCACGAGAAGCTGATCCTCAGCAACCTCGCGACGTCGCTGTTCGAGCACGGCGCCATCACCACCACCGCGGCCAAGGCCAAGCGCCTGCAGCCGCTGGCCGAGTCGATGATCACCAAGGCGAAGCGTGGTGACCTGAACTCCCGCCGCCAGGTGATGAAGCGGATCCGGGACAAGAGCGTTGTGCACGTGCTCTTCACCGAGATCGGCGAGCGGTTCGCCGACCGTCCGGGTGGTTACACCCGCATCATCAAGCTCGGCCCGCGCAAGGGTGACAACGCGCCGATGGTGAAGATCGAGCTCGTCGAGGCGCTGTCCGAGGCGAAGCCGAAGAAGACCGCCAAGAAGGCCCCGGCCAAGAAGGCGGAGCCGAAGGTCGAGGACAAGGTCCAGGACGAGGTCGCGGCCGACGAGGTCAAGACCGACGAGGTCCAGGACGTCGTGGCCGAGAAGACCGACGACAAGTAAGTCTGCTTGCCGGCAGCGCCCCCGCACTTCACGGTGCGGGGGCGCTGTTGCGTTAGATTGCACTGTGTTTGAAGGTACTGGGCGTTGGCGGATAGACCTCAAGTACGACGGGACGGCCTTTCACGGCTGGGCTCGTCAGGATGGTCTCCGGACCGTGCAGGGATCGCTCGAAGAAGCGCTCCAGACCGTACTGCGGTTGCCGGAGCGGGTGGCCGTGACCTGCGCCGGCCGGACGGACACCGGCGTACATGCTCGTGGTCAGGTGACGCATGTCGATGTGGAAGGCGCTGTGGAGCCGTTCAGGCTCTTGAGGGCGCTGAACGGCGTCCTGCCTGCGGATGTGGTTGTCAAGGCCGTGACGGCGGCTCCAGAGGGCTTTGACGCCCGGTTTTCTGCGCTTGCTCGCCGTTATGTGTACCGCCTGTGCGATGAGCAGGCTGGGTGGGATCCGCTGACTCGTGGGCATGTACTGCGCGTGGGGCGGCCGCTGGATGTGGAGCGGATGAACGCGGCGGCGGCTCAGCTGGTGGGGGAGCACGACTTCGCGGCGTTCTGCAAGAAGCGGGAGGGGGCCAGCACAGTGCGGGCCCTGCTGGACTTCTCCTGGCAGCGCACCGGCCCTGGCCTGCTGGAGGGCACGGTGATCGCGGACGCGTTCTGTCATTCGATGGTGCGCGCGCTGGTGGGTTCGATGATCCCGGTGGGCGACGGGCGCCGGGAGATCGACTGGCCCGCGTCAGTGCTCAGTTCTCGCACCAGGGACTCGGCGGTGGCGGTAGTGGCTGCTCACGGGCTCACACTGGAAGAAGTGCGGTATCCGGCGGACAACGAGCTGGCTGCGCGGGCCCTGCAGGCCCGACAGGTCAGGGGAGAGGTGCACCAGCGTGACTGACCATTTCTTCTCGGCGGAGCCCGCTTCGGCAGACGTGCGCCGTACGGTCGAGGGCCGGATCTGGGGACGGGACTACACGTTCACCACGTCGAGCGGGGTGTTCTCCCGAGACCGTCTGGACATCGGTACGGCGGTGTTGCTGCGCGAGGTGGCTGCGCCGACCGGCCCCGGGACGTTCCTCGACCTGGGAACGGGCTACGGGCCGATCGCCTGCGCACTGGCGGTCGAGTCGAGCGCAGTGGTGTGGGCGGTCGATGTGAACAACCGGGCGCTGGAGCTGACCGCCGAGAACGCCAAAGCGGCCGGAGTCGCGGACCGCGTGCACACCGCACTACCCGACGACGTACCGGAGGACCTGCTGTTCGACCAGATCTGGTCGAATCCGGCGATCCACATCGGTAAGCCCGAGCTGCACAAGATGTTGTTGCGTTGGCTTGCTCGTCTTGCGCCCGATGGCGTGGCATGGTTCGTGGTCGGCAAGAACCTCGGTGGTGACTCGCTGCAGCGCTGGATGACCGAGCAGGGCTACCCCTGCGAGCGCGTCGGCAGTGCCAAGGGGTTCCGGGTACTGCGTGCAACGAACGCGGGTCCGACGCCGTCCTGAGGGTTATGGAGGCAGCCTTGGCGACAGCGGAGGCGCGATCGGAGTCGATCGAGTTCGAGCAGTGGGTCGGCCAGAAGGCCGACGCACTGATGCGGTTCGCCTATGTCCTCACCGGGGACCGAACGCTGGCCGAGGACGCCGTCCAGGACGCCCTGACGACCGCCTGCGCCCGCTGGGCACGGGTCAGCCGGGCCGACGACCCGGAGGCCTACGTGAAGCGGATGGTGGTGAACGCGCACATCTCCTGGTGGCGGCGCTTCCGCCGCCGCGAGGCACCGGTTGAAGACCCTGTCCGCAGTGCGCCGGCAGCACCTGATGGTGCGGCGGCCAGGGCGGAGTCCGAGGCGATCTGGGCGCTGTGCGCGACGCTGCCGGACAAGCAGCGCGCAGCCGTCGTACTGCGCTTCTACGAAGAGCTTTCGTACGCCGAGATCGGCGTACTGCTGCACTGTGCGGAGGCCACGGCCAGATCGCATGTGCACCGTGCACTGGCCGCACTGAAGACAACGCTGAGCAAGGAAGGAGCCGAGGATGCCTGAGCACGACCCTGAGCAGGAGCTCGGCCCCAAGTTCGCCTCGGCGTTCCAGAGTCGCGCTGATGCCACGGAGACGGCGAGCGGCAAGCTGGCGGCGGTTGCACGGGGACGCGTACGGCGACGGCGGCAGGCCGTGCTGTCGAGCGCCGCCGTGGTGCTGGTCGTGGTAGCGATCGGTGGCTCCTGGAATGTGTTCACCGGTTCCTCCTCGTCGAACTCCGAGTCGACCGCCGGTGTGGCGGACAACGGCGGGAAGCAGGCTGGTGGCGCCGGCAGAACGCAGGAGGCTGTGCCGAGTCAGCCGCCTGCTGTAGCGGGGAGCCTCTGTCCTGCGGCGCACCCGATCCTCAAGGCGCAGGCGACGAACGCCGTACCGGCTGGGACCGGTCTGGACGTCGCTACGCCGGTGTCTGGGTTGCACGCGTGCCGCTACGACCTCAAGGGCGGTGCACTGCTCGGGCAGCAGACGTTCAGCCCGGAGATCGCGCAGCAGGTGGTCGATGCGATCAAGGTGCTGCCCGAGATGAACTCGGAGCTGCCGGTCTTCAAATGCGCACCACAGACCGCTCAGCCGAGTGAGGCGATCGTGTTGCGGTTCACCACGGCGGCCGGTATCCGGGAGATCTGGGTGGAGTACACCGGCTGCAACAGTCCGGGCTTCTTCACCGGCTCACACACCTACGGCCTCTTCGCGGCACCGCTCAAGCTGTTCATGACTGGTTCGGTCCGGCCGGCCGGTAGCACGTACCTGGATGCCCTGAAGGGCTGGTGACGCGATATCCGTTCGCCTGCTGACGGGTCCGCCGGTCAGACTGGGGGAATGGGTCACGTAGAAGTCGCCGGCATCGGGTTCGAGCTGCCGGATGGTCGGGTGCTGCTGGACGACGTCACGTTCCGGGTGGGGGACGGTGCGAAGGTCGCACTGGTCGGAGCGAACGGTTCGGGCAAGACCACGCTGACCAAGATCATCGCGGGGGACCTGAAGGCGCACAGCGGCAGCATCGCTCGCTCCGGCGGTCTGGGTGTGATGCGCCAGTTCGTCGGCTCGGTGCGGGACGCGTCGACTGTGCGGGACCTGCTGCTCAGCGTCGCGCCGGAGCCGCTCCAGCAGGCCGCGGCCACGCTGGAGAAGGCCGAGCTGGCGATGATGGAGTCCGAGGACGAGAAGACCCAGCTCAAGTACGCGCAGGCGATCTCCGACTGGGGTGAGGTCGGCGGGTACGACGCAGAGGTCATCTGGGACGTGTGCACGACGTCTGCGCTCGGAGTCCCCTTCGACCGTTGCCAGTGGCGTGAGGTGAAGACGCTGTCCGGTGGCGAGCAGAAACGCCTGGTCCTGGAGGCCCTGCTGCGCGGACCGGACGAGGTCCTGATGCTGGACGAGCCGGACAACTACCTGGACGTGCCGGCGAAGCGGTGGCTCGAGGAGCAGCTGCGCACCAGCGAGAAGACGGTGCTCTACATCAGCCACGACCGCGAACTGCTGGCCAACACCGCGACCCGGATCATCACCGTCGAGCTCGGTGCGGCCGGCAACACCGCGTGGACCCACGGCGGTGGCTTCCGCACGTACCACGAGGCTCGACAGCACCGCTTCGAACGGTTCGAGGAGTTGCGCAGGCGCTGGGACGAGGAGCACGCGAAGCTCAAGGCCTTGGTGCAGATGTACAAGGTCAAGGCGGCGTACAACGACGGCCTCGCCTCGCGCTACAAGGCCGCACAGACCCGGTTGCGCAAGTTCGAGGAGGTCGGTCCGCCGCAGGAGCTGCCGCGCGAGCAGAAGGTCAGCATGCGCCTGACCGGCGGCCGCACCGGCAAACGAGCAGTGGTGGCCACCGGGCTGGAGCTGACCGGTCTGATGAAGCCTTTCGACCTGGAGGTCTGGTACGGCGAACGTGTCGCCGTACTGGGTTCCAACGGGTCGGGGAAGTCGCACTTCCTTCGCCTGCTCGCCAACGGCGGTACTGACCCGGATATCGAGCACCAGCCGATCGGTGAGGTTCCGATCGCACCGGTCGCGCACAGCGGTGTTGTGAAGCTCGGTGCGCGCGTGCGGCCGGGCTGGTTCGCCCAGACCCACGAGCACCCGGAGCTGGTCGGCAAGACGCTGCTGGAGATCCTGCACCGCGGTGACGAGCACCGTGACGGCATGGGCCGCGAGCTGGCTTCCCGCAAGCTGGACCGGTACGAGCTGGCGCATGCGGCCGAGCAGACCTTCGACAGCCTCTCCGGTGGTCAGCAGGCGCGCTTCCAGATCCTGCTGCTGGAGCTGTCCGGTGCGACCCTGCTGCTGCTCGACGAGCCCACCGACAACCTGGACGTCGAGTCTGCCGAGGCGCTCGAAGAGGGCCTGGACTCCTTCGACGGCACGGTTCTCGCCGTCACCCACGACCGCTGGTTCGCCCGTGGCTTCGACCGCCACCTCGTGTTCGGTGCCGATGGCACGGTTTACGAGTCCGACGAGCCGGTCTGGGACGAAGGCCGGGTCCAGCGCTCCCGCTAGCTCCAGCCGTCGCGGTACGCGGCCCAGTGCTCGTCTGTGAGGGTGAAGTCGACGTACAGGGCCAGACCGAAGTTCTGGCGGGTTGAGTCGCCCAGTCCGAGGCGTGCGCCTCGGACTGCGGCGGCGACGGTCTCTGCGTGTCCCCAGTGGGACGGGTTGCTCTCCCAGTACGCCGGAAGGCCCATCAAGAGGTCGGTGCCGGGTGGCGTGACCTCCAGCGCCAACTTGGTCTGCTTGGCGACATAGCCGCCGTACAAGGACTCCAGTGGCATTGCTGTGTCGTAGGACATCACTGCGATCTGGTTGACCCGCTCGGCGACCTGTCGGAAGTAGTCCTGCGACCACCACTTGTCGATCGGGATGCGGTGCAGCTGCCAGAGCGGGTCGATCTGGTGGGCCGCTACGGACAGCGGTGCGCCCAGGGTGCGCGTCTCATCCAGTACGGCGAGGAACCCGCGCGACCCGGACCGCACTGGCTCGAAGTCGTAGTGGATGCCCTGAAACCCCTGTGCCAGCACGGTTTTCGCGGAGGCGACCACCTGCTTGCGGACAGCCGCGTCCTCGAGATCCATGCCCGGGTTCTTCCCCGGCTGGACGACGTCGCCGAGCCAAGCCTGCACCCGTACGTCGGGTGCAGCGGCCCGCATCGCGGTTGTGAACCAGCGCGCGCGTGGCGACACCTTGTCCAGCGCCAGCGTGCCGTCGTGCTCAAGCGGACCGGTGTGGACGTACAGGTCCCGGATCCCCGTCCCCTGCAGCCGTTTGGCCAATGCGGTGACGTCAGCCGCGCTCTTACGGCCATCCACCCAGGCATGGCCGAGCCAGAAGGCGTCGTGGTTCCGCGTGCGGGCCGACGACTCACCGTCGTACTGGATGCGCAGCGAGAGCGCGTAGGCGCCTAGCGGTACCGGAATCAGCAGTGCGAAGACCAGGAGGACCAGCAGGGCGACCCTGCGCCTACGTCTCACGCAGCCGGGCGTAGACCGGCGTACACGAGACCGAGCATCCGGTTCCGGACCTCAGGGTCGACGTTGCGTGTGGTGGCACCCCGGGAGGCGCCGATCAGCAGTGCGTAGACCTCCGGCAGCCGTGCATCGCCCCGTACGGCGCCAGTGCGCTGTGCCTCGGACAGCAGCGAACCGAACGCCTCCCGCAGCCCGGCGGCCGCCTTACGGGCGTCCTCACCGGCCGCGATGCCGGCCGAGGTCAGCGCCTCACCGATCGCGAGCTTGGCCGAGGACTCCGCCACCACCTGGGTGAAGAACGCATAGAACGCCCGCCCCGCGTTCTCCCCGGCGGCCAGCGTCAGAGCCTGGTTCCGCAACCGCTCCAGCCGCTGGGTGAGCACAGCCTCCAGCAGGTCCGTCTTGGTCGGGAAATGCCGGAAAACGGTCGCGATACCGACCCCCGCCAACTTGGCCACCGCATCCGTCGACGCATGTGGCGACTGCCCGAACACCTCGTCCGCCGCCGTCAGAATTCGCGCCCGATTGTCCCGCGCATCAGCTCGCACCCCAGACCCCTCTCCTCGTGGCAACCCCCGTGCCTCCCTAAAAGAGACGTCCGAGCAGACCCATTTGGTTGTAACCGAAGTGAACTCTCCGGAACTTAGGCTCCGCGCATGACACCCGAAGAGGTCTTCCGGAAGCTGGTGAGCGGCGTCGCCGCCGGTCAGTACGCCGAATTGCCCGACCTGTATGCCGAACAAACCGACGTACGGCATCCAATGAGTCCGTACGGCGCCCCGCCGCTGCTGTCGCGCGAGGCGCTGCGTGAGCACTTCACGGGTACCGGCCCCCAGGTCGCTGCGACGGTGCATTTCGAGGCGGCGGACATCGTGGTGCATCAGACCGCCGACCCCGAGGTGATCGTGGGGGAGTTCGCCTACGCCGGGGTCGCTCCGGCGACCGGGGAGCGGTTCCGGGTGCCGTGCGTGTTCGTCCTGCGGGTTCGCGACGGCGAGATCGTGGAGTCCCGCGACTATGTGGACCATGTCGCGATGGCCAAGGCGCGTGGACGGCTCGAGGAACTGATCGCAGCGCTGCGGGAACCGGTCGCGGCCGACGGTGCGTCGTAGGTGGCAGAAGCGCAGAAACGGCCCCGGTCCCTGGCAAAGATGCCGGACCGGGGCCGTTCCCAATAAGTGCTAGCGGTCGCCCATCGGGACGTACTGGACGCCGCGGGCACCGGTGTAGATCTGCTTCGGACGGGCGATCTTCTGGTCGGTGTCGCCGAGCGACTCCAGCCACTGCGCCAGCCAGCCCGAGGTGCGCGGGATGGCGAACAGCACCGTGAACATCTCCGGCGGGAACTGCAGGGCCTCGTAGATCAGGCCGGAGTAGAAGTCGACGTTCGGGTAGAGCTTGCGGGAGACGAAGTACTCGTCCTCGAGCGCGATCTTCTCCAGCTCGACGGCGATCTTCAGCAGCGGGTTGATTCCCGTCACCTCGAACACGTCGTCGGCGGCCTTCTTGATGATCTTGGCGCGCGGGTCGTAGTTCTTGTAGACCCGGTGGCCGAAGCCCATCAGGCGCTCTTCGCCGTTCTTCACGCCCTCGATGAACGACGGCACGTTGTCGACCGAGCCGATCCGGCGCAGCATCTTCAGCACCGCCTCGTTGGCGCCGCCGTGCAGCGGGCCGTAGAGGGCGGCGATGCCACCGGTCACCGCGGAGTACGGGTCGACCTGGGTGGAGCCGATCGCGCGGACCGCGTTGGTGGACGCGTTCTGCTCGTGGTCGGCGTGCAGGATGAACAGGATCTCCAGTGCGCGCACCAGCCGGTCGTCGGCGGCGTACTTGGGCTCGCTCATCTTGAACAGCATCGAGAGGAAGTTGGCCGCGTAGCTGAGCTCGTTGTCCGGGTAGACGTACGGCTTGCCCTGCGCGTGCCGGAACGAGAAGGCGCCCAGGGTCGGCATCTTCGCGATCAGCCGGCGGATCTGCAGCGCCCGGGACTCCTCGTCGAAGATCTCCCGGGACTCCGGGTAGAAGGTGGACAGGGCGCCGACCGAGGCCAGCAGCATGCCCATCGGGTGCGCGTCGTACCGGAAGCCCTGCATGAAGGTCTTCAGGTTCTCGTGCACGAAGGTGTGATATGTCACGTCGTGCACCCAGGCTTCGTACTCCGCCTTGTTCGGCAGCGCGCCGTTCACCAGCAGGTACGCGACCTCGAGGTAGTTCGACTGCTCGGCGAGCTGCTCGATCGGGTAGCCGCGGTATTCCAGGATGCCCTTGTCACCGTCGATGAAGGTGACCGAGGACCGGGTCGAGGCGGTGTTGACGAAGCCGGGGTCGTAGGTGGCGAGGCCACCGTCTCCGTCGGTTGCGCTGATCTGCTTGAGATCTGCGGCACGGATGGTGCCATCGGTGATGGCAAGGTCGTAGTCCTTGCCGGTCCGGTTGTCCCGGACGGTGAGCGACTGTTCGGTCACGATGCCCTCTTCGGAAGCTGGCGTCATCGCCTGGGTGAGTGAGGGTGTATATCAGCCGGCGGGACGCGATTCGGACTGCAATCTTCACCGCTAAACTAGTGCGGTCCTCAGCTGCTTCCAAGCCGGGGTCCCCATCGAGCCTGGGCTCACTTTGACCCTGGGTGGTGTACGCCGGTATTCTGGGCTGCTGTTGTGCGTTTCAGGTCCCGAAGAGGTTCATTCCTGTCGGCGGACCGCTCGCCGACGTACTTGTTTTGTCAACCTCTGAGAAACGAAGGTCAACGACCGTGCGCACGTACAGCCCGAAGCCTGCGGACGTCACTCGCGAGTGGCACGTGATCGACGCTACCGATGTGACGCTCGGTCGGCTCGCCGTTCAGATCGCCACCCTGCTGCGCGGCAAGCACAAGCCGACGTTCGCTCCGCACGTCGACGGCGGCGACTTCGTCGTCGTCATCAACGCCTCCAAGGTCGCCCTGTCCGGCACCAAGCGCACGGACAAGCTGGCCTACCGCCACTCGGGTCACCCGGGTGGTCTGACGGCCACGCCGATCGGCGAGATCCTCGACAAGGATCCCCGCAAGGCCGTCGAGAAGGCTGTCTGGGGCATGCTCCCGAAGAACCGTCTCAGCCGGAAGCTGCTCACCAAGCTGAAGGTCTACGCCGGTCCGGAGCACCCGCACACCGCCCAGCAGCCGAAGCCGTTCGAGATCACCCAGATCGCCCAGTAAGCGATCGACGAGCCAGGTAAACGAGGATTTTCAGCGTGAGCGACATCACCACCGAGACTGCAGAGTTCGACCCCGAGGTCCCCATCGACAACGAGGGCCCGGTCGCCTACACCTCCGAGACGAACCCGACTCCGGAGCAGCGCGCCGAGACGGGTCGTGTCGCGGTGATCAACCCGGCCGGCGCCACCGGCCGCCGCAAGGAGGCTGTCGCCCGCGTCCGCCTCGTGCCCGGCACGGGTCAGTGGACCGTCAACGGCAAGCCGCTGGACGTCTACTTCCCGAACAAGGTCCACCAGCAGCACGTGAACGAGCCGTTCGTCGTCGCGGGCCTCGAGGGCTCGTACGACGTCATCGCCCGGATCAACGGCGGTGGCATCACCGGCCAGGCCGGTGCGCTGCAGCTGGGCGTGGCCCGGTGCCTGAACGCCGCCGACGAGGAGGCGAACCGGCCCGGTCTGAAGAAGGCCGGTCTGCTCACCCGCGACGCGCGGATCAAGGAGCGTAAGAAGGCCGGTCTCAAGAAGGCCCGCAAGGCTCCTCAGTACAGCAAGCGCTGATCACCTGATGGGGCGTTTGTTCGGTACGGACGGAGTCCGTGGCCTGGCAAACGTGGACCTGACCGCGGAGCTGGCGCTCGACCTCTCGGTCGCGGCAGCTCATGTACTCGGCGAGGCCGGTGCCTTCGAAGGGCACCGGCCACGCGCCGTTGTGGGGCGGGATCCACGCGCCAGTGGAGAGTTCCTGGAAGCCGCTGTGGTGGCCGGACTGGCCAGCGCCGGCGTCGACGTGTTCCGGCTCGGCGTACTGCCGACCCCGGCCGTCGCCTATCTGACCGGCTCGACCGGTGCCGATCTCGGCGTGATGCTGTCCGCCAGCCACAACGCGATGCCGGACAACGGCATCAAGTTCCTGGCCCGCGGTGGGATCAAACTCGACGACAAGATCGAGGACGCCATCGAGATCCGGATGAACGAGGAGTGGCAGCGCCCGACCGGCGCGGCCGTCGGCCGCGTTCTCGACGACGGGCAGGGCTTCGAGACGTATGTCTCGCATCTGGTCCGCTCGGCGCCGAACCGGTTCGACGGGGTCAAGGTCGTCATCGACTGCGCCAACGGCGCCGCGTCCGGGACAGCTCCGGAGGCGCTGCGCCGGCTGGGTGCCGAGGTGATCACGTACGCCGCCGCACCGGACGGCCTGAACATCAACCTGAACTGCGGATCCACCCACCTGGAGGGTCTGCAGCGTGAGGTGATCGGGCACCGCGCCGACCTGGGTATCGCCCTGGACGGCGACGCCGACCGCTGCCTGGCGGTCGACGCCAACGGCGAGCTGGTGGACGGTGACCAGATCCTCGCGATCCTGGCGCTGGCGATGCGCGACAGCGGCCGGTTGTCCAACGACACCGTGGTCGCGACCGTGATGAGCAACCTCGGTTTCGTCCAGGCGATGGTCCGGGAGCAGATCGCGGTCGAGCAGACCAAAGTCGGCGACCGGTACGTGCTGGAAGCGATGAAGGCCGGCGGCCACAAGCTCGGCGGTGAGCAGTCCGGGCACGTGATCCTGTCCGACCACGCCACCACCGGCGACGGCACGCTGACCGCGGTCATGCTGCTGGCCCGGATCGCCCAGACGGGGAAGACACTGGCCGACCTGGCCGGCGTGATGACCCGCCTGCCGCAGGTCCTGGTCAACGTCAAGAACGTGGACAAGGACCGGGCCGCGACCGACTCCGTCGTACAGGCTGCTGTCGCTGAGGCGACCAAGCGGCTCGGCGACACCGGCCGGGTGCTACTTCGTCCCTCGGGCACGGAGCCGCTGGTCCGCGTGATGGTCGAGGCCGAGTCGTCCGACACGGCCGACGAGATCGCGCACTCGCTGGCTGATGTGGTTGCGGCTTCGCTGAAGCTCTGAAGCTGTTTGAGAGCCCGGGACACTTGGTGTCCCGGGCTCTTTGCTATGACACGGAGATGTCGACGGAGGGGCGGAGTTCGGCGGCTACGGCTAGGGCTTCGTGGACGGGGTTTTGGAGGAACGCGTCGATTGCCTTTGGGTCTGCGGGGTTGGCTAGGGCGGGGAGGGCTAGCTGTTCGTACGCCGCCTGGAATCGCGGGCCCCAGCGTCGAGTGCCGAGGCGGGCGGTGCGGGAGCAGTTGTCGACCATGTAGGCGACGTCGCGGGCGCGCATGTAGGGCAGCAGCGAGTCGACTGCCTCGATGATCGACTCATTCACGATCTCCGACCAGACATGGCCGCGGGCCGCGAACTCGTCCACCTGGGCAGTCATGGTGGCAACGAAAAGTCCTGCAGTAACTGGATCAATGGTTGTAGCCGTCCCTCGGCGGGCGTGGACCTCGGCGCTGTGGGACCACATTTCGCTGCCGGCGATCGCGGTCATCGGGCGAGTGGCGAGGCGTTGCTCGGCGAGGATGACGCTGCGGAGTTCGGTGCCTTCGGCAACTTCGTCGTAGATCTCGGCGACCAGGTCGCGGGCCGGCTGGTAGGCGGCGCTGTAGGCGCGATCGAACAGTTCCTGATCCGCGCCGGACAACGCAGCCCGTACGGCGGGTAGTCCGGCGGCCGAGATCGTTCGCGCGATCGGTCCGGTCACCGCTTCGGTCGACCGCTCGTACGCCGTCACCGGGTCGGCCCCTTCGAGTCGGAAGTACCGGTAGAGCGCCTCGACCAGGCCGTGGACCGCGCCGAGCAGGATCGCGCGTTCACCGACGATGTCCGACCGGTACTCGGCCGACAGTGTGGTCGCGAACGTGTACGGCGATCCGAGGGCGACCGACCACGCGAGTGCCCGGTCGGTCGCATGCCCGTCCGGGTCGGCGTGGACCGCGATACTCGCGTTGATCCCGGCGCCGTTGACAGTCGCGCCCTGCTGGTAGAGACGGCGTACCGAATCACCCATGCCCTTCGGGCAGACCGCGATCACCGGGTGGCCCGGCGGGAAGTCCTGGCCGCTCGCCTGCAGGTGGCCGAGCAGAAAGCCGTGCGACAGGCCGATCGTGGCGCCGGGCTTGAGCGCTTGGAAAATCGTCTCGTGCTGGGCGGCCAGCGCCGCGTCGGCGATCAGCAGGATCACCAGGTCGGAGGCGGCTGCGACGGTCAGCAGTTCGCCGAGTGTGCCGTCTTCCTCGGTGAAGCCGTTCGCCCGGGCGTCGTCCGCCGACGTCGAGCCCGGCCGGAGGCCGACCGACACGGTAATGCCGGTGCCTGCCAGTGAGTCGCGGAGGTTGAGGGCCTGGGCGCGACCCTGCGGTCCCCAGCCGAGTACGCCGATCCGCTCGATGCCGTGGAAGGCCGCGGGAAGCAGCGGGAACAGGTCGCGGCCGCCGCGGAGGATCGTCTCGGATCCCCCGGGCACCGTCATGGTCTCGGTCGTGAAGACCGACGAGTCGATGGTGGTCATGTCTTTCAGTGAAAGCCGAAGCTACTCTTGCAGCAAGCGCAAGATCTGCACCGCAGCGTTGCAGAAGGTGAAACGTGGACCATCGCGAGCTCGAACTGTTCCTGCACCTGGCCCAGACCCTCAACTACGGCCGCACCAGCCTGGAGTGCCACGTCAGCGCCGCGACGCTCACGCGAACCATCCAGCGCCTCGAAGTGCGCACCGGGAGCCGCCTCTTCGACCGCGGTCCGCGCGGAGTCGTGCTCACCGCCGACGGCCGCCGCTTCACGTCGTACGCCGAGCAGGTGCTGGGGCTGTGGAGTGACTATCGCGCTGGGACCGACGTACCGGCCGACCTGACCGGCGAGCTACGCATCTTCGCCACCGTCACCGCCTGCGAGGCCCTCCTGCCCGACCTACTCGCCCCACTACACGCCGCCCACCCACAGATCCGCCTGGACATCCGCACCGGCGACGCCGCGATGGCGCTAGCCCGCCTGGACGAGGGCGAGGTAGACGCCGCCGTAGCCGGCATCCCCCCGCGCCTCCCCGGCACCCTGATCAGCCGCACCATCGCCACCACCGACCTAATCCTGGTCAGCGCCCCCGGAGTCCCCACCGACAGCCCGTACGTCGTTCCCGCCCGCGGCCTGGTCCGCGAGGCCGCCTTCCGCTGGTTCCGCGCCAGAGGCCTCCGCCCGTCGATTGCCGCGGAACCAGATGGCCACGAGGCACTACTAGCTCTCGTAGACCTCGGCTTCGGCATCGGCATCGTCCCGCGCCTCGTCCTCGACACCTCAACCTTCTCCGGCCGCCTGGTCGAACGCCGAGTCCACCCACCACTAGACCCCCTCCCCATCGGCCTCTGCGTCCGCCGAACCGACCTCCACCGCCCCCTCATCACCGCCCTCTGGAACACCCCAACCCGTTGAACTAACTGGGTGGGGGGCCGACGGTGTCGCCGGGTTGGAGGGTGGCGGGGACTAGTTGGGGCGGGAGGGGGGCGGCGCCTTCGAGTTGGCGGATGAGGGCTTCGATGCCTAGTTGGCCTAGCTCGGAGCCTGGGGTTCTCAGGAAGGTGAGTTCGGGGTCGCTGAGGGCGGCTACTTCGGGGACCATCAGGAGGGAGAGCACCGAGAGGTCGGCGGGGATGTCGCGGCCCAGGCGTTTGAGGGCGGAGACCACGCCCAGTGCCCCGTACTCGTTCGCGACCAGGATCGCTGTCGTATCGGGGTGCTCCTGCAGCAGGCGTTCGGCGGCCTCGCGGCCGGCCCGGGGGGTGTCCGAGCATGGTTCGACGACCGTGCGTAGGCCGTATTCCGCCATCACCCGCCGGTACGCCGCCTCTGATCGGACCCAGGGCCCGTATTCGTGGAAGCGGGGGTCGGCCAGGTCGCCCGAGATCAGCGCAAGTGAGCGGTGCCCGAGGTCATGCAGGTGGGCGACCGCGGCCTCGATGGTCGCGTCGAAGTCGATGTCCACGTGGGCGAGGCCGTCGAGCTCGGTTGTCCGGCCGATGAGGGCGAACGGCGTACCGGTCTCGCGCAGCACCTCGACGCGGGGATCAGCCAACTGGACCTCCATCAGTACGACGCCGTCGACCAAACCCTGGCCTAGTAGCTCGCGGAGCTCGACGCCGTCGTTGCCGACCGGCCACAGAACGAGGTGGTACTCCTGCTCGCGGGCTCGCTCGGCCGCCGCGGTGAAGAACTCCGCGGTCGACATCCCGAAGCGGTGCTCGAGCGCCGGATAGGCCATCGCGATGATGCGCGTCCGCCGGCTGGCCAGCGCGCGGGCCACCACATTGCGCCGGTAGCCGAGGTCGGCCATTGCCTGCTCGATGCGGGCGCGGGTCGCCGGGGTGACCGGCTTGGTGTCGTTGAGCAGGAACGACACCGTGGCGATCGACACTCCCGCGCGTTCGGCGACGTCGCGCATCGTAACCATCGAGGCTGGCCCCCTTCTGAACTCTTGACACCACTGTGACCCAAGGAACATAGTCCTTTCACTCCGGAGTTAAGCGCTTTACCTGCGACAGTGCAAGGAGTCCGATGTGATCAGCAGCAAGCGGTCCACCGCCGTCCTGGCGGGTGCGGTGGCCCTGTCTCTCGCCATCGCGGCCTGCGGTGGGAGCGGCAACGGCAACGGCAACGGCGGCGGCGGAAACGGTGGCGCGGTCACCAGCCTGACCGTCCTCGACTACTACAACAACGACCCCGACAAGGCGCTGGTCCAGAAGGGCCTGGACGCCTGCGGGACGAAGCTCGGCGTCAGCATCCAGCGGGAGACGGTGCCTGGTGACACCTTGATCCAGAAGGTGCTGCAGCAGGCGTCCTCGAAGACGCTGCCCGACGTGCTGATGCTCGACAATCCCGATGTCCAGCAGATCGCGGCCACCGGCGCACTGGCGCCCCTGAACGACCTGGGTCTGAATGCGGACGGAGTCATTCAGGGCATGGTCGACGCGACGTCGTACGACGGCAAGCTCTACGGACTGGCGCCGGTGACGAACACGATCGCGCTGTTCTACAACAAGGACATGCTGGCGGAAGCCGGCGTGCAGCCGCCGAAGACCTGGGACGAGCTGAAGGCCGCGGCCAAGAAGCTGACCAAGCCCGGCCGCTACGGCATCGCGTTCAACGCCAACGCGACGTACGAAGGGTCGTGGCAGTTCCTGCCGGCCATGTGGACCAATGGCGGCGACGAGACCGACCTGAAGAGCCCGCAGGTGGCCGAAGCCCTGCAACTGTGGGTTGATCTCGTCCAGTCCGGCTCGGCGTCGAAGAGCGTGATCAACTGGACCCAGGGTGACGCCAAGGACCAGTTCGTGGCCGGTAAGGCCGCGATGATGGTGAACGGCCCGTGGCAGATCCCGGCGCTGCAGGAGAGCCCGAAGGTGAAGTGGGATGTCGTCACCTTCCCGCTGCACAAGCCGGATCAGACACCGATCGCGCCGCTCGGCGGCGAGGCCTGGACGGTCCCGCTGAACAAGGACCAGGCCAAGCAGCAGAAGGCCGCCGATTTCGTGCAGTGCCTGAACTCCGACGAGAACGAGTTGGCCTGGGCGAAGGCCCGCTTCACCCTTCCGACCAAGACCGCGCTGCTCGACCAGTACGCCAAGGAAGTGCCGTCGATGAAGGCGTTCGCCGAGCAGGTCAAGACCGCCCGCGCCCGGACCGGCAAGCTCGGCGACAAGTGGCCGGACGCGGCGAAGGTGATCTACCAGGCGATCCAGTTGGCGCTGACCGGCAAGGCCTCGGCACAGGATGCTTTCAAGCAGGCCTCGGGCGGCTGACATGGCGCAGGCGACACTGACCCGGACAGTCGCCGTACGGCGGGCGCGTGGCCGGCGTGGCGAGAGCCTGACCAAGGTCTTGTTCGTGCTGCCGGCCGTGCTCGCGATGGCTGCGCTGTTCGGCTATCCGATCGTGAAGAACCTGGTGATGAGCCTGCAGGACTACGGCCTGCGCACGTTCTTCACCGGTCAGGCGCCGTTCGTCGGGCTGAAGAACTACTCGGCGATGGTGAGCGATCAGTTGTTCTCGCAGGCGATGGTGAACACCGCGTTGTTCACCATCGGCTCGATCGCCTTCCAGTTCGGCATCGGCCTGGCGCTCGCACTGTTCTTCCGGCGACGGTTCCCGCTCGGTGGTCTCCTGCGGTCGTTGCTGTTGCTGCCCTGGCTGCTGCCGCTGATCGTGTCGAGTGCGACCTGGCGCTCGATTCTCGAGCAGGACAACGGCATTCTCAACCGCACGCTCACCGGCCTGCACCTGATCGACCAGCCGGTGCCGTGGCTGAACTCGCCGTCGGTCGCCCTGATCGCAGTGATCGGAGTGAACATCTGGATCGGGATCCCGTTCAACGTCACCTTGCTGTACTCGGGTCTGGCCGAGATTCCCGACGAGCTGTACGAAGCCGGCCAGCTGGACGGAGCGACCGGCCGGCGCGCGTTCGTCCACATCACCTGGCCGAACCTGCGCGCGGTGGCGGGCGTGCTGCTGATGCTCGGGGTCGTCTACACGATCAAGGTGCTGGACATCATCCTCGGGCTGACCGGCGGCGGCCCGGCCAATTCGACGCAGACGCTCGCGACCCAGTCGTATGAGCGGTCGTTCATCGACTTCAAGTTCGGTGAGGGCGCGGCCCTGAGCAATCTGCTGATCGCGCTCTCGTTCTTGTTCGCGATCTTCTACCTGCGCAGCACCCGCCGCGCGGTGGACGAGTGAGGAGGGTACGGCGATGACGGACTCGGCCACGCGACGAGCGACGTACACGGTGATCGGCGTACTGATCCTGGCGGTGATGCTGTTCCCGGTCTACTGGATGGTGAACGCGTCACTGCAGCCGTCCGGCAACACCCTAACGGCCGGTTTCCTCCCACTCGAGCCGAGCTTCGCCGGCTACCGACGGGCGCTCAGTGAGCAGGGTGGGAACCTGGTGACCAGCCTGATCATCGCGACCGGGACGGTCGTGCTGAGCCTGGCGATCGCGGCGCCGTGTGCCTATGCGCTGTCGCAGTTCCGGTCCCGCTGGGTGTCGATCGGTCTGCTCGCGATTCTGATCTCGCAGATGATCCCGGGGATCGTGATCGCGAACGCGCTCTACACGGCGTACGAACGGATCGGGTTGCTGAACTCGATTCCCGGGCTGATCGTGGCGAACCTCAGCAGTGCGGTGCCGTTCGCGATCCTGATCCTGCGGTCGTTCATGCTCTCGCTGCCGCCGTCGCTGGTGGAGGCCGCGCGGGTCGACGGCGCTGGACTGTTCCGGGCGTTCGTCGCGATCGTGCTGCCGATCAGCCGGAACTCCCTGATCACCGCGGGACTGTTCAGTTTCCTGTTCTCCTGGAGCGACTTTCTCTTCGCGCTGACGCTGACCACCAAGGGCGGCGTCCGGCCGGTGACGCTCGGCATCTACCAGTACCTGGGAACCCAGGTACAGAACTGGAACGCGGTGATGGCCACCGCGGTCCTGTCGGCGATCCCGGCCGTCGTGCTGCTGATCGCCGCCCAGAAGTACATCGCCGCCGGCGCCGTCGGCGGAGCAGTCAAGTGACCCCTGAAAAGGACTTCTACAGATGACGATTCGCGTACTCGTCTGGGGCGAGAACCGGCACGAGCAGGTCGAACCGCACGTCGCCGAGATCTACCCTGACGGCATGCACGCCACGATCGCCGCCGGCATCGCGGAGAACCTCGAGGCCGAGGTTTCCACCACGACTCTGGACGAGCCCGAGCATGGCCTGACCGAGGAGGTGCTGGCGGCCACCGACGTACTGGTCTGGTGGGGACACGCGGCGCACGGTGAGGTCGAGGACAAGGTGGTCGAGCGGGTCTACCAGCACGTGCTGGCCGGCATGGGTCTCCTCGTTCTGCACTCCGGTCACTGGTCGAAGATCTTCGGCAAGCTGATGGGTACGTCGTGCACGCTGCGCTGGCGTAGTGAGCGCGACCGTGAGCTGGTCTGGACGGTGAACCCGACGCACCCGATCGCGCAGGGGGTGCCGCACCCGATCGAGATCGAGCAGCAGGAGATGTACGGCGAGTTCTTCGACATCCCGGTGCCGGACGAGCTGATCTTCATCTCGACGTTCAGTGGTGGCGAGGCGTTCCGGTCCGGCTGCACGTTCCGTCGCGGCCACGGGAAGATCTTCTACTTCTCGCCTGGTGACCAGGACTACCCGGTCTATCACCACAAGGACATCCGCAAGGTGATCGCGAACGGCGTTGCCTGGGCGAAGTCGGACCGCCCCGAACGCGCCGTACCGACGCTGCTGCGCTATGACACCGGCGACTTCTTCAACGGTCACGGGTACGGCGGACCGATCGATGCCTGAGCCTCTGCGCATCCTTCAGGTCGGCGCCGGCGGTATGGGCCGCGCGTGGCTCAACACGATCGCCGGCAACCGGGACGTCGTACTGGCTGGACTGATCGACCTCGACACCACGCTGGCACGGAGCGCAGCCGACGAGCATGGGTACGGCGCTGTGCCCGTGGCCACGTCGATTGACGAGCTGGCGGCATCGGCCGATGCGGTCATCGACGTGACGGTTCCGGCGGCGCACCCGATCGTTAGCGCGACCGCACTGAGCCATGGGTTGCCGGTGTTGTCGGAGAAGCCGTTGGCCGCGACTGTGCGCGAGGGGCTGCAGATGGTCGCCGCAGCGGAGCTCAGTGGCAAGCTGCTGATGGTGTCGCAGTCTCGGCGGTACTTCCGGGCCGGCAACGCGTTCGCTCGCCAGATCGCTCAGCTCGGACCTGTCGGCTCACTGTCGTGTGAGTTCTACAAGGCGCCACACTTCAGCGGCTTCCGTGAGGAGATGCCTGAGCCGCTGCTGGTCGACATGGCGATCCACCAGTTCGACCTGGCCCGAAAACTGACCGGTTCTGCGCCGGTGTCGGTGTACTGCGACTCCTACAACCCGGAGTGGAGCTGGTTCGACGGTAATGCGGCCGCCAACGCGGTGTTCACCTTCGCCAACGGGACCAGGTTCGCGTTCAACGGCAGTTGGTGCGCACCGGGCCTCGAGACCTCATGGAACGGTCGCTGGCGAGCCAGTGCGGCCGGAGGGACGGCGTACTGGGACGGTGACAACGCACCGGCCGTGGAACTGGTGTCGGGGGAGACCCGAGTGGCGGAGCTGGCTGACGAGCCCGAGGAGATCGCTGGTTCGTTGGCCGAGTTCGTTGCTGCGGTCCGATCGGGGACAAAGCCGCAGTCCGAGGTGCACTCCAACGTCATCAGCGTGGCCATGGTGGAGGCCGCCGTACAGTCCGCTGCTACTGGTGCAGTGGTGCGGATTGACGACGTACTGACTGCTGCCTACACCGAAGCGATCGCTACTGCGTCAGACACTGCTGTGCGTGCCTGCTTGGAGTCTTGGCCGGACGTACTGAAGACTCTGGAGCCATGACGACGAGCAGCTCTCAGGTGTCCCGGATGCGGTTGATGCCCATGCGACCGCGCGATCCGCAGGAACCCGGGCGGGTAGCGTCCACCTTGGAGCTGTTCTTCGACCTGGTGTTCGTGGTCGCCGTGAGTGTCGCGGCGGCCCAGCTCCACCACGCGCTCACCGAGAACCACATCGCGCACGGCGTGCTGTCGTACGTGATCGTGTTCTTCGCGATCTGGTGGGCGTGGATGAACTTCACCTGGTTCGCCACCTCGTTCGCGACCGACGACTGGCTCTACCGGGTGCTGACGATCTTCCAGATGGGCGGCGTGCTCGTGCTCGCCGCCGGGATCGAGCGCGTCTTCGCCGACGAGGACTTCCGGGTCGTCGTGGTCGGGTACGTCGTGATGCGGGTCTCGATGATCGCGCAGTGGCTGCGCGCCTCGAGATCGGCTCCGGAGATCCGCCGGGTCGGGTTGTCGTACGCGGCCGGGATCGCCGTCGTTCAGGTGCTCTGGATCGCGCTGATGTTCCTGCCGCACGAGGTGACCCTGATCGGCTGGCTGATCCTCGTCATCGCCGAGATGGCGGTGCCCGTCGTGGCCGAGCGCCGCGGTGGACAGCCGACGCCCTGGCACCCGCACCACATCACCGAGCGGTACGGCCTGTTCACGCTCATCCTGCTCGGCGAGAGCCTGCTGGCCTCGGCCAACGCGATCATCGAGGCTGTCCACGCGCATGAGGAGCTCGCACCGCTCATCTCGATCTCGGTGCTCACGCTGCTCGTCACTGCAGCCCTGTGGTGGATCTACTTCTGGCCGCCGCACCACCACGCGATCACGTCCTTCGCCAGCTCACTGCGCTACGGCTACGTGCACTTCTTCGTGTTCGCCGCGGCTGGGGCGTTCTCGGCCGGCGTGGAGGCGCAGATCGATGTCATCACCCATCACAGCAAGCTCAGTGAGTTCGTCGCGTCGTTCACGATGACGCTGCCGATCGCGATCTTCGTGCTGGGCATCTGGTGGATCGCCCTGCGTGCGAACGCCGATCGGGTGGTGAACATCGTCGTACCGCTCGGGGCTGTGCTGGTGCTGCTCGACCCGATTGTTCCGGTGCCGTTCATCGTCACCACGGTGCTCATGGTGGCTGTGGTTGCGACTCTGGTGATCCGGCCTCCAGTGACTGTCGGTGGCGATCAGTAGTTTGGCCTTGACCCACTGTGGCGGGGTTGTGGTTAACTTTCGCTACCGGGGGCTGCGCCTGTAATTCACTTACTGTTGGGGGTCCGCCATGCCCGCCCTTCCCATTCTTCGCCGCCTCAGTCTGGCCGGGCTCGCCCTGGCCACCACCGTTGCGGGAGTGTCGATGACGGCCGCTGCCAAACCCCCTGAACCCACTGAATCCGCCGCCGCGCAGGTCGGGCGGACGATTCAGCGGATGTCGCTGGAGGAGAAGGTCGGGCAACTGTTCGTGCTGTTCGCCTACGGTCCCGACGCGCACCAGCCGGACGCGCGCAACACCAAGCTGTACGGCGTGGCCACGCCGGCCGAGGTGGTCGAGAAGTACAAACCGGGCGGCTGGATCTACTTCGACGGCCGCGGCAACGTGCAGAACCCGACCCAGGTCGCGACGCTGTCCAACCAGCTCCAGGAGACCGCGATCGGGACCGGGCTGCACGTGCCGCTCCTGATCGCCACAGACCAGGAGCAGGGCGTGGTGACGCGGATTGGGCCGCCGGCCACGCAGTTCGGCGGCAGCATGGCGCTCGGCGCCACCCGCAGTACGGCGGACGCTCGCACGGCCGCCGCGATCACAGGCCAGGAGTTGAAGGCGATCGGGATCCGGCAGGACTATGCGCCGGACGCCGACGTGAACGTCAATGCGCTCAACCCGGTGATCGGCACCCGCTCGTACTCGAGCGACCCGAAGCTGGTCTCCGACATGACCGCCGCCCAGGTCCACGGATTCCAGCGGGACGCCGGGATCACCGCGACCGCCAAGCACTTCCCCGGTCACGGCGACACAGTCGACGACAGCCACAACGACCTGCCGACGATCAACCACACGTTGGCGCAATGGAACGCGATCGACGCGCCACCGTTCAAGGCGGCGATCAAGGCCGGGATCGACTCGATCATGACCGCGCACATCGTCGTACCGGCGTTGGATCCGTCCGGTGACCCGGCGACGCTGAGCAAGCCGATCCTGACCGGAGTACTGCGGAAACAGCTCGGGTTCCGGGGTGTGATCGTGACCGACGGGTTGGAGATGGCCGCGGTGCGCCAGGAGTACGGCGATGCAGAGGTCGCGGTCCGCGCGATCGAGGCCGGGGTCGACCAGTTGCTACTGCCGCCGGCGCCGGACGTGCAGTACAACGCGGTCCTGGACGCCGTTCGGTCCGGCCGGATCAGTGAGCGGCGGATCGACGAGAGTCTCCTGCGGATCCTGCTGCTCAAGCTGAAGAACGGCGTTCTGTTCCAGCCGTACGTCGATGTCGCCAAGGTGCCCGCGGCGATGGGGCCGGCGGCCAGCCTGGCCACGGCGCAGAAGATCGTCGACAAGAGCATCACGCTGATCAAGGACAACGCGAAGACGCTCCCGCTGAGCAACACCCCGCGGAAGATTCTCGTCACCGGTTGGGGAGTCTCGACCACGCAGAACCTCGCGAACAGTCTCGCCAAACGCGGTGCGGTCACCACCGTCGCCCAGACCGGCGCAGCACCGACCGACGCCGCGATCGCGGGCTCGGTGGCGAAGGCCGCGGAGAACGACGTGACCGTCGTACTGACGCGGAAGGCGTGGGACTCGAAGATCACCGACAAACTCGGTAAGCAACGGAAGCTGGTCGGCGACCTGATGGCCACGGGCAAACCGGTGATCGTCGTCGCGGTCCAGGATCCCTACGACATCGCGTACTTCGACGCCGCACCGACGTTCCTGGCCACCTACGGCTATGCCTCGGTGTCGATGGAGTCGCTGGCCAAGGCCCTGTACGGCGAGATCAAGCCGACCGGGAAGTTGCCCGTCGACATCCCGGTCGCCGGCGATCCGCGGACACCCCTGTACCCCTTCGGCCACGGAATGAGCTGGTGACGATGAAACGACGCACTCTGTTTGCCGGCGCCGGCGTGATCGCCGCTGCACCGCTGCTTGATGCGCCCGCTGCTGTCGCCCACGGATCGGGAGGTGGCCGGAAATTGATGACCGGGGCCGAGGTACTGGCCAAGGACAACTGGAAGGCACTCGCCGGTCAGAAGGTCGGCGTGATCAGCAACCCGACCGGCATCCTGCCCGACCTCAACCACGTCGTCGACGTCATGCACGGGTCGGGGAAGGTCAACGTGGTCGCGGTCTTCGGGCCGGAGCACGGCTTCCGCGGTTCGGCGCAGGCCGGTGGCTCCGAGGGCGATCACGTCGATCCGCGGACCGGGATCATGGTCTACGACGCGTACGGCGCGAACGCGGACAAGCTGGTGAACCTGTACACGAAGTCCGGTGTCGAGACCGTCGTCTTCGACATCCAGGACGTCGGAGCGCGGTTCTACACCTACATCTGGACCATGTACGAGGCGATGCTGGCCGCGGTCCGCACCGGCGCGCGCTTCGTCGTACTGGACCGGCCGAATCCGACCGGTGGGTCGGCGCGCGGGCCGATGCTGAAGCCTGGGTACACCTCTGGCGTCGGCAAGCGGGAGATCATCCAGCAGCACGGCATGACGGTGGGCGAGCTGGCCCGGATCTTCAACGCGGAGTATCTGCCGCTCGACACCAATGGCGCCCGGCTGAAGGAGTTGCAGGTCATCCAGGTGCGCGGCTGGAAACGCGACCAGCTGTACGCCGACACCGGGCTCACCTGGGTGATGCCGAGTCCGAACATGCCGACTCCGGATACCGCCCTGCTCTACCCCGGCATGTGCCTGTTCGAGGCGACCAACATGTCCGAGGGGCGTGGCACGACTCGGCCGTTCGAGCTGATCGGAGCGCCGTACGTCGACTATCGGTGGGCGCAGGCGTTGCAGGCGAAGAACATCCCGGGGGTGGCGTTCCGCGAGGCCTACTTCACGCCGACGATCAGCAAGAACGCGAACGTGCTGTGCGGCGGCGTGCAGGTGCAGATCACCGATCCTTTGAAGGTGGAGGCGATCACGGCCGCGACGCACATGATCGTGGAGGCGCGGAAGCTCTACCCGGGCTTCAACTGGCGGACCGAGAACCCGCCTGGCCGCTGGATCGATCTGCTCACCGGATCCGACCGGTTCCGGACCATGCTTTTGGCCGATGCGACCGCCGAGGAGATCGTGGCAGCGTGGCAGGCCGAGACCGACGCGTGGACCGCGCGGCGGGCAAAATACCTGCTCTACAAGGGAGCGCACCGGTGAAACGCTCCGTTGCCCTCACGATAGCCTCTGCGGTGATGCTGACGATGACTTCCCCTGCGGTTGCCCACGGCAACAAATCCGGCCGGTTCGACCAGCCTTATGACGGCTACGCGCCGAAGACAACTCTCCTACGGGACGCGACGCCTGAACGCGCCGGCCTCGATCCCGCGCCGATCGACGCGGCGCTGGCTCAGGTCGACGCCTGGACGCGTCCCGCCGGTACGGCGAAACCTTTGTTCGCCGGGGCGGTGACGCTGCTCGGTCACGACGGTCGCGTGGTCACCCGGCAGGCGACGGGGCTGGCGCTGAAGTATGCCGACTGGAGCGGGACGGAACTGCCGGCGGATCAACAGATCCCGATGCGAACCGACACGATCTTCGACATGGCCTCGGTCTCGAAGCTGTTCACCTCGATCGTGGTGCTGCAGCAGGTCGAGAAGGGCAAGGTCGGGCTCGACGAGCCGATCGCGAAGTACGTGCCGGAGTTCGCCGAGAACGGCAAGGCGGCGATCACTGTGCGGCAGGCGCTCACGCACACCACCGGGCTGCCGTCGTGGCTGCCGTTGTGGAGCGCGCGCCCCGATCCCGCCTCGCGGTTGCAGATGGCGCTGACCGCGAAGCCGACCAGCGTGGCGGGGACGACCTACCTCTACAGCGACCTGAACCTGATAGCGCTCGGCGAGGTCGTGCATCGGGTGAGCGGCAAGACGCTCGACAAACTCGTTGCCGACGGCATCACCAAGCCGCTGCAGATGCGCGACACGGGCTACAACCCGGACGCTAAGAAGAAGCCGCGGATCGCCGCGACCGAGTTCCAGGCGTCGCCGGCTCGCGGGATGGTCTGGGGTTCGGTGCACGACGAGAACGCCTGGTCGCTGGATGGCGTCGCCGGGCACGCGGGTGTCTTCAGTACGGCGGACGACATGGCCGTGCTGGCGCAGACCTTCCTGAACGGCGGCAGCTACCGCGGAGCGCGGATCCTCAAGGAATCCTCGGTCACCGCGATGATCACCAACTTCAACCAGGCCTACCCGGGCAACGATCACGGCCTCGGCTTCGAGCTCAACCAGCGCTGGTACATGGCCGGTCTGTCCGGCCCGCGGACCGCCGGGCACACGGGTTACACCGGTACGTCGCTCGTGATCGACTTCGACTCGCGGTCGTTCGCGATCCTGCTCACCAACCGGGTGCACCCCAGTCGCAACTGGGGTTCGAACAACCCGGCTCGGCGGGCGGTTGCGCAGGGACTCGCGCTGGCGCTCGGGGTCGGTCCGCGACACGGCAAGGACGCCTGGTTCTCCGGGACGACGGATGCCGCGACGACGACGCTGGCCACCTCGGTCGCCGTACCGGCTGCTGGGGCGAAGCTCGCGTTCGATCTGTTCGTGGACACCGAGGACTCGGATCTGTTGTATCTGGAGACGTCGACGGACGGGCAGACCTGGACCAAGGTGCCGTTCACGGTGCGGGATCGCGGTTCGGTCATCGACACCGACGGGACGATCAGCGGTTCCGGCGACCGGCACTGGCATCAGGTGACGGCCGAACTGGCCGGTGGTGAGCGGTCGCTGCGCTGGCGGTACACGACCGATCCGCTGTACCAGGGCCGCGGTGTCTACGTGGATGGTGTGAAGATCACGAGCGGGCGTGATGTTCTTCTCGACGGGGAACGCAGTCCGGAGTCATTTACGGCAACAGGTTGGAGACTTTCGCGTCGGTGATCCCATCTGGTGCATAGTCGCCGTACCGTGGCTGTCATGAGCTCAACAACCTCTCCTGAACCCACGGGGCCGCTGCTGGTCCGAGTCCGCGCGGTGATGCCCGCGCTGGCGCCGGCCGAGCAGCGGGTGGCGAACGCGGTCCTCGCGGACCCGGGCGGAGTGGCTGCGATGACGATCTCCGAACTGGCCGAGGTGGCTTCCACCTCAGAGACCACGGTCATCCGGTTCTGCAAGCAGATCGGTGTCCCCGGCTATCCGCAGCTCCGCCTGCAGTTGGCGGCCCAGTCGGCCACGGAGAACATCCGGCCCGAGGTCGGTGGCGACATCGAGCCGGGTGACTCGCTCGACGACGTCGTCCGCAAGGTCGCGTTCGCCGACGAGCGGGCCGTCCGCGAGACCGCGCAGCAGGTCGACATCGACGCCCTGGCCAAGGTGGTGACCGCGGTCGTGAACGCGCCGCGCGTCGACATCTACGGCTTCGGCGCCAGCGCCTTCGTGGCGCTCGACCTGCAGCAGAAGCTGCACCGGATCCGCCGGGTCGCGTTCGCGTGGTCCGATGTGCACATGGCGCTGCCGTCGGCCGCCCTGCTCGGGGACGGCGACGTCGCGATCGGTATCTCGCACACCGGTGTCACCGTCGAGGTCGTCGAGGCGCTCGAGGAGGCCGCCAAACACGGCGCCACCACGGTCGCCGTGACCAACTTCCCGCGCTCACCGCTGGCCCGGACCGCCGATCTGATGCTCACCACGGCCGCGCGCGAGACGACGTACCGGTCGGGTGCGATGTCGTCGCGGATCGCGCAGCTGACGGTCATCGACTGCCTGTTCATCGGGGTCGCTCAGCAGGTGCTGCCGGACGCGCGGAAGGCGCTGGAGGAGACGGCGACGTCGGTCCGCGGGCACCGGCTCAAGGGTTCGGAGTGAGACCGGTCGGGTACGGATCGTTACGTCAAGCGTTTCTGTCAACGATGAACAGAATTGAAAATCCTTCAGTAGAAAACTAACATCGACACTGTGACGACACCGACGGAGCAGCGCAATCCCCGCACGCTCGCCATCGACGCGGTGGGCACGACCGAAATCCTTCGCATGGTCAACGCCGAGGACGCCTCGGTCGCCGGTGCCGTCGCGGTCGTCCTCCCGCAGTTGGCCGAGGCCGTCGACTGCGCCGTCGACGCGGTCCGGCGCGGTGGCCGGGTGCACTACTTCGGCGCCGGTACGTCGGGACGCCTCGCGGTGCTGGATGCGGCCGAACTGCTACCGACGTTCCATGTGCCTGACGGTTTGGTGGTCGCTCACCACGCGGGCGGCATGGAAGCGCTGCTCCGCGCAGTCGAGAACGTCGAAGACTCCGAACAAGGCGGCGCCGACGACGCAGCCGCAGTCACCGCCCGAGACGTGGCCATCGGCCTCGCCGCCTCCGGCAGCACCCCGTACGTCGCCGGTGCCCTCAAGGCCGCCCGAGCCGCCGGAGCCGCCACCGTCCTGGTCACCTCGAACCCGGATGCCCCGCTGGCACCCCTGGCCGACATCGTGATCGCCGCCGACACCGGCCCCGAAGTCATCGCCGGCTCCACCCGCCTCAAGGCCGGCACCGCCCAGAAAATGATCCTCAACGCCTTCTCCACCACGCTGATGATCAAACTGGGCCGCACCTGGTCCAACCTCATGGTCGACCTGGTAGCCACCAACGCCAAACTCCGCAACCGCATGCTCCGCATCCTCGCCGAAGCCACCGGCGCCGACCCCGACGCCTGCGAATCGGCGTTGGCCGCCGCCGACGGCGAACTAAAACCAGCCCTGGTCCACCTCCTCACCGGCGCCCCCATCCCCGCCGCCCAAACCGCCTTGACCGAAGCCCACGGCCGAGTAGCCACCGCCCTAACCACCCTCAACACCCACGCCTGAAAAGACACCGCCTCCGGCGGCGACAGCCCTTTGGCGCCTCCTGCGCGGGCGCGCAATGCGGCGAATGCGGGGAGTGCGTCGCCGACTGAAAGCGCCATGCTGCTGGACGTCGATTTCTGACGACAATCTCCTTCCACTCGATGTTCCGGCCGCTGTCTCGCACGGCGACCGAAGCCACCGTGCCGGCCGACGCGGGAAGGCGGGCGATGCGGGGAAGGCGCGGACCGCCAGCACTCACCAACTGCTCTTTTCGGGGGGTGCTACGCCTGGGATCACCCCGTTGAACGGGGTTGGTGAGTGGCTGGGGTCCGCGCGTGGCGCGTGGCGCGCGGCGGATGGCGGGTGGCGGCGTGCGACTTCGTCAACGCGCGCGGCTCGTTGCGCCCGGCGGTCTGGAGTGTGGGGTGCATCTTGTGCCTGTCCGGGCCGACTTCTTCCCCAAGCTCGGGGGTCGGGGCGTGGTTAGGGTCTGGGGATGGATGAGGAATTGAGTGGTGGGCGGTTCTCGGGGGCGGTGCGGCGGGGGGAGACGGTGGTTCGGCGGCGGGGGTCGGCTAACTCGCGGGCGTTGTTGGGGCATTTGGAGCGGGTGGGGTTTGGGTTGGCGCCTCGGGTGGTTGAGGTGGGGGATGAGACGGAGACGTTGACGTACGTCGAGGGGGTGGCTGGGTATCCGCCGTTGTCGGGGGAGATTCGGTCGGATGCGGCGTTGGTGAGTGTGGCTCGGGCGGTTCGGCGGTTGCATGACGCGACGGTGGGGTTCGAGCCCGTCGACGAGGGGTGGCACGACCTGGAGGTGGCGGCGCCGGTGCAGGTGGATTGCATTGGGCATCATGACTTGGCGCCGTGGAATCTGGTGTTCGATGGAGTCGAGGTGGTGGGGATCATCGACTGGGACACGATCCGGCCGTCCAATCGGCGGTGGGATCTGGCGTATGCGGCGCATCAGTTCGTGCCGTTTCATCCGCCGGCCTGGTTGGCGCCGTTCGGGTGGGATGTCGAGCCGGATCGGGCGCGGCGGTTGCGGATGTTCTGTGATGCGTACGGGCTGGGGGTTGAGCCGGCCGAGTTGGTGGATCTGATCGGGCTGCGGTTGCTGGGGCATGCGGCGAACATCGAGCAGCAGGTGAAGGCGGGGAACCCGGCGTACGACGTCCATCGCGACGAGGACCATGCCGGTGGATATCGGGCCGCGGTGGCCTACATCCTGGAGAATCGTGCGCTCTTACTCGGCGGCTGACGGACTGGGCCAAAAAAGTTTCGGTGTCCTTTGGATGCTGTCCGGCGAAGCGTGCGGGGAACCCTTCGAAAGGACTTGCGGGTAGGCCATTTCTAACCCTTCGGGAAAATACCAGCGGTTTGTTTTTCGGGGGGTGGAACGTTTGTTTTGAGGGGTTGCTTCGCGTGATGGGATCATTACTTCTGGTCCATAGCGCGGCTGTGTGATCGTGTCGTATCGTCCAGTCATCGCCAGGCCTTGGTGGGGGTGCTGGCCTTCGAATCCTTTGTGTGCAACGGCTTTGGAGCTCGGATGGCCATGGACGAGTCTTTCGTCGTGCCCGGAAACGCGCTGGGCGCGGAGTGGGTCGACGATGTGCTGCTGGCGGGACCGGCGGCTGACGTTTGTTTACGCCTGCCGGAAGTGATCAGCCGCGGGAAACTACGCACGCTGGTACAGCAACGACAAAAGGAGTTGGCTCAGGCCGGTTTCCGGCCGGGTGGTGCGGTGGCTTTACGGTTACCGCCATCGGTGACCTTTGTTGCACATTTGCTGGCGGTATGGCGCAGTGGTGGGCAGGCGATCCTGCTGGACCACCGGTTGACCGATTACGAGGTACGGCGGGCGATCGAGCGGCTGGCACCGCAGGTGGTGGTGTCGGCGGATCGGCCGGTGCCGGCCGGGTTGCGGACGTTCCATGACGTGGGTGCGGAGTTGGCGAGCTATTCAGGGCACACGGCCAATACCGCGCATGCGGTTGTGCAGCTGAGTTCGGGGTCGACCGGGCCTTCCAAGGTGATCGGTCGGACCGCCGAGGATCTGGTCGAGGAAGTCAACAGGTACACGCAGATCGGCGGCGTACCCACCAAGAACGAGCGACTGATTCTGCTGCCCTCGATGGTGCACGTACTCGGTCTGGTCGGCGGCCTCCTCTACGGCCTGCACGCCGGAGTCGAACTCGTACCGCCCGCCCGCCTCACCGGTGACGCCATCGTGCACGCGATCGCGGCCGAGACCACGCCGGCCACCGTGCTCGGCGTACCGTTTCACATCGGCTTGCTGGCTTCGGTTCAGCAGCCACCTTGGTTGCCGCAGTTCAAACGCATGACGACCGGCGGCGAGCTCGTGCCGCAATCCGTGTCGGATGCGTTCGAGCAGAAGTACGGCGTTCCGCTCGGAAACATGTACGGGATGACCGAGGTCGGTGTCATCGGCACCGATCTGTTCGGCCGGCATCGCCCCGCGATTCGGCCCGCGCCCGGAATCGACGTACGGACGGTCGACGGCGAACTGCAGATCGCACGGAAGGAATCGCCGTACCTCGGGCTGTCCGATCCGGCGCGCTGGTCGGACGGCTGGCTGCGGACGCGTGATGCCGGGATCGTCGACCCCGAGACCGGGCTGGTCAGTATCAAGGGCCGGCTGGACTCGCAGGTTTCGGTCGGTGGGCTGAAGGTCGACCTGACCGAGGTCGAGTACACGCTCGGAACGCTTCGAGGTGTCGAGGCCGCGGTCGTCGTCTTCGACGGCTCGATCACGGCCTACCTGCAGCTCCACGAACGCCGCGAGACCACGCGGCTGGAGGCCGAGCTGTCCCAGCGGCTGGCGTCGTACAAGCGGCCGCGGACCCTGCACGTGCTCGATCAGTTGCCCCGGACAACGACCGGGAAGCTGGTCCGCGACCTCACCGTACTGCGCAAGGCGGTGCCCTGATGCTCGGTCAGAACGATCTCTACCGGCGGTTCGTCGAGCGCTACGGCCAGTACGGCGCCGTCGAGCGGCAGGCGGACGACGTACAGACCGGGGACCGAGCCGACGGGCCCGTCGCCGAACGGGACCCGTCGGCGGAGTCCGGAGTTCCGCAGGCCGACGCCGAGCGCTTTGCCAACAGCCTCCTTGGCGGTCCACAGCTGCAGGAACGCGTGCAGGTCGCCGGCCATCCAGTCCAGCTCGGTGGCGTCGAACCAGCGGCGCGCGAGTCCGCTCACCTCCCGCGGATAGACGTCCTCGAGGTCGATCCCGATCGAGCCGGTACGGCGGGCCGCGACGGCGACGCGCGAGCGGCTGTGACTGAGGCTCACCGCCAGCCCGGGGATTTCGGGTCGGCCGTTCGCGGCGTGCTGCAGCACCGGATCGGTGACGAGAGTGCTGGCCAGCGAGAGCAGCAAGGCATGAGCAGTGGCCCGGGAATCGTCACCCGCCGGCGCAGTCCACACCTCAACACCCACGGAAAGAAGGTAACCCGATGAAGGACGAGGTTCGCGATTTCGTCATCGCGCAACTGCAGGACATGAACTACGACGTCGAGGGAATCGACGACGACACCACACTCGGCCCGGCCGGGGTCGATCTCGAGTCGCTCGCGCTGGCCGACCTGTCGGTCCGGGTCGAGGACAAGTACGGCGTCCGGTTCTCCGACGACGAGTCCGAGCAGTTGGCGTTGATGACGGTCGGCGAGTTCACCACCGAGGTGGCCGGCCGGGTCGCACAGCAGGTCTGATGACCGCCCAGCCCCCGCCCGGGCGGGCAGAGATCATCGACTGGCTGGCCGGCCTCGGCCAGCGCCCACCAGGTACCGAGCGGATCGACTCGATGGAGCTGGCCTGGCTGGTCCATCAGGTCGAGCAGCGGTACGGCGTGGAGCTGCCGGACGAACAGCTCGAGCGGATGACCACGATCGACGCAGCGGTCGCCGTACTGGCTGAGGTGCTGGCCAGTCATGTCTGAACGCCGCCCGGTCGCCGTGACCGGACTCTCCATCCTCACTGCCCTCGGACGTGGTCCCGAGGCGCAGCTCTCTGGCGTGCCCGCGTTTACCGAGGTGCGGCGGTTCGACACCAGTGCACTGCGGGTCCGGTACGCCGCTCTGGCCGCTGAGACCGGGACTCTGGACGAGGAGCTCGACCTGGCGATCGCCACGGCATGCATCCAGGCCGGTGTGGATCGCAGTACGACGCCGTTGCTGCTGGCGATGCATAGTGCGCCGGCCTGCGACTTCGGTCAGGCTCGCGTCTACACGAGTGCCTGTGTGTCTGGCAGTACGGCGTTGGCCGACGCGGCGGCGTTGATCAGTAGTGGGCGGGCGGACCGGATCGTCGTTGCGGGTGCGTATCTGGTGGAGCCGTATCAGTTCGCACTGTTCGATGCGGGGCGCGCACTGGCGTCCGACAACGTGGTGCGGCCGTTTAGCGCTGAGCGTCGCGGGACTCTGCTTGGTGACGGGGTTGCGGCTGTCGTGCTTGAGGCTGGCGCTGGTCTGGCTCGGCTGGCCGGGTGGGGGCGTGCTGGCGATGCCTACCACCCCTGTCAGCCCGCACCGGATGGACGTGGGCTGGCTGTTGCGCTGCGACGGGCGTTGGAGCGTGCGGGGGTGTCGCCGGACGACGTGGGCTATGTGAATGCCAATGCGACCGGGACGCTCTTCAGCGACCAGGCCGAGGCTGCTGCGCTCGGTGCGGTGTTTCGGAGCAGTCCGCCGGTGAGCTCTACCAAGGGGCTGCACGGGCATGCGCTGGAGGCCTCCGGGGTCGTGGAGTTTGTGGTGATGGTGCAGGCGCTGCTGGACGGGAAGCTGCCGGTCAACGCGGGGTTTCTCGGGAGTGATCCGCAGTGTCCAGTCGACGTGATCCTGGATGCGCCGCGGAGCGTGCAGACGCAGGTCGGGGTTTCGGTGAACTCGGCGTTCGGGGGCGCCAACACGGCTTTGGTGGTGACGGTGTGATCGAGGTCCATGACTTGGTGGTACTCGCCGAGGCGCGCTGGCCCGAGCCGGGTGATGGGGTGCCATCGGGGATCCCGGGGTTTGTCGAGTCGGCCTTCAACCCGTTGGCAGCGGCTGCGGCTGAGCGATGTCTGGAGCGGGCCGGCCGGCCCGCGGGGGCGACCGGGGTTGTGGTGGTGACGGCGGGGGATCGGGTGAGTGCGGCGGCTGTGCAGGAGTTGGTTGCGCAGGGCAAGCGGGTGGGGCCGTTGTTCTTCTTCCAGTCGGTGCCGAACAGCATCGCGGGCTGGATCGCGGCGAAGTGGGACCTGCGGGGGCCGGTGGTGTGTGTGACGGACGGCGGGTTCGACGAGGCCGCGTTGCTGATCGGCGACGGAGATGCCGATCGGGTGCTGATCGTGCAGGTGGCGGCGGACGAGGCGTCCGCGCAGATCGTGAGTGGGGGAGAGTCGGTATGAAGCAGGTTGCAGGGTGGCGGGCGCGGTTGGCGGCGGATCCGGGGATCGGGACTGGGAACGTGCTGGCGACGGTGATTGCTCAGGGCGCCGATCTGGACGGGCCGGGGCTGACGTTCGACACGGCTGTTGATCAGTTCGCGGCCGAGCACCCGTTGACCTTGGGTGAGCTCGATGAGCGGGTCCAGGCTCGTACGGCGTGGTTGCACGAGCACGGGATCGGGCGGCGGGACGTGGTGGCGGTCTGGGCGACTGAGGCGCAGGACGTCGTACTGAGCTTTCTGGCGCTGACCCGGGTCGGGGCGATTCCGGCGTTGCTGAACGGGAAGATGGCGCCGGCGATTGCGGACGAATACATCCGGCGGCTGCGGGTGACCGCCGTACTGGCTGATGCGGGGCACCGGGCGTTGCTGGAAGCCGAGGTGCTCGCCGAGCCGCGGGAGCTGGGGACGGGCGATCCGGCGAAGGCGCCTGAGCACTACCGGCATCACCGGGACGACCCGGTGGTGATCACGCACACGAGCGGGACGACCGGCGTACCGAAGGCTGTTCTGCATACGCACACCACGTTGTACGCCGCTCTGAAGCACCTGCTGACGATGCCGCAGGCGCAGGGGACGGACCGGATTCTGAACGCGCTGCCGATTCCGCATACGGCGACGGTGCTGATGGTCAACCAGGTGCTGGGGAACCGCGCGGAGATGCTGCTCGTGTCGAGCCAGGATGCGAGTGGGGTGCTGCGGCACATCGAGCGGTGGAAGCCGCATGCGGTGTACGGGTTCGCGGTGACGTGGTCCGAGCTGGCTCGGGAGGATCTGTCGCAGTACGAGCTGGACTCGGTGCGGATGTGGTTCAACACGGGGGACTGTGCGCACGAGCCGCACATCCGGAAGCTGGTCGCGGTCGGCAGCCGGGAGACGGTGACGCGGGATGGTCGGGTGACTGTGCCGGGGTCGCATTTCATCGACGGGCTGGGCTCCAGCGAGATGGGGCACAACGGGTTCCACATCACGCACACGGTCTCGTCCGAGCACTACGGGCGGTGTATCGGGAAGCCGTACGAGTTCGCATCGGCGGCCGTGTTGAGTTCAGCGGGGGAGGAGTTGCCGCCGGGGAAGGCGGGGATCCTCGGGTTCCGGTCGCCGTCGGTGTCGCCGGGGTATTGGAACGACTCGGTCAACACTTATCGCTTCCGACTAAACGGTTGGTTCGTTACCGGGGACCTGGTCTACCGGGACGAGACCGGTCACTACTTCCACCTGGACCGCATCCCTGATGCGGTGGCCGGGTTCGACGGGCCGCAGCTCTACACGTCACTGTCCGAGGAACGCATCCTCGCTGCGATCCCTGAGGTCGTCGACTGCACGGTCGTGATCGTGGCGGAGGGCGGGCAGTACGCCGCCGACGTACTCCTCGAACTCACCCCGGATGCCCCCGAGGTCGATCGCACGGACGCCGTCCGCGAAGCCGTAGGCGAGGAGGTCGCCGCCATCCTCCGCCGCGTCACGGTCGTCGGCGCCGACGACGTCCCCCTCACCGTCACCGGCAAAGTCCGCAAGGTCGCGTTACGAGAGGCCCGGTCATGAGTACGGCGGGGGGCCGCGCGAATGCGGCCGACCACGCCGCGGGTGCTGAGACCGCTTCGGCCGGAGTCACGATCACGGGGATCGGGATGTTGACCCCCGTGGGTCGGGGTGCGGCGGAGGTGTTCGCGTCGCTCCTCCACGGGCGGTCGGGGGTTGTGGCGCCGCCTGAGGATCATCCGATCGCGGGGTCGATCGAGTTGGCGGGGATTCTGCCGGAGTTTGATGCTGGGGCGATCGCGGCGGGGCCGGACGGGAAGGTGATGGATCGGACCGTTGTGCTCGCGCAGCTCGTGGCTGAGGAGGCATTGGCTGATGCGGGGCTCAGGGTTGGGGAGAACGTTGCTGCGGAGCGCATTGGTGTGATTGTGGGTGGGGTTGGGGGGATGGCGACTCTCGAGCGGCAGGTGCTTGCGAGGGCGGAGCGGGGGAAGGTTGCTGTTAGCCCCTATTTGCTGACGGGGATCTTGCCGAACATGCCGGCGGCTCGGGTGGCGATCCGGTTTGGGATGCGTGGGTATACGTCGGCGGTGGGGACGGCTTGTGCGTCGGGCGCGCAGGCGATTGCGGATGCTGTGCGGCTCATCCGGGCCGGCGAGGCGGACGTCGTACTGTGCGGGGCCAGCGAGGCGCCGTTGTTTCCGACGTTTGCGGAGACCTTTGCCAATGCGCGGGCACTCGCCAGAGGTTGGGACGATCCAGCGGAGGCTAGCCGGCCGTTTGACCTGCGGCGTAACGGGTTTGTGCTGAGTGAAGGTGCCGCCCTGCTCGTGCTTGAGAGTACGGCGCATGCGGCCGCGCGAGGTGCGAGCGGGTACGCCGATGTTGCGGGGTACGGCGTCAACTCGGACGCGCATCACCCGACTGCACCGCGACCGGATGGAACCGGGGCCGCGGCGTGCATGCGGCTAGCGATGAGGAACGTCCGGCCGGAACAGGTCGGTTACGTCAACGCGCACGGGACGAGCACCAAGCTCGGCGATGTCGCCGAGTCGGTCGCGATCGGGCTTGCCTTTGGCAACCACCTGCCGGCGGTCTCCTCCACCAAAGCGCTGACTGGACACATGCTCGGCACCTCCGGGGTGGTCGAGGCAGCGGCGGCCGCGCTCGCGATCAACGCCGGCATGGCACCGCCGACGTACCACCTCGACGACCCTGATCCGGCCTGCCCGCTGGATCACATTCGCAAGGAACCACGGGCGATCCCGCTCGAGTACGCCGTCTCGAATTCGTTCGGGTTCGGCGGCCAGAACGTGAGCCTGCTCCTCGGCAAGGCGAGTACGCCGAAGCAGCGACAGATCACCAGCAGTGAGGAGAAGGCGTAGATGGAGATTTACGGGATCGACCACGTGGAGATGTACGTGGGCGACGCTCGTCAGGCGGCGTTCTACCTGGGGCATGCGTTCGGGCTGCACGTGCATGGTCAGGGTGGGCCGGAGACCGGGCTGCCGGATCAGCGGTCGCTGCTGCTGCGGGAGGACGCCGTCCAGATCGTATTGACGACCGGCCTGGTCGCCGACCACCCGGCCGCGGCGTACGTGCAGCGGCATGGGGACGGCGTGGCGATCGTGGCGATGGAGGTCGACGACGCCACAGCGGCGTACGGCGAACTGACGTCGCGTGGGGCACAAGGTCTCAAGGAGCCCGAGCGATTCGAGGTCGGCGAGTCGGTCGTGACAACAGCTGAAGTCGCCGGGTTCGGTGATGTGATCCATCGGCTGGTGGAGCGGCGCGGGCCGCGGCGGGAGTTCTTGCCGGGGCGGATCCAGTTGACCGCGCCGAGCGGCGTACCGGACGAGAAGCTGTTCAGCGAGATCGACCACCTGGCGATCTGTGTACCGTCCGGTGAGCTCGAGCCGACCGCCAAGTTCTACGAGGATGTGTTCGGCTTCCCGCGGATCTTCGAGGAGTACATCGAGGTCGCGGGGCAGGGGATGGACTCGAAGGTGGTGCAGAGCCCGTCGAAGCACGTGACGTTCACGCTGATCGAGCCGGATCTGAGTCGCCGGCCTGGTCAGATCAACGACTTCCTGACCTGGCACGCGGGCGCCGGCGTACAGCACATCGCCTTGCGGACAAGCAACATCGTCGAAGCGGTCAGCACGCTCTCCGATCGTGGCGTGAACTTCCTCGGCACACCATCGACGTACTACGACGCGCTGGCTGAACGGGTCGGCGAGGTCGAGACGCCGATCGAGGAACTGCAACAGCGCGGCATCCTCGTCGACCGCGACCACTGGGGTCAGCTGCTGCAGATCTTCACCGAGTCGATGCACGTCCGGCGCACGCTCTTCCTGGAGATCATCGAGCGGCGCGGGGCGATGACATTCGGCAGCGGAAACATCAAGGCCCTGTACGAAGCCAAGGAGCGGGAGTTGGCCCATGACGCTTGAGTTCAAACTCTCGGAGGAGGAGATCGAACTCCTCCCCACCGACGAAGACGTTGCCTTCTACAACGAACACGGCTGGTACCTCTCGAAGAAGCTGCTCACCGACGACGAGACCGACGAGCTCGTCAACGCGAGCGAGCGGTACTACGCCGGTGAGCGGGACCGGACCCTCCCGACGGCCCCGCCCAAACTGGCGTACTGGGACCCGACCAAGGGCAATGTCCAGCGGCACAACGACTACGTGCACTACGAGCACGACGGGCTGGCGAAGATCCTCCGCAAGCCGCTGATCGGTGCGGTCGCGGCCCGGCTCGCGCAGACGCACGAGATCCGGATCTTCCAGTCCACGTTGATCTACAAGCCGCCGATCGAGGGCGAACCGTCGAACATCGTGCCCTGGCACTTCGACAAGCACTACTGGTCGTCCTCGTCGTCGGACCGGATGCTGACCGCGTTCATCCCGTTCCACGACTGCCCGCCGGAGATGGGCACGATCACGATGGTCGACGGCAGTCACCGCTGGAAGGAGATCGGCTCCGACGACACGGTCGTCCGCCACTTCGCCGAGCGGGACCGCTCGCAGCTCGACCAGATGCTGGCCGAGAACGCGTCGTACAACGGGGCCGAAGTGGTCAAGTTGCCGATCACGATCCCGCGCGGCCACATGAACTTCCACCACTGCCGCACGTATCACGGCAGCGGTGCGAATATCAGCGACCGCCCACGCCGGGCGATCTCGCTGCACCTGCAGGACGGGGACAACCGCTACCGCGAGTTCCCGCTGTCCGACGGCACCACGGCGGCGTACAACCACGACGTCCTGGTACGGCGGACCTCCGACGGGCGGCCGGATTACGCCGATCCCGAGTACTGCCCGACGCTCTGGGCCGATCGCTGAGAGGAACGAACAATGTCACGTTACGACTGGGGTCAGACGCACCCCGGGATCGAGCAGCTGGAGAAGGCCGTTTCGGAGGCCCGCGACAAGGTCGTCCAGCACCCGCTCTACGCCATCCTCGACACCCACGAGGCGCTGGTCACGTTCATGGAGCACCACGTGTTCGCGGTCTGGGATTTCATGTCCCTGCTGAAATCGCTGCAGCGCGAACTCACCTGTGTGACAGTCCCGTGGATCCCGACCGAGCACCGCAGCAGCCGCCGCCTGATCAACGACATCGTGATGGTCGAGGAGAGTGACGAGCTGGGCGGCACGGACGGCAAGCCCGCGTTCATCAGTCACTTCGAGCTGTACGTCGACGGCATGCACGAGGCCGGCGCCGACACCAGCGCGATCGACAAGCTGATCGAACTGCTGAGCAGTGGCGCTCCGGTGGTCGAGTCGCTGGCAGCGGCCGGCGTACCGCAGGCTTCGATCGACTTCGCCGGAACCACCTGGGGCATCATCGAAAACGCGCCCGTGCACTGCCAGGCGGCGGCGTTCGCGTTCGGCCGGGAGGATCTGATCCCGGACATGTTCACCCAGGTCGTCGCGGTGAACGAGCGCTCCAACAAGCTCAACACGTTCGTCGACTACCTCGAGCGGCACATCGAGGTGGACGGCGAGTTCCACACCCCGATGGCGATGCAGATGGTCGCCGACCTGTGCGGTGACGACCAGGCCAAGTGGGACGCCTGCGCGGACACCATCAACACCGCGCTCGCCGCCCGGGCCCGGCTCTGGGACGCGATCACCGCCGCTGTTGTCACGAGTGTGCCGGCCTGACCCATGACCACTAACGATCTTTACCGGACCGTCCGGCTGATCCGCAGATTCGAGGAACGGGCGATCGAGTTCGTGCGGTCCGGGGAGATCGTCGGAGGTATCCACCCGTACGTCGGTCAGGAAGGGATCGCGGCCGGGGTATGCGCAGCGCTCGGTCCGGACGACGTGATCACCAGTACGCACCGCGGTCACGGGCACGTGCTCGCCCGTGGCGCGAATCCGGCCCGCTTGATGGCCGAGCTGATGGGCCGGGAATCCGGTCTGAACAAGGGCCGCGGCGGTTCGATGCATGCGGCCGATTTCAGCCTCGGCATCCTCGGTGCGAACGCGATCGTCGGCGCGGCCGGTTCGATCGCGACCGGCGCCGCGTGGGCTTTGCGGCAACAGGGCCGGGATTCGGTCGCCGCGACGTTCTTCGGGGACGGCGCGATGAACGAAGGCATGCTGCTGGAGGCCTTCAACCTGGCCGCGCTTTGGCAGGTACCGGTGGTGTTCGTCTGCGAGAACAACGGGTACGCGACCACGATGCCGGTCGCGTCCGCGGTCGCCGGGAGCATCACCGCCCGGGCCCAGGCCTTCGGGATGCCGGCCTTCACGATCGATGGCCAGGATCCGGAGAAGGTGCTGGAGGCAACCAGTACGGCGGTCGCGCGGGCTAGGGCCGGGAAGGGCCCGACGTTCCTGGAGTGCCTCACCTATCGGTTCGACGCACACCACACATTCGAGCACCGTGCCCGCCTCACCTATCGCTCGGCCGAAGAGATCACGACTGGGCGTTCGCGGTGTCCAGTGGAGATCCAGGGCGCACGGCTGACGGCCGCGGATCGGGCGGCCGTCGACGCCGAGGTCGAGTCCCTTCTGGAGGCGGCGGCGGGGATCGCTTTGGGCAGCGCCCACCCAGACCCCGCCGCCGCACTCTCGTACCTGTACGCCGGGGGGATCTGAATGCCGAAGCTGTCCTACTTGAAGGCGCTGAACCGGGCGCTGGCCGACGAGCTGGAGCGGGACCCTTTGGTGTTTCTGCTCGGTGAGGACATCCGGGCCGCGGCGTCGAATGTGACGGCCGGCCTGCATGCGCGGTTCGGGGACGACCGGGTCCTGGATACTCCGCTGTCCGAGCAGGCGTTCACGAACTTCGCCACCGGCGCGGCACTGGCCGGGATGCGACCGGTGATCGAGTTCCAGATCCCGTCACTGCTCTTCCTGGTCTTCGAACAGATCGCGAACCAGGCACACAAGTTCTCGCTGATGACCGGCGGCCAGTGCAAGGTCCCGGTCACGTACGTCGTCCCCGGGTCGGGCTCGCGGACCGGGTGGGCCGGCCAACACTCGGATCATCCGTACTCCCTGTTCGCCCACGTCGGCGTGAAGACCGTGGTCCCGGCCACCCCGGCTGATGCCTACGGCCTGCTGGTCACGGCGATCCGCGATGACGACCCGGTCGTCGTGTTCGCTCCTTCGGCGGCGCTCGGCGTACGGGATGATCTGGATTTTGGAGCGCTCGCGCCGGTTCCGTTGGGTGTTGGGCGAGTGGCTCGGACTGGTGACGACGTCACGGTGGTTGCCCTCGGCCACCTTCTGCACGACGCGCTGGCAGTCGCCGATGAGTTGGCCGGGCAGGGGATATCGGTCGAGGTCTTCGATCCGCGGACGGTCTATCCGCTGGACGTCGCCGGTCTGATCGCTTCGGTGCAGAAAACTCAGCGGCTCCTGGTCATCGACGACTCGAACCGGACGAGCGGTTTCGCGGCCGAGGTGCTCGCGGTGGTTTCCGAGAACTGCACCCTGATCGCACCGCCGCGCCGGGTGACCCGCCCCGACGGGGCCGTGCTCCCGTTCGCCCTCGCTCTGGACCGAGCCGTCCAACCCGGCCGGCAACACTTGACCGCCGCCCTGCATGACGTCCTGCAGAGCTCCTCACTCCACGCCCGGGAGACCCGATGACCGATCTGTGGAACACGTTGCCCGAGGCAACCCGTACGGCGCTGCTCGCCCGTGGCGCCGATTCGTGGCGGACCGTGTACGACGGGGTGGCCACCCACAACAAGCAGTGGCGCCCACTCCGGCCGCCGATCATGTCGGCCGCGGTCTACGACGACTTCACCGCGATCTCGGCGACGGTCTCGCGACTGATCGTGACCGCCTGTCGGCAGCGAGCGAAAACAGCGGGGGAGCTGCGGGAGGCACTCGGAATGCCGGTCGGCGCGATCGACCTGCTCGACGAGAACCTGCCGCTGACCGAGGACCTGCTCGGCGGTGTCCGAGCAGACATCCTGCTCGCGGACGGAACGCCGTACATGGTCGAGGCGAATATCGACAGCGCCCTCGGCGGTGCCCACGACTCCGACGGAATCGCGGCCCGCTTCCTTGCGGCGTACGTCGGTGATCCGATCCTGGATGCGGTCGGGCTGACCGCGCCACCGTCAGCGGTCGACGCTCGGTATGAGGCGGTGCGCTCGGCGCTGTCGTTGTCCGGGACGGACCGGTTGGCGATGGTGTTCACGACAGGTGGCACCTACCCGGGTTCGCAGGATGGGCTCGCGATGATCAAGCTGCTGGAGGGCTTCAGCGAGCGGGGTCGGCAGTTGGGGCTCGACATGCGCGTGTACCCGGTCGAGTGGCTGACCCTCGACGACGCCGGCCGCCTGTGCGTCGACGACGGCCCGATCGACGCCGTACTGCGGATGTTCGTCCCACAAGGCACGAAGCCGAGTGCCGGTCTGGATGCACTGGGGACGGCGGTTCAGACGGGCGCGATCCGCATCTTCACCCCGACCGCCAGTTGGTTGCTTGCCAGCAAGGCGATCTTCGCGTGGCTGTGGGACGACCTCGACACCCTCGATCCAGCCGACGCCGACGTAGTACGCCGTCACGTCCCACGAACCCAGGTGTTGTCGGCCGACCTCCGCGTGCAGGCGATTGCGGATCAGCAGGAGCTCGTCCTGAAACCGTCCGGTTCCTACGGCGGTGTCGGTGTCGTCGTCGGCCCTGAGGTATCGGCCGATGAATGGCAGCACGCGGTCGACCAGGCACTGGCCGAGACCGGCTACATCCTGCAGAAGTACATCCCGGTCGACCGGCTCACCATGCAGTTCGTCGACATGGAAAGCGGTGCGGTGGAAGAGTCGGATGTCCCCTTCTGCCTAGCCCCGTACCTCTTCGGCGGCACCCCCGCCGGCGCCTACCTCCGCTTCGCCGTCCCCGGCGCCGGCCCCGTAGTCAACGTAGCCCAAGGAGCCCTAACCAGCGGCCTACTCCTGCTGCCCTGAAACCACGGTCGCTTGGGTTCGCTGGCATGCGGCCGGGGACCTACGGCGCTGGTTGCTCACCGCTGCGGCCGGCTTACAGAGGAGGAGTGGCGGGGCCGCCTGTGGCTGGGCTGCTTGGCGAGGTAGGCGATCGCGTGCCCGTCGCCTGGGTCTGACGGGCTGTGGCTGGGGCAGTCAGGTGCGGTTGGCAGTTGGGTGCGGCTTGCTGGGGTTGAAGGGCCGGGGAGCCCACCGGCTCCAGCGGTCGCCCCAGCGGCCGAGGCGAGCCAGCTCACGTGGGCGTGAACACCGCGCCGGGCCCTTGAACAGGTTATGCCCTGTCCCAGCCCACCATTTCCTGTTCAAGCCCCCACCAACTGCCCACCTCAGGACGGAAACGGCAGATCCACGGAGTCCTACTGCCACCCATTGGCAGTAGCACTCCAATGATCGACCAAACCTGACCCCCACCGCCCATCTGTCGCCGCAACCCAAGCCCGTCAGCCTCAGGCAACGGGTACACGGGCGCGACCTCGCCAACCGGCCCAGCCATCTGCTCGGCCAGCCACACCTCCTCTGTAAGCCGGCCGCGGCGGCGAGTGCCCGGCACCCACGACGCCGGCCGCATGCCAGCGCACCTCAGCCACCCTGCCGTACCCCAAGGGCTATGAAACGACAGCCGCTCGCACGGCCGGGATGATGCTGAGGGCGACGATGGTGGCGGTTAGGGCGAAGGCGAGGGGGTAGCCGGTGCCGGCTACTACGGCGCCGAAGGCGATGGCGCCTAGGCCCCAGCCGCCGTCGTAGGCGAGGTTCCAGAGGGCGCTGACTTGGGCGTAGCGGGAGGCGGGGGCTCGGTTGTACATGAGGGTGAGCGTGAGGTTCTGGGCGGCGCCGAAGCCGATGCCGAAGAGGGTTGAGCCGGTGAGTACGGCGATCGGGGTGTCGATCAGGATGAGGCCGGCGGCGCCTAGAGCGGAGAGGGTGAGGGCGGCGGGGAGTAGGCGAGCCGGGCCGACGCGGTCGCCGTAGCGGCCGGCTAGCCAGCGGGCGCCGGGGGTGGCGAGGGCTTGGAGGAGTAGGGCGGTGGCGGCCAGGGAATGGTTGCCGGCGGCAAGGGGGAGGAAGGTGACGCTGATGCCTGCGGCGAGGGTGACGGCGGCGAACACGAACGACGGCATCAGCAGGCCGCTGCCGCGCAGACCGCCGAGAACCTTCACGTGGGTCTCTTCGGCGCTGGTCTGGCTGGGAATGCCGCTCGCCAACACCAACGGAACCAGAGCGGCCACCGCGGCGATCACGAACAGGGCGTTGAAGCCGATCACATTCGTCAGGTAGACCCCGAGCGGTAGGCCGGCAACCGCTGGTACGCCGACCACCACGCCGTACAGGCCGAGTGCTTCACCGCGGCGATGGGCTGGTGCCAGCTCGGCGATCAGGGCGACCGCGGCGACCACGTTGATGGCCAAGCCGGCGCCACGGATCACGGAGACCAGTACGACGATCGGCAGCGAGGACGTGGTGAGCAGCACCAGCGCGGGTGCGCCCATCAGGACCAGGCCGAGGCCGAGTACGACGCGGTATCCCCAGCGGGCCAGCATCCGGGGGACGAGCAGTTCGACGGCGACTGCGGAGAGCATCATTGCGCCCGTTGCGAGCCCGGGGCCGATGGCGGCTGAGCCGTGGGCCGCGAGGTAGAGCGGGACCACCGAGGTCAGCAGGTACATGCTGAGTCCGGATCCAGTGGCCATCACCAGCAGGCGGATGAACCGCGCACCGAGCAGTCGCTGGGTAGGCTCTACGGGGACATCGCAGATCGTCATACCGATCACGCTAGAACCAGAGCGGTCTCCATCGCAGATCCAGTTTGAAAAGCGCTGAGAGGACCAATTTCAGCTCAAGCGATCCCTGATCAGCGCGGTCAGCCGATCGAGCGCGGCCGAGAGTTGCGGGCCGGTCGTCCCGCTGCAGGAGATCCGGAGTGAGTTGACCGGAGCGTCCGACTCGTAGAAGTGCGCCATCGGTGTCCAGAGCACGCCGTACTCCTGGGCCGACGTGGTGAGCAGCTCATCGTCGACCGCGAAGGGGACGGTGATGACGACGAAGAACCCGCCCGACGGGACGGTCCAGGTCACCTCGCCGTTCGGGAAAACACCGGCTAGGTGATCAGCGACGGTCTGCAGGTTGCCGGCGTAGATCTCGCGCTCACGCTGGTTGGCCGTGGTCAGACTGAAGTCGCAGTCCAGGAGCTTGCCGCCGATGACCGCCTGGGCGATCGGAGAGGTGTTCACCGTGACCATGCTCTTCAGCTTCGAGAGCTCATCGGCGAACAGGCCGCCGGTGCTGACGGTTTGGTCGGCAACCACGTAGCCGACCCGAGCACCGGGCAGACCGGTCTTGGCGAACGACCCCAGATAGACCACGCGGCGTTCGGTGTCGAGCGCCTTCAGCGTCGGCAGCCGATCGACACCGGCGGCGGGGAAGAGCCCATACGGGTTGTCCTCGAGCAGCAGCAGGTCCTCGGCTGCAGCGATCTCCAGCAGGCGATGCCGAGTGGGCAGATCCATGCTGAGCCCGGACGGGTTGGCGAAATCCGGCATCACGTAGAAGCCACGCGGGCGCAGACCGTCGGCGCGCGCGCCTTTGACCACGGTTAGAAGGTCGTCGACATCGGGCACCGGCAGGACCGGTAGGTCGACCACGCGCGCCGCGCCGGTGATGCCGACGTACGCCGGTGAGATCGCCAGCAGCACGTCCGTTGCGTCGGCCCGGAGCGCGCGCAGTGTGAGCAGCATCGCCTCCTGGCATCCGGCGGTGACGACGATCGCCTCCGGGTCGACATGAATGTCCTCGTCCACCGCGAGATTGCGCGCGACCAACTCGTGCACGATGCCCTTGGTCCGCCCGTACTGCAGGATCGTCCGCCGCACCGCCGGCTCGTCGAGACCCCGCTCACGCAGATAGTCCGCGAACAGCGAGAGATAGCGCGGTACGTCGTCCAGGTCGAAGAACTCCTCAGTCGGCCGACCAGCCGCGAGCGAGATCGCGTCCGGATAGTGGTGCGAGATCTCGTTGAGGAAGGTCATCGAGTTCAGCGCGCGATCGGTGAGCGACGCGTGCAGTGTGGTCACGTCGAGGTCGGCCATCAGCTCCTCCCCGTCACCAGGTCGGCGACCGCGGCGAGGTCCGCGCAGCCCGCCAGCAGCATCGCATCCCGCAGTTCGCGGCCGAGCAGCGCGAGCGCTTCGTCGGCCGCTCCGGCAGCGAGTGCCCACAGCAACGGCCGCCCGACCAGTACGGCGTCCGCTCCGATCGCGAGCGCCTTTAGTACGTCGGTGCCCCCGCGGATCCCGCTGTCCAGCAACACGGGGAAGTCATTGCCAACCGCATCGATAACGGAGCCGAGGGCATCAATCGAGGCCGGTGCACCGTCGAACTGTCGGCCGCCGTGGTTCGACACCACCACGCCGTCGGCGCCCGCATCGACGGCGGCGAGCGCGTCCCGCGGATCGAGAATCCCCTTTACTAGCAAGGGAATCTCGGTCACGGATCGCACCCACGCGAGGTCGCGCCAGGAGAACGTCGGATCGAACGCGGAGGCCGTATGAGCAGCCACCGCAGACGAGCCGCTCACCCCACAATGTGCCTCTGTGTATTTGTCGACAAGATTGGCCGCCGTGACCTCGGGCGGCAACGCGAAGGAGTTGCGGACATCGCGCAACCGGCGACCCATCACCGGCACATCGACCGTGATCATCAAGGCGCGGCACCCGGACGCGGTGGCACGATCGATCAGCGCACGAACGGTCTTGCGGTCGCGCAGCCAGTACAGCTGGAACCAGGACGGCGCGACCGCCGCGATCTTCTCCAGCGGCACACTGCTCAGCGTGCTGATGACGTACGGAATCCCCGCGTTGGCAGCGGCTTTGGCGAGGAAGAGTTCACCCAACGGATGGAACAGACGCTGGTAGGCCATCGGCGCGACCGCGACCGGCAGGGCGGCCGGCGTACCGAGAATCGTGGTTGTCGTGTCGGGTGACTCGACGCCGCCGAGGACTCGCGGAGTGACGGTGATTGCGTCGAGCGCAGACCGATTGCGGCGCAGCGTGAGCTCCGCACCGCTGCCGCCGGCAACGAAGTCATGTACGGCGGCCGGCAGCTCGGCGAGCTGTTCGAAATCGACCAACGCCTCAGCCATGGGAGAAGGTCCGACTGAGCCAGGCCGCGGCTTCGGCGGTCGCTCGCCGCCCGCCGTCGAGAATGCCCGCCATGGCGAAGAACCCGTGCACCATCCCGTCGTACCGGCTGAGTGTGGTTGGTACTCCGGCAGCGTGCAGCTTCTCCGCGTAGAACTCACCCTCGTCACGCAACGGGTCGTACTCCGCCGTGATCACCAGGGCCGGCGGGAGGTCTTCGTGTGACAGGGCGAGTAGCGGTGAGGCGAGCGGATCGAGGCCGTCGAGAGCGTCGGTCAGGTAGTGATCCCAGTACCAGCCGACCGAGGTCTTGTTGAACAGGTGCGGGTCGTCGCCGCTGAGCATCGACGGCGTATTCGCGCCGTACCGGGTATTCGGGTAGACCAGCAGTTGCCCGGCGAGCGCCGGACCCTTGTCCCGGGCAAGCAATGTCGTTGCCGCCGCCAAGTTTCCACCAGCACTGTCCCCACCGACAACCAATCGGGCGGGATCGACCTGCAATTTGTCGGCCTGAGCGGCGATCCATTGCGTGGCGTCATGACAGTCGTGAACCGCGGTCGGGAACGGGTGCTCCGGCGCGAGCCGATATCCGACGGTGATGACCTGACACGGTACGGCGTTCGCCAGCCGCCGCGTGATGCCGTCGGCGGTGTCGATGCTGCCGAGCGTCCAGCCGCCGCCGAAGAAGTAGATCAGGGTCGGCAACGGCCCGGCCAGATCCGGCCGATAGAGCCGGAGCGGCAGCCCGGCATCGGTGAAAAGATCTTCGACGTGATGGACAGGCTCGGCCTGGCCGCCCGCCTCCTGGATCGAGGCCAGGTCGGCGGCGCGTGCCTCGGCCAGCGTCTGGGTGTAGAGCTGCGGTACGGCGCGGGCCTGGCGCTCGGCGCGCATCGCCTCCACCTGTGGATCCAGCGGCATGAGCTCACCCCAATCGGATCGGCATGGATCGATGTCCACGCAACAGCAGACTATGACTGCGTTCGGGTTCCCCAGCGAGTTGCAATGTCGGAAAGCGGTGGAACAGCTGCCCGAAGGCCGCCCGTCCTTCCATCCGAGCCAAGGCGGCCCCGACGCAGAAGAACGGTCCGGCGCCGAAGGACAGGTGTTGCAGGTCCTCGCGGCCGGGATCGAAGGTGTCGGCGTCCGGATGTTTCGCCGGGTCGCGGTTCGCCGCGCCGGGCAGGATCAGCACCAGACTGCCCTCAGCAATCGCGACGCCGGCCAGTTCGAGATCGGTCGACGCCTTCCGGCTGATCAGCTGGACGGAACTCTGGTGTCGCAGAATCTCCTCGACGTAGCTCGACGCGAGCTCCGGATCATTGCGCAGGGCATCGATCAGAGCCGGTACGGCGAGCAGTTGCTCGAGACCGTTGGTGAGCAGATTCATCGTGGTGACGAAGCTGGCGTTGACCAGGACCAGCAGGTTGTCGATCAACTCCTGCTCGTCGATCCCCGACGTACCGGAGTCCAGTGCATGAACCAATGAGCCGACTGTGTCTGATTCCTTCCCCGCCCCACCACCCCGGTCATCGTCGCGCGGCCGCAGTCGACGCTCGGAGATCATCCGGGCGTAGTAGTCGTTGAGCTCTTCGGCCGCCCGGTTCGCGGCGGCCAGTTTGGCGGGTTCTTTGCCGCCGAGATCGAGGTACTCGTCGATCCGCTGAGTGCGGTCCTTGAACCAGGCGACATCGGAGCGCGGGATGCCGAGGAAGATCGCGATCACCGTGATCGGCAGCCGATACGCGAAGTCGGTGAAGTCCACGACCTCCTCCTGCTTGGCGCCGAGCTCGTCCAGCAGTTCGGCGACCAGCGCCTCGACGACCGGTTCGAAACCGGCCAGTCGACGTGGAGTCAGGACGGCTTGGAAGACCTTGCGCATCCGCAGGTGGTCCGGCTCGTCGCGAAACATCATCGAGCCACCGAGATGACGCAGTACCGGATCTTGTGGATTGGGATCCGCCGACAGCAGCCGATGGAACCGGGTGTCCTTGAGGGCTTCCTGGGCGGCGTCGTACCCGTTGATGACAAAGGCGTACGGCGAGCTGCCGGGGGTGAGCCGGCTGACCGGGCCGATCCGATGCAGCTCCGCGAAAAGCGGCATCGGATCGCGGCGGCCTTGTTCGGAGCCGAGGGCGGCGACGACATCAGCGGCGGACCGTGAGTCGTTCGTGCTCCGAGAATGCATGGCTTACCGCACCAGCTTCAAGGGCACGGACGCGGCCATGGCCTGGTAGCCGGCGTCGTTCGGGTGGATGTGGTCACCGGAGTCATAGAGCGCGTTCAGCTTGCTCGGCGCGGCCGGGTCACGCAGCACCTTGTCGAAGTCGAGAACGCCGTCGAACTCGCGGCTCGACCGCAGGTAGCTGTTGACCGCCTGACGGGTGGTCTCCTTGGCCGGCGTCCAGCTGTCGGTACCGCCGATACCTTCGAACGGCGTGATCGTGCTGACGATGCTGCGCAGTCCACGTTCCTTGACCTGGGTGTTGATCTGCCGCAGCGCACCGATGATCTCGTCCGCGGAGTCGTCGGACATCCAGATGTCGTTGACGCCGAGTTCAGTGATGACGGTCCGTACGCCGGTCTGCGGGAACACGTCCTCGTTCAGCCGAGCCAGCGAGTTCACGCCGACCTCGTTGAAGCCGGGGAACGCGCCGTTGTCGGACGGCTCGGTGCCGTCGTGGTTGAGCCGGCTGCCGGCCAGTCCGGCGTTCAGCACACCCGGGAACGGCTTGCCGCTCGCGGCCAGTCGCTCGGCGAGCTGGTCGGGCCAGCGGTTGTTCGCGTTGAAGGTGCTGGCGGTGCCGTCGGTGATCGAGTCGCCGAGAACGACGATCGATCCTCGGGGCTCATCGGCCTGGACATCGACGCCGGACAGGAAGAAGAAGCAGCAGCGCCGAGTCAACGTGTACGCCGCTCCGCCGGGCTGGTCGACGAGGTTCGACGGGCCGACGAAGTTCTCCTGCAAGGACGAGCCGTGGAAGGTCGTCGGGCCGGTGTTCACCGGGAAGTAGAGGCTCACCACGAGGTCGTCGAGATTGCCGAGCTCGAAGTTCAGCGGGTCGCTGAGCAGCTCACTGCCCTTCACCATCGACGCCGTACCGGAGCCGTTGAATGTCAGTGTGCGCAGGGTGTTCGGGTCGATGTCGGACTGCTCCGGCGTCGCCTTGTTGGGCTTGGCAACGGTGGCTGCGCCGACGGTGACGGTCTTCTCGCCGTAGATGTTCGACAGCCGGATCCGGATCTTGTCACCGCCGACCGACGGACGCACCACGAGCCGGACGCTCTGGTCGGTCAGGCCGAGGTTGGTCGACCCGGCCGCGTTGCCGTGCGTGACGGCCGTCGCCCAGGTGCCGACCCAGGTGTTGGCGCGATGGCCACCACCGCCGTAACTCGCGCCGGCCAGGGTCGACCCGGCCAGAGTCAGTGCGGCAGTCAGTGCGACCGCGCGCCAGTGCTTCGGAACATGCATGGACGGACCTCCCGGCGGAATGGAATCGGACGGAACGTATTACGCATTCTTCGAGCCGGTCAATGCATCGGCAAATGCTTGTTTCGAATGCTTCCGGTGGTGGTTAGCGAGGGGTTCGTACCCCCGGTTCGCAGGGGTATACCTTCGTCCGGGAGGCGCGGTGACCGGGCGGCTCCGGAGAGCGACGAAACCGTGTGCAGCAGGCCGTTTCCGGCACTGTTCAGGTGCTGGACGGTCCAGTAGAGTCGCGGCACGGCTGGGGGTCGCCGTTGGGGTGAGGGGAAACTATTTAATGCCACCTGAATTCGTGCTGCCCGAAAAGTCCGGCAATTACGTGCACCGGGTCCTGGCGTTGTTCGCGCAATTCGCCGAGCGGCCGGCGCTGGTGCGCGCCACCCGGCAGGCGACGTACGGCGAGCTGTCCGCGGACGTGCTGCGGATCGCCGCCGCGCTGCGGGACGCCGGGATCCGGCCGGGCGGCAAGGTGCTCGTGATGGCGGCGAACTGCTTCGACGCCCCGGCACTGCAACTCGCCCTGCATCTGCACGGCTGTCGGGTGCTGTGGTGCGCGCCGATCACGTCGCGCCGCGAGATCGATCGGTTCGCCGTGCTCGCTGATGCGGATGCCCTCGTGTACGACGAGGAGGCGGAACTCGGGAGTGAGCTCGCGACCGCGCTCGCGCCGATGCCGTCGTACGGGCTGAACTCACTCGTCGCTCGGGGTGCTGCGACGCCGTACGAGGTGGAGCAGGTGCCGGCGCCGGATTCGGTGCTGCAGACGAGTGGGACGACCGGCGATCCGAAGCTGGTTCATCACACGGAGGCGTTCTACGAGCAGATCCTTGAACTCGCGGCGGCCTTTGTGGCGAACGGGTTTCCGCTGCTGCGGCACTACTCCAGCTCGCCGCTGTGGCTGGCCAGTGGGCAGATCACCAGCTTCTTCAACCTGTTCACCGGTGGGGTGCTGTTCCTGACCGACACGTGGTCGCCGGAGGAGTTCTATCGGACCGTGTCGACCGAGCGGATCACATCGACGTACGTCACACCGCCGATGTTGTACGAGCTCCTCGATCATCCGGGTGGTGCGGACTTCGACTGCAGCAGTTTGTTCATGCTGAACGTCGGTGCGGGTCCGGCGACTCCGGCGCGGTTGCGGCAGGGGATCGCGCGATTCGGGCCGGTATTGCGGATCGTGTACGGGCTCAGCGAGGCCGTGGTGGTTACCGCGCAACCCGGGCTGACCGAGGACCCGGCGCATCCGGAGCGGCTTGCTTCCGCGGGGACGGCGTACGGCGATGTCGAGGTGGAGATCCGCGATGACGACGGGAAGGTGCTCGAGCCGGGGCAGGACGGTGAGGTGTGGGTGCGGAGCCGGCTCACGTTCGCTGGGTATCTCGGGAAGCCCGAACTGATGGCGGAGACGCTGGTCGACGGCTGGCTGCGGACTCGGGATCTCGGTCATCTGGATGCGGACGGCTATCTGTTCCTGGTCGATCGGGTGCACGACATGATCGTCACGACGCGCCGCAACTGGGCGATCTTCTGTCGGCCGATCGAGGACGTTCTTGGTAGTCACCCGGCTGTGCGGACGGCGGCGGTGATCGGCGTACCGGATGCGGTCGTGGGGGAGGCCGTGCATGCCTTTGTGGTCGCGCGATCGCCGGTGACTGCTGATGAACTGCGTGGCTGGGTGGCTCAGCAGTTGAACGAGATGTGGGCGCCGGCGGCGATCGACTTCGTCGCCGAGCTGCCGCTCACGCGCATTGCCAAAGTCGACAAGGTTGCCTTGCGCAAGCTTTACGCGGAACTGCACCCAGCATGACCGCGCGTCGTGGGTTGGTGATCCTGTTCGTCGCGGACGTCCTGTCCGCGGTGGGCAGCCGGATCACGATGGTGGCGATTCCGTGGCTGGTGCTGGTGACCACCGGCAGCGCGGCGCGGATGGGCCTGGTGGCGGCGGTCGAGTTGGTGCCGTACATCGTGGTGAGCATCATGGCCGGTCCGGTGATCGACCGGCTGGGCCCCCGCCGTACGGCGATCCTGGCGAACCTGACGAGTGCTGTCGCGGTCGCCGCGATCGCGGGTACGGCGACGATCGGGTTCGCCGTACTGCTGGCTCTGGTTGCGGTCGCCGGTGGATTGCGGGGTGCTGCGGATCGGTCGAAGGACCTGCTGGTTCGGCCGATGGCTGAGGCGGCCGGAGTGCAGTTGATCCGGATCACGTCGTTGCACGAGGCGTTCTCCCGGGGTGCGACCTTGCTCGGTGCGCCTCTCGGCGGGCTGCTGATCTACTGGACGGATGCGTCGTCGGTGTTGTGGATCGACGCGGTCACGTTTCTCGTGTGTGGGCTACTGATTGCGGGATTCGTGCGCCCGCCGGAGGTGGTGTCGGCGTCCCGGCCGGACAAGTACTTCCGCTCGCTCGCAGTTGGATTCGCCTACGTACGTCGTGATGCGTTGCTGGCGACGATGCTGATCACCACGTTCGCCGTGAACATCTTCGCCAGCGCGAGTACGGCGGTCTTCATCCCGGTGTGGGTTGCGGATGAACTCGGATCTCCGGCCGGTCTCGGTCTGACGCTCGGTGCGTTCGCGGCTGGCGCTCTGCTCGGGAGTATCGCATTCGCTGTGTGGGCGACGAAGCTGCCGCGGTATCTGACGTTCGCGCTCGGTGCGTTTATCGGCGGTAGTCCGCGGTTGCTGGTACTCGGGTTGAGCGACAGCCTGGAGTTGGTGGTCGCGGTGACGTTCCTGTCCGGGATCGGGATCGCGGCGATCAATCCGGTCTTCGGTGCAGTCCTGTACGAACACGTCCCGAAGGACCTGCAGGCACGGGTGATCGGGCTGGTCGCGGCCACGTCGTTCGCCGGTCTACCCCTTGGTGCGTTGCTGGCCGGTGAACTGGTGACCGGGTTCGGCTTGTTCCCGGCTTTGATCGGATCCGGGATCGTGTGTCTGATCTTCAGCGCCTACCCGTTGATCCGGCGCGGGCCGGGCAAGGTGCTCGATACCCCAGCCCCGGTGGAGGCCCTGTGACCGAGGAGACCGATCCCTATTGCCTGCGCCCCGGCGAGAGCGAGGAGCTGCTCGCCGGGCACCCGTGGCGACGCTTCGTCGTACTGGGCGACAGCGTGGCCGAGGGACTGTGCGAGCCGGTCGAGGGCTACAGCGACCTGCAGTGGGCGGCCCGGATCGCACATGAACTCGGGCCGATCGCGTACCTCAACCTCGGGGTGAGCGGGTTGCGAACGCGCGAGATCCTCGCCACCCAACTCGTACCGGCAGTTGCCTTCGGCCCCGACCTTGCGTTGGTGGTTGGTGGCGGCAACGATGCGTTCCCAGCGACGTACGACGCGGATCGGGTCGACCGTGAGTTGACCGAGCTGATCACCACCCTGCAGGACGCCGGCGCGGAGGTGATGACGCTCGGCATGTTCGACGTCTCCTACAGCCCCGCTGTCGTCGAGTGGCTGCGTCCAGGCCTAAGGCAACGAATGCGCACCCTGTCCGAACGCACAGCCGCCCTCGCCGCCAAACTCGGCACCATCCACATCAACCTCACCGACCACCCCCTGTCCACCGACCCCACCCTCTACAGCTCCGACGGCCGCCACGGCAACGCCCGCAGCGACGCCATCGCCACCGCCGAAACCCTCCGAACCCTCACCCGCCACCTCAGATCCGTCTGATGGGTATACCCACGAGATGGTGGGTTGGCCAGCCGGAATCCCGTTGGCCAACCCACCGTGGGATGGGTGTACCCACGAGATGGTGGGTTGGCTAGCCGGAATCGCATTGGCCAACCCGCCGTGGGATGGGTGTACCCACGAGACGGTGGGTTGGCTAGCCGGATTCCGATTGGCCAACCCACCGTGGGATGGGTGTACCCACGAGATGTGTCTTCGCGGGGGTCGGCCGGGTGGGTCAGAGTTTGCGGAGGCGGACCCAGCGGACGGCGTGGTCTTGGCCTTTGCGGAGGACGAGGGTGGCGCGGGAGCGGGTCGGGAGGATGTTCTCGCGCAGGTTCGGGCCGTTGATGCCGTCCCAGAGGGACTCGGCCTTGCGAACCGCTTCCTCGCGGCTGAGTTCGCCGTACCGGACGAAGTAGGACTCGGGGTTGCGGAAGGCCGTCTCCCACAGTTTGAGGAACCGGTGGACGTACCAGGAGCGGATGTCGGCGGCGGCAGCGTCGACGTACACGGAGAAGTCGAAGAAGTCGCTGACCGCGAGTCCGCTCTTGCCGTCGGCGTGCCGAGGGGCAGGCTGGAGGACGTTCAGGCCTTCGAGGAGCAGGATGTCGGGCTGCTCGACGGTGGTCCGGACGCCGTGCATGCGGTCGTAGTGCAGGTGCGAGTAGACCGGTGCCTCGACCGCGTCGATCCCGGACTTCACCTCGACCACGAAGCGCAGTAGCGACTTGCGGTCGTACGACTCCGGGAAGCCCTTGCGCAGCATCAGGCCGCGCTTCTCGAGCTCGGCGTTCGGCCAGAGGAACCCGTCGGTGGTGACGAGCGCGACCCGCGGGTGCTCGGGCCAGCGCGCCAGCAGTTCGCGCAGCAAGCGGGCGGTGGTCGACTTGCCGACGGCAACCGATCCGCCGATCCCGATCACGAACGGCGTCCGGGTCGCGGCCGGTTTGCCGAGGAAGCTCTCGGTGTCCTCGTGGAGCGCGCGCGCGTGGCGGACGTACAGGGACAGGATCCGGGACAGCGGAAGGTAGACCTCGCGGACCTCGTCCAGGTCGATCTCGTCACCGAGACCCCGCAGCCGCTCGATCTCCTCGGCCGTCAGCGGCGAGATGGTGGTCTCCGCCAGCTCCGCCCAGGCGGCCCGATCCAGCTCGGTGTAGGGAGTCACCTCCCGGGACGGCTGCAGCATGGCCCCCATTCTTCCCATCCGCGGGGAGTGCACCACACCACACCGGCGTGGGCTTCGTCTCAACCCGGCCTCGGTTGGGCCGAAAGTTTCGGTTCTGGGAGCGATAGGCTGAGGGCGTGACGGCGGAACGGGTGACGATCGCGGAGATCGCGGGGATGGCCGGAGTCTCGGTCCCGACGGTCTCCAAGGTGCTGAACGGACGGTCCGATGTGGCCGAGGCGACCCGGGCCCGGGTTGAACAGCTGATCCAGGACCACGGCTACCGGCGACGCTCAGCCAGTACGACGAGCAGTCAGATGATCGACCTGGTATTCAGCCAGTTCGGGGGCGAGTGGGCGATCGAACTGATCGGCGGGGTCAAGGAGGTAGCCCGCGCCGAAGGTGTCGAGCTCGTACTGTCGGAGTGCGGAGGTGACTGGCGGCCGCGGCAGGAGTGGATCGAGTCGGTGCTGAACCGTCGACCGCTCGGGGCGATCCTGGTCTTCTCGGATTTGGGTGCGGACCAACGGGCGCAGTTGGAGGCGCGGCGGATCCCGATCGTGGTCGTCGATCCGGTGGGTGACGTCGGGGCCGACGTACCGGCGATCGGTTCGGCGAACTGGAACGGCGGCCGGATGGCGACCCAGCACCTGACCGCGCTCGGTCACCGCCGGATCGCGGTGATCGGTGGGCCGGGCGAGGTCCTGTGCTCGCGGCAACGGGTCGACGGATACACGGACGCTCTTCGGTCGGCCGGGCTGGTGGTCGATCCGGAGCTGATCCGGGTCGGCGACTTCGCGGTGACCGGCGGTTATCGCGAGGCCCTCGCGCTTCTTCGCCTACCGGACCGGCCGACCGCAATCTTCGCCGGCAGCGACATGCAGGCTTTGGGCGTCTACCAGGCCGCCCGCGAACTCGGCCTCGAAATCCCCCGCGACCTCTCGGTTGTCGGCTACGACGACCTCCCCGTCGCCCAGTGGGTAGGCCCGACCCTCACCACCGTCCACCAACCCCTCCGCCAAATGGCCGAACTAGCCACCCGCCTGGTCCTCGACCTAGCCCGAGGTACCACCCCAGCCGCCCTCCGCCTGGACCTCGCCGTCGACATGCGGATCCGCGCCTCAACCGGACCGCCCCCACTCACCAAGTAGCCGAAAGGCGGTCGGCGGCGGGCGATCTGAGCGTGGAGCCGCCGCCTGGAACGAGGTTGGTGAGTGTTGGCGGTCCGGGTGGGTAGGTGAGGTTGGTGGGGGAGGGGGAGTTAGTCTGGCGAGCATGATCGTCGGCGTGGGGATTGATGTGGTCGACGTGGCGCGGTTCATGAAGACGTTGGAGCGGACGCCGGGGTTGCGGGATCGGGTGTTCACGGAGTTGGAGGCGGTCAAGCCGCCGGCTTCGTTGGCGGCTCGGTTTGCGGCCAAGGAGGCTTTGGCCAAGGCGTTGGGGGCACCGGCGGGGATGCATTGGCACGATGCCGAGGTGCAGACCGATGAGACCGGGCGGCCGTGGTTGGAGATCACGGGGACGGTGGCTGCGCAGGCTGCGCGGCTTGGGGTGCAGAGCATGCATCTGTCGCTGAGTCACGATGCCGGGATCGCTTCCGCTGTGGTTGTTCTGGAGGGCTGAGCATGCGTCGCGCGCACACCGTCGAGCAGGTCCGCACCGCCGAGGCCGAGCTGATGGCCAAGCTGCCGGAAGGCACCCTGATGCAGCGCGCGGCCGGCGGCCTCGCCGTTGCTATCGGCAACTTCCTGGGCCGCACGTACGGCGCTCGCGTCGTGCTGCTGATCGGTTCCGGCGACAACGGCGGTGACGCCCTGTACGCCGGCGCTCGCCTAGCCCGGCGTGGTGCGCAGGTGATCGCCGTCCCGCTCTCCGACCACGCCCACGCCGAGGGCCTGGCCGCACTGCAAGCAGCCGGCGGCCGAGTCGGCTCGACCGACGACATCCCGACCGCCGATGTAGTCGTCGACGGCATCGTCGGAATCGGCGGCCGCCCGGGCCTCCGACCCGAAGCACTCGCAGCCGTCACCCTCGCCGCCGACCACCAGGTCCCGATCGTCGCGGTCGACACCCCGTCCGGCGTAGACGTGGACACCGGCGAAACCCCAGAACCGCACGTCCACGCTGCACTCACAGTCACTTTCGGCACCCACAAGATCTGCCACCTGATCGACCCAGCCGCCTCCGCCTGCGGCCCCGTCCACCTGATCGACATCGGCCTCGACCTACCGGACGCCCCAGTCCAGTCCCTGCAACCGGACGACGTCCGCGCGCTCTATCCCATCCCAGACACCCACTCCGACAAGTACTCACGCGGTGTGCTCGGACTGATCGCCGGCTCCACGCAGTACCCAGGTGCCGCGGTCATCGCCACCACAGGTGCGCTGGCCGGTCCCCTCGGGATGCTGCGGTACGTCGGCCCTGACGCAGTCGCCAGTGCGGTTCTCGCGGTGCACCCCGAGGTAGTTGTCGGCGAGGGACGAGTGCAGGCGTGGGCCGTCGGATCCGGGCTGAGCGACGAGACGCTGGACCGGGAGCTGTTCGATCGAGTCACCCAACAGCAGGACCTGCCGGTGGTGGTCGACGCCGGCGGGATCACCGCACTGGACACGGACCGTGCGGGCTACGTGGTGATCACCCCGCACGCAGGTGAGCTCAGCCAGCTCATCGGCGTACCGCGCGAGGAGATCGAGGCACGGCGGCTGCACTACGCCCGAGAGGTCGCCGAGGACCGCCAACTCGTCGTACTGCTCAAGGGCGCGACCACAGTCGTCGCCGCACCAGACGGCTCGGCCTTCGTGAACCCGATCGCCACACCATGGCTGGCGACGGCCGGATCGGGTGACGTGCTCGCCGGACTACTCGGCTCGCTGCTGGCCGGCGGCGTACCGGAGTTCGAGGCGGCAGCGGTGGCGGCATACCTGCACGCAGCAGCCGGCCAGCTCGCTGCGGCCGATGGACCGATCACCGCGATGAAGGTTGCCGCGGCGCTCCCTGAGGTGACTCGACAGATTTTGCTTTGAGCCGCGGGGTTGTGGGTAGGAATGCACCCACCGCCCGGAGGTGCTCGAATGAAACGTTTCGCCCTGCTGGTTGTTGCACTGCTGATCGCCGGTCCGCTGCCGGCTTCGGCGACTCGGTCCTACGTGGCTGATGCGCAGACCAAGATCCATGTGATGGGCGAGTGGGCGCATCCTGACGACGACACCAGCATCATCGGGCCGTGTGGGGTTTGGCATCAGCGGTACGGCGTGAAGTGCGGCGTGATCATGGTGACTCGGGGCGAGGGCGGCGGGAATGCGGTCGGGACCGAGCTGGGACCGGACCTCGGGCTAAGGCGGGAGAACGAGGACCGGGTTGCGCACTACCGGTCTGGGACCGTCGACATCTTCAACCTGGATCGGATCGACTTCTTCTACAACCAGAGTGCGCCGCTGACGCAGTACTTCTGGGACGAGGAGGAGACGCTACGCCGGGTGACTCGAGTGATCCGGCAGACGCAGCCGGAGATCTACATCGGGTTCACTCCGACGCTGGCTGCGGGCCATGGCAACCACCAGCAGGCCGGGCGGCTCATCTGGGAAGGCGTGCTGGCAGCGGCCGACCCGACGCGGTTCCCGGAGCAGTTGCGTGGGCCGAAGGCGCTCAGCACGTGGCAGGTGAAGAAGGTGTTCTCCGGCGGAAGCACAGCGGGGACAGGTGGTACGACGTCCGCCGCCAACTGCACGACCGGCTTCACCCCGAGTGGCTTGGACACGGTGGCTGGCGTGTGGACCGGCTACCCGTCGCCGTACACCTGGCCGGCTGGGAACCTGCAGGGCCAACCAGCCGGTACGGCGAAGATCTGGCAGCAGGTGGCCGACGAGGGGCGGGCGGCGTATCCGACGCAGAGCCGGGTGATGTTCAAGGGGACGTCGGCGCCGGCGTGCTCGCGGTTCGCGATGACGCAGTCGTTCGTGCCGTTCCAGCCGAACAGTAGTCCGGCGGCCGGACTGGACGAGGCCATCCTGTTCGGGGCGATGAAGCCTGACCCTGGTGGTCTGCCACTCGGAACCTTGCAGTACTTGACGTTCTCGCGGTTCTACAACGTGGCGGGGGAGCCGTTCCAGGCGACTGTGCACCTGCGCGGGAAGCTCGCGCGCGGCACGGTCGAGCTCACAGTGCCGGCCGGCTGGGTGACCGATGGGCCGAAGGAGGTCAGGTCCGGCTCGCGCGCTGATGTGACCTTCACGGTCACCCCGCCGGCCTCTGCGACCGTTGACCAGAACGCACGGATCGCTGCGCACTACAAAACAGCGAAGGCGTCTGGCTACACGGACAACGTCGTACGGATCGTCGCTGCGGCCGAGGGGCGCTTCCAGCGGTGGGGGAACTGGCAGGAGTACGACCAGTGGCTGGAAACCGTTGCACCGCAGGCGAATCGGCTCGGGCGGTCGCAGGCGATCCAGTCGATGGGCGTGGGACAGAGCATCGACGTGCCGGTCGTGGTGCACAACTGGTCGGCTCGGCCGCAGAGCGGCGCAGTGTCGCTGGAGTTACCGTCGAACTTCACGACGGATGCCACCTCCAAGCCGTACACGTTGCAGCCCGGTGCCGACGCCACTGTGACCTTCAGACTGACCAACACCGACACTGCGCTGCCAGTACAGCAGAACGTGTCGATACCGATCCGAACGGCGTCCGGCAGCGAGACACTGACGCTAAGCCTGGTTCCAACGACAGCGATCCCGCAGGCAGCAGTAGCGGTCGACGGAAAGGCCGCACCGGGTGAGTACCCGGGCCCAACGCTCGACGTGAACCGCATCTGGCAAGGCGCCTCCGGCTGCACCGGTCCGGCCGACTGTGGCAGCACTGCAAAGGTCAGCTGGTCAGACGACGCGCTGTACTTCTTCATCCACGTCAACGACGACTACCAGTCGTACGCCGTCACACCGGCCGAGTGCGTCGGCCACTGGCAGGCGGACTCGGTGGAGATCCTGCTCGACCCACGCGGTACGGCGTCACAGTCGCTGATGGACACCGCCAACACGTTCAAGCTCGGCGTTTTCCCTTTTAGTCAGAGTGGCCCGTTCAGCCAGACAGGTAAGCCCTGCTGGTCCCGTGACGCGGACAACAAACAGGGCCCCGCGCCAGGCGTAGAGGTGGCGTCGACTGCGCAGTGGGTCGGCAGCAACGAGACCGCCGTGCCGCATGCGTACGCGGGCGGTGGCTACGACCTCGAGGTGAAGATCCCGCTCGCGCTACTGCCGGCCGCGGTCGACCCGGCGAGACTCGGGCTCAACATCACGCCGTACGACAATGACGACACCTCAGCGCCCGGTACGACGACGCTGCGGCACATCGACCAGAGCACTCGGCTCGGATGGTCCGCACTCGGTTCGGTGCAGTCGGATCCGTACCGCTGGGGTCTGGCGACGCTCCCCGGTTACACCCCACCCGCTGACCGGCCGACCGTCCCCGGTCCGCCCGACATCTCCAGTCCGAACCTCAACGGCGCCCTGTCCCCGCAGACCATCGCCCAGTCCGCGCGGAACGGCGTACCGATCTCCGGGCGCGTCCCCAGCACAGACCTGCAGATCCGGTACGCCGGTCTGCGGGGCAACGCCGTGGACATCGTCACCGTGTCTCGTGGCAAGGGGACTGCCCGCGCGTTCCTGACCACCGGCGAGCTCGGGGCGATCCCAGTCTGGACGTCGAGTTGCAGCGGAGACCCCTTCACGCCGTGCGCAGTGACGGATGGCGGCATCCCGCCGTGGGCTCCAGACATGAGTGGTCGCTTGGTGAAGCAGTCCGAGCAGCAGATCACTCGCGGTCTGCAGCTGTGGTCGATTCCGTTGACGGCTGCGCAGCGGCAGAAGCTGGCACAGGACGGCCGGCTGCTGATCTCCTACGAGACCGCAGCCGACCAAGTGCAAGCGTTCGCCATCAAATTGAACGCGCGTCGGCTCAGCGGGCTGCAGTAAAGGTCAGCCCGTTGGTGCCCGCCGAGAGGGTGAGGTTGCCGGCTTCGATCTTGTAGGTCATCGCCCCCTTGAGGCCATTGACCAGCGACCACTCCAGCTTGCCGTCGTCCCCGGCACACGCGCGCCGGGTGGTGGCCAGTTCGCCGAAGGTGATGATGTGGCCGGCCCGGGCGACCTTGCCGTTCAGTTCGTTGCAGCCGGTGAAACCGGTCACCCGGTCGCCGTTGAGGGTGATCCAGGCCTTCTCCGCGCCCACCTGGTGGCTGATCGAGTCCGAGTCGATCACGCCGCTGAGAGTCCACTTGGTGCCGTCGATGGCGGCGTCCGGTTCGGCGATCTCGCGGTCGGTCAGGGCGATCGTCGTACCGTCGGCCGCGACCGTGAGCGTGTTCCCGGACAGCTTCCACGTCGGACTGCTCTTCAGCAGGTTGATCAGCCAGAGGTCCAGCTGGTCTCGGCCACCCGGGCAGCCCATCTCGGTCATCGCCGCCGGTTGCTTCAGCGTGATCTTGCCGTCGCCGGTCGACACCGGGGCCTGGATCGTGTTGCAGCCGGCGTCGGCGATCAGCCGGCCGTCATCGGTGAAATGCAGCCGCACGCGAGTGTCCGGTGCCGGTGGTTTGCCCTCGCCTTCCTGGGTGATGGAGGTCGACAGATAGGTCTTGCCGGTCAGTGTTCCCCCGGCACTCGACTCGTTCCCGCAGGCGGCGAGTCCGAGCAGGAGGAGTCCGGCTCCGGCGAGGGCAGTCATCCGCATCTTCACACTGTAGGGACGCGGAAGGTGAGCGTGGCGTTGCAGGCTGTCGAACCGTCAAAGGCGCGTAAAGTCAGTGCTACCGCCCGGTTGGGGGTGGCGCATCAGATCACGGTTGGATAACGTCGGCGCGCTGACAGACCACGGCCGGCACTGCCGGTCCCACTGGGGATCCAACCTCACAGGTAGGGCTGATCCGCTGTAAGTGCTGGGGCAACACAGCGCGGCCCGTCGAACAGACGAAGGATCGTTACGCATGCCCCCCACCCGAACTGCCCGACGCCGTCTCGTCGTTCCGGCAGTCTTCCTTGCCCTGAGCGCGCTGGTCGCCGTCCCGATCGCCGTCCAGGCAGCCAAGGAAAACCCCGTCGTGGCGAGTACCACCAACGCCGCGGACAGCACCATCACCACCCTCCCGAGCGTCGGGCGTGTCGAGAGTTGTGTCCTCGACAAGAGCTCCGGCTGCACCGTCCTGCACGGGTTCGGCAAGAAGCCGGTCGCGATCACCGCGATCGCCTCCGGACCCGCGCAACTGTCGATCGACCCCGCGAAGACCACCGCCACGAGTTACCGGCTGCACGCCGTACGGCGCGACGGCAAGAACTACCGCGCGGGGACGAAGCTGCGCTACACCGCGCACTACGACTTCGTCACCGCTCCGGCACAACCGCCGACACCCAAGCCCTCGACCCCCAAACCGACCGTCGCACCGACGACGAAGCCCCCGACCACCAAGCCGACAACTGCACCGCCGACGAAGCCTCCGACCACCAAGCCGCCGACCACCGCGCCGACCAGTACGCCGCCGACCAGCAACCCGGGTCAGACCTGCACCAAGCCGACGTGGACCACCACGGCGACCGGCAACCAGGGTGAGGGCCGGACCTACGGTCAGTACTACGTGCACAACAACATGTGGAACAACCACAACGGCACGTACACGATGGCGGTCTGCAACTACAACAGCTGGTACGAGGACGTCACGCAGTCACGGCCGGGAGACAACGGCGTACAGGCGTATCCCAACGTGCACAAGGACTACAACGACTTCCCGCTGGCCAAGATCCAGTCCGCGAAGTTCGCCGCGACCGCGCCGAGCTGCACCGGCTGTATCTACAACGTCGCCTTCGACGTCTGGATCAACGACGGCTTCTCGAACGAGCTGATGATCTGGACCCAGAACCACGGTCAGACCCCGGCCGGTACCAAGGTCGGTACGACGACGATCGGCGGCCAGGCGTACGAGGTCTGGAAGGCCGGCGGCACCACCAAGCCGGGCGGCATCTTCACCTACAAGTCGGTCAACTCGCAGACCTCCGGCACGATGCCGCTGCAGGCCTTCTTCAAGGACCTCGAGGCCCGCAAGTGGATCCCGGCCAACTCCACCACGTGGCAGGTCGACTACGGCGTCGAGGTCGTCTCCACGAACAACACGAAGCAGCGCTTCACCTTCAACGACTTCTCGATCCAGGAGAGCTGAGGGCCTTGTGATCAGACCGGTTGCGTAGGGTCTCCTGCGTGACCGGTCTGGTGATTTTCGACAATGACGGCGTACTGGTGGACTCGGAGCGGCTGGCCAATACGATCCTGGCCGAGTTGCTGACCGAGGCGGGGTTGCCGTACACGTTCGACGAAGCGGTACGGGACTTCATGGGCGGGAGTATGGCGTCCATGCGGCTGAAGGCCGAGGCCCAGCTCGGGCGGGCGTTGCCGGCTGATCTCGAGGATCGGTACCACCAGCGGTTGTTCGACGGGTTCGCGCACCTGCAGGCGATCGAGGGGGTCGAGGACGTTCTCGACGAGCTCGAAGCGACCGGTACGCCGTACTGTCTCGCGTCCTCGGGGACTCATCGGCGGATCCGGACGGCGCTGACCGCGGTCGGTTTCCTGGACCGGTTCGCGGGCAGAATCTTCAGTGCCGAGGACGTTGCGCACGGCAAACCCGCGCCCGATCTGTTCCTGCACGCGGCCGCCACCCTGGGCGTGCAACCGGCTGACTGTGTCGTCGTCGAGGACAGCCCACTCGGCGTCGCCGCCGCCAACGCGGCCGGTATGACGGTCTTCGGCTACGCGGGGATGACTGACCCCGCGAAGCTGGCCGACGCGCGTCAAGTTTTCCACAAGATGACATCCCTGCCGGGATTGATCGCCGCGGCCTGAGACACTGGGAGGGCTATGCCTACTCACCAGTCACCCAGTAGCCATCCGCCACGCGAGCGTCCGACGCGCGCCGAGGCGATTGTTGACCTGGCGGCGATTCGGCACAATGTGGCCACGCTGCGTGACCGTGCCGAGGGTGCGCAGCTGATGACGGTGGTCAAGGCCGACGGGTATGGGCACGGCATCGTGCCGGTCGCCCAGGCCGCTCGCGCCGCTGGTGCGGACTGGATCGGTGCGGCCGTTCTCGAGGAGGCGCTCGCGCTGCGGGACGCCGGTGACACCGGACCGATCTTCTGCTGGCTGACTACTCCGGGTGAGCCTTTGGCGGAGGCGATTGCCACCGGCATCGACCTGTCCGCCGGTGCGCCGTGGGAGATCGACGAGCTGGCTGCCGCGGTCGACGACCGCCCCGCCCGGGTGCACCTGAAGATCGACACGGGCATGAGCCGGGGCGGCGCCGTACCGGAGGAGTGGCCGGCGTTGATTCGCGCCGCGCTGCGGGAGCAGGCCGCCGGGCGGATCGAGATCAAGGGCATCTGGTCGCACCTGGCTCAGTCGGACGAGCCGAAGAGCGCGATCAACGAGGCGCAGCTGGCGAGCTTCCTCGAGGCGATCGAGGTGGCCGAGTCGTTCGGGGTCGAGGCCGAGTTCAAGCACCTGGCGAACTCCGGCGCGACGCTGCAGTTGCCCGAGACCCATTTCAACCTCGTTCGGCCCGGCGTCGCGACGTACGGGCTCTCGCCGTTCGGGCATGCGATGTCGGCCAGTGAGCTGGGGCTGCGGCCCGCGATGACGTTGAAGGCACGGCTCGCGATGGTCAAGCGGGTGCCGGCTGGTGTCGGTGTTTCGTACGGGCTGACTTGGACCGCGCCGCGGCCGTCGACGCTTGGGCTGATCCCACTCGGGTACGGCGATGGTCTGCCGAGGCACGCGTCGAACGGAGCCCCGGTGCAGTCGGCCGGTAGGCGGCGGAGCGTGGTTGGGCGGATCTGCATGGACCAGTGCGTGGTGAACCTCGAGGACGACGATGTCGCGGCCGGCGATGAGGTCGTGCTGTTCGGTCCGGGGACTTCCGGGGAACCGACCGTCGACGACTGGGCCGAGGCCGCGCACACGATCAACTACGAGATCGTCACCCGGCTCGGGCCGCGGATCCCGCGGCGCTACATCGACACTGCTGCGGTCGAGGAGTAGGCGATGTCGAAAGCAGGACGGACCGCTGGCCTCATCGGAGCCGCGGTCGGGGTGCTGGCCGCCGGTGCGGCCGCCGGAGTTGCGGTCGAGCGCACGGTCATCGGCCGCCGGTCGGGTCAGCGTGCGCAGTTGGAGGCGGAGCCGTTCGGCTCCCTGCGTGGTACTCCGCATGTCTTCACCGCCGACGACGGCGTCGAGCTGTACGTCGAAGTTGACGAGCTGAAGCGGTCCCGGCGACCTGCGCCGCCGCCGAAGAAGCGATTTGGGCGCAAGCTGCCGTTGCCGCCAGAGGATCTGACGGTGATCTTCGCGCACGGGTACGGGCTGAACATGGACCTCTGGCACTTCGAGCGCCGCGATCTCGCCGGGATCGGCAAGATGGTGTTCTACGACCAGCGGTCGCACGGGCGATCCGGGCGGTCGCCCAAGGAGAACATCAGCATCGACCAGCTCGGGCGCGATCTGCACGGCATCATCTCGGAGTACGCACCGACCGGTCCGGTGATTCTGGTCGGGCATTCCATGGGCGGGATGACGATCATGGCGCTCGCCGACCAGTACCCGGAGCTGTTCGGGGACCGGATCATCGGCGTCGGGCTGTGCTCGACCAGCGCGGGTCAGCTGGACGACGTACCGATCATCCTGCCGGGACTGCCCGGCCGGTGGTTGCGGAAACTCGCGCTCCCGACGGTGTCCGCGCTGGCCCGGGTCCCGGATGCGGTCGAGCGGGGGCGGAAGGCGGGGACGGACATCAGCTATCTGCTGACCCGGCAGTACGCGTTCGGCTCCGAGGTGCCGCCGGCGTTCACCGAGTTCGTGAACGAGATGATCGCGGCGACACCGATCTCGGTGATCGCGGACTTCTACCCGATCTTCGCGCTGCACGACAAGTACGCCTCACTCGAGCCGCTCCAGAAGGTCGAGTGCGTGGTGATCGGCGGCGACAAGGACGCGCTCACGCCGTTCGAGCACGCCGAGGAGATCGTCCGCCGGGTGCCCGGCGCGGAGCTCGTCGAGGTTCGCAACTGCGGTCACCTGGGCCTGGTCGAGCACCACCGTGAGTTCACCGACGCCCTCCTTGGCATGATCGAGAGAGCAGAACAAAGCCTGGGATGAGCGACCCGAACTCTTTTTGAAATGATGTGAGCATGACCGACCTGCATGTCGTTGACGCGACAGCTGAGCACGTGGACGAGATCGTCACGGTGATCCACCACGCCTTTTCGTCGCGCCGGGTACTCGATCCGCCGTCCACGGCGTTGAGCGAGAACGCGACCACGGTGGCGGCGGCGATCGCGCAGTACGGCGGTCTGCTGGTGCGCATCGATGGGGTTCCGGCGGGGGCGGTTCTGTTCGAGGTCTCGGGTGACGTGCTCGTGTTGCGCCGGGTGTCGGTCGATCCGCGACACCAGGGTCGTGGGGTCGCGTCGGCGATGGTCGGGTGCGCGGAAGAGGTCGCCGTACGGCGTGGGCTCGCGCGGGTGCGGTTGGTTGCGCGCGTGGAGTTGCCGGACACCGTGGAGTTCTGGCGCCGCCGCGGGTACTCGGTCGTCGAGCAGCAGGGGCAGAACCTGATCTACGCCAAGGGGATGCCGGTCGAGCGCACCGTGCCGACGGCCGAGGAGATGCGGGCGATCGCCGAGGAGCTGGCTGGGCAGTTGCGGGCGGGCGACGTACTGGTGCTGTCCGGTGATCTCGGCGCCGGGAAGACGACGTTCACGCAGGGGTTGGGCGCTGGGTTGAAGGTGCGGGGTGACATCACGTCGCCGACCTTCGTGATCTCGCGCGTGCATCCGTCGTTGAGTGGTGGGCCGGCGCTGGTGCACGTGGACGCTTACCGGCTCGGCGGGTTCGCTGAGTTGGACGACCTCGACCTGGATGCTTCGCTCGAGGAGGCGGTGACCGTGGTCGAATGGGGTCACGGGCTCGCCGAGGCGCTCGCCCCGGACCGGCTCGACATCGTGGTGACCCGCGGCGACGACGACACCGACGAGACCCGCGAACTACGCATCACCCCCGTGGGTCCGCGCTGGGCGGCATCCGGCGTACGGATCTCGGTACTGGAGAAGAACTGACATGCTGCTCGCCTTCGACACCTCAAGCGCCGCCGTCACCGTAGCCGTCGCCGACCCGCTAACCGGCGCGGTTGTCGCGTCGTCGACCACCGTCGACGCCCTCCGCCACGGCGAACTGCTAGCCCCCGCCATAGCCGCAGCCCTCGCCGAAGCCGGCTGCACAGCTCGCGACCTGACCCGCATCGCGGTAGGCGTAGGCCCCGGCCCCTTCACCGGCCTGCGCGTAGGCCTAGTCACGGCCCGCACCATGGCCGACGTACTGGGCATCGAGGTAGCCGGAGTCTGCAGCCTTGACATCCTCGCCCACCAGTCCCCTCTCCAACTACCAGTAGCCGTAGCCACCGACGCCCGCCGCAAAGAGATCTACTGGGCCCTCTACGACGGCCCCGCCCCCGACGGCAGCCGCCGCCGCCTCGAAGGCCCCGCCGTAGACAAACCAGCCGCCGTAGCCCACGTCCTGTCCGGCCTACCGGTAATCGGCCGAGGCGCAGTCCTGTACGGCGACCTCCTGGGCATCCCCGCCGCCGAAGCACCCGCCGACGCGCCCACCAACAACACCCCACCCACCGGCGCGTCCCCCTCACCACGGTCCGAGGCGGTAGCTACCTCAGTCACCGGTGATGGGCTTGCGGCTGCCCCTTCCTCCCCCTCACCACAGTCCGTATCCGAATATCCTTCGGCGGAAGTGCTTGCTCGGGGGGTTGCTTTGGGGATTTTGGAGGTTGTTGCTCCGGACCCCCTTTATCTGCGGCGGCCTGATGTGACTTTGTCGGGTGGGCCCAAGAGTGTGTTGACCAAGTGAGACCGGCTATTCGTCCTGCGGTGGTTGATGACTTGGCGGCGATCGCGGAACTGGACGGGGTGTGTTTCGGGCGGGAGGCCTGGAGTGCGGCCGCTTGGGAGCACGAGTTCGATCGACTGACCGAGGATCGGGTGGTTCTCGTGGCGGATGAAGGTGCGGTGGTGGGTTACGCCGTGCTGCTGGTACCGCCGGTCGAGGTGGACGTGGTGGAGTTGTTGCGGATCGCGGTGGCGCCGGCGGAACGGCGTACCGGGATCGGTGGGCAGTTGATGACGGCCGCGCTTGCGCGGTGCGCCGGGCGGACGGTACTGCTGGAGGTTGCCGCGGGCAACGAGTCGGCGATCGGTCTGTACGGCGGGTTCGGGTTCGATGAGATCAGCCGGCGGCGCGGGTACTACGCCGGCGGCGAAGATGCGGTGATCATGCGGTGGCGGGAGACAGCGTGAGCAAGACAGAACCTCTGATCCTCGGGATCGAGACGTCGTGTGACGAGACCGGGGTCGGCATCGTGCGCGGGCAGACGCTGCTCGCCGACGCGATCGCGTCCAGTGTCGAGGAGCATGCGCGATTCGGCGGCGTCGTACCGGAGGTGGCCAGTCGCGCGCACCTCGAGGCGATGGTCCCGACCATCCGACGCGCCTGCGAAACCGCCGGGATCAAACCCACCGACGTAGACGCGGTCGCCGTCACCAGCGGCCCCGGTCTCGCCGGCGCCCTGCTCGTCGGTGTCGCGGCTGCCAAGGGCCTCGCGCTGTCGCTCGACAAACCCTTGTACGGCGTCAATCACCTCGCAGCGCACGTTGCCGTCGACACGCTCGAGCACGGGGATCTGCCGAAGGGTGCGATCGCGATGCTGGTGTCCGGTGGGCACTCGTCGCTGCTCGCGGTCGAGGACATCACCGAGGGCGTGCAGCCGATGGGGAGCACCATCGACGACGCCGCGGGTGAGGCTTTCGACAAGGTGGCGCGGGTGCTCGGGCTGCCGTTCCCCGGTGGGCCGTATATCGACAAAGCGGCTCGCGACGGCGGCGACCGGCTGTACGTGCGGTTCCCGCGCGGGCTCACCTCGCAGCGCGATCTCGAGCGGCACCGGTTCGACTTCTCGTTCTCCGGTTTGAAGACCGCGGTCGCGCGCTGGGTCGAGTCTCGCCGGCGTGACGGCGAGGACGTGCCGGTCAACCACGTCGCCGCCGCGTTCCAGGAGGCGGTCTGCGATGTGCTGACCCGCAAGGCGATCGACGCCTGCAAGGACCGCGGCTACGAACACCTGCTGATCGGCGGTGGTGTCGCCGCGAACTCCCGGCTCCGCCAAATGGCCGAAGAGCGGTGTGCCGCGGCAGGAATCGCCGTACGGGTTCCGCGTCCTGGCCTGTGTACCGACAACGGTGCGATGGTCGCGGCGCTGGGGTCCGAGCTGGTGCGGGCCGGCAAAACGCCGTCACCGCTGGGCCTGCCGGCCGACTCGTCCATGCCGATCACGGAGGTGCTGAACAAATGAAGTGGTCCCACCCGGACGGTTTCGAGGCCGACGACGACCTCGCCCGCGTGGATGTCGACGTCGTGCACGGCTTCCTCAGTACGGCGTACTGGTCGCCCGGGATCCCGCGGGATGTCGTCGCGCGGTCGATCGAGGGCTCGCTGAATGTCGGCGTGTACACGTCGGCCGGGGAGCTGGTCGCGTTCGCGCGGGCGGTGACGGACCGGGCGTCGTTCGCGTGGATCGCGGATGTGTTCGTGCTGCCGGAGTACCGCGGGCACGGTCTCGGGAAATTCGTGGTGACGTCGCTGCTCGACCACCCGGACCTCAAGGGCCTGCGGCGGATCATGCTCGCCACGCGGGACGCGCACGAGCTCTACCGTCAGCACGGCTTCAACGAACTTCCCGACCTGACCACGATGATGGTCATCCGCCAGGACCCCGCCTCACTGTACGGCGCTTAGTGAGACAGCCCGGTGTAGATCTGCTTTGGAACCCGCCCGGGGCAACGGATCTGGTCCTGCTCGCCCACGGCGGCTACGAACACTCACGCAAGAACCCACACCTGTGGCGGGGCCCCATCCTGCGCATGTGGCCCTTCGCCGCAGCACTCCGGTCCGCCGTCCCATCGGCAGCTGTCGGCCTGGTGCGCTACCGCTACCGCGGCTGGAACGACGTCGGCGATCCAGCGACCGACCTCCGCGCCGTACTGGACGAACTACCGCCGGTGATCCAGCGCGTCGTACTGATCGGCCACTCGATGGGCGGCCGTGCAGTAGTCGCCGCCGGCGATCACCCCCGCGTCGCCGGCGTCCTCGGCCTGGCCCCCTGGCTACCCCCGGAGGATCCGCTGGTGGCTCTGCGGTCGCCGGTGCTGTTTGCCCACGGCAACGATGACACGGTGACCTCGCCCGCCGAAACCGTCGCCTACGCCAACCGCCTCCGAGCCGCCGGCAGGCCAGTCGGCGTACTCCACCTACCCGGCGAAACCCACGCCATGCTGCACCGCTTCCACGACTGGAACGCCCTGGTCACCACCTTCACCCACCACGCCCTAACCACCGAAGGCACCATCCCCAACGACGACCAGCAGCTACCCCAAACCACCCCGCCCACAACACCCGCCACCGCCATCCTCCACGTCGCCCGATCCCGCCGCTCAATGCCAGTCCAAGAACGCTTCCGCACCGCCGCACGCGACTGAGACCCCATCGCAGACTTCGGGGGAGCGGTGGGACGTTCGTACCGCAGGTGGTGATGGGCCGCGGCGCGGGGGAGGGCGCGGCGGACGGGTGAAGACCTGGGGCGGTGTTTGCCGCTTCGTCCCCAGGTAAGCGGTCAGCGGCCGACCGGTTCTGGTGGCAGCTTGCCGAAGGGAGATGAACGGGTTAAGTCGGTGGCGTGACGTCTTAGTGGCGGGCCCCCGGGGAGTGCATCAACTGGACGCAGCACCTCGTCCGTCGGCTAATCACCCGGGGGCCCGCTCGTGACTCGATCATATGTTCGAATAGACGTCGAACGCAAGTCTTGATTTACACCCGGCGGCAGGAGTAGGCGACGGCGTCGCGGCCGATGCGGGTGATGACGAGGGTGGCTGAGGTGGTGCCTTTGGGGGCGAGCTTCTTGCGGAGTACGGCGGGGTCCAGGTCGACGCCGCGTTTCTTGATCTCGAGGGTGCCGATGTCCTGGTTGCGAACCCAGGCGCGCAGCGCTTTCTCCTTGTAGGGCAGCTCTTCGACGATCTCGTACGCCGACGCGAGCGGTGTCGGCACGAGCTTGTCGGCGGTCACGTAGGCGATCCGCGGATCCAGCAGCCAGCCGTCGACCACAGCAGCAACAGCGGTGACCAGACCGGCCCGTACGACGGCGCCGTCCGGCTCGTACAGGTAGTTGCCGACCGGGCCGCTGTCCGTCTCCGGTGCGTCCGTCACGGTCGCGCCACCCGGCAACAGCGTCGCCCGTCGCGCAGTACCGGAGTACAAAGCGCCAGACCACAGTGCGGCCTCTTTCACCTCACCTGCGTCGCTGATCCACTCGGCCTCGACCCCCTCTGGTACGGCGTCGTGTGGGATCCCCGGTGCGACCTTCACGCAGGCAGTCCGCTCCAGCAGTCCGGTGATGAAGGTCCATGGCGGCGAGTAGGCGTTGTGGTCGAACACGCGCCGCCCGTCCGCTCGCCGCGCCGGGTCGGCGAACACGACGTCGTACGGCGTGATGTCCGCGGACTCGGCGTCGCCGATGAGCACCTCGCCCGGTAGTTCCAGCGCAGCGAGGTTGGCGCGCGCTGCTGCGGCGGTTTCGGGGTCACGCTCGACACCGGTGACTCGCAGGCCGGCGCGGGCGGCGCTGATCAGGTCACCGCCGATTCCGCAGCCCAGGTCGATCACACGGCTCCCCGGCAAAGCCGCAGCGATCCGTGCGGCGCGGTGCGTGCCGACGACAGTGCGGGTGGCTTGCTCGTAGCCGTCCGGGGTGAAGTACATGTGTGCGGCATCGGCACCGAACTTCGCGACTGCCCGGTGCCGCAGTGCGGCCTGCGTGACCGCAGCACTGACCAGCAGGCCGTCGTACCGGCGTCGGAGCTTTTCGACCAACTGGAGTTCGCTGCCCGGTTGGTACTCCGCGCAAGCGGCCGCCAGGACCTCAGGGTTGTCCAGCAGGGAGGTGACGGTCACCCGCACACTTTAGAGCGGGCTTGAGCAGGTCTTGCTCCAGCTGCGGGTTGCGCTGGAGTAGAGGCGCCAGTTCATCGCTGAGCGGGTCTTGGGGCCATAGATGCCGTCCACGACGATCTTGTGCTTGCGCTGCACCATGGTGACGACAGCTCTCGTGTTCTTGCCGTAGATGCCGTCGACGGTGAGCTTGGTGCCGTAGCAGGAGTTCAGGTTGCGCTGCAGTACCTGGATGGCGGTCAGTGGGTCGCCGGTCCGGTCGGAGCCGCGGTGCGGGGTGTCGCCGTACTTGAGGTTGCAGTTGGTGCTGGAGTTGCCGTTGACCGACGGCATCGGGATGCCCCAGGTCTTGTTGACCGGGATGAGCCGTGCGGAGCGGCACTGGACCAACTTGGCCTCCGCTGCGGCTGCCGCTTCGAGTGAGGTCTGGTCATTGGCCTTGTCCGCGGTGAGCGGCGCTGCCTGGCCGTCGGCGGGCTTCGGCGGCGCTGCCGCCTGCTGCTGCTTGGACGCGCCCGCCGCGACCGCACCAACCCCCAGTGCACCTGCGACGGCCAGCACCGCGATGGTGCGGCCGGAGAACTTCGGCAGCTTGGGCAGCGTGAAAGCCATGGGAAGACGGTCCCACGCCGGCCTGCGTTAGGCCAGCGTGTGACCACTATCTGTGCACGCTTGGATGCTCAGAGCTTGTCGTAACAGCCCTGGCTCCACACCTTCTTGGAAGGGTTCCACATCCGCCACTTCATCGCCGACCGGGTCCGCGGGCCGTAGATGCCGTCCTTGGTCAGCCCGAGCTTGCCCTGGACGACCTTCACGGCGTCCCGCGTCTTGGCGCCGTACAACCCGTCCTTGGACAGCTTGGAGCCGTAGCAGTAGTTGAGATTGCTCTGCAGTGCCTGGATGGCCTGCGTCGGGTTGCCGAACGGGTTCTTCGGGTCCCGGTGCGGCAGATCGCCGTACCTGAGGTTGCAGGTCGTGCTCCAGTCCTCCCAGACGTCAGGGACGAAGACCTGCCAGCCGCCCCCGACGTTCCGGAACGTCGCGGACTGGCACTGCGGCAGCGGTGCGGCGGACGCTGTGGCGGCGGTGAGTGGGGTGATGACGAGGGCGGCCGCGACGAGTGTCACGGCCGCCTTGTAGCGCAGCTGAATAGGCATGAGGTCCTCCCCAAGGACCGGATCCCGTTGATCGGGATCTCGTACCGGGTATGACGCCGGCACGAGCCCGTTCGGTTGTACTGGGGTCAGAGCTTGTCGTAGCAGGCCTGGCTCCAGGCCTTCGTGGTCGGGTTGTACATCCGCCACTTGAGCGCGGAGCGGGTGTTCGGGCCGTAGATGCCGTCGGCGGGGAGCTTGAGCTTCTTCTGGACGGCCTTGACGGCGTCGCGGGTCTTGGCGCCGTACTTGCCGTCCTTGGCGAGCTTGTAGCCGTAGCAGTAGTTCAGGTTGCTCTGCAGTGCCTGGATCGCGCGGGCCGGGTCGCCGAAGGGGTTCTTCGGGTCGCGGTGCGGGTTGTCGCCGTACTTGAGGTTGCAGGTGGTGCTGGTGCTCTCCCACTCGCTCGGGACGAAGACGGTCCAGCCCTTCCCGACGTTCTTGAACGTCGCGGAGTCACACTGGCTCAAAGGTGCGGCGGACGCGGTGGCCGCGAGCGGGCTGACGACGAGGGCAGCCGCAGCGAGGGCGACGGCCGGCAGGCGACGAAACATCTTGTGCTCCCCAGAGACGGGACCCTCCGATCGGGATCCGTTGGCGAGTTGGACTCGCGCTGGGAGCGGTTGGTTGCCCGGAGTGACCGCTCGGGGAGATTTCGTTTGGCACTCGAGTTGACCGAGTGCTAATCGCGGCCTAGATTCGGTGTTGGCACTCTCGGTGTGAGTGTGCCAGTGGTCCAACCTCCTGACCCCCGCGACGGCAGGGGAGCGCGATCACCGCAGCACCACAGACAAAAAGCGAATCGACCGTGGAGGTCAGCAAGTGTCGGTCACGATCAAGCCGCTCGAGGACCGGGTCCTCGTCGCGCCGCTCGAAGCCGAGCAGACCACGAAGTCCGGCCTGGTGATTCCGGACACCGCCAAGGAGAAGCCGCAGGAGGGCGAGATCCTCGCCGTCGGCCCGGGCCGGATCGACGACAACGGCAACCGCGTCCCGCTGGACGTCGCCGTCGGCGACAAGGTCATCTACTCCAAGTACGGCGGCACCGAGGTCAAGTACGACGGCCAGGACTACCTGATCCTGGGCGCCCGCGACATCCTCGCAGTCGTCAGCAAGTGACGACCGCCCGCTGTTCCTGACTGTCACCGCCCCGGCTGCCACTAGGCACCGGGGCGGAGTGGGTCAGGGCAGCGGGAACCGCCGTACGAGACATTCAGAAAAGGACTGGTTTTCTTCATGCCGAAGATCCTCGAGTTCGACGAGAACGCGCGGCGCGCGCTGGAGCGTGGCGTCGACAAGCTCGCGAACACGGTGAAGGTGACGCTGGGCCCGAAGGGCCGCTACGTCGTCCTGGACAAGAAGTGGGGCGCCCCGACCATCACCAACGACGGTGTCACCGTCGCCCGTGAGGTCGAGCTGGACGACCCGTTCGAGAACCTTGGCGCGCAGCTCGCCAAGGAGGTCGCCACCAAGACCAACGACATCGCCGGTGACGGCACCACCACCGCGACGGTGCTGGCGCAGGCACTGGTGCACGAGGGCCTGCGGGCCGTCGCCGCCGGGGTCAACCCGATGGGCCTCAAGCGCGGGATCGAGGCGGCTGTCGAGGCCGTCTCCGCGCGGCTCGTCGAGACCGCCCGGCCGGTGGACGACAAGGGCGACATGGCCCACGTCGCCACCATCTCCGCCCGGGACGCCGAGATCGGCACCCTGATCGCGGACGCGTTCGACAAGGTGGGCAAGGACGGTGTGATCACTGTCGAGGAGTCGAACACCTTCGGCACCGAGCTCGAGTTCACCGAGGGAATGCAGTTCGACAAGGGCTACATCTCGCCGTACTTCATCACCGACGCCGAGGCCGGCGAAGCGGTGCTGGAGGACCCGTACATCCTGATCCACCAGGGCAAGATCTCCGCGATCGCGGACCTGCTGCCGCTGCTGGAGAAGGTCGTGCAGTCCGGCAAGACGCTGCTGATCATCGCCGAGGACGTCGAGGCCGAGGCCCTGTCCACCCTCGTGGTGAACAAGATCCGCGGCAACTTCACCTCCGTCGCCGTCAAGGCGCCGGGCTTCGGTGACCGCCGCAAGGCGATGCTCGAGGACCTGGCTGCCCTCACCGGCGCCCAGGTGATCGCGCCGGAGGTCGGGCTGAAGCTCGACCAGGTCGGCCTCGAGGTGCTCGGTACGTCGCGCCGGATCGTCGTCACCAAGGACAACACCACTGTTGTCGAGGGTGCCGGCAAGGCCGACGACATCGAGGGCCGGGTCAACCAGATCAAGGCCGAGATCGAGCGGACCGACTCCGACTGGGACCGCGAGAAGCTGCAGGAGCGGCTGGCGAAGCTCGCCGGCGGCGTCTGCGTGATCAAGGTCGGCGCGGCCACCGAGGTCGAGCTGAAGGAGAAGAAGCACCGGATCGAGGACGCCGTCTCCGCGACGCGCGCCGCGATCGAAGAGGGCATCGTCGCCGGTGGCGGCTCCGCCCTGGTGCACGCCGCCACGGTGCTCGACGACGGCCTGGGCCTCGAGGGTGACGAGCTCGCGGGTGTCCGGATCGTCCGCAAGTCGGTCGTCGAGCCGCTGCGCTGGATCGCCGAGAACGGCGGTTACGAGGGCTACGTGGTGACCTCGAAGGTTGCGGAGCTCGAGGTCGGCAGCGGCTTCAACGCCGCCACCGGCGAGTACGGCGACCTGCTCGGTCAGGGTGTCCTGGACCCGGTCAAGGTGACGCGTTCCGCGCTCGCCAACGCCGGTTCCATCGCCGCCCTGCTGCTGACGACCGAGACCCTGGTCGTCGACAAGCCCGAGGACGAAGAGCCCGCCGCAGCCGGTCACGGCCACGGCCACGGTCACTGACCTCAGGCAAGTAGTACCACCGCACCGCCCCGGCACCACGTGTGCCGGGGCGGTGTTCTTTGTGTGGTTGGCTGGCCAGGTGGTGATGATTCGGGAACGGTCCGATGCGGACCTCGACGTCTGTGTGGAGTTGCTGCGGGACGTGCACGAGCTCGCCGGATACCCGGTGAACTGGCCGGCAGATCCCCGCGGGTGGTTGACACCGGTGGATCGGCTCAACTGCTGGGTGGCTGTCATTGACGGCCGGGTGGTCGGCCACGTCGTACTGACGACGGATTCCGCCGGGGGCGCATCGGTCGAGCGGTTGTTCGTGGATCCACGGGCGACGCGAGCCGGTGTCGGCCGGCGGCTGCTCGAGCACTGCGTCACCACAGCCGTGGAGTCGGGGCGGAAGCTCACCCTCGAGGTGGTCGAGAAGCCAGGATCCGCGGCGATCGCGCTGTACCGCCGCGCGGGCTGGCGAGAGGCCGGTCGGACCCCGATCGACTGGGCAGGCGATGAAGCCTCCCACCTCCTGCACTTCGAACCACCGGCCTGATCAGAACCCACGCCGTACGACGGTTGCCGCGCCGGCGACCCGGCCTTGTCCCCCAACCACACCAGCGGATATCCGCTGGTGTTGCCCCTTCTCCGGTCGTGTACGGGGGATAGAACGGGCCACACGAGGGGTTATCCGGTCTTGTGGTCACGGGGAGGGGGCGGCGGCACGCGTGGGAGCAGATCACCGCGCTGATCCGCATCGGTACTTGCTGATCTACGGAACGCCGGTGCCGGGCTACCACGCTCCGGCGGACACGACCGCGATCTCCGACCAGGTGATGCGGGTGATTGTCGAAACGGCCGGCGACTCGGCGACCGCCGTACATCGGGGGTTGCTGTTCTGGACCCGGCTGCATGGTGTGCTGTCACTCGAACTGGCGGGGCACTTCAGCGGGATGGATGTCGATCCGGCCGGCCTGGTTGCCGACGAGATCAAGGCGCTACGGGCCGGTAGTCACAGATCGTGATGAAGTGGCCGGTAGTGGCCACGGATTGCCACTAGGCAAGCAGAGATGAGAGCCGTACCATCTTTCACGCTGACCGGTCCGACACGAGGGGGCGAGGGGTGACTGAGGTCCGAGTACCGCACACCCACGACCGGGTCGAGCTCAGGGATCTAGCCGCATTGGCCGGCAACGGGGACCGTACAGCTCTTAACGACCTGCTCACACGGGTGCGCGCCGTCGCGCACCGCTATGTTCGGTCCCGTTTGTGGACCTATCCCGGTGGCGCCGACATGGTCGATGACGTCGCCCAAGAGGTTTGTGTCGCGGTCTTCGGCGCGCTCAGCCGGTACCGTGATGAGGGAAGGCCCTTCGAGGCCTTCGTCTACGGCATCGCGGCCCGCAAGGTCGCCGATGCCCAGCGTGCGTTCGCGGTCGCCGACGTCACCACGCCGGACCTGCCGGACGGCGCTGACGAGTCGCCGACACCTGAGGAGCACGCGGTCCGGCACTCGGAGGTCCAGCGCATCACGGACCTGATGGAGAAGCTGCCGGAGAAGCTGCGGGAGATCCTGCGGCTCCGGGTGGTGGCGGGGATGTCAGCCGAGGAGACCGGCCGGGCACTGGGGATGACACCGGGGGCGGTGAGGGTCGCACAGCATCGGGCGTTGAACACGCTCAGGGGGTATGTGGGGCATGAGGGACGAGGAGCAGGGGAGGGGCATCATGGCTGACCGATTCGACTTGGACGCGATCGACGCCGATGACGCACTGCTCGACCTGCTGGCTGCTGGAGGGGAGTCCGCGTACTACGCGGGCGAGCACGACCCGGCCGTGGCGTTGCTGGCCGAGCTTCGGCTGGCCGTGGAGGTCGAGGACGAACTCCCGGTGGAGACCATCGACGACCCGGAGAGCTTCCTGGCGCGTTGCGCCGCGCTGAACCCGGTGACGGATCCGTTCGCCCGCAAGATGGCGGCGCGTGGTCTGGCCCTCGGTGTCGCCGCGGTGGCCGCGCTGTCGGTCTCCGGGGTGGCCGCGGCCGTCACCGGCGACCCGCTGTCGCCGTACGAGAAGGTGATCGAGAAGATCACCGAGGCGGTCACGCCGCAGACGGACTTCCCGAAGGAACAGCTCGGCGGGTACCCGGTCCTCGACAAGGCCAAGATCGTCAAGGTCCAGAAGAACTTCCAGAAGAAGCAGGAAGAGAAGGCCGCCGAGGCCCAGCAGGACAAGACGCTGGCGAACGGCGACCTGCCGCAGGCGAACATCGAGCCGCAGCCGCCGTTGCTGCGGCCGCCGGTGGAGACCAAGCCGCTGGTGATCGAGCAGCCGGTTCCGCAGCCGACGCAACCGACGCAGACCACCCAGCCGCCGGCCGACCCGGAGCCGGGCGACCCGACGACCAAGCCGTCCGACCCGCCGCCGAGCGATCCGCCGACGACGGAGCCGAGCACGCCGCCGGAGACCCCGCCGCCGTCCACGCCGACCGATCCGCCGGCTTCGCCACCGCCGACGGACCCGACCAGCCCGCCCACCACGCCGACCAACAACGGCGAGACGGGGAACAACCCGAACCCGGGCAGCACCGACCCGACCACAGCGCCCAGTACGGCGCCGACGGGTGACACCGGCAGCAACCCGCTACCGGGCCAGGACGGCGAGACCGGTCAGACCGGCGACGGCGGCAAGCCCACCGGTGAGGTCAAGCCCAGTACGCCGCCGCTCGGTGACCAGCCGGTCGACAACCCCGCCGACAGCAAGCCGGTCGAGAATCCGGCTGACGGTGGCAAGGACGTCGTACCGGTGTTGCCGACGCCGTCCGGTGCGCCGGTCGAGGTGCAGAGCGTGGTGCAGTTCTTCGGCCGCGGTCTGGAGCTGATCGGCAAGCACTCCAACGGCAAGGTGACGTCGGGCTCGGTCCGCCAGCAGTACCCCAAGGGCAAGCACTCCACGGGGTCCTACGCGGAGGGTAAGCACGCGGCGATCGAGCGCACCCATGGCTCGATCGAGGACGAGACCGTGCTGCAGATCCTCGGGGTGCTGAACAAGCCCGCGCAGTGAACTGAACGGCGATTCAGGGCCCGGGTCTGCACCCGGGCCCTGGTCATGTGCGTCGTGACCCGGAGTCCGATTCTGACTCCGGGTAGCGGCGGCATACGATGGTGGTCCGTTCTCGCCGGACAAAGGTGCACGTTTTTCCCATGGACATCACAGCCGCTGGAGTTCCCGACAAGTTTGCCGCGCTCGGCCTGACCTTCGACGACGTCCTGCTGCAGCCCAACGAATCGGACGTCATCCCTTCCGAGGTTGTCACCCGGTCCCGGGTGAGCCGCAACATCGAGGTCAACATCCCGCTGCTGTCCAGTGCCATGGACACCGTCACCGAGGCCCGGATGGCGATCGCCATGGCCCGTCAGGGCGGTCTCGGCGTGCTGCACCGCAACCTGTCGATCGAGGACCAGGCCCAGCAGGTCGACCTGGTCAAGCGCTCGGAGTCCGGGATGATCGCGCAGCCGATCACCATCGGCCCGGAGGCCAGCATCGGCGAGGCCGACGCGCTCTGCGCGCAGTACCGGATCTCCGGCGTGCCGGTGGTCGACGACGCCGGTGTCCTGGTCGGCATCGTGACGAACCGTGACATGCGCTTCGAGAACGACATGAACCGCCCGGTCCGCGAGGTGATGACCAAGCAGCCGCTGATCACCGGCAAGCAGGGCATCACCGCCGACGACGCGATGGCGCTGCTCAGCAAGCACAAGGTGGAGAAGCTGCCGCTGGTCGACGCCGACGGCAAGCTGACCGGTCTGATCACGCTGAAGGACTTCGTGAAGCGGGACAAGTTCCCGCTCTCCACCAAGGACGAGTCCGGCCGGCTGCGGGTCGCCGGTGCGATCGGCTTCTTCGGCGAGGCCTACAAGCGGGCGATGACGCTGGTCGAGGCCGGTGTCGACCTGCTCGTGGTGGACACCGCGCACGCGCATTCGAAGGCCCAGATGGAGATCATCCGCAAGCTCAAGGCCGACCCGGCCGCGAGCGGAGTCGACATCGTCGGTGGCAACGTCGCCACCCGTGGCGGCGCACAGGCGCTCGTCGACGCGGGCGCGGACGGCGTGAAGGTCGGCGTCGGACCGGGCTCGATCTGTACGACGCGAGTCGTGTCCGGCGTCGGTGTCCCGCAGGTCACCGCGATCTACGAGGCCTCGCTGGCGTGCAAGCCGGCCGGTGTACCGGTGATCGGCGACGGCGGCCTGCAGTACTCGGGTGACATCGCGAAGGCGCTGGTCGCCGGTGCGGACACGGTGATGCTCGGCTCGCTGCTCGCCGGTTGCGAGGAGTCGCCCGGCGACCTGGTCTTCATCAACGGCAAGCAGTTCAAGGCCTATCGCGGTATGGGTTCGCTCGGCGCGATGCAGTCCGGCGGGCTGCGCAAGTCGTACTCGAAGGACCGCTACTTCCAGAGCGATGTCGGCAGCGACGAGAAGCTGATCGCCGAGGGTGTCGAGGGCCAGGTGCCGTACCGCGGTCCGTTGTCGGCCGTCGCGCACCAGCTGATCGGCGGCCTGCGCCAGTCGATGTGGTACACCGGCGCCCGCACGGTGTCCGAGCTGCAGGACAAGGGCCGGTTCGTCCGGATCACCTCGGCCGGCCTGCAAGAATCGCACCCGCACGACATCCAGATGACGGTCGAAGCGCCGAACTACTCCGGCCGCTGACCCGCCCGTAAGCGAAGGACACCAGATGACCGAGATCGAGATCGGCCGGGCCAAGCGCGGGCGGCAGGCGTACGCCTTCGACGACATTGCGATCGTGCCGTCGCGCCGGACCCGGGATCCCGAGGAGGTTTCGGTCGCCTGGCAGATCGACGCGTACCGGTTCGAGCTGCCGATCCTGGCCGCGCCGATGGACTCGGTGATGTCACCCGCGACGGCGATCGCGATCGGCAAGGCCGGCGGGCTCGGGGTGCTGAACCTCGAAGGGCTCTGGACGCGGTACGAGGACCCGACCAAGCTGCTCGAGGAGATCACCTCTCTCGATCGTGAGCAGGCCACGCACCGGCTGCAGGAGATCTACTCGGCGCCGATCAAGCCCGAGCTGATCTCCCAGCGCGTGCAGGAGATCCGCAACTCCGGTGTCACGGTGGCCGGCGCGTTGTCGCCGCAGCGGACCAAGCAGTTCGCGAAGCATGTTGTCGATGCAGGGGTCGATCTCTTCGTCATCCGCGGTACGACGGTCTCGGCCGAGCACGTGTCCGGTCAGGCTGAGCCGCTGAACCTGAAGCAGTTCATCTACGACCTCGACGTGCCGGTGATTGTCGGCGGCTGTGCCACGCACCAGGCCGCACTGCACCTGATGCGGACGGGGGCGGCCGGCGTACTGGTCGGGTTCGGTGGTGGTGCTGCGCACACGACTCGCAAGGTGCTCGGCGTTGCGGTGCCGATGGCGTCTGCCGTGGCCGATGTGGCTGCGGCGCGGCGTGACTACATGGACGAGTCCGGTGGTCGCTACGTGCACGTGATCGCGGACGGTTCGGTCGGTCGCTCCGGCGATGTCGCGAAGGCAGTCGCCTGCGGTGCCGATGCCGTGATGGTCGGCTCGCCGCTGGCTCGGGCCAGCGATGCGCCCGGCGGTGGGTACCACTGGGGTGCCGAGGCGTGGCACGCCGATCTGCCCCGTGGCGAGCGCGTCGAGGTCGGCGTCACCGGCACGATGGAGCAGATCCTGTTCGGCCCGTCCTGGGTCCCGGACGGCACCATGAACCTGGTCGGCGCGCTCAAGCGGGCCATGGCGACCACGGGCTACACCGAGCTGAAGGAATTCCAGCGGGTCGAGGTCGTCGTCGGTTGAGCACCGGCGTCCTGATCCTGCACGGCTCCAGCGGTACGCCGGACGCGGATCGGGCCCGGATCCTGCGCGACGAGGGGTACGACGTACTGGCACCGGCCTGGCCTGTTCGGGCCGAGGTGCCGCTGGAGTCGTTCCCGCTCGACGAGTTGGCGGGGCGCAACGATCGGCTCGTGGTGATGGGCAGCTCATGGGGTGCCGAGGCGGCGCTGCTGCTCGGGGCACTCGACGAGCGGGTCCACGCGGTGGTCGCCTTCGCTCCGAGCGCCTACGTGTGGGGTCGGGTGGACGAGGACGGCAGCCAGCGGTCGGCGTGGACGTGGCGAGGTGAGCCGCTGCCGTTCGTGCCGTTCGCCACGGACTGGCAGCCGGATGCGGATCCGCCTAGCTACACGTCGTTGTACCGACAGAGCCTTAGCAAGGCTGACCACGAGGCGGCCCGGATACCGGTCGAGCGGATCCGCGACGTACTGCTGATCGCTGGTGGCGACGACAAGGTCTGGCCGTCGGTGGACTTCGCCGCGGAGATCGTCCGGCGGCGCGGTGCGTTGCCGACGCGGCTGGTGGTCGGTGAAGCGGCCGGGCATCGGCCGGTGCTGCCGGGCGAGACGCCGAAGACGGCCGGGCAGACGATGGCCCGGGGTGGGACCGAGGCGGCCGACCGCGAGCTCGGCGATCGCGCGTGGCCCGAGATCCTCACGCTGCTGCACGACGTGCGGCGAGCGGCATCGCTTGATGAACTCTGAAAGGATTGCCGCATGGGACTGTTCAGCCGCAAGCGCAACCAGGACGCCGACAACGCCGCCCTCGCTGGGGCGCGCGCGAAGCTGACCTCGGACGACGTGGATCAGGTGCGGTTCCTGATCACCTCGAAGCTGCTCATCCACGCCACCAAGCTGGTGATCGACCGGACCGGACTGGACATCAAGAAGGCGCGGCAGATCGTCGACGAGATCCGGTACGGGACCTACGTGCCGCCGATCGAGAAGACGCCGCTGATGCGTCGGCCGGGGACGAACCTGGCCGAGCGCACCCGCGCGCTGAAGGCCGCGGGTGACCTGCATCAGGCGACCGCTCTGGTGGTGTCGGAGACCGGCATGACCGAGGCAGAGGCCGGGCTGTTCGTCGGTGCTCTGAACATCGACCTGCAGGACTAAGGCGTCCACCTCGGATCGCGTCCGAAGGTGCCGAGCAGTACGTCGCCCGGGGCGGTGAAGCCCGCGATCGGCGCGCTGACCATCCCCATCGAGCGGTAGAGCTCGGCGCGATCCGCGAACCAGTCCGCAACCGGCCCGATCAGGTCCGGGTCCAGGCTGCGGTCGGCGCCGATCGCCGCGGCCAGATCCCAGGTGTGGATCAGATGGTCCGCGATCAGTTGGCGAAGGTACTCCGCTGGGTCCTCGTCGCCGTACGACAGATGGACGGCAGTCGCCGGTAGCGCGGCCGCCGCTTGAGCAGCTCGCCCGGCCTCGCTCGCTGCCGCGGCCGGATCGGAACCGAGCAGGTCTCCGTCCAGCGTCGAGCCGACGTCGGCGATGGTCTGGCCGGCCATCAGCGGCGCGGTCCAGCGCTCTTCGCCGACCACATGGTTCACCAGCGCTCGTACGTCCCAGTCGGCACACGGCGTCACCGCCGACCACTGCTCGTCTCCCACCACGGCGACCAGCCGGACGAATCCCTCCACGCTGCGGTTGTGCAGTTCTACGACCTCCATGACGATTCCCCCTCTCACCGTCAGAGTCCGCCCGCGCGGATCGGCGGTCAACGCCCGAGCCCCAGCGGTAAGGGCCCCGTACGCCGTCAGCCGCCGATGCGGCGTTCGGGGCCGGTGAGGAGTTGCTGGGCGGCCTCGTGAGCGTGCTGGGAGGCGGTGAGATCGCCGGTCGCGGCTAGGAGGTCGCCGTGGTGGCGGTAGCAGTCGGCGGCCAGGTCCTTCATTTCGGGATCGTCGTCGGTGAACGGGATCAGGGCCGTGGCCACCTCGGCACACCAGCCGGCCAGGTCGAGAGCGAGCTCGAGCCGACCGGACTGGTAGTACGCGTTGGAGACATCACGCAGCAGCTTCGCCCAGATTGGCGCGTAGGTGCTCGTCTCGTAGCGCATCCGCTGTGACTCGCGCTCCGAGGAGATCGCGAACAGATAGTGCGCTTCCACGCCCAGAGTCAGCGCAGTGTCCACGTCCTGCACCAGCAGCTGCGGTACCAGCTCAGCCAGCTCGGTTGCGCGCACCGCTGCCGACTCGGGGTCGGTGCGACCGGAGACCGTCGCCAGCGTCATGCCCGGCGCTGGCTCGGCCAGGGCGAGCAGGCGGAAGTACTGCTCGTACGGGCCGAGCTTGATCTCCGCGTTCTCCAGTGCGGTGACCAGGGTCAGCGGTAGACCGCGCTCCAGCTCCTCAGTGACCCGAGCGGCCGTCTCTGCGTCGGTGTCGAAGGCGGTGCGCAAACAGGTCTCGCCTTCCATCAGCCGCCCGACGATCCCGAGGTGTTTGCCCTTGCGGGTGAGTGCGGCGACCAGTGTGCGCATGTCGGTCGCGGAGTCCGAGTCGGCGAGGGTGTCTGCCGTGGTCAGCCCGATCTCGTCCGCTTCCAACGCCAGGTCGAGCCGCCCCTCGGCTGCATGGACGTCGGCGGATACGGCGGTCGCCGTACAGAGGTAGCGCGCGTAGGACAGGGACTGCGGGCTCTCGTTGATCTGGTCGGCCAGCTGCAGGAACAGCTGGGTGGCCGCGTCCGCGGACGCGACGGCCAGCGCGGGATCGCCGTACCGGCGCAGGATCAGCGCGTTCATCGCGAGCACCCGGGCGAAGTCCGGCTGGTGCCGCAGCCCGTCCTCACCGCTGACGAGCTGACCGTACGAGATGACTGCGCCATCCATCTCCAGTACGGCGGTAGCGCCGCGACCGCGGTGCGCCTGCGTCATCGCCCGCCGTGCCCGGATATCGGCCAGGAAGGATGTGGCGTCGAGCACACCGGCGTCGCTCAGTTCGGTATAGCCCAGTTGCGCCTCGTGCAGCGCTGCCAGCGCCTCCTCGTGCCGACCGGACGCGTTCAGCGAGCCGGCCAGCTCGTACTGGGTCGCGGCCATCAGATGCTTGGCCTCGTAGTGGTTCGGGCTCCCCTCGGCCCGCTCCCTGGCCAGCTCGATAACGCGTTGCTGGTAAGGCCCTGCCTCGTCGGCACGGCCTTCCTCGATCAGTACCTGGGCTGTCTGCAGCGCCTCACCGAGCTCGTCCTCAGGAGGCGTGAAGAGCCCCCCGCTGTCCACCATCTCGCAGTTCCACCCCTTCACGACGTTCAGCCGTCCAGCCTAGGGCAATGCATCTGCACGTGCAGAGAGACACGAACACGACTTCTGCTACTGACACGGTCTATTACTGGCAGGTAGCCTGGGTCAATGAGCGAGCAGACCTCGATTCCTGCTGACCCGGAGCTCGATCCGACCGCGTCGTACGCGACTGATCAGTCGGTGATTCGGCGGTTGTCGGGGTTGCTGCGGGCGTCGGCCGGCACGCGGACGTCGTACGCGCCGGCGACCGGGCAGCCGATCGCTGACCTGCCGGTCTCCAGCCCGGATGACGTGATCGCTGCTGTGCGGTCGGCGCGCAAGACCCAGCTGAGCTGGCGTCGGGTGCCGCTCGATGAGCGGGCCGCGATCCTGCTGCGCTACCACGACCTGGTCCTGGATCACCGGCACGAGCTGGTCGACCTGGTGATCCGGGAGTCCGGCAAGGCACGCAAGCAGGCCTTCGAGGAGGTCGCGCACGTCGCGCTGACCGCCCGGTACTACGGCCGCAAGGCGCACGAACTGCTCGACCCGCAGCGCAAGCTCGGCATGTTCCCGGTGCTGACGCGCGCGGAGCAGCGGTTCGTCCCGAAGGGTGTCGTCGGCATCATCTCGCCGTGGAACTACCCGCTCAGCATGGCGATGGCCGATGGGCTGCCCGCGGTCCTGGCCGGCAACACCGTCGTACACAAACCGGACAGCCAGACCCCGCTGACCGCACTGCGGGCGATCGAGCTCCTGTACGACGCAGGTCTGCCGCGCGAAGCGTGGATCCCGGTGAACGGGGACGGGCCGACGGTCGGCGGCGCGATCATCCAGAACACCGACTACATCTGCTTCACCGGTTCCACGAAGACCGGGCGCCTGGTCGCGCAGCAGGCGGCTGAGCGACTGATCGGTTTCAGCCTGGAACTCGGTGGCAAGAACCCGATGCTGGTACTGCGTGATGCCGACGTGCAGCGTGCGGCCGAGGGCGCCGTACGGGCTTGTTTCGCGAGTGCCGGCCAGCTCTGTGTGTCGATGGAGCGCCTGTACGTCGCCGACCAGGTGTACGACGCGTTCGTGACAGCGTTCCTCGCGCGGGTGAACAAGCTCAAGTTGTCGGCCGGGACCGGCTGGGATGTCGACATGGGCTCGCTGATCTCGAAGGCGCAGCTGGAGACGGTGACCCGGCATGTCGAGGACGCCAGGTCCAAGGGCGCCGTCGTACTGGCTGGTGGCAAGGCGCGGCCGGAGATCGGCCCGCTGTTCTATGAGCCGACCGTGCTGTCCGGCGTGACGCCCGCGATGGAGTGCTTCGACAACGAGACCTTCGGGCCGGTTGTGTCGATCTACCGGTTCTCCGACGAGTCCGAGGCGATCCAGCGCGCCAACGAGGGTGAGTACGGGCTGAACGCGAGCGTCTACACCCGCGACACCCGCCGCGGCCGCGCTGTCGCGGCCCAATTGGTGGCCGGCACGGTCAACGTGAACGAGGGGTACGCGGCGACCTTCGGCTCGATCGACACCCCGATGGGTGGCATGCGCTCCTCCGGTGTCGGTCGTCGCCAGGGCGTCGAAGGCATCCGCCGGTACGTCGATCCGCAGGCGATCGCGACGCAGCGGCTGCTGCCGATCGCGGCATCGCACGGCCTGTCCGACCAGGCGTACGCCGAGGTCATGACCGGCGCCCTCCGCGTTCTCAAGAAGCTGGGTCGCGCTTGATCTGCTAGCTGGGAGAAATCAGATGTCCTTCGACTATGACGTGCTCATCATCGGGTCCGGGTTCGGCGGATCCGTCAGTGCGCTGCGGCTGACGGAGAAGGGCTACGACGTCGCGGTGCTCGAGGCCGGGGCACGGTTCGAGGACTCCGGGTTCGCGAAGACCTCGTGGGACAAGAAGCGGTTCCTGTTCGCGCCCAAGCTCGGCATGTACGGCATCCAGCGGATCAGCGCGCTCAAGGATGTGATCATCCTGTCCGGCGCCGGAGTCGGCGGCGGCAGCCTCGTCTACGCGAACACGCTCTACGAGCCGCTGGACGCGTTCTACGCCGACCGCCAGTGGGCGCACATCACCGACTGGAAGTCCGAGCTCGCGCCGTACTACGACCAGGCGAAGCGGATGCTCGGTGTCGCCACCTATCCCGGATTCACCCCGGCCGACCAGGTGATGAAGCAGGTCGCCGACGACATGGGTGTGGGCGACACCTTCCACCCGACCCCGGTCGGCGTCTTCTTCGGCTCACCCGGGGTCGAGGTCGACGATCCCTACTTCGGTGGCGCGGGCCCCCGCCGTACCGGCTGTATCGAGTGCGGCGAGTGCATGACGGGCTGCCGGCACAACGCGAAGAACACTTTGACCAAGAACTACCTCTACCTGGCCGAGAAGGCCGGGGCGACGGTCTACCCGCTGACGACGGTGACCTCGGTCGAGCCGCTGGACGGCGGCGGGTACGCCGTGGACACCCGCGGGACCGCGGATCGGAAGAGCACCCGGCGGTTCACCGCGCAGCAGGTCATCTTCGCGGCCTCCGCCCTCGGTACGGCGAAACTCCTGCACCGGCTGCGGGACGAGAACAAGCTGCCGCGGCTGTCGACCCGGCTCGGCGTGCTCACCCGGACGAACTCCGAGTCCCTGCTCGGCGCGATGGCGATGAACCTCGACATCGACTACACCCGCGGCGTCGCGATCACCTCGTCGTTCCACCCGGACGAGATCACCCACATCGAACCGGTCCGCTACGGGCGCGGCAGCAACGCGATGTCGCTGCTGCAGACCGTCCTCACCGACGGGGACGGCGATCGGCCGCGCTGGCGGACGTGGTTGCGCGAGCTGCGGGTGCAGCGGAGCAACCTGCGTCGGCTCTACGACCTGAAGCACTGGTCCGAGCGGACCGTGATCGCGCTCGTCATGCAGACCGCGGACAACTCGATCACCACCTTCGGCAAGCGGGACCGGTTCGGCCGCTGGAAGCTGTCCTCGGAGCAGGGCCACGGCGCCCCGAACCCGTCCTGGATCCCGGTCGCGAACGAGGTCGTCCGCCGGATGGCGCGGGTGATGAAGGGGACGCCGGGCGGGACCATCGGCGAGCCGTTCAACGTGCCGATGACCGCGCACTTCATCGGCGGCTGCGCGATCGGCGACTCCCCGGCCACCGGCGTGGTCGACCCGTACCACCGCGTCTACGGGTACGACGGGCTGCACATCATGGACGGATCGGCGATCTCGGCCAATCTCGGGGTGAACCCGTCGTTGACGATCACCGCCCAGGCCGAGCGGGCGCTGTCGTTCTGGCCGAACAAGGGGACCGACGACACCCGGCCGGCGCTGAACCGGCCCTACCAGCGGCTGCAGCCGGTCGCGCCATTGTCCCCGGTGGTGCCCGCGGATGCGCCCGGAGCGCTCCGGCTGCCGATCGTTCAGATCAGTACAAAGCAGCCTGTGACGAAGTCGTAACGTATTCCTGATCTTTCATCGAGGTAATTCTTCAAGGGTGTTGCGAACCCCGATGAAATGAAAGAACCTCAGCCTCTGTGGAGGCTGAGGTGATTCGCTGAAAGGTGCCGTAAAAGGGAGCGAGCCCCTCGGGAACGTTTCCGCCCAAATCGTTTCCCGAGGGGCTCACTCAAGCCGGGGTGAGGCGCCCGGCGCTTTGGGATCGGGTCACCAACCATGGCTGGCGACCCGAGCTCTTGGTCACTACCTTACATCCGATTTCTGGAGTTTCGAGCCCTGCGGAGTGGTTGTTATCACTCTGCGTGCCGTTCGTAATGATCGGCCACTCGTTGCTCTTTGTTACCGGGTGGCGGTCTTCCTTGCGGTAACCGCCTCTGCTCACATCAACGAGCCCTTCTACAGGGGGTTACGAGGTTCCCAAGAAAAATCAAAAAACTTTCTCCGGGGCCGGGCGGCAGTCGCTCAGAGTTGCTGTGACCCGGGCCGCAGCCGCGCGGTACCGGCCTGCCCTAAGGTGTGGCCGCGACCTCTCGGTCCGGATCAGGCAGGAGAACCATGGGCGACATCGTGGACGTGGCACGTGAGCAGGTGCTGGAGCAGGGCATCGGCCTGCGCCAGGAGCAGCTCGTCGAGGTGCTGCAGACGCCGGACGACCGGCTCCCGGAGCTGCTGGCGCTCGCGCACGACGTGCGGGTGAAGTGGTGCGGCGAGGAGATCGAGGTCGAGGGGATCATCTCGCTGAAGACCGGCGGGTGCCCGGAGGACTGCCACTTCTGCTCCCAGTCGGGTCAGTTCACCTCTCCGGTGCGCGCGGTCTGGCTGAACATCCCCGAGCTGGTCAAGGCGGCGCAGGAGACGGCTGCGACCGGTGCGACCGAGTTCTGCATCGTGGCGGCGGTCCGCGGTCCGGACGCGCGGCTGATGTCGCAGGTGAAGGCCGGCATCGAGGCCATCAACGCTGCGGTCGACATCAACATCGCCTGCTCGCTCGGCATGCTCACCCAGGAGCAGGTCGACGAGCTGAAGGCGATGGGGGTGCACCGCTACAACCACAACCTGGAGTCGGCGCGCTCCTACTTCCCGGACGTCGTCACCACGCACTCCTTCGAGGAGCGCTGGGAGACCTGTCTGATGGTCCGCGAGTCCGGCATGGAGCTGTGCTGCGGCGGACTGGTTGGAATGGGCGAGTCCCTGGAGCAGCGTGCCGAGCTGGCCGCGCAGCTGGCCGAGCTGGAGCCACACGAGGTCCCACTGAACTTCCTGAACCCCCGGCCGGGCACACCGTTCGGCGACATGGAGGTGATGGACGGCAAGGACGCACTGCGCACCATCGCCGCCTTCCGCCTGGCCATGCCGCGCACAGTGCTCCGGTACGCCGGTGGTCGCGAACTGACCCTTGGTGACCTGGGTACCCGCGACGGACTGCTCGGTGGGATCAACGCCGTGATCGTCGGGAATTACCTGACCACGCTTGGCCGCCCGGCCACCGCTGACCTCGACCTGTTGGCCGAGCTCAAGATGCCGGTCAAGGAGCTCCAGAAGACGCTATGACGTCGTTTTGCGGACACTGTGGTCGCTCACAGGCCGACGGCAGCCACGAGGACTGCCGTCGGGCGCTGGCGATGGAACCACCGCGGTACTGCGCCGAGTGCCGCCGGCGGATGGTCGTGCAGGTCCACCCGATGGGGTGGAGCGCCCGCTGCTCCGTCCACGGCACTCTGTCTAGCTAACGGACTGCATCTGAGGCTGCCACGACGTCGACGAGTCCATGGCCCTTGTCGTACGACGTAGTACCGCCGCCCCGGCTGTCGGGCTCGTACGCCGCGCCGTTGGTGTATTTGTGTGCGGTCGAGATCAGTGCGGTCTCGATCTGCGCCGGAGTCGCCGACGGGTTCGCCTGGAACAGTTGAGCGACGATCCCGGCGATGTGCGGCGCGGCCATCGACGTACCGCTGATGGTGTTGTAGTTGCCGCCGTCCAGCGGTTTGAGGCCGGTGCTGCAGATCGGCAGGTAGACCCGGCAGGACGAGGTGATGTCCTCACCAGGTGCGGACAGGTCCGGGTAGGTGGACTGCGTGCCGTTCAGGCCGCGCGACGAGAAGCTGGAGACCTGTCCACTCCGCGTGCCGGTGGCGAGGTCGTAGTACGAGGCGACCGACAGGATGCCGCCGGTCGGGTCCTGGCCGGGCGGGTTGGTCAGCGACTTGGTGCCGTCGCCACCGTCGTTGCCGGCGGCCCAGACTGTGACGACACCCTCAGCAGCCAGCGCACGCTGGAGTTTGACGGTGGCCGAGTTCGGGTCGAAGGCGCCGCCGCCGGACGGGCCGTACGAGTTGTTGGTGACCTTGATCGGCGGGCACTTGCTCGCCGGTACCCCAGCACCGCAGGGAGCTGCGTGGTTCTCCAACACCCAGTTGAGCGCCGCATCCGCGCCGACGATCAGCAGGGCCGCACCGACCGAGACACTCACCAGTGAGGCGCCAGGAGCAGCGCCCTGGAGCTTGGTGCCGTCGGCGAGTGTCACCTTGCGTCCGGCAACGATTCCGTTGACGTGGGTGCCGTGACCGCCCAGTGAGAGCAGGTCGGTGTCGGCCGAGCCAGCGTCCACCGGCAGGCAGAGGGTCTCCGTCAACGGGTCGCAGACGATCTTGAGGTTCTTCACCACCGCCGAACTGCCGTCGGCCTTCTTGAAGAACGGGTGGGTCGGATCGACACCGCTGTCGATCACCGCGACACTCACGCCACTACCGTCCAGGGCCAGGCCGTTCGCCCCGGTCCGGGTGTCCGCGGCCTCCGCGCCGCGGGTGGCCAGGTGTGAGGTCGACGTACTGACTGTGATCGGCTGGTTGCCCTCGAGGTAGGTGACGCCGGGTTTGGTGCGGGCGGCCAGGATCTGCGAGCGGGTGCCCTCGGCAACCACCACACCGATCCGGTCGTACGACGACAGCCGTTGCAGGCCGGCGGCCTTGACGGCTGCGTTGGCGGCCGCCAGATCGGTGCCATGCACCAGAACCGTGGTGCGCTGCAGCCGGTCGAGCTGCTGACTCAGAAATCCTTGGACCGGCGCGGAATTCTGCGCCTGGGCGTGGATCGGAGTGATCGTGAGCGACAGCAGGCTGGCTGCGGCCAGGGCGATCACTGGGTGGATTCTGCGCATGGGCGCTCCTCACAGAAGGCCAGACAACATGGGCGGTTTACGGCCTGTAGCGATTGCTGCGCTCAATGTAAGCGTGTCAAGGCGTGCGCGGAAGTGATTCGCGCAACGTCAGAACTATCTGATCGCCGTGATCTGCGATGCTTCCCAGATGACGGAGACCTGGCTGGAGAAGGACGCTCAGCTGCTCTGGCATCCGTATTCGTCGCTGAGTGAGCCGTCCCCGGTGCGGCTGGTGCGGGGCGCGTCCGGTGTGCGCCTGCAGTTGGCTGACGGCGTTGAGGTGATCGACGCGATGTCCTCGTGGTGGAGCGTCATCCATGGCTACCGGAACCCGGTCCTGGACGCCGCACTGAAGAGCCAGGTGGACGACTTCAGCCATGTGATGTTCGGCGGGCTCACACACGAGCCTGCGATCCAGCTGGCGGAACGGCTGGTCGAAATCACGCCGGCACCGCTGGAGCACGTGTTCTTCTGCGACTCCGGCTCGGTGTCGGTCGAGGTCGCGATCAAGCTGGCGCTGCAGTACCAGGTGGCCCGCGGGTACGTCGGGCGGACGCGAATGCTGACTGTGCGTGGCGGGTACCACGGCGACACGTTTGCGCCGATGAGTGTCTGTGACCCGGTCAACGGGATGCACTCGCTGTTTACGGGAGCCCTTCAGGAGCAGGTCTTCGGACCGCAGCCACCGGCCGGTTTCGACCGCCCTGCTGACGATCCGGAGCTGCAGGCCTGGGCGGCGGCCATGTCGGCCGTTGCTGCCTCGTCGGCTGATGAGGTCGCGGCGATTGTGGTGGAACCGATCCTGCAGGGCGCAGGTGGCATGTATCCCTACAGTCCGGCCTGTCTGCGCGTCTTGCGCTCGTTGGCCGATGAGCACGGCTTCCTGTTGATCCTCGACGAGATCGCTACCGGTTTCGGCCGTACTGGTGTGATGTTCGCGTCTGAGCACGCAGGGGTCGACCCGGACATCCTGTGTGTCGGCAAAGCGCTGACCGGCGGCTATCTGTCGCTGGCCGCGATGCTGTGTACGGCGGAGGTCGCGCAGACCGTGTCCAACGGTCCTGGCGGTGCACTGATGCACGGGCCGACCTTCATGGCCAATCCGCTGGCTTGCTCGGTGGCACTCGCGTCAATCGACCTACTGCTGGCTCAGGACTGGGCTACGCGAGTGGCTGAGATTTCTGCCGGTCTGACGGCTGGACTGGCCCCGGCTGCGGAGTTACCGGGTGTGAAGGACGTTCGGGTGCTCGGTGCGGTCGGTGTGGTCCAGCTGGCCGGTCCGGTCGACATGGTGCGGATGACGGACGCCGTACTGCGACGTGGTGTCTGGGTTCGCCCGTTCCGCGATCTCGTGTACACGATGCCGCCGTACGTTTGCACGGAGTCGGAGATCGCCACCATCGGGTCTGCGATCACCGATGCGGTGCGAGAGGTCGGCTGATGCTGGAGGAGTGGCTTGCCCCGAAGGCTGCGGCGCTGGAGGTCCGTGGGCTGACCCGACGACTCCGGGCGCGGGCTGCTGACGACGACCTGATCGACCTGGCCGGCAACGACTATCTGGGCCTGGCACGAGACTCTCGGGTAATCGAGGCAGCCGCCGAAGCAGTCTGCCGCTGGGGGACTGGCGCTACCGCCTCCCGACTAGTGACCGGTACGACGACGCTGCATGAGGAGCTGGAGTCGGCGCTGGCGGCGTATGTCGGTCAGGCGGCCGGACTGGTGTTCTCATCGGGCTACCTGGCCAATCTGGGCGTTGTGACCGCGCTCGGTGGGCCGGGGACGCTGCTGGTGTCCGACGAGCACGTGCACGCGTCACTGATCGATGCGGGCCGGCTGGCTCGGTCGCGGGTGGAAATCGTTCCGCACAACGACGTCGAGGCCATCACCAAGGTGCTTGCCGAGCGCAACGAACCGCATGCGGTGGTGGCAACCGAGTCGGTCTTCAGTGTGCTCAGCGACGAGGCGTCACTCGTGCCGCTGGCCGAGGTCGCCGCGGCGCACAACGCCGTACTGCTGGTGGACGAGGCGCATGGGCTCGGTGTGACCGGTGGCGGGCGTGGTTCGGTGCATGCGGCTGGGCTGGCCGGTCTGGACCATGTGATCGTCACCATGACGTTGTCCAAGGCGCTGGCGTCACAGGGCGGCGTCGTACTCGGCCCTGCCGTGCTGCGTGAGCACCTCATCAACCGGTCGCGGCCGTTCATCTACGACACAGCTCTCACACCGGCGGCCTGCGCTGCTGCACTGGCCGCGCTACAGGTGCTCGAGGCTGAGCCGGACCGACCTACGGCGATTCACTCAGCCGCTGCCCGGCTGGCCGCGGCCTCTGGGGTCGCAGCGGCCGCCGGGGCGGTCGTTTCGGTCCCGATGCCCGGTCCGCGAGAGACTGTCCGCGCAGCGGAGTTCTGCCGGGACAATGGCGTACTGGTCGGCAGTTTCCGGCCGCCGTCGGTTCCGGACGGCATCAGCCGGCTGCGGCTGACCGCCCATGCCGGTCTGTCCGACGACGAGCTGGCCAGGGCCTGCGCCGTTATCAGTCAAGCCATCAGCGAGGTTTCATGATCACCATCGTCACCGGTACCGACACCGGCGTGGGCAAGACCGTCGTCACCGCCGCACTCGCCGTACGGGCTGCAGTGCACGGCAAGGTCGCAGTCGTGAAGCCGGCCCAGACAGGTGTCGGCCCGGACGACCCCGCCGACCTGGACGACGTCAACCGCCTGACCGGGATCACCACCCTCTACGAGGGCGTCCGCCTCCGGGACCCGCTCGCGCCGACCACCGCTGCGCGCCGCGAGGGCGTCCCGCTACCGACGGCAGAGGTCCACGCCAAGTCGGTCGACGGACTCGCCGCCACCCACGAGAACGTCATCGTCGAGGGCGCGGGCGGTCTGCTCGTCGGTCTGGACGCCGAGGGCGGGACTCTGATCGACCTGGCCAAGGCGCTGACCAAGCCGTACACCTTCGTCGTCGTGACCCGGTCCGGCCTGGGCACGCTCAACCACACCGGCCTGACCGTTGAGGCGCTGCGGGCGCGCGGTCTGCCGGTCGAGGGCCTGATCATCGGCTCCTGGCCGGACAAGCCCGACCTGGCCGAGCAGTGCAACCTCGAGGACCTCCCGGCCACCACCGGCCTGAAGGTGCTCGCCCGCATCCCCGCCGGCGCCGGTGACTACGACCAGGAGACCTTCACGAAGGCCGTGCCCGGCTGGTTCGCGTGACCGGTTGCCCAGCCCGGTACGACGATGAGCTCGGGTACTGGGTAGTCGACGACCCGGCGCAGGTCCGCGCCGTGATGCTGGACCCGGCGACATTCCGCCCGGACAACGCCGTACTGGCCCACACACCACTTTCGGTGAAGGCCCTCCGGGTCCTGTCCGCCGTGGGGTTCGCCCTACCGCCCACGCTGGCCAACAACGCCGGTGAGTCACACCGAGCAATCCGCGCCGCAGTCGCTCGCTTCTTCAGCCCAGCCCGAGTGGCAGCCGTCGAACCCCTCACCCGCACGCTACTGACCGACCGAGTAGCTGCCGCCTCCGAACGCCTCGCCGCGGGTGAGCAGGTCGACCTGGTGGAGGCCGTCGCCGCCGAGCCACCAGCACTCGTCGTACTGCACCTGCTCGGGCTCAGCGACGTGCCGCTCGCCGAGCTGAAGGCCTGGAGCCTCGACTCGCTCGAGCTGTTCTGGGGCTACCCGGATGAGGACCGGCAACTGGAGTTGGCCCACAGCGCCGCCGAGTTCTACGGCTGGTTGCGGTCCCGGACTACCGCGGCTCGCGTGAGTGGCGGTGAGGACCTGTTCGGTGCCTTGGTAGGACTGGGCCTCAGCGACGAAGAGGTGTGTGCGGTCGGCTACTTCCTGTTGATAGCCGGCCAGGAGACCACCACCCAGCTGATCTCCACGGCTTTCCACCGGGTAGTGGGTGGAACGGCAGTGTCGGTCGAGGACGTGCTGGCGGAGGCGTCGTCGGTGCCCACCTGGCGCCGGGTGACCGCTTCGGCGGTTGCTGTCGGCGACGTGGAGGTACCGGCTGGGGCGGAGGTGCTGCTCGGGCTGACCGGCCACGGCGGTCCGGCGGACTTGGCCTTCGGTGTGGGCATCCACCGGTGTCTGGGCGCCGGTCTAGCCCGTCTGGAGACCCGCGTGGCCCTGGAATGCGCAGCAGAACTCCTGCGGAGCGCACGGCTGGTGGAGGAGCCCCCGATGATCGACCTGCTGTCCTTCCGCGCACCGAAGCGGCTGCTGGTTACAACCTTGCTGACCTGCACCGATACGCTTTGACGGTGGCGGAGCATGAGTTGGTTCTGGTTGTCGACTTCGGAGCGCAGTACGCGCAGTTGATCGCGCGGCGGGTGCGCGAGGCGAAGGTGTACTCCGAGATCGTGCCGCACTCGATGCCGGTCGAGGAGATGCTGGCCCGGCAGCCGAAGGCGATCATCCTGTCCGGCGGGCCCCAGTCCGTGTACGCCGAGGGGGCGCCGCGGGTCGACTCCGCGCTGTTCGACTCCGGCGTTGCGGCGTTCGGGATCTGCTACGGCTTCCAGGCGATGGCTCAGACGCTCGGTGGCGAGGTGCGCCGTACCGGGCTGCGGGAGTTCGGCCGGACGCCGGTGACCGTGAGCGAGTCCGGGAAGCTGCTGGCCGGCATCCCGGAGGAGCTGAACGTGTGGATGTCGCACGGTGACGCTGTGCACGCGCCGCCGGCCGGCTTCGCCGTACTGGCTGCGTCTGAGGGTGCACCGGTGGCAGCGTTCGAGGATGTGGACCGGCAGTTGGCCGGTGTGCAGTGGCACCCGGAGGTGCTGCACTCGCAGGCCGGACAGGCTGTGCTGGAGCACTTCCTGTACGACATCGCCGGTTGTGTCGGCGACTGGACCACCACGAACGTTGTCGACGAGCAGGTCGAGCTCATCCGCCAGCAGGTGGGTGACAAGCAGGTGCTGTGCGCGCTGTCCGGCGGAGTGGACTCCGCAGTGGCCGCTGCGCTGGTCAGCAGGGCTATTGGCGACCAGCTCACCTGTGTGTACGTCGACCACGGTCTGCAGCGTGCCGGTGAGTCCGACCAGATCGAGAAGGACTTCGTCGCGGTCACCGGGACCCGGCTGGAGGTTGTGGACGCGGAGGAGCAGTTCCTCGGCGCACTGGCCGGTGTCACCGACCCGGAGCAGAAGCGGAAGATCGTCGGTCGCGAGTTCATCCGCACCTTCGAGGCGACCGCACGCAAGCTGGACGCCGAGCGCCACATCGAGTTCCTGGTCCAGGGCACGCTCTACCCGGACGTGGTCGAGTCCGGTGGCGGTGCGGGCACCTCGAACATCAAGTCGCACCACAACGTCGGTGGGCTGCCCGACGACCTGCAGTTCAGCCTGATCGAGCCGCTGCGCACCCTGTTCAAGGACGAGGTCCGCGAGCTCGGTATCGCGCTCGGACTGCCCGAGACCCTGGTCTACCGCCACCCGTTCCCGGGGCCGGGTCTGAGCATCCGCATCATCGGTGAGGTCACCCGGGAGCGTCTGGACATCCTCCGCGCCGCCGACCTGATCGCTCGCACCGAGCTGACCGCGGCCGGCCTGGACCGCGAGATCTGGCAGTTCCCGGTCGTGCTGCTCGCCGATGTCCGCTCGGTCGGCGTCCAGGGTGACGGCCGCACTTACGGCCACCCGGTCGTACTGCGTCCGGTCACCAGCGAGGACGCGATGACCGCGGACTGGGCCCGCCTCCCCTACGACGTCCTGGAGCGGATCTCCACCCGCATCACCAATGAGGTCGACGAGATCAACCGGGTCACCGTCGACATCACCAGCAAGCCCCCGGGCACCATCGAGTGGGAGTGACCCTGCCGTCGCCATACTGACCGGGTGGACGAAGGGGTAGGGGATCCGCGGCTGACCGCGGAAGGTGAAGTCAGCCTGGCCAGACTGGCGCTGGACGACAACGAGCTGAGCCATGCGGCCGACCACGTCGCGAGCGCACTGGGTGCGTTCCCGACGTTGCCGGAGGCGCACGAGGTGCTGGGCATGCTCGTGAGCCGGCCGGACGGCGGTCCGGAGCTGTGGCCGCTCGACGGCGAGCTTTACGTCGGTACGGCGGTCGCCCGGGCACATGCGCTCGCGTACCAAGGCCAGTACGCCGAGGCGCTGGAGCTACTGGTGTCAGCGCAAGGACACGAGCCCGCGATGCGCTGGGCGGATGCACCCTGGGTGCTGGACCCGGCCACGCCCGCACGGATTGAGCCGGGCGATCTGGTCAGCGTGTTCGCGCGACTGTTCCGCGTGATGCCCGAGTTGCGACAGGACGACGTACGGGCGGCCTTCACGCCGTACCTGGCGCTGGCCCGGAACATGACTGCGGCACATCCGGAGTCCTCGTGGCTGTGGTGGGCGGCGTCGATCTACCTGCGGCGCAGCGGCGAGTACGTCGAGGCAGCGGCCGCAGCGGAGCGTTCTGCGCAGCTGGAGCCGAGTGACCGGGCGGACATCGCACTGGGCTACGCCTTGCGTGAGCAGGGCCGCACCGACGAGGCCCTCGCCGCACTGCAGCACGGACTGACCTTTGACCCGAAGAACCTGTCGCTGTACGCCGACATCGCCGGTCTGCTCGGTACGGCGGGCCGGCTGGACGAGGCGATCGAGTGGACCGACCGGGCGCTTGCCATCGAGCCTGGTCACGACTGTTCGCTGGTCGAGCGGCATGGGCTGCGCTATCGCCGCGACGGCGACGTCAACGAGCTGGTTGCGATCGCGGACCTGCGTCGATCGGCGGAGCCGGACAGCCACGAGGCGCAGCACGCGGACGCCGAACTGACCGACCGGTCCCGGCAGACCTGGCTCGGTGGGATCGCGATCCCGACCGAGGCGGTGATCAACGTGCTCGGGCAGTTCTTGGAGAACCACAGCCCGGGCGACGAGCGGCCGCAACTGTCGCTGGCGGTTTCCTCGATCGAGCCGCCGAGCGCACTGCTCTCCGTCGAGAAGGTCGCCCCAGGGTCTGACGTGACGTTCAACGAGATCCTCACACCGGACCCACGTCAGCCTGCAGTGCTCGACGGCCGACCGATGCGGCAGATCGAGGTAGCGGTCTGGTCGTACGACGGGACTACCGCTCGCCCCGCGGTTGCACCGCCATCCGAGGCCGGTGCGCAGGCCGTTGCGCGGGTGGCCGACTGGGAGTGGCTGCACCTGCCGGCGGCGTACGACCGAGCCGTGCTGCTGGCGGACACCTCGCTCGACGACCTGCTCGGCGTACTGGTGCATCCGGTACTGCCGCCGTCGGACGACCTGGCCATCTGGCCGATGTGGATCCGGCAGCTGCAGACCTGGGCCTGTCTCGGGATCGCCCATCACCGGACCGATGAGGCCTGGCCGGACTCCACCCGCAGGAAGGTGCTGGCTGATCTGGCCTACGGTCCGGAGGACTGGGTCACGGAGTCGGCGACCCTGGCGCTGATTGCCACCGCCTGGGCAGATCCGGCGACGCGCGAGGACGTGGCTGAGCTGGTGGGCTGGCGCTTCATGGCGGCGGTCGAGGCAGCACGCGAGCGGCCGCTGACGATCCTGGAGTCGCTGGCCCAGCTGGTCCTCGCGACGCCGGCCATGAACTCCTCGGCAGCGAGTCTCGCCCGGGACGTCCTGAACCTGCAGACCGAAGCTCCTGAACCAGCACCAGCACCAGCCCCGGCCGCGAAGAAGCGGCGGGGCTGGTTCAGGCGCGGGTGATCAGGACTCGCTGTTGAGGCGGGTCTCCAACGCTGCGGCTGCCTCCGCCTGGCCGACGCCGCGGAGGCGGTCGACCAGCAGGTAGCCAGTGCGGTACCAGAGGTCGGTGGCCGCTTCCAGAGAGTTGAACAGGTCTTCCAGCGCCTTCTCGTCCTCGGTGCCGTGTTCGGCCAGCAGGAGCTGGGCGTTCAGGTACTGGTCCTCGTAGCCGCCGCGTTCGTAGAGGTCGGCTGCATGGTCAGCGTGGGCGACCGCGGTGGCCTGGTCGCCCTGCTGGAGGTGGATGAGCGACAGGTCCCAGTGGACACCAGCGGTCTGGAAGATGACGTCCTCATCGGCGGACGGCAGTGCATCCAGGATCGGCTGGGCCGAGGTGGCCAGCTCGAGCGCCCGGGCGTGGTCGCCGGTGTAGCGGGCGGACTGGGCGGCCAAGCGGATGGCCTGCGCCTGCTGCAGCGGAGAATCCGCGGTGCCGAAGTACTGGGCGGCATCGAGGAAGACCTCGACCGCCTCATCGTCACGGTCGAGCTGTTCGAGCAGAATGCCCTCGTCCTGGCGCAGAGTGGCCAGCCAGGCCGGGTGGGCGTCGGGGGAGACATCGGCGAGCAGCTCACGGACCTTGGCCAGCGCTGACTCGTTCTCGCCGAGCATCCGGTAGGAGTCGATCAGTACGCCGCGGGCGTCGGCCAGGGCGTCATCGGTCAGCACGGACAGCGACTCTTCGGCCGACTCGGCGGCCTCCAGCGGACGGCCGGTCAGCAGGTAGGCGCGGGCCAGCATCAGCTGCGAGTAGGCGACGTGCGCCTCCAGACCGGGTACGCCGGTGGCCAGCGCGACCGCCTCGATCAGGTCCTCGGCCGCTTCGGCCGGGCGCTCCAGCTCCAGCCGCACGCGTCCGCGCAGGTGATGTGCGAACGAGCGCTGGGCGTCATGCGGTGAATCGAAGGCAACGGCAATCGCCGGCTCGACCTCCTCGAAACGCTCGTCCTGCAGCAGCAGGTTGGCCAGCAGGATCGCAGTGCTGCCGGCGTGCTCGACGCGCGTGTGTGCCGGCCCCGGCTCAGTCAAGACCTGGATGGCTTCGCTGAACCGTCCGGCCTGGGCATACATGATCGCCAGCGAGTCCCGCTGCGACGGACGCCGCTCGAGCTCGTCGTTCGCGATCAGCCAGCGGATCGGCTCCTCACCGGCGGCCAGTCCCTCAGCGACCTGACCTTGCTCGCACAGCATCCGGCCGATCCGCCCACGGGTCCGGAGGACCCGGACCTCCTCGCCGAGCTCGTCGTACAGCGCGAGCGCTTCGCTCCAGGCGTCCAGTGCGACCTGCGGGTCCTCGCTGCTGGACAGGCCGCGACCGTCGAGCAGCCGGGCGCGGTCGAGCGGAGTCCACTCGCTCTCCGGCACCTCACGCTCGAAGGCCTGCCAGGCTGCGATCGCGGCTTCGCTGTCGAAGTTCAGCCAGTCCTCTTCGGCCCGGTCGAGCCAGCCACTGCCGGATACGGCAGGACGCTCGGCCGGCGCTGTCTGCTCCGTTTGCTCGGCCTGGGCCTGCTTACGCAGCTGAGCGCGCCGCGCGGTCTCCGACAGCGGCAGGTACTCGACCCACGGCTCTGCGGTCAGCACGCGCTGGATCTGCTCACTGCGATGCGTGGTGCCGTTGCGGGTATCGAACTGCGCAGCCAGCTCCAGTGCGCGCGCGGCGTAGCGCTCGGCGAGCGCGGCGGCCGGCTCTGCGTCCGCCTGCGGCTGCCGGATCGCCAGGTCGCTGTCCACCCGGCTCAGCGCGAGTGATGCCGCTGCCGAGAAAGCCATCTCCGCGTACGGCGAGGGCGGGTCGGCCAGCTCGGCCGCGTGCCGCTCGATCAGCTCGACCGCCTTGAGCTCATTGCCGGTGCGGGCCAGGAACTCGACGTGATCGGCGTGCTCGCTCAGCTCGCCGACCCGGTTCCGCAGCAGCCGGTAGGCCTTGCGGTGCGCGTCGACAGCTTCGTCGTACATGCCCTCGGCAACATAAGCCGGGAGGAGTGCGGTGAGCATCTGCTGCGGCTGCTCGGCACAGGTGAGCTGACCGTCCAGCACGTTCACGGCCAGTGCGACGGCATCCGCCGTCCGGCCGACCGAGGTGAGGTGGTGCACCTTCGAGGTCGGGTCGCAGCCGACACAGTCGGACAGGTCGTCACGTGGTGCGGTCGACCAGAGCCGGAACTGCTCGGCTGCAGTCTCTTCGTCGCCGATGTGGTGCGCGACCAGCCAGCGGTGCTGGTGGACGGCGTGCATGCTGTGCCCGCTGAGCCGCCAACGCTGCTCCATGTCGTCCAGCACGGCGTACGCGCGGTCCAGCGGCACCTCGGGGAACTTGCTGAGGGTGCTGGGCGCGTACTTGTAGCACCAGTGGAACAGGTGTGAGTACTCGCGATACTTGTCCGGCTCCGCGTCCCAGTCCGCCACGCAGCGGGCGAACGGCACCAGCGACTTCCGCGGCTCGCCACCCATCACATACGCGGTGACGAGTGCGAGGCGGCTGTAGAACGCCAGCTCCGCTTCGCTGGCCGCATCGGCCCGCCGTACGACGTCCTCGAGCAGGGCCGACCGGACCTTCCCGTACGGCGCGCTCTCGGCACGCTGGAGCAGGTCGATGAGTTCCGGGTTCATGGCGTCTGGTCCTCCGGCGTGGGGACGGCCTGGTCGAGCAGGCCGAGGAAAGAGCGGTTCACGAGAGCAGAGTCGGCCGGTGTGATCGGGTGGTAGCCGAGCATCAACGCGTGCCCGTACAACCCTTCCACCGCCAGTTGGGTCAGCTCACGATCATTGAGTGACGCCATCCGCCGTACCAGCGGGGAGCGGTAGTTCAGCACGAGCTGTGGCCGACTGTCGTCCTTGGTGTCGAGTGCACCGAGCACCTCTGACCAGAGCGCGTCGGCCCGGTCCTTGGTGGCACGCAACTCACTCGCGAACTGGGCAGAGCGGTCAACCAGGTAGAGCGCAGGCAGCCCGGCCGGCTCGAACGCCCGTACGACGACCTCGCAGCCCACCGGGTCCAGTGCGTCCTGTGCCAGCTGGACGAACGGCCGCAGCCGCAGCTCGGTGTCCGGATCCAGACTGTCGAAGCTCGTGCTCAGCTCAGTCGGGTCGAATCGGCTGGTGCTCAGCTCGGGCACCACCTCCGGCAGCCGGGCCAGCAGCTCACTGTCGTAGGTGTAGCCGCCGTTCACCACCGTGATCTGCTGCGCGGCCGCGACCGCTGCGAGCTGGCGGAACTCCTCGACCGTGGTGACGTACCTGATCTGGTTGGTGCGCTGCTGCAGCTCCGCAGTGGTCATCCGGCCATGGTTGGTCTCGAACCGCAGCCAGCGGTGGACCAGCTGAAGCATCTCGTCGTCGTGCAGGGCCAGCGCCTTCACACCGAGCTGGTGGATGCTGAGGAACCGGTCCAGCTTCGCGGGGTCGGTGTTGCCGAGCCGAACCAGCCAGCCACGCAGCTGATCGCCCAGCGCGTCCCTGGTCGCCTCCAGCGTGCCGTCGTCGAACAGCGCCTCCCGGCTCGCGGTCGGCCGCAGCTCGGAGGTGTCGATGACCGCACGGACGAAGAAGGCCCAGTCCGGCAGGAGGCCCTCGACGTTCTCCGCGAGGAGCATCCGCTTCAGGTACACGCGGTGTGTGGCGCGCTCGGCCGGGTTCGCGGCGAACGGCAGCACGAAAGCCACACCGGTCAGTCCGGCGCTCGGATTGTTCAGGTGAATCACGTCGAACGGAGTGAACCCGAGCTTGTCCTGCGCATAGCCCACCAGCTCGGCCCGCTGCAGTGCTCCCGTGTTCTCCCAAGGCGCCTTGCCGTCGGTCACCTGCTCACCGTTGACGCGGATCTCGATCGGCAGCAGTGCGCCGAACAGGCGGATCAGCTCCACGACAGTGGCGTGTTTGTACCACTGCTCCGCACCACGCCGGGCCTTCAGCGTCACCGTCGTACCGGTCTCGGCGCGGTCCGCTGTGGCGGCGAGCTCGTAGCGGCCATCCGCCGTACCGAGCCAGCGGGTGGCCGGGCCGCCCGTGGGCTGGGTGACGACCTCGATCTCGTCGGCGACCATGAAGGCCGACAGCAGGCCGATACCGAACTGGCCGAGGAACTCCGAGCGGGCGAACCCGATCTCGTCCCGCTTCGAGCTCCGGCCGATGGTGGCCAGCAGCTCGCGCACCTGGTCCGGCAGCAGGCCAATGCCGGTGTCGGCGATGCTCAGGGACCCGTCCGTCGCCTGTACGTCGATCCGTCGCGGTGCCCCCTGCTCGACCGCCTCGCGCGCGGTGATCGCGTCGACGGCGTTCTGCAGCAGCTCTCGCAGGTACACCCGCGGACTGCTGTACAGATGGTTGCTCAGCAGGTCGACGATGCCCTGGAGGTCGACCTGGAAGTTCTCACTCACCCCACACCCCCTTGTTCGCCGCCAACCTACCCAATGGCCAGTTCGCACCGTACTTTGAGAGGTGTCTGGGGGAGGACGCTATGGCATTGACGGTGGGGACCTTCAATCTCAACAACCTGTTCGACCGCTGGAACTTCGCCGGTGCGGTTGACGTACTCGCACAGGGCACCAGCACGGTGCCGGCCACCTACACGTTCGACGACGAGCACCGGCGCCGGCTGCAGCTGGACGGCCGCGGGAAGTTGCTGGTGTCCAAGAAGCCGGAGGACACCGACCGGGTGGCCGAGCGGTTGCTGACGGCCGATGTGGACGTCTGGGTGGTGCAGGAGGTCGAGAACGTCGACGTCCTGCGGGAGTTCAACCGAGAGCATCTGAACGGCGCGTACCAGCACGTGATGGTGATCGACGGCAATGATGCGACCCGGTTCATCGACATCGGGATCCTGTCGCGGCGGCCGATCGGTGGTGTGACCAGCTACCAGCGGGCGTTCCACCCGGACGTGCCGGGGCGGCCGATCTTCTCGCGTGACCTGGTCGAGGTGGAGATTCTGGACGCCCGCGGGCGCAAGGTGCTGACGGTGTTCGGAACACACCTGAAGTCGAAGTTCGTCGACTTCACTGTGGCAGACCCGGTGGCGGCCGCTGCGGAGGCCGAGTTGCTGCGCACGCGGCAGGCCGACACCATCGTGCGGATCATCGCTGCGCGGATGAGCAGTCGGCAGCGATACCTGCTCTGTGGGGACATGAACGACACTCCGGAGTCGCCGGCACTAGCGGCGTACGCGCAGTCCGGTCTGGTGAACGCACTGACCGCTCCGACCGAGATCGGCACGGTGAAGACCACGGTGGAGCTCCCGGCCAACCCAGCGTGGACGTCGACGTTCAAGGGCGCGCGGCAGCCACGGTCGTTCGACCTGATCGATCAGATCTGGTTGTCACCGGCGCTGGTGCCACGGCTGAAGGGCGCCTTCATCGGTCGCCGGAAGAAGCTGGCGCGGGACGGTACCGACCATGACCCGGCCTGGATCTCACTGGACGTCTAGGCGTTCGCGATGCCGTCGAGGAGGCGGTCGAGTCCGTAGCGGTACGACTCGGCTGCCACCTCGTTGGGACCTGCGGTGAAACCACCTGCGTTCCAGACCGCAGTCATCGCGGGATGACGCTCGACGTCGAAGTACGTCTCCCACAGGTCCGAGCGCTCGATCCACCAGGAGTCATGGCTCTGACCGCTGGTCCGCTCGATCAGCTGGCTCTCCGCAGCCAGGCTGGCCGCAGAGTCGACGTACGTCGAGATTGCCAGCGCCGCGGTGTTCGTGTCGCGCGGTGTGAGGTTCAGAGTGCTCACCACGGACAGCAGGTACTCACGGCCTGCCAGTAATCCCGGTCCGGCGGGTGGGCGGATCGGGGAGACCTGTGAGAGCCACGGGTGCCGGTTGAACATCAGCTGGGTCTGTTCGGAGTACAGATCGACCTGTGCACGCCAGTCGTCCGGACGGGGGTCGTTGGGCCCGGGTAGCTTACGCTCGCCGAGCACCTGGTCGACCATGAGTTCCAGGAGGTCGTCCTTCGACGGGACGTAGGTGTAAAGCGTCATGGTGCCGACGCCGAGCTCCTTGGCCACCCCGCCCATGGAGGCCGCGGCCAGACCGTCACTGTCCGCCAGCCGGATCCCGGTGGCGACCACCTCGTTCACATCCAGCGACGGACGCCGCCCTGCGCCCTTGGCGGCCGGGGCGAGCGGGCGGTGGTTACGCCACAGCAGCGCAAGCGTGCGATCGACCGTCACAGAACCAACCATAGGCGCTGATTTGAATTCTCGTATACCCTACGAGAATTACTTCGAAGCTGAGGGGAACGGCATGACGATCTTGGTGACCGGTGCGACGGCGAGCGTCGGGCGGCTCGTGGTGGATGAGCTAGTGGCGGCCGGAGCGCCGGTGCGGGCGCTGACGAACAAACCGGCCCGCGCTGCGCTTCCAGCAGGTGTCGAGGTCGCGACTGGCTACCTGGGCAAGCCGGAGTCGTTGCCGGCGGCACTCCAGGGGATCGACACGGTCTACCTGGCGCCCCTGCCGGCGTACGTCGATGACTTCGTCCGGTGCGCCCAGGAGGCCGGCGTACGGCGAGTGGTGGTGCTGTCGGGGGAGCCTGCTGAGTACGAGGCCCAGGGGGATCCGGCGAACTGGCACTACTACCGCGTCGAGCGAGCGATCGAGGAGGCCGGCTTCGAGTGGACCTTCCTGCGACCCGGCCAGTTCATGAACAACACCCTGGACTGGGCCCCAACGATCAAGTCAGAGGGCGTGGTGCGAGCGCCGTACGCCGCTGCCGTGCAGACGCCGATCGACCTGGTCGACATCGCCGCCGTAGCGCGGGTAGCGCTCCTCGATGAGTCCTTCAACCACCAGAAGCTGGTGATGAGCGGTCCAGAGGCGATCACCCAGCCCCAGGAGGTCGAGCACATCGCGGCGGCGCTCGGGCGCGAGATCAAGTTCGAAGAGCTCACGCCCCAGCAGTACCTAGACCAACTCGAACCGTTCACCGGCCTGGAAACCGCCCAGTGGCTCCTGGACGGCTTCCGAATGATGGCCGAGCACCCGATGACCCCAGAGCCCACAGTCGCCAACCTCACCGGCCGCCCAGCAACGCCGTACCGAGACTGGGCAATGCGAAACGTCGAAGCCTTCCGCTGAACTCTGCGGGAACATGAGGTCCTCACCGTCGGACCCTCCTGAGGAGTTCTCGTGCGCCCACTCATCCTCCGCCACGGCCTGTCCCTCGACGGCTACGCCGCACCACCGCCGGGTGTTCCTGACGACTTCTTCCTCGAGTACGACGAGGATGAGGAGTTCGTCGCGCACATGGCCGAGGTGCTCGGCGGCGCGGGTGTCCATGTGATGGGTGCGCGGACGTACCGCGATATGGCGGCGCACTGGCCTTTTCAGGAAGGGCCGGAGGCGGATGCGATGAACAGGATTCCGAAGGTCGTCTTCTCGCGAGCGCCGATCGAGACGCCCTGGGAGACGACGACGGTCTGCTCCGGGGGCCTCGCGGAGGAGGTTGCGAGCCTGAAAGCGCAGGATGGTGGCCCGATCCTCGCGCATGGTGGCGTCCGCTTCGCGCAGGCGCTCGTGCTCGCCGATCTCGTCGACGAGTACCACCTCTTGATCAACCCGGTCGCGCATGGAGGTGGCAGTCCGCTGTTCACCGAGTTCACCAAGCTCAAGTTGGTCGACGTGAAGTCGTTCCCGCGAGGCAATCTCGCGCTGACCTACACGCGTCCGGCCTGAGGTCCGGCCTGAGGTTGTGGCCTGAGGTAACTTGAATCTGGGTAGAACATGTGTTCGACTGTTCTGCGTGAGGTGGGCTGGTCAGCAACTTGACGCGGAGGTTCCTGGTGCGTTGCCGGGGATGGGGTCGATTGCGGGGCTGGTTCGGTCGGTGACTACGCCGGAGTTTCGGGGGGTCACGTTTCATGAGGTGGTGGCGCGGTCGGCGTTGAATTCGGTGCCTGGTGGCGGGTTGCCGTTCAACTGGACGGTGAATCCGTACCGGGGGTGTACGCATGCTTGCCGGTACTGCTTCGCGCGGCCGACGCACAAGTATCTGGAGCTCGATCAGGGGCTGGACTTCGATCGGCAGATCGTGGTGAAGACGAATGTGGCCGACGTGCTGCGGCGGGAGTTGGCGCGGCCGTCGTGGAGGCGGGAACAGGTTGCCTTGGGCACCAATACGGATCCGTACCAGCGGGCCGAGGGTCGGTACCGGCTGATGCCGGGGATCATCGGCGCGCTGGCGGGTTCCGGTACGCCGTTGTCGGTGCTCACGAAGGGGACGCTGCTGCGGCGTGATCTCGACCTGCTGGTTTCCGCGGCGAGCGAGGTTTCGGTCGGGATCGGGGTGTCGCTCGCACTCGGGGACGAGGAACTGCGGCGGCGGCTGGAGCCCGGCGTACCGTCTGTGCGCGGTCGGCTCGAGCTGATCCGTGCCGTGCGTGAGGCAGGTCTGCCTTGTGGGGTGATGGTCGCTCCGGTGCTGCCCTGGTTGACCGACTCGGCCGATCAGCTCGACGATCTGTTCGGTGAGCTCGCAGCGGCGGGCGCGACCGGAGTCACCACGCTCGTCCTGCACCTTCGACCGGGCGTGAAGGACTGGTTCATGGGCTGGCTGGGCCACGACCACCCTGAGCTGGTCGGGCGGTACAAATCGCTCTACGCGCGCGGTTCGAACGCCGCACCCAGCTACCGCACCGCCTTCGAGCAGAAGGTCCGCCCCCTCCTCGACAAACACGGCTTCGGCTGCAGCTCTCGCCACCGCTCCAACCCCTTCGGCGTGGTCGACGGCGCCGACTCCGGCTGGGGCGAGCCCGCCGCAACCCACCCTCGGTTCCGCGGTTCAGCGACCCCCGCCCGGGAGCGCCGCCACGAGCCGCCGGCACAAGAAGCCCTGTTCTGACGGGTGACTACGGGAGGGTGAGGATTTCGGGGCCGGCCTTGGTGATGGCGATGGTGTGTTCGGCGTGGACTCCGCGGGTGCCGTCGGCGGAGCGGAGGGTCCAGCCGTCGGGGTCGATGAGGTAGGTGCTGCCGGGGCCGGACCAGAACCAGGGCTCGATGGCGAAGGTGTGGCCGACCTGGAGTTTGAAGCCGCGGCCGGGGCGGCCGGCGTTCGGGACGTGGGGTTCTTCGTGCATGCGGCGGCCGATGCCGTGGCCGCCGAAGTCGAGGTTGGTGCCGACTCCGGCTTCCTTGCCGATGCGGCCGATCGCGGCACCGACATCCCCGAGCCGGTTGCCCGGAAGTGCAGCCGCGATACCGGCGGCCAAGGCGCGCTCGGTGAGCTCGATCAGTTGCAGGTCCTCCGGTCGTGGCGTACCGACGCAGAAACTGGTTGCCGCATCCCCGCACCAACCGTCGACCGAGGCGCCGCAGTCGACGTTCAGCAGGTCGCCGTCCGCTAGCTTGAGATCCGAAGGAAGTCCGTGCAGGACGGCATCGTTCACCGACGTACAGATCACGCCGGAGAACGGGCTCGTCGCGAATCCAGGCTGATAGCCCTCGAACAACGACACCGCACCGGCCGCGCGGAGCACCTCCCGCGCCACCTCGTCGAGTTCACGCAGCGAGACGCCGACCGCGGCCTCCTTCTTCACTGCGGCCAACGCGTTGCCGACGACCCGTCCGGCCGCGCGCATTGCCTCGATCTCTGCCGGTGTCTTCAGCTCAACCATCGCCTGTGCCCTCGCTCCGTGATCCTTTGGCTGCAAACGGTACCCGCAAGGACACGATCGGGTTACCGGTCGAACCCAGGAGCGCCCCAGGCCGTCCGTTGAGTGAAGGACACCGAATCTTGGGGGCTGTGATGGCGGTACGACGGCGTGCGGTGCTGGGTGCACTGCTGGCCGGGGCGGGGGCGACTGTCGTCGGAGGTTGTGCGGATGTCGGTCTGAGTTCGCCCAGCATGCCGTCGGATGGCGGATCGGTCGGTCCACCAGAGAATCCATCGGTGCCTTCCGGAGCGCGCCCGGACCGGATCTCGATTGTTGCCACCGGCGACGTTCTCCTGCACGAACGGTTGTGGACAACGGCACGCCGCGACGGCCACGGCGGTGCCTGGGACTTCGCGCCGTTGCTGGCCGGCGTGAAGCCGCACGTCCAGCAGGCCGACCTCGCGATCGCGCACCTCGAGACGCCGCTGGCGCCGATGGGCGGTCCCTACAAGGGCTACCCGCTGTTCCTGGGCCCGCCGCAGATCGCCACCGCGCTGAAGCAAACCGGCTACGACCTGTGCACGACAGCCAGCAACCACAGCTTCGACGGAGGTGCGGCCGGTGTCGACAGGACGCTGAACACCTTGGAGAAGGCCGGACTCCGGACCGCCGGCACCGCCCGGAACCGTCAGGAAGCCGAGACTCCGACGATCATCGACGTCCGCGGTGTGAAGATCGCGTCGCTCTCGTACACCTTTGGCTTCAACGGCCTGCCGTACCCGAATGGGCAGACCTGGCGGGCCGGCAAGCTCGACGTCGCCACGATCAGCCGGATGGCGAAGGAGGCCCGGGATCGCGGCGCCGAGATCGTCGTGGTGAGCTGCCACTGGGGGACCGAGTACTCGGCGAAGATCAACGATCAGCAGCGTGAGCTCGCCCCGCAACTACTTGCCGATAGCAACATTGATCTGGTGATCGGCCATCACGCGCACGTCGTCCAGCCGATGGAACAGCACAACGGCAAGTGGGTCGCCTACGGCCTCGGCAACCTGGTCGCCGCCCATCGCCAGCCGAACAGCACGCGGGCCGAGGGCCTGCTGGCTCGCTTCAGCTTCAAGCGCGACGGCGACAAGTGGACCACCGAGCAGGCCGGCTACGCGCCGCTGCTGATGACCGACACGCTGCCGGTCCGGGTTCTCGACGTACGGCGGGAGCTTGCGAAGCCGGGCCTGGTTGCGGCGAAACGAGCCCGGCTGCAGCTTGCCCAGCGGCGGACCGACGAGACCGTGCTGTCGCTCGGAGCAACACCGAAAATGCTTTGAGTACTGGGCGCACGGCGGTCTAGGGTCGACGGCATGAATATGTACTTTGTGATGGTGCGTCGTGCCCGGCTCCGGGCAGGCGCGGGGTGCCTGGGGATGGCATCCGCTCGATAGCCGGTGGGCTCAACGAGTAGTGGACGCTGCCGGGGTCGTACCTGGCGAGCTGATTCTCGACGTCGGAGCCGGACTCGGTGCCTTGACCGGACCGCTGGTCCGGGCCGGTGCCCGGGTGATCGCAGTCGAACTGCATCCGGGGCGTGCCGATCGGTTGCGCCGGCGGTTCGCCGACGAGCCGGTCACGGTGGTCCGTGCCGACGCCGCTGACCTGCGGTTGCCGTCGCGGCCGTTCCGAGTGGTGTCGAGTCCGCCGTACACGCTGTCGACCGCGTTGCTGAAGCGCTTGCTGGCGCCGGGCTCTCGCCTGGTGTCGGCCGATCTGGTGCTGCAGCGGCAGGTGGTGAACCGCTATGTCCGCGGTGAGGCACCGGGCGCACAGCGGTGGTACCGCCACTACGAGCCGTCTGTAGGGCTACGCCTTCCCCGTAAGGCCTTTACCCCACCTCCACATGTCGACTCCGCAGTGCTCGTGCTGCGCAAACGCTGAAAGGACAATGAGCCCCGCCGATCAGAGGTGATCGACGGGGCTCACTGGCGTCTGGAAGTCTCAGCCGTGCCAGGACTTCCACAACTTGGCGTACGACCCATGCCACTCGACCAGCTCGTCATGGCTGCCGAGCTCAGTGATCCGACCGTCCTCGACCACAGCGACCCGGTCGGCGTCGTGGGCGGTGTAGAGCCGGTGGGCGATCGCGATCACCGTGCGGCCTTCGAGTACTGCGGCAAGCGAGCGCTCCATGTGCCGGGCCGCACGCGGGTCGATCAGCGAGGTCGCCTCGTCCAGGACCAGCGTGTGCGGATCAGCCAGCACCAGGCGGGCCAGTGCCAACTGCTGCGCCTGTGCTGGCGTCAGTGCGAGCTGACCGGAACCCACTCGCGTGTCGAGCCCGTCCGGCAACGCCTCGGCCCACTCACGTGCGTCGACCGCCGCAAGTGCGTCGTACAGCTCGGTGTCGGTCGCGGAGGGCCGTGCCATCGACAGGTTGTCGCGCAAGGTGCCAACGAAGACGTGGTGCTCCTGTGTCACCAGTGCGACCTGTCTGCGCAGCTCATCCAGCGGGAGCTCGGTCATCCCGACACCGCCGACCGTGACGGAGCCAGTGCGCGGCGGATGGATCCCGGCGACCAGCCGGCCCAGCGTCGACTTCCCAGCGCCGGACGGACCGACCATGGCGATCCGCTCACCCGGCTGCACTGTCAGCTCGACACCGTGCAGCACGTCGCGACCGTCGACGTACGAGAACCGCACGTCCTTCGCCTCGACCAGCTCGCCGTCCGGAGTGCGACCAGACGCCGTCCGGTCATCCGGTACGTCGTTGATCCCAAGCAGGCGGGCGAATGCGGCCCCACCGGACTGCAGCTCGTCCACCCAGGACAACAGGCGGTCGACGGGGTCGATCAGCTGGTTCACGTACAGCACGCCGGCGGTCACCGCGCCGAGCGTGACATGGCCGTTGATGTGCAGCCAGCCACCGAACAGCAGGGTGCCGACGATCGGGATGAGATACCCGACCTCGACGGCCGGGAACCACACCGTGCGCAACCGCAGCGTGTACCGCTCGGCGTTGTACGAGCCCCGTACGTCGTCATCGCCGCGCCGCACGCGGTCGTCGTACCGCTGGAGGGCCTCGACCGTGCGCGCGCCCTCGACCGTCTCGGCCAGCGAGCTGGTCATCTGTGCGTACGCCGCGTTCTCGCGCAGGTAGCCGTCCTTGGCACGCCCCAGGTACCAGCGGGTGCTCAGCCAGAGCACCGGCACCATCGCGAGCAATGGGACCAGCACCCAGACGCCGACGAGGATTGTCGCCGTCAGCGAGAACAGCACGGTGACGAACGCGATGATCGTCTCCGGTACGGCGAAGCGCACGGTCCGCGACAGTGTGTCGACGTCACGCGAGGTGCGCGACAGCAGGTCGCCCGTACCGGCTCGCTCGACTGTGCCGATCGGCAGCGCCAGGGCGTTGTCGACGAAGTCCTCGCGGAGCTCGGCCAGCACCTGCTCGCCGAGCGCGAACGACCGGTAGCGGGCCCAGCGGGTGAGCAGCGACTGCACGACCACGAACCCAGCGATCAGCCCGATGACCAGGTTGACCTTGCTCGCGGTTGTCCCGTTCTGCACGTTCTGAACCAGGTCACCGATCAGCCGCGGCGCAGCGAGCCCGGAGACCGCGGCGACCGCATGCAGGCCGAGTGCGATCAGCAATGCGCGCGGATGCTTGAGCGCGAGCCGGCGGGCATGCCGACGGATCTCAGCGCTGTCTGCCACTGGCAGGATCTGCCTCATCGTCGCACCCCTTCCGTCAGCTCTTGTTCTTCCTCGGTCTGCCGGGTGACTGTCCGGCGGTACTGCGGCTCGCGGGCGAGCAGGTCACGATGCTTGCCCGCCGCAACCACTCGGCCGGCGGCGACGAAGATGACCTCGTCGACCCGGTCCAGCAGCAGCGGGCTCGCAGTCAGTACGACGGTGCTGCGGCCGGCCCGGTGTTCGCGCAAGCGGTCGGCGATCCGCGCCTCGGTGTGCGCGTCGACGGCCGAGGTCGGCTCGACCAGCACCAGCACGGCAGGGTCGGCCACCAGGGCGCGGACCAGCACCAGCCGCTGCCGCTGACCACCTGAGAACGACCTGCCCTTCTCCTCGACCTCGGAGTCGAGTCCGTCCGCCAGGGCGACCAGTACGTCCTCGGCCGAGGCAGTCCGGATCGCTGTGAGCAGTTGCTCCTCGGTACGGCGGCCTGCCGGGTCCAGCTCGGTGCGCAGGGTGCCGGTGAACAGCTGGGAGCCGGCGTCGCTGACCAGGATCCGCTGCCGGACATCGGCGCGCGTCGCACTGGCCAGGGTCACTCCGCCGAACCGGACCTCGCTGCCCTCGTCGTACCGGCCCAGGCGGTCGGCGAGAACGCCGTACACGTCTGGCTCGGCCGCGACGATCGCGGTCAGCAGACCGTCCCGCGCTCGGACACCGGATACGGGGTCAACCAGGTCGCCCCGGTCGGGGAGTTGCACGGCGTTGGCAGGGTCAGTGATCTCGGGGCGCAGCGAGACCACCCGGATCACCCGGGCGCCTGCGACCAGTCCACGCATCAGCTGGTTGACGAACTCGGTCACAGTGCGCAGTGGCAGCACCAGGAACGTCGCGTAGCCGTAGAACGCGACCAGCGAACCAGCACTGAGGTCACCGCGCAGTGCGAAGTGAGCGCCGATGCCGACCACCAGCACGACGAAGGTGCCCGGCAGCAGCACCTGCGCCGCGTCCAGCACGGACTGGATCCGGGCCACCCGCACACCGGCATGGCGGACCTCCTGCGACTCACGCCGGTACCGCTGCGAGAAGGAGTCCTCGCCGCCGATCCCGCGCAGCACCCGCAGCCCGGCCACGATGTCCGAACCCAGCGAGTTCAGCTCGCCGACCGCCTCGCGCTGAGCGGACTGCCGGCGGTGCAACGGCCGCAGCATCGGGCCCAGGCAGAACAACATCACCGGCACGCCGATCAGCACGACCAGGCCGAGCACGGTCGACGTCGAGAGCAGGATCGTCGCGACCACGGCGAACGCCACGATCGCACCGGCGAACCGGGCGCTGACCTCCATCAAGGTCCCGATCGAGGCCAGGTCGCTCGCCCCGACGCTGACCACCTCGCCGGTCGCCAGGTGCTTGGGCAGCGTCGCACCGAGGTCGGCGGACTTCCGCGTGATCACCTGGACCGTCCGGTACGCCGCCATCAGCCAGTTCGTCACCGCGAATCGGTGCCGCATGATCCCGGCGAGTGCCTGCAGGACGCCGATCGCGCACAGCGCCGCGGTCCACTGCAGCAGTTTGTCGCCGTCCTTGGCCGCGACGCCCTCGTCGATCGCCTTGCCCAGGATCGCCGGGATGAACGCCTGGGACGCCATCCAGAGGATTCCGAACGACATCCCGCCCGCGAGCGTGCGAGCCTGCCCGCGGGCGACCCACAGCAGGTAGCGGGCCGGCGAGCGGTCGTCGGGGATGCCGGGATCGGCAAGAGGGAGATTTCGCATGATTCCTTCAGGCTAGGCGCGCCCACCGACAACCCGCATGCGAATTAATCGCGGATGACCAGGCACCATCTAGGCCATGAAGCGAGGTTCGGGATGGCTCGGCGCGTACGGCGTGATCGCGGTCGTACACCTGGTCACGATCGCGATCGGCGAGCCCTGGCCGGAGTCGATCACCAAGGTCCTGCTGATGCCGGTCCTGGCGGTTTGGGTGCGTCTAAGCGGTGGCCCGATCACACTGCTGGTCGGACTGGCCTTCTCACTGGTCGGCGACTTCCTGCTGCAGATCGACCAGCTCGTGCCGGGTATGGCGGCGTTCGGCGTCGCGCATGTCTGTTACGTGCTGCTGTTCAGCCGCCGAACGACGCAGCGGTCGCTGGTCGTGGCTGCGGCGTACGGCGTGCTGTGGGTCGGCGTACTGGCGCTGCTGTGGCCCGATCTGGGTGATGTGCGCGCCCCGGTGGCGGCGTACTCGCTGCTGCTGATCGCTACTGCTGTGACGAGCGCATGGAACGGTTGGCGGTCCGGAGTGGGCGGTGCGGTGTTCCTGCTGTCCGATGCGCTCATTGGCGTGGAACTGGCCGGGCATGACTTCGGTGCGCGGCCGTATCTCGTGATGGCGACCTACCTCGCGGCGCAGTACCTACTGGCGAGCAGTCTGGTTGCGGTAGGTCAGCCGGCGGAGCAGGACCTCGAACGGGCCGCGTAGCTCGCGACGGCGCATCTGGTCAGCCAGGAACACAGTGAAGGCCCAGGTGGCGACGGCGACGAACACCGACTGCCACAGCTTCAGGGAACTGCCCAGGTCGAGCAGGAACGGCGCGAACAGGACAGTCCAGACGACGGACTGCGTGAGGTAGCAGGTCAGCGAGCGCTGGCCGGTCGCCTGGATCGCGGTGACCACGGGAGTACGTCGTACCCGAAGTGACCAGAGTGCGATCAGAGCGGCGTACGCCGGACCTCCGGCGAAGCCGGTCAGCGCGTGCAGCCCGGCCACCGGGATGATGTTGGCGTCGGTGGCGGGCAGCAGGCCTGCTGTGTAGAGAGCGAGTGGGACACCGCCGAGGAACGACAGCGGTACGCCGATGGCCACCATCCGGCGCAGCGTCTGCTGGTGCTGTTCCGGGTGCTCGTACAGGCCGCGCCGCGCGGCCCAGATGCCGAAAAGGAACGCACCGGCCGCCGTGACCGCCAGCACCGGGGCGCTGATCGAGATGGCGAAGGCCCGGCCGGCCATGCCCAGCAGCGGGTTGTGATCCATCGCCCAGGGGTACATCTCCGCGGCCGAGTCCGGTGGGTTCGGAGTGGACAGGAAGGCGAAAGCCCAGGACCCGAACAGCGTCATGACCGCTGCGGAGACCAGCAGCCGCGAATCACTCCAGCGGATCGCCGAGACCAGTCCGAGCGCGATGAGCCCGTAGGCGGTCAGGATGTCGCCGTAGTAGAGCAGCACTGCGTGCAGGAGGCCGAGCAGTATCAGCCAGAGTGCGCGGCGACGCAGTAGCTTGCGGGTGCTCTTCCACTCACCGGTCTGGCGTCGGGCGATCTGCACCATGCCGTAGCCGAAGAGTGCAGCGAACATCGTGTACGAGCGTCCGTCGACCAGAGTGGTCTCCAGGAACGCGACGATCCGGTCCGGCAGCGTAGTGGGGATCGGCATCGCGCGGATGTCGCCGACACCGGGCGGATGCAGGAAACCGTGGATGTTGGCCAGTGCGATGAACAATAGGAGAAATCCGCGGGCCAGATCGGGCCCGAGAGCACGGTCCTTGACTGCAATCGGACCGGTCATGACTCAGAGCATAGGCCGTGGTTCGGTTCGGTGACCTTCACCTTGCGTTGGGCAACGAGTTCCCGGTCAGCCATGTGCGCCGCCTGTCCTGGACCCATGCTGGTGATCGCGCATCGGGGAGCGAGTGGCTACCGCCCGGAACACACGCCGGCGGCGTACCGCCTGGCCGCGGCCCAAGGGGCCGACTACCTGGAACCCGACCTGGTCGCCACGCTCGACGGCGTCCTGGTCTGCCGCCACGAGAACGAGATCTCCGGTACGACGGACGTCGCGGAGCACCCGGTCTTCGCGGACCGGCGGATCACCAAGATCGTCGACGGCGAGGCCGTGACCGGCTGGTTCGTCGAGGACTTCACGTACGCCGAGCTGCGGTTGCTGCGAGCCCGCGAGCGGATGCCTGCGCTCCGGTCCGCCAATACGGCCTACGACCGCACCGAGGGAGTGCCCACGTTCGACGACGTGGTCGCACTGGCCCGGCAGGAGTCGCTGCGGCTCGGGCGGACCATCGGCGTGATCCCCGAGATCAAACACCCGACGTACTTCCGGCGGCTCGGTCTGCCGCTGGAAGAGCTGCTGACCGAGCGCATCCTCGCTCTGGGCCTGCGCACGGACGAGATCATGATCCAGTCCTTCGAGCCGACCAGTCTGCGCCGGCTAGCCGTCATGACCCGGGTACCGCTGGTCCAGCTCGTCGACTCCGAGAGCTCGCCGTACGACTTCCTCCGGGTAGGAGACGGCCGCACCTTCACCGACCTGCTCGACCCGTCCGGTCTGCGCGAGATCTCGACGTACGCGCAGATCCTGGCGCCCCACAAGGACCTGGTCATCCCACGCACCCCCACCGGCGCACTAGGCGAGCCCACCCGCCTCGTCGACCAAGCGCACCGCGCCGGCCTCGGAGTCCAAGCCTGGACCTTCCGCGCCGAACGCCGCTTCCTCCCCACCAACACCGACTTCCGCACCGAACTGTCCCGCTTCGCCGCCCTAGGCCTCCAAGGCGTCTTTGCCGACCACCCCGACATCGCCGCAGCCACCCTCAAGGCCGCATCGCTGTCCAGCTAGAGCTCGGCCTTCACTTCCTTCAACACCTGCTCGGCCGCCGATGCGAGCTCTCGGTCGATGTTGCGCGCCTGATCGATCCCCATCACCACGCGAGCCGACGTGGCCGGCCTGGTCCGGATCAGCTTCGTGCGCAGGTACGTCGGCGGGTGGGTCGCGTCCGTGCGAGTCCCGTGCACCCGACTCACTCGCAGCCGCCGCTCGATCTCCCGGGCCGGCACCTCGGTCACTGCGCGCCGTACCGCGTCCAGCGGAGCAAGCTCGCTCGGGAACCGCAGCGCTCGGACCATAGCGTCATACGAGGTATCAGCCAGCAGCGTGCGCTCCAACGCATGCGCAGCGGCTTCAGAGCCGGCGACCTCACCTGCGCGACGATCTGCCAGGTATTCGTTGCGCTGACCGCTGCGCAACTCGAGGCGGTTCAGTACGGCGCTCAGGCCGCGCACCACCGTGCCGACAGTCGCGTTGACCATGCGGCTGAACAGAGTCCCACCGCTGAGCTCCTCGGCACCCCATTCGCGGCGTGCCGCATCGAGAGGGCTCTCGCTGAACGTCGCACTCAGTCCTTCCAGGACGCTGTGTGCGTTGCCGATCAGCCAGCCGCTTCGCAGATCGCCGTGGCGGCCATGGCCGAACTCGTGGGCCAGGATGGCGACTCGCTCCTGGGGTCGCAGCCCGATCCAGAGCGGCAGACCGATACCGATGACCGGTCGGAAGCGCCAGCCGACCTGCGAGTACCAGATGTTGGCCTCGTCGATGTGACCGGCTCGGGGCCGGAACACGAAGGCGATGGTCAGAGCGAGCAGCGCCAGGATGATGCTGAACCACAAGGGCCGGTAGAAGATCAGGAGCCCAATGCCGGTCAGAAACGCGATGAGCGGCAGCAGGAGGATCAGGACCGAGAGCAGGTTGGCGGTGATCCGCGCGGCGTCCCAGCTGGGGCGATGGATCGCTCCGCGTTCGAGTTCGCGGTAGAGCGAGTCGACCAGCCGTTGCTCGACTCTGAGCCGCCAGGCAGGGGTCAGGTCGAGCAACGGCGTCGGATCGACGTTCCAGTCGCATTTCTCGCACCAGGTCACGTAGCGCCGGTCGACACGGATCTGATGTCCGCAGTCGGGGCACCTGGTGACTTCTTCAGCACTCTGCACAGGCAGAGTGTGACAGGACGAGGTCAGGCGGCCGGGGGCTTGGGGGCGTCGTCGTAGATGCGGGAGGCGATGTCGGCCTCGGGGGTCTGGGTCTGGTGGTTGTTGGTGTGCTGGGCGCTCTGCCAGACGGCCTTGCCGTCGGACTCGGGCATCACGATCCAGGCGATGGCGTAGCCGAGGATGGCGGTGCCGCCGGTGATGATGGTGAGGCCGACGATGCCGAGGCGGACCAGGGTGACGTCGATGTTGAGGTACTCGGCGAGACCGCCGGAGACGCCGGACAGCATCCGCTGGGAGCTGGAGCGACGCAGGACCTTGCCGGACAGGTTCGAGAACGGTGCGTTGGAGTTCGTCATGGCTCTACTGTCCCGTTTGAGACCCCTCCGCCACATCAGGATCGGTACCGAGTGGCCCCTGACCTGACCCCGGGGACCCTGGTCGGACACCCTGACTACTTTCGTGGAACCTGAGGGGCGGGCCAGGCTGTCTCTACGGTGAGGGAGGGTGCCGAATGGATGACTTCACTGAATATGTGGCGGCGCGCTGGCAGGTGCTGGTGCGGTCCGCGGTGTTGCTGGGGTGTTCGCATCCGGAGGCCGAGGACCTGGTCCAGACGGTGCTGGAGCGGTGCCTGGTGAAGTGGAAGCGGGTCAGCGCAGTGGACGACCGGGACGCCTACGTGCACCGGATGCTGGTCAACAGCTTCCTCTCGGCGCGGAGACGCCGCTGGACCGGCGAGAAACCATCGGCTGCTCTGCCTGAGCACGCCGACCAGGACCGGACCGCAGGTGTCGACGACGCCGACCTGATGACGCGTGCCCTCGACCGGCTGCCGACTGATCAACGGACAGCCGTTGTACTGCGCTACTACGCACACCTGACCGAACAGCAGATGGCCTCCGTGCTCGGCGTCGCCGCCGGCACCGTGAAGAGCCGTCTCTCCAGGGCCGTCAAAGCACTGGCCCAGGACCCGAATCTGGCAGAACTGCGAGAGATCCTATGAACGAATCGAAACTGTCCGAGCTCCTCGAACAAGCCGGTGAGCGGACCGCCGTCAACCCGCCCCCGATCGACGCCATGCGCTCCGGTGCGACGCGCCGCCGACGCCGCCGTACCGCAGTCTGGTCGGCAGCCGGTACGGCGGTCGCCGTAGCGGCCGTGATCGGCGGATCGACCGCACTGACGAACAACGGCGCCAGTCCGCTCGAGCAGCCACCAGTGGCAGGTGGGACGCCGACCGCGACTGTTCCGGACAACGTACGGCTGGTTGGCGTGGGCCACACCGCAGTCGCAGTGCCGAAGGACTGGGCGACGAACCAGCTGAAGTGCGGTACGCCGACGAAGAACACCGTGATCGTGGACCCGGGGGCCCAGGGCTACTGCCTGCCCCCGTACCCGGCCGGCGTCGAGAGCGTGCAGATCGGGAGCAAGCCCGCGTCCGAGTTCAAGGCCGATGAGACCTTCGAGGTGGAGGGCGTGCAGGCTCAACGGCAGCGGACGGTCTGCGTGAAGCGCAACAAGGTGCCGGTCTGCACCGGGGCCGTGCTGATTCCGTCCCGGAACATCTGGATCCAGGCTGAGTCGTCGACCGGCGAGGCTGAGGTCGGCAAGGCACTCGAGCAGATCTGGTTCGTGCAGGACGCGACCGGCGTGCCCGGGTTCCAGACCCTGGAGCTGGAGACGTCGCAGGCGAAGTACCTAGCGGCCCTGAAGGACTACGGGCTGGTGCCGACGATCGTCAGCAAGCCGGCGCCTGGTGTGCCGAAGGGTGCAGTGACCGCGGTGTCGCCGACGCCGGGAACCATGGTGCCGAACGGCTCCACCGTGACGGTGACGGTCGTCGGCTGAGAACTGTCGGTGCCGCCGCCTAGCGTTGCCGGCATGGATGCGCAGGTGGTGCAGAAGCTGGTGCAGGGGCTGCCCGGAGCCGAGGAACACGAGGGCTGGGCCGGGCAGCCCGCGTTCAAGGTGCGCAAGAAGGGTTTCGCGTACCTGTCCGAGGACGAGACCCGGCTGATCGTGAAGGCCTTCCGCGAAGAGCAGGAGGCCCTCATCGCAGAAAGCCCCGACGTCTACGCCCCGTCCTGGGAGAGCGGCCGCTTCGCCTGGCTGGACGTGACCCTGGCCGTCGCCGACGAGGACGAGGTCGGAGAGCTCCTCACCGAGGCGTGGCGGCTGACCGCCCCGAAATACCTGATCGCCCAGCTCGACAACTGAATAAGCTGCCCGGATGGTTGGAGCCCTCACGCCGGCCGAGCTGGAGCGGGCGTTTGCCGAGCGACTCGCGCAGCTCACGCCACCCAACCCTCCGGACCGGGCACCGGGTGTCCGACCGCGCGCGGTCGTGCTCGGCGGCCAGCCGGCCGCGGGCAAGTCGACGATGTCACGGCTGGTCCACTCGGCGTTGGGCGCCGACCGCGTGGTGCGGTACGAGGCGGACGACAGCCTGCGGGTTCATCCGCGGTACGACGTCCTCCGGCACCAGTACGGGATCCAGGGACTCGAGATGGTGGCCGACGCCCTGGAGAACGGGCCGAACGCCCGCCTGCACGAGGCCATCCTGGCGCACATCTGCGCAGGGGACCCGCGGTACGACCTCGTGGCCAGCCATCCGCTCGCCCGACAGCAGTGGGCGCGCCGGTGGGCAGGCGACCTGCGGGACCTGGGCTACCGCTGCAGCTTCGTCTACCTGGTCGTCAACCAGGCGGACAGCGCGTTGTCACTGGCAGAGCGCCATCAGACAGCTCTGGATACTGGGGGAGACGGTGGCTGGTTCGACCCTGAGTTGCACGACGAGTTCTACGACGAGCTGCCCGACACCGCTCAGGCTCTGGAGACAGAGGGCCTGATCGACGACATCTACCTCGTCGACCGCGGCGGTTCGGTGCTGTACGAGAACCGCCGTACCGCCAGCGGCACCTGGGAGCGTCCACCGCGCGTAAAGGACGCCATCCTCGAAGAGCGTGCGCAGCCGCCCACTCCGGCATCGCACGACCACCTGCTGCGGACGGCGGACCGGCTCCTTCAGCGCGACGACCTGGCGCCCAAGGTGCGCGAAACCGTGGAGCGCGCCGTACGGCGGGAGGCCGAGCGGCCGGAACCGCAGTCTGTCGACCGGAGTCAGGACATCGACGTCCGCCTGCGGTAGCTGGAGGGGGAGGTGCCTAGCTCGCGGCGGAAGGCTTCGCGGAGTGAGGTGGCGCTGCCGAAGCCGCTGGCGGCGGCGATGCGGTCGACTGTCCAGTCGGAGGTCTCGAGGAGGCGGCGGGCGCCCAGCAGGCGCTGGTGGACGACCCAGCGCATCGGCGGCATGCCTGTCTCGCCCTCGAAGCGGCGGATGAAGGTACGGCGGGACAGCGCGGCCCTGGTGGCCAGTCGGTCGACGGTGATCGGCTCAGCCAGGTGGTCTTGGACCCAGGCGCGCACCGGTCCCAGGTCAGACCGCACTGGCGTGAGCACGTCGGCGTACTGGCGGTGTTCTCCGCCTCGCTCGGGGGCCGCGAGGACCCATTTGCCGACCTCGTGGGCGGCCGCCGCGCCGTAGTCGGCGCGGATGACGTGCAGACCGGCGTCGATACCAGCGCCCCCGCCGCCAGAGGTCAGCACCTTGCCATCTTCGACGTACAGCCTGTTCTCGAGCACGGTGACCTGTGGGTGCAGGCTGCGCAGCTGGTCGGTGTAGTGCCAGTGCGTGGTGGCCTCACGGCCGTCCAGTACGCCGGCCGCGGCCAGCGCGAAGGTGCCGGTACAGATCCCGAGCAGCCGGGCCGGAGTGTCACGCAGCAACTCCAGGTACGGCGCCGGTGGCGGCAGCTCGGGCTCGTCGAAACCCGGTACGACGATGATGTCCGCTCCGGCCGCGGTCGCGGGGTCGCTGTCCTCGATCACCCGGTAGCCGTCGTGGCGGCCGAAGACGTGTGCCGCGATCCCGAGGTCGAGCGAGATCGCCCGCGGGAGTTTCAGCAACGCCACGACCAGTTCAGGCAAGAGCACTCCTCCGCAGGCACGAATCCGGCGGTTCCTGGCACTGCGGCCGATCGCCGCGGCCGGGCCGCCCTCCCTAGGTTAGTTGAAAATCAATCTTTCTAAAGGGAGTGCATCCGTGATCGAGAACTTCGGCCTGCCGTGGGAGCAGGACTACGGCTACGTCCAGGCGATCCGGTCGGGCGACACCATCTACCTGTCCGGCCAGGTGGGCAACCGCGGTACCGAGATCCTCGAGGGGATCGAGGCGCAGATGCGGCAGGCGTACGCCAACGCCGAGGAGCTCCTCCAGCGGTACGGCGCCTCGCTGGCGAACGTGGTCGAGGAGACGCTCTACGTCCGCGACATGGACGAGGCCTTCCCTTACGCCGGTCCGGTCCGCAAGGCGGCGTACGGGCGCCCTGATCCGCAGGTGGCCAGCACCATCGTCGGGACCACCCGGCTGGCGTTTCCGGAGCTCCTGATCGAGATCGCCTTCACCGCGAGGGTCTGACCTGGCTTGCACTCGTTTGGGGCGAGTGCTAATACTTGGTTAGCACTCCATGGGTGAGAGTGATAAGGCTCGTGCCCACGGAGTGAGAACTGAGACGGCCCAGATGAGGTGCCGGGAGCGGGGCGGGACATGAGCGCCACGACTTCGGTGCCGTCCGTCGCGGGCATCTGGCCGGCTGAACCACCAAAGACTCGACGCGGGAGGACTCGCGGAGAATGCCCAAGCTTATTGCTTTCAATGAAGAGGCGCGCCGTGGCCTCGAGCGGGGTATGAACACCCTCGCCGATGCCGTGAAGGTGACGCTCGGCCCGAAGGGCCGCAACGTCGTCCTGGAGAAGAAGTGGGGCGCCCCCACGATCACCAACGACGGTGTCTCGATCGCCAAGGAGATCGAGCTCGAGGACCCGTACGAGAAGATCGGGGCCGAGCTCGTCAAGGAGGTCGCGAAGAAGACCGACGACGTCGCGGGTGACGGCACCACCACGGCCACCGTGCTGGCCCAGGCCCTCGTCCGCGAGGGGCTGCGCAACGTGGCCGCCGGCGCCAACCCGATGGGCCTGAAGAAGGGGATCGAGAAGGCGACCGAGGCCATCAGCGAGCAGCTGCTGGCACTGGCCAAGCCGGTCGAGACCCGTGAGCAGATCGCGGCGACGGCGTCCATCTCGGCCGCCGACACCCAGGTCGGCTCGATCATCGCCGAGGCGATGGACAAGGTCGGCAAGGAAGGCGTCATCACCGTCGAGGAGAGCAACACCTTCGGCCTCGAGCTCGAGCTCACCGAGGGTATGCGCTTCGACAAGGGCTACATCTCGCCCTACTTCGTGACCGACACCGAGCGGATGGAAGCGGTCCTCGACGACCCGTACATCCTGATCGTGAACAGCAAGATCTCGAGCATCAAGGACCTGGTCCCGGTGCTGGAGAAGGTCATGCAGACCGGCAAGCCGCTGGCCATCATCGCCGAGGACATCGAGGGTGAGGCGCTGGCGACCCTGGTCGTCAACAAGATCAAGGGCACCTTCAAGGCCGTCGCCGTCAAGGCGCCGGGCTTCGGTGACCGCCGCAAGGCCATGCTGGTCGACATCGCGGTGCTGACCGGCGGTGAGGTCATCTCCGAGGAGGTCGGCCTCAAGCTCGACACCGTCGACCTGGAGCTGCTCGGCCAGGCCCGCAAGATCGTCGTCACCAAGGACGAGACGACCATCGTCGAGGGCGAGGGTGACGCGGACCAGATCGGTGGCCGGGTCAACCAGATCCGCGCCGAGATCGAGAAGTCCGACTCCGACTACGACCGCGAGAAGCTGCAGGAGCGGCTGGCCAAGCTGGCCGGCGGCGTCGCGGTGATCAAGGTCGGCGCGGCCACCGAGGTCGAGCTGAAGGAGCGCAAGCACCGCATCGAGGACGCCGTTCGCAACGCGAAGGCGGCCGTCGAAGAGGGCATCGTCGCCGGTGGTGGCGTCGCGCTGCTGCAGGCGTCGGTCGTCGCGTTCGAGAAGCTGGAGCTCGAGGGTGACGAGGCCACCGGTGCCGCGATCGTGCGGTCCGCGGTCGAGGCCCCGCTGAAGCAGATCTCGGTGAACGCCGGCCTCGAGGGCGGCGTCGTGGTGGAGAAGGTTCGCAACCTCGAGCCGGGTCACGGTCTGAACGCCGCGACCGGTGAGTACGTCGACCTGATCGCCAGCGGCATCATCGACCCGGCCAAGGTGACGCGCTCGGCGCTGCAGAACGCAGCCTCGATCGCGGCCCTGTTCCTCACCACCGAGGCCGTCATCGCCGACAAGCCGGAGAAGGCTGCGGCCGCTCCGGGTGGCGCGCCCGACATGGGCGGCATGGACTTCTGATCCACTGAAGTTCAGCAGGACAAAGAGCGGTCCCGGGCTTCGGCCCGGGACCGCTTCTGCGTTCAGGTCACCTTGCAGAACGACGCATAGTGGTCGGCGGTGTAGTAGACGTACGCCGGGTTGGTGACCGGCGAGCCGCCACCGATCAGGCGGCGGGCACCGCGGTCGGGGGAGCCGGGCGTCTTGACGGTGTACTCGCGGTAGTAGCCGCTGGACTGGCTCGGCAGGATGCCTTCCCGGTTCTGGAAGACGGTCCCGTCCTGGCGGTAGGGGAACGGGCCGCCGGAGTGGATCAGGTCGAGGGTGTCCGAGGCCTGCGACGGCAGCGAACTCAACGCGCAGGTCGGGATGGCGGCGTACGCCGTGGTGGGGGCGACTGTGGTCGCGACGGTGAGGGCGAGGGCGGTGATGAGGGTTCTCATGGCTGGGAGGCTGCCCGGCCCGGGAAACGCTCGCACATCCCAGGTATGAATAACAGTTGGACTATGACCCCGGTCGGCCCTAGAGTTCTGCCCGGCGAGAAGATGCCTCGAGCGGAAGGAGCGACCGATGATCACCTTGTTCGGTATTCCGGCGCGACCTGCCCGCGATCACAGCTCGCACTGAGCGGAGCGGCGCGCCTCCTGCTGGAGGAACTGTGAGTATTCGCAACACCGTCGAGGCTGACCTCGACACCATCCGTACCCTGATCGAGCAGCAGCCGACGGTCAACACCGTCACGCTCGAGCGCTTCGACGAGTACCTCGAGATCGGCCACTACCGGCACGACTGGAGCTGGGTCGTCGAGGAGGACGGCGCCATCCAGGCCGTGGCCATCTGGTGGGGCGGCATCGACGACACGTACCCGTACAGCATCGACGGCCTGTACTACGCGGGTGCCGGCGACCCGGTTCCGGTGTGGACCGAGCTGATCAAGCACGGCATGCAGAGCCGGCCGTCCGACGCCGAGCCGCCGGAGTACCACTTCTTCCTCGACGGCGATTGGGAGTCCGACGCCACCGTGGTGGCAGCGCTCGAACCACGGCAGAAGGCTGGTACGGCGGCCGGTTGGACCGCGGTCACCGACCGGCTGCGCTACGAGTGGCTGGCGGAGAGCGGGCTGCCGCCGAGGTCGACCCGGCTGCGGTTCGAGCGGGCCGACGACGAGGCGTTCGTCGACATGTTCATGCGTGTCAGCGCCGGCAGCCTGGACGCGGCGACCGCTCGCGATATCGCCCGGCTCGGCGCCGAAGCGGCCGCCCGTGAGGAGGTCGAGCTGTATCAGACCATGCTCGTGGGCGATCGCGACTGGTGGCGGTTCGGGTACGACACCGAAGGCAAACTGATCGGGTTCGCGATCCCGTCGAAGAACAACGGCGGACCGGTCGTCGGCTACCTCGGCGTCCTGCCCGAGCACCGCGGCAACGGGTACATCGACGACCTGCTCGCCGAGATCACCCACCTGCTGGCCGAGACCGGGGCCGAGCAGATCCGCGCCGACACCGATTTCGGCAACGTGCCGATGGCGAAGGCGTTCGAACGCGGCGGCTACCGAAACTTCGCCGTACGCCGGGTTCTGTCCTTCCCGGAGGCGTGAGCCAGCCCTATGCTCCCTGACATGTCAGGGAGTTTCCGGTGCGAGATCTCGCACTGATCGTGCACGTGGGGGCCGGGGTCCTGGCAGTACTGCTCGGGATCCCGGCCATCGTGGTAACGCTGCGCCGACGCCGGCTGAACTGGGTCGGCGAGATCTACCACTGGGTGATCGCGGTGACGTGCCTGAGCGCGTTGGTGATGGTTCCGTACGACTGGAAGCGACTGTGGTTCTTCTGGCCGGTCGCTCTGGCCACCTACCTGTTCGTCTACCTCGGCCAGCGCGCTGCCGAGGCGCCAGGCGGCCTCTGGTACCGCGGAGTGCTGCGCGGGTACGGCGGTGCCTGGATCGCCTTGTGGACGGGCATTCTGATCACCACAGTCCCCGACCAGTCGTGGACCTGGCTCCTACCGGTCGTGCTGGGGACCGTGGTGATCGAGTGGTTGTGCTTCCGGATGCGAGACCTCGCCGCCAGTTGACCTCAGGCCTGGCCGGCTTGTTCTTCCGGAGTGGCTTTGCGCAGGACCAGGCGGGTCCAGGCACCGACGTAGATGCGGTCGTCGGAGTTGAGCTCCTGGCGCTGGCCCGGCGGGATGGGGATCTCGGGCAGAGGGCCGGCTGCGGGAGCCACGTAGGTGCCGTTGGAGGACTGGAGGTCTTCGACCCACCAGCGCTGACCGTCGGTGGTCAGCTGGGCCTGGCGGCGGCTCACACCGGTGTCGTCGCCACAGTCGACCTCAGGAGCGATGCCACGGCTGCGGGAGGGACGTCCGACCAGAACGCTCTTCTCGGTCACCGGGATCACCACTGGCAGGCCAGGTGACGGACACGGGTCGTCACTCTGCTGTACGGCGTACCAGTCGGGATCCACCCAGCGTTCGACGACCCACTCGGCCACCACGGGTGCCGGTGCGGGCGGTGCGGTCGGCGGAGTCGCCGAGAGGTCGAGTGATGAGGCGGGGCGAGGCATGGTGCCGGTGGTGAAGTCGTAGCCGCAGCTCTCGCAGAACAGCGCGTCCGCAGCGGCCGACTCCGAGCAGTTCGGACACGTCTGCGTGGCTACCGCGGGACCGGGCGCAGCGACCGCAGGTGCGGGCGGTGCGACAGGAGTGGCTGCGGCACCGATAGGGAGGCCGCAGACATCGCAGTAGTCGGTCGAGACGGACGGATGTCCGCTCGGACAGTTCACTGTGCTCATTTCTTCACCCGGGTGGTCTTCGTGGACGCAGTGTCGAGAGCCATCTCGTCGGCCTTCTCGACAGTCCGCTTCAGCCGGACGGTACCGGTGTCCTGGTCGTCGATGTCGACCACCTTGCGCAGCCGCGTGGTGGCCTCCTCGTTGCCGGTCTGGGCGGCCAGCTGAACCGCACGGCCCAGCTTGGTGGTCGCCGTGGCCGTGTCACCCGCGGCCTTCGCGGCCAGGCCGTCCTGGATCGCCTCGGCCAGTTCGGTCTGCCCGGTGTAGTGGGCGACCTCAGGGCTGATCCGCGTGGTCAGCGCCTCGTCGGCGGACCACAGCGCCTTCACCAGGCCTTGTGCGACCACGTTGTCGCCGATGGTCAGCTGGACGCGGGCAGCCAACTGCTCCTGGCCGACGCCCTTCGCCGCCAGCCGGATCGACACGTGGTAGTCACGGGACTCGTCACCCCACGACCCGGTCGGATACGAACCGGTCAGCGGGTTGATCGACGTACGGCGAGAGGTCAGGTCCTCGACCGTCGGTGCGACCTGGCGAACGAACAGCACCTCCGCACCCTGCGGCGCCCAGACGCGCAGGTCGGCCTGGGCGACACCACGGCTCATCGCGTTCTGGATCAGCTTCGAGAACTCGGCCGCGAGCTGGTTCGGCGCCGGGATGATGTCGACAGTGCCGAGCAGCGCCTGGGCGATCCGGCGTACCTCGTCGACCTGCCAGGCCACGCCGACACCGCGGGTGTCGCACTGGAACTGGCCGGTGACGGCCTTGATCGCCTGGGTCAGCGCCTCCGGCGTCTCGTGCTGGTTCTCGCCGTCGGTCAGCAGGATCGCGTGCTTCTGCGACAGCGACGGGACGGTGGCGAAGACCCGCCCGGCCAGTCGCAGCCAGGTGCCCATGGCGGTGCCACCGTCGGCGTAGAAGCGGGAGACGGCGTCCTTGGCGGCCTGCCGGGTGTACGGATCCATCTTGACCATCACCGGTTCCGCGGACGGCGGGAACGCCAGTTGGGCGCGGTCGTTACCGGAGATGACCGCGAACCAGACCCCGTCGAGGATCTGGTCGAGTGCGGTCTGCGCGGCGAACGCGGCCGCCTGGACGCCTTCCTTGCCCATCGAGCCGGAGGTGTCGACGATGATGATCTCGCCCGCGTCACCGGTACCGGACTGGCCGGCCGCACCGGCACCGGTGCAGTTCACGGTGACGATCGCGTGCACGTCGGTACCGCCGTCAGGCAGGAACTCGTTCTGGTAAACAGCGGCGGTGAAGTCTGCCATCTCGGGTCCTCCCCTTAAACACGCGCAAGCGTGACGGTGATGTTGTCCTGGCCGCCCTGAGCGTTCGCCCAGTCGACCAGCGCGGATGCCGTGGCGAGCGGGTCGCCACCGTTGGCCGCAGCGGTCTGACGGACGAGCTCGCCCAACGGTGCCGCCTCGGAGCAGTAGTTCCACAGTCCGTCCGAACAGACCATGACCCAGCCCGGCTCGGTCACCCGGACAGTCGTCGTACGAGGTGTGTGATCCGGAGCGTCCTTGCCCAGCCAGCGGGTGATCGCATGCGCGTGCGGACCGGACTCGGCCTCCGCACGAGAGATGCCGGTAGCGATCAGCTCAGCGGCCCAGGAATCGTCCACGGTCAGTGCGACGGCCTCGGACGTGTCCGGGAACCAGTACGCCCGGCTGTCGCCCACGTTCCCCGCCACAAGCAGCCCGTCCTCCAGTACGGCGGCCACGAACGTGCAGGACGCCGGGTTCGGGCTGTCGGGGCTGGTGTTCGCCAGTACGGCGTCACTCGCGGCATCAGCCGCAGCGGTCAGCCGGGCCACGATCGCACCGCTACGCGACGACTCGGTGCCGATGCCCTGTGCATGCCCAGCAGTCAGTACGTCGCGTGCGGCGCGCGCACCAGCCAGTGAGGCGACGTCGGAGTCGAGTGACGAGCTCACGCCGTCACAGACGACCAGCAGCGCGCGGCTGCCCTGCTCCGCGTCGGCGGCGATCGCCATCGCGTCCTCGTTGCGGCTGTGCCGGATACCCCGGTCACACACACCAGCCACCCACGGCGCCGGCTGCTCGCTGAAGTGGTCCCGCGGCTTGGCCGCCTTGGTCCCACAGGTCTCGCAGTACCCGTCCGCGCCGACCGTGCCACCGCACGACGTACAAGGTCCGGCTGGTGGCAGTGCGTGGATCTCGACGGTCGGCTCGGTGTCGGTGTCCAGAGCGGCCGCGGCGGGGGCCAGCTCGCCGGGCTTGAGCTCGGCGCCGCACGCCTCGCAGAAGCGGTCGGCGGTGGACACATGGCCACCACAGGTGGGGCAGACCGTGTCGGTCGTACTCGTCATCGCAACGTCCATCCTCGAACCTCGTTGGCCAGGTCGACCAGGGCGATCCGTTCCGGCCGGCTCTCGGCCTGGTCGGCCAGTTGCCGGTAGGTGGCTTCGAGCCCGTCCCGCAGGGCCGGCTCGGTCGCCTCCCGGCCGTCGATCCGCAGACCCTCCTGCGGACCGGACTGCCGTACCTCGTCCAGTGCGTTCCGGAACACGCTCGCTGCCAGGTTGGCCCGGTCGACCGGGTCGATGGTCAGCGACTCGATGCTGTCCATCGCCTGGGCGAGCGCATCCAGGCCACGCCCCGATCCTGCCAGTAGACCGGCTCGTTGGCGGCGAGCGCGCACATACGCGCCGCTGGTTCGCGGTACCAGGTCCAGCGCGCCCAGCGCTCCGTCCAGGTCGCCGCGGTGAGTCCGGATCGACGCCAGCCCGAAGGCCGACGGTGCGATGTAGTTGGCGTCGGTGCGCGCACAGGTCTGGTAAAGGCCCTCGGCAACGTCGAACTCGCTGCTGAGCTCACAGGCGATCGCCAGCGCCAGTTTGGGCGCCAGCTCACCCGGCACCTGGCCGTAGACAGCGTTGAACGCGGACTGGGCCGCAGCCGCGTCGCCCCGGGCCAGTGCGACCAGTCCGGCCATCCAGACCGCCCGCCACTCCCAGGGGTCGGCTGCGAGCAGGTCCGCCACCGCAGTGTCGACCATGTCGTAGCGGTCCGGCCCCACCTCGAGAGAGGTCTCGGCAATCTCCAGCAGGATCTGCGGTGACGGCTCGGGCGCGTCCACCAGCAGCTCGAGCCGCTTGAGCGGATCCGGCACGCTGACGGTCTTCAACCAGCCGGCCATCTTGTCGCTGTCATCCGCGATCAGAGAGGGCAGCCGCTGCCACGGTGCGGCCGCATCACCGAGCCCGAGCGACTTGTCGCCCGGCGTACCGAACAGCAACGACGATGCGGAGTGCTGGGCAGCCTTGATGCCCTGCTTGTCCGCAACGACCTCACGCAGTACGCCGAGCAGCTGCACGCGGAACTCGTCAGCGGTCTGGAAGCGGTCCGCCGGGTCCTTGGCACACGCCTTGAGCAGGAGCCGGTAGACCGAGTCGTACTTCTGGAACAGCGGTACTTCGCCCACCGGCGGCAGCGAGGTGACATAGCGGGACTGGTACCCGCGGAACTCCATCGCCAGCACACACAGCGTCCGGCCGAGGGTGTAGATGTCCGAGGCGATCGACGGACCGACCTCAGCCACCTCAGGCGCCTGGAAACCGACCGTTCCGTAGATGGCCGAGTCCAGGTCGTCGATCCGCCGCACACCGCCGAGGTCGATCAGCTTGACCGCGTCACCGACCTGGATGATGTTGTCCGGCTTGAAGTCGCAGTAGACCAGCCCGAGGTCGTGCAGGTACGAGAACGCGGGCAGGATCTCCAGCAGGTACGCAATGGCCTGGTCGATCGGCAGGGCGTCGTACTGGTTGTTGTTGGCCGCCATCCGCTGCTTGAGCAGTGTCTTCAGCGAGGTGCCGCCGACGTACTCCATCACGATGTAGCCGGCGCCTTCGTGCGTGACGAAGTTGTAGATCTCGACGATCAGCGGGTGCTCGACGCGGGCCAGGAACTGCTGCTCGGCGATCGCGGCCGCGACGGCGTCCGGGTCCTCGGAGTTCAGCAGGCCCTTCAGGACGACCCAGCGGTTCGAGACGTTCTTGTCCTGGGCCATGTAGATCCAGCCGAAGCCACCGTGCGCCAGACAGCCTCTGACCAGGTACTGGCCGCCGACCAGGTCACCGTCCTTCAGCTTCGGCGAGAACGAGAAGGGGTTGCGGCACTTGGGGCAGAAGCCCTCGGTGCGCCCCGGCTGCCCGTCACGCGACCGGCCGACCGGGTTGCCACAGCTGGGACAGTTCCGGCGGTCCTCCGGCACCATCGGGTTCGCCAGGATCGCCTTGCTCGCGTCGATCGGCGGAATCGTCGGTACATGGGTCAGACCGGCACCCAGCCGCGCACCACGCAGGCGGGTGGACGACGTACCGAGTCGGCGCGTCAGCTTCGAACCTGCGGCCGCAGCGCGGGCAGAGCCGAGCGGTGTGGACGCGAGACGGTTCGACGCGCGGGATACCGTCGACGGCGAGCTGATCGGGTCAGCCTCGTCAGGTGCGATCACATCGGGCGCACCGGCGACCGCGGACGGGCTGACCGCACCAGCGGGTGCAGGCGAGCCGCACACATCGCAGTACCCGTCCATGATGGTGCCCGTGCAGCCAGGCTGCGTGCAGGCGATAGTGGTCGTCATCTGGTCCCTCCTGTGCTCTCCAGGTAGGCCTGGTACGCCGTGACGAGCGCAGCGAGCCGGACACTGTCCACCGGCTCCGACTCCATCACCGCACGGCCACGCCGGTACAACTCCGCAAGGTCTTCGTTGTTCGGGGCCATCAGCCCCGCCTTCACCTGATACGCATCCAGGAGCGCCGCCAACTCGTCCCGCCGCGCCACAGCCGCGCCGTACGCAGCCTGCGCCTGCCCGAGCGCCCGCCGTACGGCGTCCAACCGGGTCAGGTACCTCTCCAGCTCAGCCGGGGTATTCGGCACAGGTCCGAGCGCGGTGACATCCGGTACGGCGAGCCGCGGGGCCGGTGTGACTGCGGCAACCGCCTTGTCAGCCAGCGCCCGCACCGCCGTCCCCTGCGCTTCCAGCTCACTCCGCAGCGACCGTGCGCGCGCTACGTCGGCCGCACGCTCTTTGCGAGTAGCCGCACCGACAATCAGGTCACGCTCAGCCCGCGCCGCGTCGATCTCGAACGGTCCGATCAAACCGCCGACATCCGCACCCCGTTTGTTGCGGTCGGCAAGGTCTGTCAGCCGGCGATCCAGATCGTGATGCTCGGCCAGCGCCGCGTTACGAACATTCGCCGGCTCCAGCTTGACCAGATCCCCGATCCGCTCCACCTGAGCCCGCAACTGCCGCAACTTCGCGGCCCGGTCGGCATCCCCCGGCTCCAACGCCAGCTTGGCCCGCAAACTGGAAGCCAACGCATCCGACAATTTGCATGCCTCAGGCAACGAAACCGCCAGCGACCCACCGGCACTCCCGGTATCCAGCCCACCCCAGATCAACGTCGAGATCCGCTCGGTCTCAGTCGGCCCGACCCGCCCCGAATCCCACGTCACCAGAATCAGCTCGTACCGATCCGAAACCGCCTTCCACACCGCCATACTGAGCACAACATCAGCACTCAAAGCATCCGAATCCGGGGCATGCAGGGCCGCCTGATCCAACTCCTCAAGCTCAGCCTTCCGCCGATCGCGCCAGTTCCCCAGCTCGCTGAGGAACGGCAGCAGTTCACCAGCTGGAACGCTGCTCCCCATCCGCCCCGGAGGCGCCGGGGCCGCCGCAGTAGGCGTCCGAACCGTCATCGGGGGAGGGGCCGTCCGTAGACGGGTGCCGGCGGTGCCTTCAGCTCGCCGAGGTCAGGAGCGAGCCACTTGTTGTACGACTCCATCCACCGCCCATCGGCCTTCATCTGCTCGAGCACCTGGTTCACGAACTGCACGAGGTCGTGGTCGTCCTTGTTCATCCCCAGCCCGTACGGCTCGGCGCTGAACGCCTTCTCCTGCAACACCTTCGCGTACGGATCCTGAGCGGCGTCGCCGGCCAGCACCGTGTCGTCGCCGCTGATCCCGTACGCCTTACCCGACTGGAACAACACGAGGCAGCCGGTGTCGGTGTCGGCGGTGATGGGGATGACGTTCGGGTTCTGCTTCTTCAGGTTGTCGAGGCTCGTCGAACCGGCCGGGGCACAGATGGTTTTCCCATCCAGCTTGGGATCCTTCGTGCTCGTCACGGTGGAATCCAGCGGGACAAGGGTTTTCTGGCCGGAATGGTAGTACTCGGCGGAGAACGCGATCTGCTGCCAGCGCACGCAGTTGATCGTCATGTTGCGCGCGACGATGTCGACCTTCTTGTCCACCAGCGAGGGAATCCGCTGCGGACTGGAGATGACCCGCAGTTCGAGATGACCGTCTTCACCGAAGATCGCCTTGGCCACGGCCTTGACCATGTCGATGTCGAAGCCCTCGATCTGGCCGCTGATCGGGTTCCGCGACCCCAGATGCAGGCTGTCTGCGGATACACCCGCGATCAGCCGACGGTTCTTCTTGATCCTTACCAGGGCTTGGCTGTCCAATGATGCGCCTGCAGGCGCATACGAGCGGAGCGGGTTGGGGTCGTTGCACGCCGCGGGCGCTGCGGGAGCGACTGCGGCCTTCGGCTGGGGCTTCGCCGGGATCTGGGTGGCGTCGTAGGCGCCGGAACCGCAGGCGGTGACTGTCATGAGCACGGCGGCCGAGGCGGCGATCAGTTTCTTCATCGGTATTCCCCCAGTCGCTGCGACATTCCCCAGGCGATCAGCAGCGCCACCAGGATCCCGATCGGCAGTCCCAGCCACCCGATCGGCGGCAGCCCGTCCCGCGCGTCCCTCAGCTCGCTGCTGACGCCGCTGCTCGTGTTCTCCAGTTCCTTCGCCGTTGCCTGGTCGAAGGCGCCGAACGCGTCCACGGAGGTCCTGGTGGCGACCTTGACGGCGGCGTCCCAGTTGCCGGCGGTGTCCTTGGATCGGACGTCGGCGTGGGACTGCTGGTAGGTGCTCCACAGGCCGGACCCGGCCGTGCCCCCGGAGATCTTCCCGAGTTGTTCGTCGACCACCTTCGCCGACGCGTTGTAGGCCTCGTCGTACGCCGTGCCGGAACCACGGGCGATGAGTGTCAGGCTCTCGTTCGAGCGGGCGTCGTACGCCGCGATGCGGGCTCTCGACAGTGCCAGCGTGGAGGCGTAGTCGCCGTCACGGGTGTTGGTTGCTGAACTTGATCCGGAGATCAGTGCGAAGCCACCGATGAACATGGTGAGCAGGACGATGACGGCGCCGACCAGGATCGGCATGTTGAGGTAGCGGTGTGTTTTACGGGCCAACCAGCGCAGAGTGAAGAACAGGACGAGCAGAGCGAGCAGTCCGCTGACGAACACCCACCAGACGCCGACGCTGACTCCGTCGAACTCGGTGTCGACGCGCTTCTCGTTGGCGGCGACCAGGGCCTTCACCAGCGGCAGGGAGTCGTTCTGCAGGGTCGCGTTCGCGTCGCGCAGGTACTGCGAGCCAATCGGCAGCCCCTGGCGGTTGTTGGCTCGCGCCTGCTCGATCAGACCCTGGTACGTGACCAGCGTGGTGTTCAGCTGCCCCAAGGCGTCACGGTCAGCCGGCTGCGCGCTGGCGGCTTCCGCCACCAGACGGGCGGCGCTAGCCATGGAGTCGACGAAGTGCTGGCGCTGTTGAGCCGGCTCGAGACCGCCGACCAGGAAGGCGTTCGTCGCGTCGGCGTTGGCGCTGACCAGGTTGGTGTGGATCGCCTGGATACGCACCAGCTGTGCTGCGTTCGCCTCCGCACGTTGCAGTGCGCCGTCCGAATGGTTGAAGCCCTGAGCAGCGCACAGTCCGAAGACGACACTGATCGCGGCCGCGAGCACGAGGAAGGCGCGCATCCGCCCCGGGGTGCCTTCGAACCACTGCGCGACGGCACCACGCGGCGCCGGCGTACCGGGGCTTTGGAGGGCTGCGGTCTGCTGTGGCGTCGGCGGCGACCAGGTCGCGGGCGGCGCACTCTGTGTCTGGGTCACGCCTCTTCTCCTTGCTCGTTGTCGCTAACCTCGTCGCTGAGGTCCTCGGCGAGGATCTGACGCAGCTGGTCGGTCGTGGGTGCCGTCACGTCGCGAAGCCGCCAGGCGTGCCGGCCGATGGCGGCTTCGAGGGTGTTGCGGGCGAAGCGGCCGTTGCCGAAGGACTGGCCGCGTGGGGTCTCGGTGAGGATGTGCCGGAACCTCTCCAGCGCTTCCGGCACCAGCTCGTAGTCGGCGCCTTCGCACAGGCCGGTGAGGATGTCGGTGAGCTCGTCGTCGCTGTAGTCGTCGAAGGCGATCGTGGTGCGGAAGCGACTGGCCAGTCCGGGGTTCGCGGCGATGAAGACGGCCATCGGCTCGGGGTATCCGGCCACGATGACGACCAGGTCGTCCCGCCGGTCCTCCATCTCCTTCACCAGCGTGTCCACAGCCTCACGCCCGTACTGGTCCGCTCCCAGGTCACCGGCGGTCAGGCTGTACGCCTCGTCGATGAAGAGCACCCCACCGGCGGCTGACGCGACCACCTCTGCGGTCTTGGTCGCTGTCTGGCCCAGGTACCCGGCGACGAGCTCAGAGCGATCCACCTCGACCAGCTGTCCTTTGGAGAGCAGTCCGAGTGCCTTGTAGATCCCACTGACCAGCCGGGCCACTGTGGTCTTGCCGGTCCCCGGATTGCCCACGAAGACCAGGTGCCGCGTGATAGTCGGGCTCTTCAGCCCCGCCTCGGTCCGCAGCTTCTCCACGCGCAGTACGGCGACCTGTCGGTGCACCTCGCGTTTGACTCGCTCAAGGCCGGTTAGCTCGTCCAACTCAGCCAGCAACTCGTCGACCGTCTTGGCCGGCTCCTCAGGCTTCGGTTCGACAGCAACCGCAGCAGCAGGTGTCGGAGTGGATGCCACCTGGAGTGGTCGGGCACCAGCCGCCTGCAACTGAGCAGCCGCAGCGACAGATGCGTTGCCGACAACGCGCATGGTCGGCTCACCCAACGTGCACGACGCAGATGCGAGCTCAGCCAGAGCTTCGGCGTACGGGATCTTCTCTGGTGAGCCAGCGGTGACCAGCTCAGTCAGTACGGCGGTTGGTGCGCCCCGCCAGCGTCGTCCGCGCACGGCGGCATCGAAGAAGTCCTGTGTGGTTGCCCCCGGGAAGGCTTTGGCCCAGTCTGTCGGCGCACCGGGCGCTGACTCGGCCAGAGCGGCTGCGAGTGACAGCGCCTCGGTGCGGGCGCGGTTCTCCTCGACTCCGGCACGCACGGCGACCTCCAGCAGCGCTGCCAGCGCCTGCTGCAGTGACAATCCCCCCTCGCCGCTCATGCCCCTCCTCGTCCTGGTGGTGGTTGTAGTGGTCCTGTGTCAGGTGGTGGCGTGGATGTGGTCGGACCGAGGGCCAAGCCTCCGCCGGTGGAGCCGGTGCCGAACTTCTCCTGCAGGAACCGGCCATGGGCAATCAGAGCTGCCGCATCCGCCCGGTTCACCGCGTCGAACACCTTGTCCATCGTGGCCCCGAGCAGGTCCAGTTGGTCGATCAGGATCATCAGCGAGGTCTTGCCGCGGTCCACCGGCCGGGTGTCGGCCCACTGACGTGGCAACCGCAGGTACCCGCCGATTGCCTCCGGCAGGTAGTCGGTAGCCGTCGCCATCACGGAGTACGCCTGCGCACTGCCGGCCAGGTTGCCCAGCCGCGGAATCGTCTCCCGCACGATCCGGACGACTCTGTTCACCCGGGACGCCACCACAGCCGGTACGGCGCCCTGGGCGATCAGCTGCTCGACCCGCACGAGTGCCGCGAGCAGGTCGTCGTGCGTCGGTGCCCTGGGTCCCGGGGCAGGCTCGGGCTCCTGCTGGCGACCAGTGAGTCGCGCGAAGAAGTCCCCCAGAGCCATGCCCGTCCCCTGCTAGTGGTGTGGAGTCAGCGACCGATGTTGATGTCGAGACTGCCGTGGACGACCTGCTGGTTCTGTCCGGCCACCCGGTCCAGGTAGCTGCGGGACTTGGTCACCTCGGACTCCAGCGTGCCGATCGTGGCCGCCATGTTGTCGAGTGCCTCGGACTTGAACGTGTCGATCGCGTCCATGGTCGCGTAGATGTTCGCGAACGCGGCCTGCAGTTGCGGCAGCCCGATGGTGGCCGACGCCGCCTGCTGCTGGATCGCCACCGAGTTGTCCCGGAGCATCTGCGAGGTGCGCTCGATCATGCCGCTGGTGGTGGTGTTCAGCGCGGTGATCTGGTCCAGTACGAGCTTCTGGTTGCCCAGCGCCTGCGCCACGATGACCGCCGTACGGAGTGCGGAGACCGTGGTCGTGGAGGCCCGATCGACACCCTTGATCAGCTCGATGTTGTTCTTGATCACGATGTCGATCGCCAAGTAGTTCTGGATCGACACGGCGAGCTGGGTGAGCAGGTCCTGGTGCTTCTGCCGGACGTAGAACAGCACGTCCTCGCGGAAGGCCTTCGCCTTGTCCGGATTGGTCGCGTCCAGTTCTGCGATCGCTGCGGACAGCCGGGCGTCGAGGCGCTCGGCGACGTACACGTACTGGTTCAGCCGCGTCATGGCGTCCCAGAGGTTCTGCTTTTCGAGGTTGAGCGCCGCGTTGTCCTTGCCCAGCTCGTCCTGGCCGTTCCGCAGCGAGTGCAGGATCCCCTCGAGGTGCGTCTGCGCGCTCTGGTACTTGCGGAAGTAGTCCTCGATCTTGTCGCCGAACGGGATCATCCCGAGCAGCTTCCGGGTACCGGTGGCGCCCTTGGGGTCCAGGTCCTCGACGGTACGGCGCAGGTCGAGCAGCGTCTTGCCGACCGTCGACCCCTCCGACAGGCCACCGCTCTGCAGCGCCTTGACCGGCTGCTGCAGCAACCGGTTCGAGCTCTCGGCCGCGTTGCGAATATCGAGGTCACCCATGCTGCGCACGTCACTGGCCTTGGCGGCGAACTCCGGGGAGCGCGGCTCGGCCACCATCAGCGCACTGAGGAAGGTGTCGACCTTCGCGTCCAGCCCGGGCAGTGCGGCCGCGTCGACCGCCGGCGCCAGGCTCGGAGCGGCTGTCGTCGCTACTGCCTGTGATGGCGGCGGAGCGGTCAGTATCAGGCCCGGAGCGGTCGCGGTCGGCGGCTGCAGCGGCGACATCGCCTGCTGCGCGGCTCCTTGAGCCGCAGCACCCGGCTGCCCGGTTCCTGCTGCTCCGGCGGTGTTATCGGCTTCGGTCATCGTCGTTCCCCTCCGGTGGCCTGCGCGAGGCGTCCCCCACCCCCGCGTGCTGTCACCTCCGTGACGCGCACACAATCTACGCGGTTCCCGGCCGACTTGGTGGTGTCGTTGTGTAGTCGTTGCCTGCTCAGCTACGTCGGTAGCTGACGAAGCTGAAACCGTCGTGGGGGTCACGGGCGGTTTCGGTCCAGTCCGAAGCGTCGAACGCGGGGAACGTGACGTCGCCATCGGGGGACTGGTCGACCTCGGTCAGCTCCAGGCGGTCGGCGTACGGGAAGGCCTGGCGGTAGATCTCACCGCCGCCGGCGACGTAGAGGTCACCGTCTTCTTTGAGTGCCTCTTCGAGGGTGTGAACGACCTGTACGCCGTCAGCCGCCCAGTCCGGTTGCCGGGTCACGACGACGGTACGGCGGCCGGGGAGTGGTCGGCCGATCGAGTCATAGGTCTTGCGGCCCATCACCAGCGTGTGTCCAAGCGTCAACTGCTTGAAGTGCTGCAGATCCTCGCGGATCCGCCACGGCAGGTCGTTGTCACGCCCGATGACACCATTCGCCCCGACTGCGGCGATCAGAATGATGCTCATACCGCGATGGGCGCCTTGATACCCGGGTGCGGGTCGTAGCCGACCAGCTCGACGTCGGCGATCTCGTAGGAGTCGATCGAGTCGCGGTGTGCGAGTTGGAGAGTCGGCAGCGGCCGGGGCTCACGGGTGAGTTGCAGGCGGGCCTGGTCCAGATGGTTCAGGTACAGGTGCGCGTCGCCGAGGGTGTGGACGAAGTCGCCGACCTCCAGCCCGGTCTGCTGCGCGACCATGTGGGTCAGCAGCGCGTACGACGCGATGTTGAACGGCACACCGAGGAAGATGTCGGCCGACCGCTGGTACAGCTGACAGGACAGCCGTCCGTCGGCCACGTAGAACTGGAACATCGTGTGACACGGCGGTAGCGCCATGTTGTCGACGTCCGCGACGTTCCACGCGTTGACGATGTGCCGGCGGGAGTCGGGGTTCTTCTTGATCCCCTCGATCAGCCCGGCGATCTGGTCGACCTGCCGGCCGTCCGGAGTCGGCCAGGAGCGCCACTGGTAGCCGTAGACCGGCCCCAGCTCGCCGTCCGCGTCGGCCCACTCGTCCCAGATCGAGATGTTGTTCTCGTGCAGCCACTTGATGTTCGTCGAGCCGCTGAGGAACCAGATCAGCTCCCCGATCACCGACCGCAGGTGCAGCTTCTTGGTGGTGACCGCCGGAAAGCCCGCACGGAGGTCGTACCGCGACTGGTACCCGAACACACTCAGCGTGCCGGTCCCGGTGCGGTCCCCCTTCTGAGCTCCGTTGTCCAACACGTGCCTCAGAAGATCCAGGTACTGCTGCATGCGGCCAACCTACTCCCTGACAGACTCGCGTCCGTGGAGCACGTACTGACTCTGGTCATTCGCGTCGAGAAAACCGCCCGCCCGGAGCAGACCGACGCCCTGGAGGCCGCGGCGCACGCCGTACTGGCGATCCTCGCCGACGACCGCTCCACCGGCGAGGGCGAGTGGGCCGACGCCATGACCGCCTGGCAGGACCACCGCATCCGCAAAGTCGTCCGCCGCGCCCGGGGCGCCGAATGGCACCGAGCCGAAGCCCTCCCCGGCATCACCGTCACCCATGGCACCGCCGAGCTCCGAGTCTTCCCACCCGTCCCCCTGGACGACGTCCCCAAGGACCTCGCCAAACTGCAAGTCACCGGTACCGACTTCGACCAGCCCGAACCCCCCGCCGTACCGCACCCCCAAACCCCAGTCCTCTGGATCAATCCAGCCCTACACATGTCCAGCGGCAAAACCATGGCCCAGGTTGGCCATGGCGCCCACCTGACCTGGCTGGCCCTCCCAGCCCCCGCCCGCAAGACCTGGGCCGCCGCAGCCTTCCCCCTAGCAGTCCGCACCGCCAACCCAGTCCACTGGACCCAGCTGCTCCAAACCAGCTTCCCCGTAGTCCAAGACGCCGGCTTCACCGAAATAGACCCCGGCTCCCGCACAGTCATCGCGGAACACCCGGACCTCAGGACTTGGTGACCTTGTAGTGCAGGTGGGTTACGCGGTCGCCTTCGATGATGCGGGGGTTGTCCAGGAGGACCTGGGGGCCGGCGTAGTCGCCGAAGAACTTGCGGCCGGTGCCTAGGACGACGGGGGCGAGGTTGTAGGCGATCTCGTCGACCAGGCCGGCGGCCAGGGCTTGGCCGGTGAGGTTACCGCCGGTGATGGAGATGTCGCGGTCGCCGGAGTGGGTCTTGGCTTGGGCTACGGCTTCTTCGATGCCGTTCACGAAGGTGAAGGGGGCGTCGGGGAAGGGCCAGTCGGTGGGCGGCTCGTGGGTGACGACGAAGACGTGGTCGCCGACTGCGGGGACGCCGTTCCAGCCGTTGGTGATGTCGAAGAGGCGGCGGCCGATGATGCAGGCGCTGATGTTGGGCCAGGTTTCGTTCATGTAGTCGGCACTGGCCTGGCTGACCTGGAAGGGGCGGCCGGGGTCGGTGCCGTAGACCTGGACCGGGCCATTGCCGTACCAATCGAACAGCGGGCCGACCCCGTCGTCGAGGTCTGCGACGAAGCCGTCGAGTGACACGACGGCGGATGCGATCACGTTTCCCATGACTAAGCCTTCACAATCGAGTAGGTGAGGTGCTGGGCGGCCGGAGTCGACACGGCGTCGGCCAGCTCGAGGGTGAATCCGGTTGCGGCCTCCGCCGGGAAGAGGCGGGTGCCGGCGCCCAGTACGACGGGTGCCACGTGCAACCGCAGTACGTCGGCCAGTCCGGCCGCGAGCACCTGGTGACACACCTGGCCGCCGCCCATGACGTACACGTCCTTCTCGCCGGCCGCTGCCAACGCCTGGCGGATCGCCTCGGCCGGACTGTCGACGAAACGGAACCGGTCGCCCAGACGCGTGTTCTCGGGTGCGGAGTGGGTGACCACGAAGATCGGCGGGTTCACCTCGCCGGTCGGCTTCGCGCCGTACCCCAGCTCGTCGTTCCAGCCCTGTGGGCCGTCGATGATGTCGAAGAGGTTCCGGCCCTGCACTACCGCGCCGGTGGACTCGAAGGCGGCGTCCAGTACGGCGGTGTCCTCAGCCGTGCCCTGGAAGACCCAGTAGTGCAGGGCCTCGCCGCCGTCACCGAGCCCGTTGTCGAGACCGACGTTGGGTCCGGTGACGTAGCCGTCCAGTGACACCGAGATGTCGACCACGACCTGGCTCATCGGTCAGCCTTCCTTGGCGACCAGCTCGGCGAGGCGGTCCATGGAGTCGTTGATGCCGTCGGCCATGCCGTACTCGACCGACATGTCCCGGGCCTCGACGGACGGGAACACGGACTGCTGGTGCAGCCGGACGCCGGTCTCGGTCGGCTCCAGGGTGAGCTTCTCGATGCACACCTGGTCCGGTGCGCCCTCCCACTCGAAGGTCTGGATGATCAGCTTGTCCTGCTCGACATTGTGGAAGACGCCGCGGAACGCGTACTCGCCGTTCGCGTCGCGGTGCACGTAGCGGTACTTCCCGCCCGGGCGGACGTCGTACTCCTGGATGTCGGCCTCCAGATCGCGCGGGCCGAGCCATTCGCCCAGCAGCTCCTTGCTGGTCATCACCTTGAACAGCTGGGCGGGGGTGGCGTCGAACTCGCGGGTGACCTCGACGAACGGCGTACCGGCGGGGGTGTTGATGGTGGTGGCGTTCATTGCTCCTGCTCCTTCATGGCGTTGAGGACCGCGTCCATCCGGCGGAAGCGGCGTTCGGTCTCCAGCCGGTACTCGTCGATCCAGCTGGTCAGTGCTTCGAGCGTGGCCGGCACCAGGTGGCAGGGGCGGCGCTGGCCGTCCCTGGTCCGGGTGATCAGCCCGGCGGCCTCGAGCACCTGGATGTGCCGTGACACCGCCTGGGTGGTGATCGGGAACGGCTCGGCCAGCTCGTTGACGGTGGCCGCACCACGCGAGAGTCGCGCGATCATCGCCCGCCGTACCGGGTCGCCGAGTGCGGCGAAGGCCCGATCGAGCTGTCCGTCATCAACCGACATCTTTATCAACCATTCCCTTGATCAACCGATGTGTTGAATATAGGGAAAGGCTGCGCCCGGCGTCAAGCCCTGAGGAGTCAGATCGTTTCGAAGGCGGCCATCATCGCCATGTCCTCGTGCTCGAGGTTGTGGCAGTGGATCAGGTACTTGCCCTTGTGTGCGGTGAACTTGACCAGCACCTCGACCACCTCGGCCGGCCGCACATCCACGGTGTCCTTCCAGCCGGCGTCGTACGGGCCGGGTTCGCGGCCGCGGCGGCTGAGGACCTGGAACGGCGCGAGGTGGACATGCACCGGGTGATGGACGTCGGTGACGAACGACCAGATCTCGTACTGGTCGAGCTTCACCTGCGCCTGCATGTTCACCGGGTCGAAGGCTTTGCCGTTGATCGTCCAGCCGTGGTGACCGCCGACGCTGCCGCGGCGGAAGCGCCACTGGCGTTTGACGATGCCTTTGGGCGCCTCGATAGCGGCGTACGTCGAGAGCTTCGCCGGGATGCTGCTGTCGTCGCTCGCGCGCCGGGCCACCTTGAAGCGCAGCACCGGCGCGTTGTTGTCGAGCCGATTGACCACAGTGACTTCGTCACCAGGCTTGTACGCCGAGAAGTCCACAATCACGTCGAATCGCTCAGCCGGTGCGACCACCAGCGTCTCGTGCTCGACCGGTGCACCGAGTAGTCCGCCATCGCTGCCGATCTGCACGAACTTCGCCGGACCGCGGTCGAAGCCCAATTCGTACCGGCGCGCGTTGGCCGCGTTCAGAATCCGGAGGCGGTAGCGAACTGCGTCCACCTCGTGCACTGGCCACGGTGCGCCGTTCACCAGCGTCACATCGGCCACAACGCCTTCCATATAAGCCGATTCGACTCCGGGGCGGCCTTTGGCGGCCGGGTAGATGAAGGAGCCGTCCTCGGCGAAGGCGCGGTCCGCGATCACCAGTGGGATCTCACGGTCGCCATGCGGCAGCGGGAGGCGGTCCTCCTCCTCGTCGCGAATCAGATGCAGACCGAACAGCCCGCGGTAGACCTGTGGTGCGGTGTAGTCCATCCGGTGGTCGTGGTACCAGAGCGTGGCCGCGCGCTGTGTGTTCGGAAAGGTGTACGCGCGGCTCCCGGTCTTCACATCACCGCCTTGCATGGTGTGGTGACCGGAGTGGTCGTGGTGACCACCTGCCGGCATCAGCAGGTCCAGTGGCCAGCCATCGCTCGCGGCGGGCGTGTGACCGCCGTGGAGGTGTAGGGCGGTCGGTACGTCGAGTTCGTTCACCTGCTCGACCACAGTGGTCTGGCCACTCCGCACATCAAACGTCGGGCCGGGGAACAGGCCGTCGTACCCGAGCACCTCGGTCTTGAGGCCGGGCAGGATCTCCAAGCTGGCCTTGCGCTGTACGACGCGGTACCTGCCGGGCGAGGTGGGCTTCTTCACTGGCGGAATGGGCAGCGGGACGGTGAATGGCTCGGGGAGTTTCGCCTTGCTGCGCAGGAGTTCGCCGGACTGTGCGGGGGAGGAGTCCAGCCCGCAGCCGGTCAGGGTGACGGCAGCTCCGGTGGCTGCGAGCAGGGTGCGGCGGGACAGCTTCACTGCTTGACCTCCTGGCGGCCGCGGCGTGCGGCCGGACGGAACGACCAGATGGTCATCCAGATGACGACGGCGACGATCGCCGTACCGAGTGGGACGTGGACGGCGAAGTTCTGCAGGTAGCCGAAGGTGAGCTGGACGAACTCCGCCACCACGAGCAGTGCGGACCACAGCAGCGGCCACGGGCGTCCACCGCCACCGAGCCAGTAGAAGCCTGCGATCACCACCTGCAGGAAGCCGGCCATCCAGACTGTCGAACCGATCGGGCCGTGCACTTCCATCGCGTCGTTCTCGCCGGCCAGGAAGTAGCCGGCCAGGATCGGCTGTGCGCAGACCATGGCCGCGTGGAGCAGCAGGATGATGCGCAGTGACCAGAGCGACACCTTGGGACGGCGGACTCGTCGCTGCGGCTGGACTGTGAGTGTCATGCGGTGACCGCCGTCCGGACAGTGCGACGACACAGCCACGCGGCGAAGCAGACCGACGTACCGATCAGAGCGATGCCCAGCGGGATGTGGATCGCGAGCTGCTTGGAGTACCCCATCCCGATCTGCACGCTCTCGCCGAACAGGATCAGTGCGGAAACCAGTGCGGCCGTGCCGCGGCCGCCCAGCCGCCAGTGAATGAGCGCCACCACCAGCTGTGCGACCCCGATGAAGCTCACCGCCAGGCCGACCGGCTCATGCACCTTCAGCCCGGTTGTCGCGCCGTTCAGGTAGATGCCGATCGCGATCGGCTGCACGCAAACCGCCACCGCGTGCAGCACCGCGACCCCTCGTAGAACCCCCAGCCATCTCATGTAGGCAGACATTAGTAGTCTGGCTACATGTAGAGCAATCAGGTATTACCCGGACAGAGCTCTCCTGGGAACCGGGGTTGTGAGGGTTCTACGTGAGGTGGCCGAGCGGCGCGACGGTGATTCCGGCGCGCTCGCAGACCCAGTGCGGGTCGGGGCCGAGCTCCGGCTCGATCCGGAGCTCGTGATCGTTCAGGTCATCGCAGGCGGTGCAACGCGGCCAGCGGATGCGGGAGTCGACCAGCCGGTCCTGCACGTCCTGGGCGACCAGGCCGGCGATGTGTTCCGCGCCGTCCGGCCACTGGTCGAGCCACCACTGCCGCTCGGCGACCGCGTCCTCGACCACTGTGACCATGACAGCGTCGTTGAAGCCCCGCGCGGCCAGGTCGTGCAGGACCATGGCTCGCGCGGTCAGTAATACCCCTGGCTCACTCATCGTCCTTCAGAGTGCCAGACGCCACCGACAATCCCCAGTCAGCGGCAGCTAGGGCTGGGGTCGAGGCGGTCCGCGAGCCGGAGCTCGCGGGCAGCAGCAGTGCGCAGAGCTGCGCCGAGGCGGGTGCGGAGTGCGGCGATCCGGCGCGTCGGCTCCTCGTACGGCTCCTGCGGAGCGTTCGGAAGCGCTGACTGCGACAGTGCGCGAGAGTTCTCGACAGCGGTGTTTCCAGCGATGAAGTACGTCATGGTTGCTCCTTCCTCAGAGCGTCTTCGGTGCGGGTCCGCTGCTCGAGCGGACGATCAGTTCGGTGTCCAGCAGGACTTGGCGTTCAGTGGTCGTGGGGTCTAGGAGAACCCGGCCCACGCGGCGCCCTTTGTCCTTGATGGGCTGGCGGATGGTGGTGAGACCGGCCGGCTCGGCAGCTGGGATGTCGTCGAAGCCGGTCACGGTCAGGTCCCGTCCGGGGACCAGCCCGCGCACCCGCATCGCCTCCATTGCACCGAGCGCTTGTACGTCGCTCAGCCCGACGATCGCGGTCGGCCGGTCCTGGGAGTCGAGCACCCAGCTGGCACCGGCCTGTCCGGAGCTGAAGGCGTTGTGCCCGCCGGACACCAGGCGGACGTGCGCGTCCGGCATGGCCTTGAGCATGCCCTGGATGCGCAGCTCGCAGTCGGTGCACCCGATCTCGTCCCAGTCCAGCTCCACGACCCGTCCGCCGGTCAGCTCGGCCTTGTCGACCAGTACGACGAGGTCGCGGTGCCCCAGCCGGGCCAGGTGCTCGCCCATCGGGGTGGCCGCTTCGAACTCGTCGATGGCGACCCAGTCCTCCGTGAAGTCACGCTTGTCGGTGGAGACCGCGGGGATCCCGCGGGCGGCCAGAATCTCCAGTGCCGGATGGCCGTGCGGCACGCAGAAGATCGCTGCACCGTCGATCGCTGCCTGCTGGACCGCGCTGCCGTTGTCGATGTCGGTCGAGCTGAGCGGCATCAGCAGCAGACTGGTGCGGAACTCCTCGGCGACCTCGGCCAATCCGGCCAGGAAGCCGACTGCGAACGGGTCCGAGAACGCGTATGACAGCTTGTCGGTGAACAGGACGCCGATCGCGCCGGCCTTGCCGCTGCGCAGGGCCCGCGCGGATGCGTCAGGTCCGGCGTACCCCAGCTCGCGAGCGGTGGCCAGGATCCGGTCGCGCAGCGCTGCGGAGAGCTGGTCGGGCTTGTTGTAGGCGTTCGACACCGTCGACGGCGAGACGCCCACGGCCTTGGCCACGGTCTTCAGCGTCACTCCGGCCATCTCGGCACCACCTTCTGTATCGTTCTTCTAAATCGATCTAGAAAAACGATACAGAAGGTCGTGCGAGAGTGCAACAGTCTTTCCTGGGATGATGGCGGCATGGCTTCGTTGCTGGAGGTGATCGCCCTGCATCCGGCGGATGCGGAGGCGGCGCAAGAGGGTGGTGCGGACCGGCTGGAGCTGTGCGCGTCGATGGAGGCCGACGGGCTGTCGCCGTCGGTCTCGACGGTCAGTGCGATCCGCCGGGCGACCGATCTGCCGTTGCGGGTGATGCTGCGGCTGTCCGACTCGTTCACCACGAACGGCGCCGAGCTGAACCGGATGACCGCGCAGGCGCAGTCCTACCTCGCCGCCGGTGCGGACGGGTTCGTGCTGGGGTTCCTGACGCCGGACAACGTGGTCGACGTCGAGTCGGTGGCCGCACTCGCCAGCACCTTCGCCGGTACGCCGTGGACGTTCCACCGCGCGATCGACGCCGTACTGGAGCAGGCGGCGGCCTGGCGTGCGCTGCGCTCGCTGTCCGGTCTGGACTGCGTGCTGACCGCAGGGTCGTCGCTGGGCGTCGGCCACGGGCTGGACGACCTGTGCAAGCTGGCCAAGGCCGATCCGGCCGTGGCGAGCGTGATGATGGCCGGTGGCGCGCTGAAGCCCGAGCATGTGCCGTGGCTGTACCAGTCCGGCGTACGGCGCTTCCACGTCGGCTCGTCGGTCCGCCAGGACGGCTCATGGACCAAGGCCTACGTGAACTCGCGTTTCGTCCGCTCCTGGCGCAACCTGCTCGACGCACAGGACTCCCGCGGATGATCCTGATCGATCCGCCCGCCTGGTCAGCCTGGGACCGGCTCTGGTCGCACTTGGTCAGTGACGAGTCGCACGAGGAGCTCCACGCCTTCGCCAAGGCCGCCGGTATCCCGGCTCGCGGGTTCGACCGCGACCACTACGACGTACCCAGCGATCGGTACGACGACCTGATCGCGGCCGGCGCCGTACCGGTCTCCAGCCGCGAGCTGGTCAGCCGCATCACCGCCGCAGGTCTACGGCACCGCAAACGGCCCCCAACCCGTTGAGGGTTGAGGGCCGTTGCGTCAGTCGAGCAGTTCGGTGACTGTGCCTGCGGCGACGGTGTGACCGCCTTCGCGGACTGCGAAGCCGAGGCCGACGTTCATGGCGATCGGCTTCACCAGCTCCACGGCCAGGTCGACCGTGTCACCTGGCATGACCTGTGTGGTCGTACCGAGGTCGATACCGCCGGACACGTCCGTGGTCCGGAAGTAGAACTGCGGCCGGTAGTCCGCGGCGAACGGCGTGTGCCGGCCGCCCTCGGCGGTGGACAGTGCGTGCAGTGTGGCCCGGAACGCGCGGTGCGGACGCACCGTGCCGGGTACTGCGACCACCATGCCGCGACGAACCTCGTCCCGCTTCACACCGCGGAGCAGGATCGCCGCGTTGTCACCGGCCTGTACGACGTCCAGCGTCTTGCCGAACGTCTCCAGCCCGATCGCCGTGCTGCTGACGGTCTCACCGAGACCGACCACGTCGACCGCTGCACCGACCTGAAGCGTGCCGCGCTCCACCGCACCGGTGACTACTGTGCCCCGGCCGCTGATCGTGAGCACGCCCTCGACCGGCATCAGGAACGGCTCGGTCAGCTCGCGCTCCGGGGTCGGAACGTAGCTGTCCACCGCATCCAGCAGCTCACCGATCGCAGCGGTCCACCGCGGGTCGCCCTCCAGCGCCTTCAGGCCGGAGACGCGCACCACCGGTACGTCGTCGCCCGGGAAGCCGTACTCCGACAGGAGCTCACGGACTTCCAGCTCGACCAGGTCGAGCAGCTCGGGGTCGTCGACGATGTCCGCCTTGTTCAGCGCGACCACCAGGTACGGCACGCCGACGCGCTGCGCGAGCAACACGTGCTCCCGCGTCTGCGGCATCGCACCGTCCTGTGCGGACACGACCAGGATCGCGGCGTCCACCTGGGCGGCACCGGTGATCATGTTCTTCACGTAGTCGGCGTGCCCGGGCATGTCGATGTGCGCGTAGTGACGGGACGCGGTCTCGTACTCGACGTGGCTGATGTTGATGGTGATACCGCGCGCGACCTCCTCCGGCGCCCGGTCGATCCCGTCGAACGCGACGAACCGGTTGGCGGCCGGGTCGCGCTCGGCGAGCACCTTGGTGATGGCGGCGGTCAGCGTGGTCTTGCCGTGGTCGACGTGACCCATCGTCCCGATGTTGAGGTGCGGCTTGGACCGCACGAACTGGCTCTTGGCCATGAGTTTTCCCTTGCTGGTCAGAAGATTCTGGACGAGTCCAGGACCCTCCGGCTGGCCTCCCGGCGCTGTCACCGCGCGGAAGGGGGCCGGTCTCGGGCCACCCTCCTCCGCGGGTCCTGATCAGCAGGAAGAGGGTCGGCTATCGACTGACGCGGCAGCCCACGTGGGAGCGCCCGTCAGGCCGGTGCCTGACAGGAACAGCTCGAAAACCACGCGGTACATGCGGATCACGTTAGGTAGTAACAGTGCCTACCGCAACGGAATTCCCGAGTGGTCAGTTCAGGGCGAACAGCCGGGTGCCGTCGGAGAAGACGGGCCGCGCACCGGCCACTGTGGTGACCGGCTTGTTGCAGGTGACCTCTTCGGAGCGGGCGACCGATGCGGCCGTCGGGCCGGGCAGGATCGGCCGGGGCTGGATGCCGGCGGTACCGATCATCACTGGTGAGCAGCTGCCGTTCGGCTGCGGCATCAGCGTGATCACTCGCCCGTCCGGCAGCAGTGCGAACCCGTCCCGCGGGTACTCGGGCTGCTGCAACTTCGGTGGCACCTGCAGCAGGTGGTGCCACTGCGGAGTGCCGTCGGCCGGGTTCGCCGCCGAGACGTCATAGGTCTGCGGCGCGGAGGGGTCCGTAGCGTTCCGGCAGGTGATCAGCACGAGTGATGCGTGGGTTGCGGCGAGCTGTGCGTCGCACGATGCCGGTCCGAGCCGCGGCCGCGGCGTACCTGGCACTGAGGTGGTCCAGCTCATCCGGCCCTCGCCGACATCGATCGACCACTGGTTGAGCGTTCCGCCCGCAGCAGCGGTCCAGATCAGGCCGGAGACCTCACGGGTGTCCGGTACGGCGACCAGGTCGCCGACCCAGGTGTCCGGGTCCAGCTCGGCGCTCAGGTCGAACCGCTGACCCAGGTCGACCTCCCAGAGCTGGTCACCGGTCTTGAGGTCCAGACCCCGCACGACTGCGCCGTTGCCGGCACACGCGTCGACCACGATCGCCTGGTCGCTCAGCAACTCGCCCTGCGTCACGTTGCAGCGCAGCTGCGTCCGCCAGTGCGTCGGGTTGCTCACGCCATGCGCGGCGACGTAGTTGCCTTCGGAGATCAACAGTTGGTCTTGGTTGACGGCCAGCGCCCGGCCGTCGGTGTGAACCTCGGTGAGCACGTCACCGGTCACTGCGTTCAGTACGGCGTACGTCGGCAGGTCGATACCGGTCGGTGCGCGATTCCCGGCGTACGGGAGGTTGGCGGCGACGATGCGGCCGTCACCGGAGACCAGCAGTCCCTTCGAACCGCTGGAGGCTGCGTCATCGACATCTGCCCGCGCGTACCGCCAGCGGATCTGGCCGGAGTTCCCGTCGGACATGACCACGCCGTCCGGTCGCAACTCGGCCACGCCGCCCGCCGTACCGGCAATGGCGCCGGCTGCGGGTACTTCGCGCGTCCAAGCGAGCGTGCCGTCGAACTGGACCGGCAGCTGAGTCGGTTCGGCAGTGGTCGTCGTACTGACCGTGTTGGCTGTCTCCAGTCGTGCCTGCACGAACGGCTCGCCAGCCGACACCACGATCCACGCCAGCAGGGCTCCACATACAGCAGTGGCGGCTACACCCAGCCACTGCGGCGGAGACTGCGAGTACGGCGGTGCGCGGCGAAGCCGGCGTGCCAGAGCCAGCAGACCGCCGGAGAGAATGAGGGTGATCGACGCGAGCAGCAGGTACGGCCAGCGCTCCGACATCGCGGCACCGGGCTGTGCGGCCGGCCAACGCCACCAGCAGATCCCGACCGCGATCACACCGGCTACTGCGAACAGCAGCGCCGGAATAGCCAGCAGTCGCTGCTGTGAGCGCCGGAACCACGCACAGCCTAATGCTGTGGCTGCTGCGGTTCCTGCGATCGGAGCCCACACCGGGAAGCCGGTGAGGTCAGAGGGGTCGGCCGGCCACTTCGATGCGGCTCCAAGGCCGCGACCGAGCAGGACCGACGCGGCCACGACCGCACCGAGCGCAGCGCCGAAGTAGACGATCGGGATCAGGCCGCCGATCGGCCGGGCCGCCTTAGGGCCCCAGGAGTCGAGCTCCCGGTCCAGATTGGCGCGCGCGGCTCGCTCCCACGCGTCATGGCCGGCACTGGTCGCATAGAGGTCGGTCTCGGCCAGCCCTTGCAGGAACGACATCCGGCCGCGAGCGAAGTCGCGGTCGTCGATGTGCGCGTACTCCTGCCGGATGCCGGCCGCGTACTCGTCGTACCGGTCCGCGGGCATGCTCAGGATGCGCAGGTCGGCGTCGCACAGTACGGCGCCGTTCGCGTCGTCGGGCGCACAGTCGTGCTTGGCGGTCAGCCGGACCAGGCGACCGACCTCCTCGACCTTCGCGGCGTCGACGCCGTACGCGGCGAGCTCGAGCTCGGCCAGCTGGGCCGAGACCTCTTCGTTCTCACCGGGGTCGGCCTGCGGGTCGTAGATCGCGTCGTGGAACCAGGCGGCCAGCCGGACGGTGTCCGCATCGTCGGCGGCGTCGGCGAGCTCGTCCACCGTGCGCAGGACCTCGGTCAGATGCCGCTGGTCGTGATAGTGCCGATGTTGCTCTGCGTAACGAGCCAGCAGATCATCGCCCAACGGCTGCGCGTGCGGCAGCAGGCGATTCCACTGGTCGCGCAGGTCCATGGCAGGGAGTCTCGCACCACCAAGGAGTCCGTACCGACCGATCTCGGGCTCCCGGAGACGGTCGTGGCCAAAGCGATACCGGCTCGTCACCTAGCCGCTTCGAAGGGTGCTCACAGCATCGAATTGCACTGTTGGCATTGCGTTGTGGATCACACTGAGTTAGCGCAAGGCGATGACAGCGTTGTCCCCGGTCACCAGGACCTGATTACCGACCGCAAAGGCGTCGCGACTGCAGGTGATTCCGAGGGGTAACCGGACCTGGCGGAATCCGGCCCGCTCGATCACGTTGGCCGAGCAGGCTTCGGCGTCCCGGCTGAGTGAGACGACCCGGCCGTCCGCGGTCACCGTGACCTTGGCCCGCGGGTCCACTCGCGCGGTGACCTGCCAGGCGGTCCGGCCGGTGGCGGTGTCGATCGCAGTGACGACGGTGTGCCGGTTCTCGATCGTGCTCGGTCCAGGACAGTCGACGACGATCAGGTACCGGCCGGCGGCGTTCAGCAGCGTCCGGCAGGCCCAGGTCTGTGGCACCGGCCAGCGCCACTTGACCGCACCGGTCCGCGGTTCGATCGCCGTCAGAGCCTCCGGTACGTCGGAGTCCCCACCCGGCTCGGCGACCACGACGAGTCCGCCCGCGACGACCGGACGCCGGTAGGTGTCGGTCGCAGTCTTGGTCCACAGCTTCTTGCCGGACTTGAGGTCCAGCCCGGTCACTGCGTCCGGCTGGTCGCCGCAGTTCCCCAGGAACGCGACGACCGCGTCCGTGGAGGCGACTGCGTCGAGATCGGAGCAGTCACCCGGCTTGAAGGTCCACCTCTCGTGGCCGTTCGGATCGAGACCGTGGAGCTTGTCGGAACCGTGCAGGACGCGCTCGCCGGTCAGCAGCGGCTGTGCCTGCGCGATGAGGTGGTCACGCGTCCGCCCGGGCCAGGCGGCTTTGCGCTGACCAGTGTTGGCGTCGAGCAGCAGGTAGCCGACATCGGGGAACTCCGCGAGCACGTACTCGCCATCACCGGTCGCCACGATGGTCGGCCGCTCGTCGGAGTCGGACCGGCTGTAGCGCCAGCGCAGATCACCGGTCGCGGCATCGAGCATGTCGACGACACCATTCGGTCGCGGGATCGCGATGCCGTATTGCGTGCCGATCGCCTCTTCCGCACCGGCACCGAGCGTCGCCTTGCTCACCCAGGCGACCGCGCCGTTCAGAGTGGACGGTGTGGCCTTGCCTGCCGGGCGGGGTGACAGTTCGACTCGCTCGTTCGTGCTCAGGACGTAGTTGCGCGCCAGCGGCTGCACGATCAGCAGCAGGGTCAGCGCGACAACCCCTGGTACGGCGAGCCAGGCCAACTGCTGCCCGAGGTTCCGGCTCGGGAGGAAGCGTGCGGTTCTGGTGCGTAGTAAGGAGCCTGCGAGTGCTGCTCCACCTGACAGCAGGAGGAGCAGTAGTGCGGAGATCAGCAATGGCACTCGGAGGCCAACGCCAACCGCTGGGTTGGTCCGCGGCGCCTGTGCCCAGGCGATCAGTAGTCCGGTGACAGCAACCGCCAGTACGGCGCCCGCGACCAGACAGGCTCGTTGACTCGAACTACGCGCGCAGCGGAACAGCACTGGTGCGCTGATGAACGCAAGTACGGCCAAGGCGACTGGCGGCCAGCCGGCCTCGCCGGGTGCGGTCGGAATCTGCCAGGAGGCGCCGGCGGCAGCGATCGCGACCACAGTGGATCCGATCGCGCAGAACATTGCTGTAGCGGTGAGGGCGGCCTGCTGCCAACCACGCCAGGGCGCAGGCAGTTCACTGTCGAGCCCGGCCAGCTCGGTCTCCAGGTTGACCCGGGCGACCGGACTGAGGCGTTGCCTGGCGAGCTGGGTGCGGTAGAGGTGACCATCGAGCAGCTCGCGCACGTCGTCGTACCGCTGCTCCAGTGCGCTCCGGCGGTCACCGACATCCCGCCGTACCTCGGCAACGTGGACGGCGTACCGGACCGGGTCGGCGGACAGGATCGCGTTGACCGCATCAAGCAGTACGTCGCCATTGGCGTCTCGCCGGGGCGGTGCGTACGAGTCGGTCGGTGGTGCGGCCAGTTCGCCGGTCAGCCGGACCAGGCGGGCGACTTCGGCGACCCGGATCGCCGCGACGCCGTACTGGGGGAGGAGTCGCTCGGCCAACCGTGCTGATGCCTCGGCATCCTCGGCTGGAGTGCCACCGGGTTCGTGGACCGCGCGGTGGAACCAGGCCGCGAGCCGGACCGACGTGGGGTCGGTCGACAGCTGGATGAGCGATTCCAGTGCCGTCAGCACGATCTCGAGGTACTGGTCGCGATAGGCGCGCCTGTTGCGCTCGACGTACTGAGTGATCAGCTCGTCGGCGAGTTCGCCAGGACCGGGCACCAGGCCGTCCCAACGTGCGCGTAGCTCGACCACAGCGCCAGTCTGCCAGCCGCCGCTACTGGTCGGCCGACAGCACTCCGGTCAGCAGGCCCGGGTAGAGCGCATCAAGGTCCTCGCGGCGCAGACTGCTGATCCGCCGCGTGCCCTCGGTGTGAGTGGTCAGCACACCGGCCTCGCGCAGGGTGCGCAGGTGGTGCGCCCGGGTAGAGGGCGTGACGGGCAGCTCGATCTCGCCGCAGGCGATGCCCTCCGGGGTGTCCGCGAGCGCGCGAACGATCTGCAGCCGCACCGGCTCGCCGAGGGCCTGCAGAACCGCCTCGACGCGGATCTCGCCCCGGTCCGGCTGGGGGAGCTGTTTCCTGGTCATGGGTCCATAGTACGACGACTGTCGAACTTCGATGAGTTTCGTAGTACGATCTTCATCGAACTACTCGACTCCTCCCCGGGAAGGACCTCATGTCCGCACGGATCTACCTGCTCGGTGCTGGTGCGTTCGCGGTCGGCACCAGCGCGTATGTCGTGTCCGGCGTGCTGCCCGATGTCAGCTCCGAGCTCCACGTCTCGCTGACCGCCGCAGGTCAGCTCGCCACCGCGTTCTCACTCGCGTACGCCGTCGGTGCGCCGATCCTGGCCACGTTGACCGGCCGCTGGGAGCGCCGCACGCTTCTGATCGCCGCACTCGTTCTGGCCGCGCTCGGCAACCTGATCGCCGCCGTGGCGACCAACTACCCGGTGCTGGTCGCCGGGCGGGTGGTGGCTGCGTTCGGCGCTGCTGCCTACACGCCGGCGGCCACTCTGTTCGCCACCGGACTGCTCCCACCTGAAGAGCGTGGTCGAGCAGTTGCGGTCGTCTTCGGCGGTCTGACGTTCGCACTGGTGCTGGGTGTGCCGGCCGGCAGTCTGCTGGGCCCGACCCTTGGCTATAAGGGTGTCTTCGCGCTGATCGCGGTTGTCGCAGTGTTGGTTGCTCTGGTCGAGCGGACCGCGCTTCCGAAGGTTCCTGCGCCACCTGTGGTCGGGCTGCGTGAGCGGTTCGCCGGACTGGCCGACCGTCGCGTTCAGATCGTCCTGGCGATGTCGGTGCTCGGTGTGCTCGGTGCCTTCAGCGTCTACATCTACATCGTGCCGCTGCTCAAGGAGACGGCCGGTCTGACCGGCAACGTCACCGGCGTCCTGCTGCTCGTGTACGGCGTTGGTGCGGTGGTCGGCAACCTGATCGGCGGCCGCGCCACCGACCGCTTCGGCAGCATCCGCACCCTCATCGTGCTGCTGATCGGAATCATCCTGGCGGTCAGCACACTGGACCTGACGGCCACCAGTGCAGTGGGCGCCGGCGTGGCCTTGTTCGTCTGGGGCATGTTCACCTGGGCCTTCAACCCGCCTATCCAGAACCTGCTGCTGGAGCTGGGCGGTGGACTGCTGATTGCACTCAACGCCTCGGCGATCTACCTCGGCGCCGGACTGTCCGCAGTGGTCGGCGGTCTGGTGATCCAGGTGGCCGGACTGCGCTACCTGCCCCCGCTGGCCGCCGTACTGTCGCTGATCGTGCTGGCGCTGACACTGACCCTGCGGCGTGACCCAGGGCTCGAAGACATCGAAGAACTCGAGCATGTCGAAGAGGAGTCGGTAGCGGTTTCGCCCTCTGCCTAGGGCAAGGTAGCGGCCATGCGATTGCTGGCCGCGCTGATGCTGCTGACCACCACGATGACCGGAGCGGCTGACCCCGCTCCGGTCATCGACGGGTGGAAGAAGTCACCCGTGTACGTCGATTCCACGCAGCGCTCGCTGGTCCCGGACCGGGATGCGGACGAACTGCGGTCGCGGATCGACGGGCGCGTTCCGGCGATCCGGATCGCGGTGGTACCGGCGGCCGTGCTCAACAACGGCGGTGGCGACAACGGGGCCGCAGCCAAGGCCTATGTGGATGCACTGGTCGACAAGCAGGCTGCGGACGGCGTGTACCTGGTCGTGTTCGGCGGTGCGCTCATCTGGGGGAGTGCGGTTGGGGTGGACACCCCGATCGCGAACATCCTGACCGAGGAGTTGGCCAGGCACAGCCGGTCCGATCCGGTCGGCACACTCAACGGGGTGCTCGACCAACTCGACGTACCGAAGGCATCTGCTGGTCCGCCGGGCTGGATCTGGTTGGTGGGCGCACTGGTCGTCATGCTCGCGGGGCTGGGACTGGTCCGGCGCTGGTGGAAGGCCCGGCCGGCCAAGGACTCGGGGCCTGCGCTGTACCGGCCGTCGTACGACGTACTGCCGGACGAGGCGGACACGCTGACCGAGCGACAGGCGCTGGCACGTGAGGACGTCACGCGGTTCGGTGAGGAACTGGATGCGGCAGACGTGCGTCTGGATGGCGTGGACAACGCAGCGGATGTGCAAGCAGCACTGGATGCGTACGCCGATGCCGGTCGGGTGGTCAACGGTGATCTGGATGACGACGAGCTGCTCGATGTGCGCGCTCGTGTCGAGTACGGGCGCTGGCGGTTGGCCTGTGCGCAGGCACTGGTCGCAGGCACGCCCGCACCGCCGCGCCGGGCACGCTGTTTCTTCGACCCAGCACATGGCGTCTCGGTGACCGACTGGATGTTCACACCCGGCGGCGGCCAGCCGCGGGAGATCCCGGTCTGCAAGTCCTGCCAAGCCCGCCTCGCAAGGAGTGGACGATGAAGCGCCTACTTGCAGTACTGGCCCTAGTAGTGCTCCCGGTGCTGCCGGCCCAGGCCGCGACCACACCGGACGCCTATCTGAACGAGGTGGCCGCGAACCTCGGTGACACCGGGGTGTGGGTCGATCCCGACGTGGACGAGCTCAGCGCGAGCGAGGTCGCGGAACTGAACGCGGCGGCCAAGAACGCGGCAGCGCCGATCCGGATCGCGGTTATCCCCGCAGACAAGATTCAGACCGGCGGCAGATACTCGTCCAGCCTCGCTTGGGAGGGTGAGGAGATCGCCGACCAGTTGTACGACCGCGTCGGTGTCGAAGGTGTGTACGCCGTACTGGTCGACGCGAGCTCGCAGAGCAAGGGTCGTGGCTTCCATGCGGTGCAGCGCGCCGACCATGGCCCGACGTACCACGTCGAGGACGCAGTGGACTCGGCCGTGGACTGCTGTGCGCCGAACTACGAGCGGATGCTGGAGCGATTCATCCTGCGGGCGCAGGTGGTCGACAAGCCTTGGTACGTAGACATTGCGCCGTGGGCCGGTGGCATTGGCGGAGTGTTCGGTCTCTGGTGGGGCATCGTCACGCTGGGAGCGCGTAGAGCGCGGCGGAGCGACGAGAAGGCGCATCTGTCAGTCGCCAGGCCGATGCTGAACGAAGAGATCATCGCGCTCTCGCAGCAGGTGTCAGAGCTGCCTGCGACGAGTGAACCGCAGCAGGCGAAGCTGTCGAAGGATGTGCTCGACACAGTCGAGAAAGCTAGGCACCGCTTGGATGCGGCCAAGGGTGACGCCGACATCGAGGCCGTGACGACCCTGCTCGGCTCTGCGCGCTACGGGCTGGTGTGCATCGACGCCGTACGAGCTGGGCAGCCGATCCCGGAGCCGACACCGCCGTGCTTCTTCGACCCGCGGCACGGGCCCAGCTCGGCAGAGGTCGAGTGGCAGCCAGAAGGTGGCACCACCCGCAAGGTGGACGTGTGTGCGGCTTGCAAGCAGCGCGACGAAGCCGGTGAGCAGCCGCAAATCCGGATGGTCACGCTGTGGCGGGACGCCAAGCCCTACTGGACATTCGGCGAGGAACTGGCCGCGTACATCGACGGCTACTGGTCACAGGGCGACGGGCGACGCTGGTGGTACCCCGAAGAGAACACGCGGCGAGCCGGCGAGCGCATGCGCTCACGCTGGGCCTCTCGCCGAGCAGGTGCTCGCTTCGGGCGCTGGAGGGACGACGTCGGTACGTCGATCAGCAGCTGGGAGTCGTCCCGCAGTTCGTCCAGTGATGGCGACAGCGGCTGGTCGAGCGGGTCGTCGCGGCGGTCCTACTCGTCGCGCACCCGGTCCAGTGGTGGTGGCTCGTCCCGACGGTCGTCGCGTCGCTCAGGCGGGTCCCGCGGGTTCTAGCGGGGCCTTCGCGGACAAGGCGATAGTCAGGTCGAGAACGACCTGTGGATCGTCCAGACGCGGACCGAAGAGCTGCCGGAGCTGGGTCATGCGGTAGCGGACAGTCTGCGGGTGGATGTGCAGGGCCGCGGCGACATCGTCGCGGCGGCCCAGGTGCAGCAGCCACTCGCGCAGTGTCTCCGTGAGACGGTCCGCCGTGGCTGGGCGCAGGTCGTCGAGAGGTGCCAGCACCTGTCGACGGAGATCGTCGAGAGCCGTCGGGTCCGAGGTGACGACCAGCGTGGCCAGATGGCTCTCGGTGTCGACGACTGCGTCCGCGCCGGCGGTGAGCTGGAGTCTGCGGGCCTGCAGAGCGCGCAGGTACGACGTACGCACGGTCGTCCACGGTTGTGCCGGACCGACGGTGGCTTGGCGCCCGCGGAGAGTTCGCAGCAGGGTGGTCCGGGCCGACCCATCAGCATCGGCGACCAGCAGAACGCCCAGCTCGGCGGGGTCCTCCTCGCCCAGCGGATCGGGAGTGGTGAGATCGGCCAGGTCGTCGTCCGGGTGCAGGGTCCGTGGATCCAGGGCTCCGAGGACGCCTCGGAGGTGTGCGCTCGGCAGGATCACGGCGGTCAGCGTCCGCGGTGGATCCCAGTCGGCCTGCTCGGCCTTGCCGATCAGGTGCTCGCGGGTGTCGCCCTGCAGCAGGCTGCGGCTCAGCACCTGGAGATAGCGTTGCCGGACTCGTCCAGTGGTGGCCAGCTCGTCGGTGTGGCCGGAGACGCTCGCGGCGGACAATTCGTCGATGTAGGCGAAGACGAGTTCGGCGAACTTGGCCACCGTATCCGCGGGCAGGCTGGCCTCGACCGCCGTACGGGAGAGCTCTCGCCAGGACACCCGGGCGCCGACGCGGTAGGCGGCGAGCAGGGCGTCCATGCTCCGGCCGCTGCGGGCCTCGCCGCGACCCAGCACGTACGCAGCCTCGAGTGTGGGCGCGAGCGGCGTACCGGGCTCGCCGCTGCTGGCCAGCCGCAGGAAGCCGCCGAGGGCGAACTGGACCGCGTTCTCGATCTTGGCGCCCATCGGTCCGGCCAGCGCATTGGTGTAGCCGGGGACCTCGACGATGATCGCGGTCACCGTCAGGCCCGCGATCTCCGGCAGGCGGGCGCGGAGGAGCTCGATGGCCGCTTCGCCGAGCTTCAGCTCGGCGGCTCCGCGGGCCGTCCGGCTGGCGTGCCGGGTGGGGTCAGTGGCCGACAAACTGTTCCCTCCGAACAAGGTCAGGTTTCAGATTCACCGTCTTTGGTCATGAAACTACACCGTGGGTCGAGGATGCTGGAACGCATGACGACCTTTGCCTCAGACCCGCGCGCGCGGACGACGTTCCGCAGCCGGCTGCGCGACCGGGCCTGGCAGGTTGCGGCGGCGGCCACCCACCCGCGTGACCCCGCCGACTACCTCGACATGTTCCGGCCGCTCCGGGCAGGCGCCGACCTGCGCGCCCGAGTGGTCGACGTCCGCCCCGAGAACGGCAACGCCGTGACCGTCGTACTGCGGCCCGGCGACGCCTGGCGCGGCCACCGGCCGGGTCAGTACGTCCGGATCGGGCTGGAGGTCGACGGCGTCCGCTTGTGGCGCTCCTACTCACTGACTTCCGCGCCGGGCGACGGACTGATCACCATCACCGCGAAGGCGGTTCCGGACGGTCTCGTCAGCGCACACCTCGCGCAGGAGCTACGGCCGGGCCAGCTCGTGCACCTGGACCAGGCGGTCGGAGACTTCGTGCTGCCGGACCCTGCGCCGGCGAAGGTCCTGTTCGTCACCGGCGGCAGCGGCATCACTCCGGTGATGGGCATGCTGCGCGCAGGTCTCGGCCGGCTCAACGATGCGGTCCTGGTGCACTCCGAGGCTCGGGCCGAGGACGTGATCTTTGGCGACGAGCTGCGCGAGTACGCCGCTGCTGGACACCTGCGGTTGGTCGAGCAGCACACCGACACGCACGGCCGACTCGACGTCGCTGCGCTGGCGGACGTCGTACCGGACCTTGCTGAGCGCGAGACGTGGGCCTGTGGACCTGCGGGTCTGCTGGATGCGCTCGAGGAGCAGTGGGCGGGTGTGCTGCACACCGAGCGCTTCCGGACCGCACTGGCCGAGCCAGGAGAAGGTGGCAGCATCACCTTCTCAGCGACCGGGACCACGGTCGAGCTCGACGGTGCGACGCCGATCCTCGACGCCGGCGAGCAAAACGGCGTACTGATGCCGTCCGGCTGCCGGATGGGCATCTGCTTCTCCTGTGTGCTTCCGCTGCGCTCGGGCTCGGTGCGCGACCTCCGCTCGGGAGATGTCACCACTGCCGCGCCAGGTGACGGCGTACTCATCCAGACCTGTATCTCGGCCGCGGCCGGCACCTGCGACATCGACTGTTGAGAAAGAGACCCCTGTGACTGTTCTGCAGAAGAAGGCCGCCAACCCCATCGGCCACCTGACTCCCGAAGACATCGAGGAGATCGGCCGCCGGCTGGACGAGATCCGGGCCGAGGTCATCGCCACTCGGGGCGCCCGCGACGCGGCGTACATCCGCAAGGTGATCAGCGTGCAGCGCAAGCTGGAGCTGGGCAGCCGGGCGGTTCTGCTGCTCTCGCTGTTCCCCCCGGCCTGGCTGATCGGTACGGCGGGTCTGTCGGTGGCCAAGATCCTGGAGAACATGGAGATCGGTCACAACGTCCTGCACGGCCAGTGGGACTGGATGCGGGACCCGAAGATCCACTCGACCAGCTACGAGTGGGACCACGCGTCTCCGGCGGACCAGTGGAAGCACGCGCACAACGACCTGCACCACACGTTCACCAACGTGGTCGGCAAGGACAACGACCTCGGCTACGGCATCATGCGTGTCGACGAGGACCAGCGCTGGTACCCGCTCTACCTGGCGCAGCCGTTCTGGAACGCCATCAACGCCGTCTTCTTCGAGTACGGCATCGCTGCGTACGACCTGGAGCTCGGTCGGAACCTGGCCACCAAGGAGCGCCGCCAGAACCCTGACTTCAAGGCGCGTACCAAGCAGGTGCTGAAGAAGATCCGCGGCCAGATGACCAAGGACTACGTCGTGCACCCGCTGCTGTCCGGGCCGTCGGTGCTGCACACGCTGGCGGCCAACGCGGTCGCCAACGTGATCCGTAACGTGTGGTCCCACTCGGTGATCATGTGCGGGCACTTCCCGGAGGGCGTGGAGACGTTCGAGAAGAAGTCGATCGACGGTGAGACCCGCGGTGAGTGGTACCTGCGGCAGATGCTCGGCTCGGCCAACATCAGCGGCGGCCGCGCGATGCACATCATGACCGGCAACCTGTCGTACCAGATCGAGCACCACCTGTTCCCGGACCTGCCCAGCAACCGGTACCAGGAGATCGCACCCAAGGTGCGGGCGATCTTCGAGGAGTACAACCTGCGCTACACCACCGGGCCGCTGCCGAAGCAGGTCGCCTCGGCGTGGGCCAAGGTGTTCCGGCTGTCGCTGCCGAACGACTTCGGGGCTAAATTGCGGTCGCTAGGACGGTCGGCAGGTCCTGGCTATGCAGGACTGCCAGCGAGGTAACGGCTCGGGTGAGGCAGACGTAGAGCCGGCGGAGGCCGGTGCGCTCGTCGGCCTCACCAGCAACGATCCCGGCCGGCTCGACGAGCACTACGTGGTCGAACTCGAGACCCTTGGCCAGTGACGCCGGTACGACGTCCAGGTGCGACTCGGCGTCGTCCTCATCACCCAGTACGGCGAACTCGAGTCCCTGCTCCTGCAGTGCCTTCCGAGTGGCGGGGACGAGCGCATCGGGGACGATCATGCCGATGGAGCCCAGTCGACTCGACACTTCGCTCACTGTGGTCACAGCGGCCGCGAGACTGTCGCTGACCCGGCTGATGGTGAGCTCACCGCGCGCACGCCGTACGGCGGTGGGCGGTGTCAGGTGGGGAGCGATGGTCGGGAGCAGACGAGCGGCGTACTCGATCACTTGACCCGGGACGCGGAAGCCGGCGGTCAGCTCCTCGGTGTGGGCGCCGGTCTTGCCCAGGTGCTTCAGGGCCTCGTCCCAGGACGGTGTGGCCCACGGAGTGGTGCCCTGTGCGATGTCACCGAGCACGGTCATTGATCCGGTCGAGCACCTCCGGCCGACAGCGCGCAGCTGCATGGCGGACAGGTCCTGTGCCTCGTCCAGCACCACGTGGCCGAGTGAGGGCGTCCGGTCGACTAGATCGGCGATCTCGTCGATCAGGGTGGCATCTGCCACTGACCACTTGGCTGCCCCGGCGGAGCGCGGCGCCTTGGCCCAGATCAGCATTGCCTGCTCTTCCGCAGTCAGGATGCCTTCGGCGTGCTCAGCCAGTAGCTCCGGCTCAGTGAAGAGGCGGAACAACAGCTTGGCCGGGTCCACCGCTGGCCACAGAGCTTCGGCGTACTGCTTGACCGGGCGGCTGCGCGCCACCGCGTCCTGCACGCGGTCATCCGGTGAGTCACCGGCCGCCTCCATCCGCAGCAGGACGGCGTGCGCCAGGCGCTGCGGGAGCATTGCCCGACCGGCGCCGTACCGGACACCGCGAGTCTGCAGCTCGGTGAGTAGCTCCTCGGCCTGGTACGCCGCTACTCGCCACCGGTGCGAACCGCGTGGCACGACCAGAGCGTCCTCGGGCGTCCGCACCTGCGACCACACTGCGCGGTGCAGCACCTCCGCCATCCGGGCGTCGCCCTTGAGTACGTCGAGTGCCGCCGGCCCGGGCGCAGTCACTCGGACATGGGCGACCAGCTCCTCGACAGTGGTCTGCTTGGCCTCGATCTCGCCCAGTGCGGGCAGCACGTCACCGATGTAGCGCAGGAAGCTCGCGTTCGGCCCGACCACGAGCACTCCGGCCCGGCTGAGCTGGTCCCGGTAGGCATAGAGCAGGTACGCCGCTCGGTGCAGCCCGACCGCGGTCTTCCCGGTCCCGGGTGCACCCTGGACGCAGATCGTGTCCTCGACGCCCGCACGGACGATGACGTCCTGCTCGGGCTGAATGGTCGCCACGATGTCGCGCATCGGACCGGAGCGCGGGCGCTCGATCTCAGCGTCCAGAATGTCGCTGTGCTCCTCGACGGGAGCGGCTGAGGTCAGGTCCTCGTCTTCGAACGCGGTCATCTCGCCGTGCGTGAAGCCGAACCGGCGCCGGGCGCCGACCCCCATCGGCTCGGTCCGGCTGGCGCGGTAGAACGGCACCGAGATGTCCGCTCGCCAGTCCACCACCAAGGGCTCGCCGAGGGCGTCGTTCACGTGCCGGCGGCCGATGTGGAAGGTCTCCGGAGCTGGGGAGACGTAGTCCAGCCGGCCGAAGAACAGCGGGACCTCCGGGTCGTCCTCCAGCTCCTTCATCCGCCGCCAGATCGCAGCCTTCAGAAACTCCTGGTTCACCCGGTCCGCGCTGTGAATCTCCAGTGCGCCGGTCTTCTCCCGCATCTGTGCCAGAGCTTCGCGGGAGGTCTTCAGATAGTTCTTCTCGGCCTGGAGGGTGTCGGACGTGTCTGCGGGCATGAGTGACCTCCAGCAGGGGGTGGGGGAGCCCAGCTACGTTACTTGAGCACCTTCCGGATCGGTACTGAATTACGCGTCCGCGGCAGGTCGGCCTGCAACCGCCCCCGCCGGAGCAACAGCGGCAGGCAGGCGGCCAGCAGCACCAGGGCGACCAGTCCGTCCAGCCAGTAGTGGTTGGCGGTCATCACGACCACTGCGAACGTGATGATCGGGTGGGCGAGCCAGAGCCAGCGCCAGCGGGACCGGGTGATCAGGATCATCGACAGGGCGATCAGAGCCGCCCAACCGACGTGCAGGCTCGGCATGGCGGCGAACTGGTTCACCACGCTGCCGGACCGATCCGCGCCGTACACGGACTGGTCGTAGGCAAGACCGGTGTCGACGAAGCCGGGCATCATTCGCGGCGGTGCGAGCGGAAACGCGATGTGACCGATCAGTGCGAGTCCGGTCAGCGCAGCGATGGTCCACCGCACGTTCGAGTACGCCTTCGGTCGCCAGATGCTCAGCCAGAGCAGTACGGCGCCGGTGAGCGGCGCGTGCACGGAGGCGTAGTACAGGTTCGCCGACTGGACCAGATGCGGGAAGCTGAGGGCCGCCTGCTGGATCGCCGCCTCGTTGGGCAGGTGTAGCCAGTTCTGAAACGACAGCACCTCGCGAGCGTGGTCGAACGCGGACCCGGTGTGTTTGGCCGCGATCTGGCGCCCGGCGCTGTAGACCCCGAACAGGGTCGCGAGCAGCACCGCCTCCCGGATCACTCGCCAGACTGTCGCCCGACGCTGCTGTTTGTCCTGCTCCCCGACTACCCCCACGCCCTCCAGCGCTTGCGTCCCCATACCTTTCGACGGTACCTGCCGTTCCCTCAGGTTTTGCCCAGGCGCAACCCTGACGTTGCCCTGGGCAACCCCCGAGGAACCGTCCGTGACGCGGCTGTCATGCGGCCGAGATCAACCCTTGACGGCTCCGGTCAGCACGCCCTTGGCGAAGTGCCGCTGCAGGAACGGGTAGATCAGCAGGATCGGGACGATCGACACCACCAGGATCGCCATCTGGATCGAGGCCTGCGGTGGCAGCAGTTCGGTTCCCAGCTCAGCGCTGCCCAGTTGGGTGTCGTTGATGACGTACGTCCGCAAGACCAGTTGCAGTGGCCAGAGCCGGCTGTCGTTCAGGTAGAGCAGTGCGGAGAAGAACGCGTTCCAGTACGACACCGCGTAGAACAGCCCGACCACCGACAACACCGCCTTCGACAGGGGCAGGACGACGTACCCGAAGGTCTTGAGCTCGCTGGCGCCGTCCATCCGGGCGCTCTCGGTCAGTTCACCCGGCAGATTCATGAAGAACGCGCGCAGCACGATCACGTTGAACGCACTGATCATGGTCGGCACGATCAGCGACCAGATGCTGTCCAGCAGTCCGGCACCCTTCACCACGAGGTAGGTGGGGATGATGCCGGGCGAGAACAGCATGCTGAACAACACCACCAGCAGAATCGGCCGTCCGGCCACAAAGCTCGGCCTGGCCAGTGCGTAAGCCAGCAGGCACGACACGGTCAGGCTGAGCAAAGTGCCGACCACGGTGACGAAGACACTCACTCCCAGCGCCTGCGTCACCACACCGCCGGCAAACAACGACCGGTACGCCGCGAAGTCGACCGACTCGGGGAGGAGAACCAGTCCGCCGGACTCGGTGATCTGTTTGTTCGGTGCGATGCTCGTGGAGATCACTGCGACGAACGGGATGATCACCACGGCGCAGAACACCAGCAGGACAACGCCTTTGAGCGCCCTGATCATCATCTGCTGTACACCCCTTGCTCGCCGAAGATGTGGGCGATCTTGTTCGCAGCCAGCACCAGAGCGACGCCGACGAGGCCCTTCACCAGACCGACTGCGGCTGCGACGCCCCACGCGCCACCGAGCACACCGTTGTTGTAGACGTAGGTGTCCAGCACCTCGCTGACGTCTCGGCCGACGGCTTGCTGCTGCAGGATGATCTGCTCGAAGCCGACGGTCAGAGAGTCGCCCAGACGCAGGATGAACAGCAGGATGATGATCCCGCGCAGTCCGGGCAGTGTGACGTGCCAGAGCTGCCGGGTCGGGCTTGCGCCGTCCACACTGGCCGCCTCGTACAGCTGCGAGTCGATCTGGGACAGTGCGGCCAGGATCAAGATGGTGGCCCAGCCGGTGTCCTTCCAGATGATCTGCGAGGTCAGCAGGACATGGAACAGCTCCGAGTTGCCGATGATGTTCAGCGTGGCCAGGTCGTGTTCACGCAGGTAGTTGTTCAGCAGGCCGCTCCCACCGAGCATCTGCTGGAAGAGTGCAACCACGATCACCCACGACATGAAGTGCGGCAGGTAGAGGATGCTCTGCGCGATCCGCTTGATGCGCTCGGAGAACAGCGAGTTGAGCAGCAGGGCCAGCAGAATCGGCGCCGGGAAGACGAACACCGACTGCAGGCCGGTCAGGATCAGTGTGTTCTTCAAAGCGCGCAGGAACGCCGGATCGCCGTTGAAGATCACTGCGAAGTTCGACCAGCCGACCCAGTCACTGCCACCGATCCCCAGGAACGGCTGGTAGTCCTTGAAGGCGATCACGTTGCCGAGCAGCGGCACGTAGTGGAACGCGATGATGAGAGCCGCGCCGGGTAGTGCGAACAGCAGTAGTACCCGGTCGCGGCCGAGCCGGTGCCAGAGGCTCATCTACTTCCCTGCCGTGTCGGCCAGTGCCTGCTCGAGCTCCGAGCGGATCTTGTCGCCACCCGCCGACTTCCAGTCCGCCAGCCCACGCGTCCAGTCGGCGACAGGCTTCTTGCCCTGGACGATCTGGTTCTCCAGATCAGTCATGGTCTTCACGAGCTGCGCCTGCTTCTTCGACTGGGTGTCGGAGTACAGCCCGTACGACGCGTCGCGCACCAGCCGTTTGGCGACCTTCTGCTGGATTGCGTGCTGCTTGCGCGGCACATCCGGCTTGCCGGCCCAGTAGAGCGCCAGAGGTGAGTCGCTGATGTACTGCAGGCCGATACCGGTTTCGACGGTACCTGCCTTGGTCGGCACCGGATCCGTGCCCTGCAACGTGTAGTGGCGCCCGGCGACGCCGTACTTGCGGAACAGGTACTCCTCGGTGCCGAACGGTGCAGCCATCCAGTTGGCGATCTTGAGCAGGGTCTCGGCCGAGTGCTTGCTGTCTTTGCTGAAGGCGGTGACGTTGTTCAGCGCACCACCCATCCACGGCGTGCTGCCGGGAAGGTCGAGCATGTTCACCGCGAAGGAGTCACCTGCGATGTTGTCGGCGTAGTACTGGTTCCAGGCGACGAAGCTGTCGTAGTCGAAGGCCGCAGTACCGCTGTTGAACCACTGCTTGCGCGCACTGGCTTTGTCGTTGAACGCATCTGGGTTGATCACTCCGGCGGCGACCATCTTGCGTGCCGCCTCCAGTGCCTCCTGGCTCGCCTCATGCTCGTAGCTGGAGGTGAACTTGCCGCCCTGCTCCTTCCAGACGTTCGGTACGCCGAGCAGCTGGCGGAGGGTGGACAGCGGTACCCGGGTCCACGCCCACTTGTTCTGCTTGGCGGCGGTGAGCTCTTTGGCGAGGGCGAAGAACTCCTCGAAGTTCTTCGGTGCGGGGTCCTTGATGCCCTTGGCGGCGAGCAGGTCCTCGCGATAGAGCACCCCTGAGGTCCGGGACATGCCCCGCGGCACCGGGACGCCGTAGATGGCGCCGTTGAAGACGCAGCCCTGCCAGAAGTCCGCAGGGATGTTGGCCAGGAACGGGTACTTCTTGATCGCGTCACCGGACAGGTGCTCGGTGAGGTCCAGGCACTTGGCCTTCACCAGACCGGGGATCTGTGCGGTGTCGACGGGGATGTTGAGGATGTCCGGCAGGTCACCGCCGGCGATGCGGGTGGCGAACTTGTCCTTGTACTCGTCGTTGGACGCCATGCTGATCTGCAGCTCGGAGCCGAGCCGGTCGTTCAGCGCCTGCCAGAACTGGTTCCGGTCCGCCGCGGGTGGGATCGCGCCCGGGATGTTCGTCAGGAACGTGATCGGCTGCCCGTCCCCGGGAGCCTCGGTGATCGCGCGGATCGGCTTCGCGGGGTACTTCAGGAAGGCGTCCAGGACCACACCGTCGCCGGGCAGGTCCGGCGTCACTCCGGCGTACTTCGTGTACGTCGGCAGGGCCACAGCGCGGTTGGCGGCCGCCGTGTTCTTCGGGCCGGACGAGCAGCCGGTCATCGCGACCGCCGCGGCGGCCAGTCCGCCGCCGAGGAACGTGCGTCTGCTGACGGGCATCTTCGAGCCTCACTCTTTTTAGACAAGCACTGTCGTTGGGAGGCCACACGATGACATAGTACGTCCTATGTCTTCAAGACTCGGGGTCGTCTTCGAACCGGCCGGGAGCGGGTTCCACACCTTCCGGATCCCGGCCGTGGTGGCGCGTGATGAGCTGGTGCTCGCCTTTTGCGAGGGGCGGCGGCACGGGCCTGGGGACTCCGGAGAGATCGAGCTGGTACTGCGGCGGTCGCTGGACGGCGGTCTGACCTGGCTGCCGCTGCAGGTCGTGCTGGCGGCGCCAGGAAAGACCTGCGGTAACCCGGCACCGGTCTTCGATCCGGTCAGCGGGGATGTCGTGTTGGTGTCGGTGCAGAACGGCGCTGAGGCCGCGGAGTCGTCACTGGCGCGGGGGAGTGACCCGGAGGACGGCCGACGCGTCTTCGTGCAGCGGTCTGCTGACGCCGGTACGACGTGGAGTGCGCCCGTGGAGATCACTGAGCAGGTGAAACCGGCGGACTGGGGTTGGTACGCGACCGGACCGTGTCACGCGATCGCCTTGCGCAGTGGACGGTTGGTGGTCCCGGCGAACCACTCTGCCTTGCCGGATGGCGTCAACGGTGGTCATTGCATCGTGAGCGATGACGGCGGACACACCTGGTCGGTGGGGTTCGTCGATCGCAATGACGAGCCGGAGATCAACGTCAACGAGAATGCGGTCGCGGAGCTCCCCGATGGCCGGCTGTACTTCAATGCGCGCAACCACCTAGGTACCGGGCCGGCCCGAGTCCACGCGTGGTCGTCGGACGGCGGTGCCACGTTGGAGGCGCCGTACGCGGGGATCCCTGAGGTCACTGCACCGGGGATCCAGGGGAGCGTGCTGGCGCTTCCCGATGGGCGATTGTTGCTGTCGACCCCGACCGATCCGGCGGTCCGGCGCGAGCTGACCGTTTTCGTGAGCTCCGACGCCGGTGCGTCCTGGGAGCCCTTACTGGTCGTGCATCCCGGGATGGCCGGGTACTCCGATCTGGTGCTGCTGGCCGACGGGTCGGTGGGGATCTTCTACGAGGCCGGTGAGACCTCGTCCTTCGCTGCACTGCGCTTTGCCACATTCGCCCTTTGACCATTGGGAGCTCGTTTTGCTGACTGGTGTCGTACCTCCGCTCGTCACACCACTCACTCCGTCGTACGACGTGGACACTGGATCGCTGGCGCGGTTGATCCAGCACCAGCTGACCGGGGGAGTCAATGGTGTGTTCGTTCTCGGCACCTGTGGTGAGGGAACGTTTCTGACCGACGAACAGCGGCAGGTCGTGCTTGAGACCGTAGTGGGTGAGGTGAGTGGCCAGGTCCCGGTGCTGGCCGGTGTGATTGACACGTCGACCGCTCGGGTCGGTGCGCACGTCTCGGCGGCTCTGAAGGCCGGAGTGGACGGGCTGGTTGCCACAGCGCCGTTCTACGCCGCAACGCATCCCGCGGAGATCGAGCGACACTTCACGCGACTGGCCGAGCTGGCGGGCGAGACGCCCTTGTATGCCTATGACATCCCGGTGCGAGTCGGTACGAAGCTGCCGACCTCACTGGTCATTTCACTCGCCCAGGCCGGGGTCATCGCCGGTGTGAAGGACTCCAGCGGGCAAGAGCCCAGTCTGCGGCGGCTGGTGATGGAACGGCGAGAAGCCGGGCTCAAAGAGTTCGCGATCATGACCGGGTCGGAGGTAGCCGTCGACTCCGCACTGGCGTTCGGTGTGGACGGCGTCGTACCGGGCTTGGGGAACGTGGACCCGGCCGGCTACGTGCGCTTGTTCGGTGCGTCCAGTGCGGATGCGTGGCACGAACAGGAGCGGCTGATCCGCTTGTTCGACATCGTCGACGTGGCAGACCGGTCGCGGATGGGCGCCAGCTCAGCAGCACTCGGCGCCTTCAAGGCAGCGCTCTACCTGCTCGGCGTCATCGACTGCCCCATCACCGCGTACCCCTGCATCCCCCTCGACGACACAGAGATCGCCGCACTCCGCCCCCTACTGGACGAGGCCGGATTACACTAACGACCTTTACAGGAGGTGGACTGTCAGTGACGAGGCCACGTGGCGCTGCGGGGAATCAGACCTTCATCCGCGACCAGATGAAGTCCTACATCCTCGAGCGCGGCCTGAAGGCAGGCGACCCGCTGCCGAACGAACAGGACCTGATGGCCCAGCTCGGTGTCGGGCGGCACCCCCTGCGCGAGGCGATGAAGGCCCTGCAAGCAGTCGGCATCATCGAGATTCGCCACGGCTACGGCACCTACGTCGGTGAGGTGTCACTGCAGTCGCTGGAGGACGGCCTCGCCTTCCGCATGTCCCAGTCGATGGCCGGCGACCTCCGCGACGTCCAGAACGTCCTGGAGGTCCGCCAGGCACTGGAGGTCGGCCTCGCCGAGGAGGTGGTCGCCCACTTCAGCACCCACGGCGCAGACTCCCTGGAAGAGCTGGTCCAGCGGATGGAAGCCAAGGCCGCCACCGGCAGCTACTTCCCCGACGAGGACTGGGCCTTCCACCAGGCCCTCTACGAGCCCCTAGGCAACGCCCTGGTCATCGACCTGCTCTCAGTCTTCTGGCGCACCTTCGCCGACGTAGACGCCCGCCTCCCCGGCGCCCGCTACACCCCCGCCGACGCCGCCGCCTGGCACCGAGACCTCCTCGACAAACTAACCTCCGGCGACCCCGACGCCTTCGCCCGCTCCATGAAGTCCCACTTCAACGGCATCCACACCCGCCTCGTCGACTAGACGGCCGAAACGCCGGACAGGACGGAGATCATCCGCTCCAGACCCCAGTCGGGATCGATCAACGGGATGCTCCGCCGCTTCCAGCTGTAGCTCAAGTCGTCGCGCAGCGCCGAATGGTCGTCCTCGGGTGCAAGCAAGGCAACGACGTTCTCCACGGACTTGAAGGAGAAGTCGCCGACGTGCCGCCATTCCCGTTCCCAGGAGAACTCCTTGCGCTGACCGTTCGGGTTGCCCATCTTCTCCATGAACGGAGTCAGCCGCAGGATGTCCTGGAGGGCCAGCCGTCGGCTGTCGACCGTGCCTTCGACGGTCGACTCCGCGATGGCGCGGTCCACTTGGCGGTTGACCGGGTTGCTCAACCAGTCGTGTCCGACGGAGATGTCCAGGTACCACACCGGGTTACATCCCCGGCGTCGGCAGATCGCCTTGGTGAAGACGAGGCCGTACTTCGTGAAGGACTCCTGACGTCCGTGGATGTCGCGAACCATCATCCAGGTGTGTTCCAGCGGAGTCTCGGAGAAGCACACAACACGTTGGGTCGCCCGAGTGCGATGCAAGAGCTGGTCATGCTGTTTGGCCAGCCCGAACGGCGACCTGGCCTCGATCGTCCGGGACTCGGCGATCGACAGCAGGTTGTCCCGGGCGGTGTGATTTTCCGTGTCCTTGGTCAGGTGGACCAGGAACGTGCTCAGGTCGGTACGGCGGTGCAACAGCTGTTCGATGCGGTCGGCCATGGATAGCTCCTCCGGCAAGAGCCTGCAGGAGGAGTCTTCCTGACTCTGCGTGACAGTGGCGGTCACCGCGTGTCGCTGCGCTGTTCTAGGCGAAGAGGTTTTCGGCGTCGACGATGGTGTAGGCGTAGCCCTGTTCGGCGAGGAAGCGTTGGCGGTGGGCGGCGAACTCGGCGTCGATGGTGTCGCGGGCGACGATGGAGTAGAAGCGGGCGGTGCGGCCGTCGCCCTTGGGGCGGAGGACGCGGCCGAGGCGCTGGGCCTCTTCCTGGCGGGAGCCGAAGGTACCGGAGACCTGGATGGCCACGGAGGCCTCGGGGAGGTCGATGGAGAAGTTCGCGACCTTGCTGACGACCAGGCGGTTGATCTCGCCGGTGCGGAAGGCGTTGAACAGGCGCTGGCGCTCTTTGACCGTTGTCTCACCTTTGATGACCGGGCAGTTCAGGCGCTCGCCTAGCTCGTCCAGTTGGTCGATGTACTGGCCGATCACCAGCAGGGGCTCGCCGTCGTGGTGTTCGGCGATGCGTTTGACCAGGCGGGACTTGGCCGGTGTTGATGCGGCCAGGCGGTAGCGGTCCTCGGGCTCGGCGGTTGCGTAGACGAACCGCTCGGTCTGCTCCAGGTCCACGCGCACCTCGACACAGTCGGCGGGGGCGATCCAGCCCTGGGCCTCGATGTCCTTCCAGGGGGCGTCGTAGCGCTTCGGGCCGATCAGTGAGAACACATCGCCCTCACGGCCGTCCTCACGCACGAGGGTGGCGGTCAGACCGATCCGGCGGCGGGTCTGCAGGTCGGCGGTCATCCGGAAGATCGGTGCGGGCAGCAGGTGCACCTCGTCGTACACGATGAGGCCCCAGTCGCGGGCGTCGAACACCTCCAGGTGCGTGTAGACGCCCTTCCGGCGCGTGGTCATCACCTGGTACGTCGCGATGGTCACCGGCCGGATTTCCTTGCGGGCACCGGAGTACTCGCCGATCTCGTCCTCGGTGAGGCTGGTGCGCTTGAGCAGCTCGTCCTTCCACTGCCGCGCGGACACCGTGTTGGTGACCAGGATCAGCGTGGTCGCCGACGCCTGTGCCATGGCCGCAGCGCCGACGATCGTCTTGCCGGCACCACAGGGCAGTACGACGACGCCCGAGCCACCGTGCCAGAACGACTCGACCGCCTGCTCCTGGTACGGCCGTAGCTCCCAACCGTCCTTCACCAGCTCGATCTGGTGCGCCTCACCGTCGACGTACCCGGCGAGGTCCTCAGCGGGCCAGCCGAGCTTCAGCAGCGTCTGCTTGAGGTGACCGCGCTCCGACGGGTGCACCAGCACGGTGTCGTCGTCGATCCGCGCGCCCAGCATCGGCTTCACCTTCGCCGAGCGCAGCACCTCCTCCAGCACCGGGCGGTCGGTCGTGACCAGCACCAGACCGTGCTGCGGGTGCTTCTCCAGCCGCAAGCGGCCGTAGCGATCCAGCGTCTCCGCGATGTCCACCAGCAGCGAGTGCGGCACCGGGTAGCGGCTGAAGCGCAGCAGTACGTCGATCACCTGCTCGGCGTCGTGTCCGGCGGCCCGTGCGTTCCACAGGCCGAGCGGAGTCAGCCGGTAGGTGTGCACGTGCTCAGGAGCGCGCTCCAACTCGGAGAACGGCGCAATGGCCTTCCGGCACTCCCCAGAATCCGGATGTGCAGTCTCCAACAGCAGAGTCTTGTCCGACTGCACGATCAACGGCCCGTCCGTCACCCGTCACTCCCATCGTTGGCCCGACCCTCCATTGTGCCCCCACCCGCCAAACCGCTGGTCAGCCTTCGACTGCGCGGGCGCTGGAGATGCGGTGCAGGGCATAGGTGTGGGGCTGGTTGGTGCTGGGGTCGTAGGCGGTGAGCCAGCCGTCGGCGACCCGGGTGGGCTCGACGATGCGCTCGGAGGCCGTGCCGTTGTGGTCGACGTACGAGATCCAGGTGCGGCTGTGGGCCTCGGCTGCGTTGGTCAGGACGGCGATGGTCTCGGCAGGGGCGGTGGGTTCGGCGGCGACATCGTCGGCCGGGCGGTCCGCGGCCAGACGGTCGCCGGCGCGGACCTTCTCGATCACCGCCTTCACCTGGTCGTCGGTGAGGTCCACCGCGCTGTCGGCGAAGTCTCGGCTGGTACGGCGGCGTGGCGGGTCACCGCGTCGAGTCGTGGCCGTGCTCACGTGCACCACGCCGTCGAACGTCTCGGCCAGCGGAGCCAGTCCGGCATCACGTAATCGGCTGAGCACCACATCCGGCGGTGACGGCGACACGACCACGGTCGGCGCCAACCGGCGGAAGCGAACCCCAGGCAGGTTCGAACTGATCAGCTGGGTGAGCACATCCTCGTCATCACACCGCAGGTACGTCGACGCCGTACCCAGCCGCAGTACGCCGTGCCGCCGGGCAACGTCGTCGACCAAGTAGGTCAGTGGTTGCGGGACTGGCGTGCGCGAGTGATCGGCCAGCCACTTGTGCAGTTGGTCGGCAGTCCGCCCGAGGTCGAACGCACGCCGTACCGAGCCTTCGCTGAAGCGGTAGACCGCAGCGCCGCCCTGCGACTCGACATCGGCCATGGCGGACAGGTCGTCCTGAACGGATCGCACCAGCGGGCCGGGAGCCACTGCGGTCAGGTCGGCCTGCAGAAGGATCTCTGACACCGGCTCTGGTACAAGCGGGCTGATGGCCTTGGCCAGCTCATCGACACTGGGCTCCTGCTCGAGCAATGGACGCCCATGGGTCGCCAACGCGCCGAGACCGGTCAGCCCGAGCAGTGCGGCTTCGGTGATGGCCCACTCGACCAGCTCGTCGCGGAACTGCCCGCCCCGGCGCGGGCGATGCCAGGCCACCCATGTCACCACCGAGTGCGTGGCTGGCGCGATACCTGCCGGAGTCTCGCCCAATGCATTGAGAGTCAGCACCCGGACCTCAGGAGCCAGCAAACGCTCAAGGTCCGGTGCCAGCGCGTTGATGAGCCGCTCGCGCGCGGCAGCTGTTGAACCGCCCGAGTCGCGGCGACCGATCAGACCGATCGCCCGCATCCCACCGAACCAGGCCGTCACGAGCTGGGCCCAGCGATGCGCCAGGTCCAGTTCGAGCCAGTCGTCGTACGCGTTCGTCGGCAGCCAGTGCTCGTTGGTCCCGATCTCGACGGCCGCGACCAGACCGGCGGCGTACGCGATCTCGAGCACGGCTCCGGTGGTGGACTCCTCCGCACCGATCTTCCCGGCCAGACTGCGCAGCTCCCGAACACCGATCCCGCCAGTACGCAGCACCGGCGGTGGCTCGAGTCCAAGCTGCTCCAGCGCTCGGTCGACCTGACGCACCAGGTCCAGCGCTGCTCCGGCCGCGGCCCGGTCGACGATCGATGCCGTCACCGTCTTGCCGTCCAGCGGCGGCGGAGTGGGCCGCGTCGAGGCCAGCACGCGCCCGCCGCGCAGGTGCAGACCGATCTGCCGCGGCAGCACCACTGTGTTCGGATCACGCGGTACGACGAGGCCGCGTGCGAGCAACCGCTCGACTGGGGTCCGTGCGGACGCGATAGTCACCGGACGCTCGGCCTTCTCGACCGATCCGGTCGGGGGACCCCACGTGAGCTTGTCGAGCACCTCACGGGCGTCCGGGCCGGCATCGGCGATCAGCTTGTCCAGATCGCCGAAGTGCCGCGTAGTGATCGGGCCCAGACCCGCAGGAGTCGGGCCGAGCAGCTCGTGCACGGCCCGGATCAGCCGCAGGTCGTCCTCGGTGCCCCAGACCAGCGCCAGGTCCAGCAGCTCATCCATCCGCGGCCGCACGGTCTCCACTGGCTGGTCGACTCCGGCAGCCAGATCGGTCAGGCTGACCGGCTCCGGCAGCGCCGACAGCGACTCCAAGAGGTCGACACCGAACTCGTCGAGCCGGTTGATCGCCCGCGCCGCCGAGGCGTTCGTAGTGGCGCGAGCGGCCAGCTGACTGGTGTCGGCCGGGATGGGCATGGCCAGGTCAGGCCGGTGCTGGAGCAACGTCCCGAGGGCAGCGTCGTCCCAACTACGCAGCGCCTCGGCGAGGGTGCGTGGGCGGGAGCGCTCGGACGTGGTCATCCCTCCAACGGTACGGCGCTTCTGACTCGATCACTAACCGCGTGTCACTCTGCGGCCCCGGCGAACCCGATACGCCGGAAGCCGACTCGCTCGTACACGGCTGCCACTGCGTCGCTCTCGGCCGAGAGCAGTAGCAGCTCCACACCGTTGTCGAAGGCGTGCTGAGTGAGTGCTGAGGTCACTGCGGCCGCCAGACCACGCCGCCGCATCGAGGGCAGCGTGGCGACGCCCACGATCTCCGAGGCCGTCCCGACCGGCTGGTGCTGACCGGTGGCGACCATGCCGTCGTCGGTGAATGCTCCGGCCGACACCGTCACCCCACGGCTGATGCGATCCGCCACTCCCGCAATCAGTGCGTCAGAGAGCTCAGCCGCTGCAGCGTCCCGCTCAGTCGGCCCACCGGTGCCGACCGCGGTCCCGGCGTCGCTGAAGGCGAGGTGCTGAACAGCCCGTGACTCTCGGACCAGAGCGGCATCGGCCGGCAGGATCTCGACCCGCGCATCCACCGTCACCGGTTTGAAGTCAGCCCGGTCCATGACCAGCAGCGGATGCTCGATCACCGTCAGCCCGGCCGCAGCGGCTGCGGGTCCCAGTGACGGACACGCCTCGACGACCCACTCGAAGTTCAGCGGCAGACCCAGTTCGGCGCACCGGGCTCGCACTGCCTCGACATCCGCCGGCTCCACGGTCACACCGGCGCGAGGACGCGCGTAGTACGGCCAGATCGTCGTACTGCGGAAGAGCGTGAACGGCCCGACCTCCTCAGGTTCAGAGCCGGACAGCGGTGCCGCGTGCAGGTACTCGTCAACGTTAGTGATCACAGCCACGCAGTGAACCACCGCTCGGGGCGCACCGCATGTCGATTTCTCCCGGACGGCTCCGACCTAGGAGCAGTGACCACGAGCAGGAGGACTTCGATGGAGAGTGTGACGTCTGCGGACGGTACGGCGATCGCATACGAGCGACTGGGCAGAGGCGAACCGGTGATCCTGGTACCGGGGGCACTGTGTGACCGGAATGCGCTCAAGCCGCTGGCGCTTGCGTTGGCCGGTGAGTTCGATCTGATCACCTACGACCGGCGCGGGCGCGGTGACTCCGGCGACGAGACGCCGTACGCGGTGGAGCGTGAGGTGGAGGACATCGCGGCGCTGCTTGCCGCGATCGGCGGTCGGGCAGCGATCTACGGGCACTCGTCCGGTGCCGGGCTGGCGGCGGTCGCCGCGAGCAGCGGGTTGCCGTTCAGCAAGGTGGTGCTGCACGAGCCGCCGTACGGGCCGGACGACGTCGACTCCAGTGAGGACGGCGCACAGGTCCTCGAGCTCCTCAAGGAGGGGCGCAATCAGGAGGCGGTCGAGCGGTTCCTGCTGATGGCCGGTGTGCCGATGTCAGAGGCCGTCGAACTCGCCGCTGAGCCTGGTATCGCCGAGCTGGCGCCCACGCTCGCCTATGACTTCGCTGTGATGGACTACGGCGCTCCCGGTGGGCGTTTGCCGGTCGAACTGCTGGCGAGCATCACCCAGCCGACTCTGGTGCTGGCCGGCACCGCCTCACCACCGTTCATGATCGACGCCGGCTATCGCGTCGTGAAGCAACTCCGGGCGGCCGCGCTGATCGAACTCGCCGACCAGAACCACGTCGTACCGCCGGAGTTCCTCGCACCCGTGCTGCGGTCGTTCCTGCAGGGCGGTGTCAGTCGGCGATGATCTCGATCGACACCTTGTCCGCGTAGAACGCCACGTGATCGCGGATGTCGGCGACCGCGTCGTACGGCTGCTCGTAGGTCCAGACCGCGTTCACACCGGCCTCGCCCGCGGGCAGGATGCTGTAGTACGACGCGTCGCCCTTGTAGGGGCAGTACGTCGAGTGCTCGGTGCGCTCGAGCAGGGTGAAGTCGACGTCGTCCCGGGGGACGTACTGCACCGCCGGGTACGTCGACTCCTGCAGGGAGAGCGCATCGCGGGTGTCTGCGAGCACCTGGTCGCCGAGCTTCACCACTACTCGGTCCGGGTTCTTCGCGACTGTGATCGGGTGGTCCGGGCCTGGGATCTTCCGCGTCTTGTCCGCCATAACCCCTGCCAACCACCTGGCGGCCGACTGCATTCCCCTAGGACTGCTCGAGCTCCACGACCAGACAGGGACCACCGTCGAAGGCGCCGCCGTCGATACCGAGCACCAGACCGTCGGCGTACAGGTGTGGGCCGGTGAGGAACTCGGGGGAGATGTGCAGCATGTCAGCGACGATGCTGTGGCCGTGCACGATCCGCCGGCCGCCGAGGGCCTGGAGCATGATCCGAGCCACCTCGGGACCGCTCTCACCCCGGAACGCGTACCGCGACGTCAGCCGGCGCCAGATCTCCCACCAGACCACGATGTCGTCGGAGTGCAGGTCGGCGCGGGCGCGGGTGTTGATCTGGTCGAGCGTGTCACCCCAGTCGACGTACTCGGCTGTGTCGGAGTGCATCAGCAGGTGATCGGCGTCCAGGGCGAGTAGCGGCTGCTCGAGCAGCCAGGCGACGTCGTCGTCGGTGAACAGCTCTTGGTCGCGGTCCTGGCCACCGTTCAGTGCCCAGGAGCGCTCGAAGCTGCGGCTGGTGATGCCCTCGTGCGGGACGAAGGTGTCGCCGAACTTGCGCATCCCCAGCGCGAGGATCTCGTGGTTGCCGAGCAGCACGTTGACCGCACCGGCCGGTGCCTGCTCGACCAGACCGCGGACGTAGCGCAGCGCGCCGATGCCGTCCGGCCCGCGGTCGAAGAAATCACCCAGCACCCACAGCCGCGCGTCCGTATTCGACCAGTTGCCTTCGGCATCGGCCAGCCCCGCTGCCAGCAAGGACCCCTTCAGCTTCTCCGGATGCCCATGGATGTCGCTGACCGCGAAAACGCGCGTCATGTCAGCCCCGAATCGTCAGCACGATCAGTACGACGTTCAGCGCGGTGACGGCGGTTGCTACCAGGCATGCGGCGAGAGTAGTCGCTTTGCGGTTGACGAGGTGGCCCATGACGCGCCGGGACGCGGTCAACCGGACCAGTGGCCACAGTGCACACGGGATGCCGAAGCTGAGGACCACCTGGGACACCACCAGCGCGCGGCTGGGGTCGATGCCGATCGCCAGGATCACCAGCGCCGGGATGAGCGTGATGAGGCGGCGGACCGTCAGCGGGACCTTGCGCTGCCAGAACCCGTCCAGGATGACGGAACCGGCGTACGTGCCGACCGAGGACGAAGCGAAGCCGCTGGCGAGCAGGGCGAGTGCGAAGAGCAGTGCGGAGAAGTGACCGAGCCGGTCGCCGATGGCTGCGTGTGCAGCATCCAGTGAGTCGGCACCGGTCCCACTGAGTGCGGCGGCAGCCAGGACGACCATGGCGAGGTTGACCGCACCGGCCAGCGCCATGGCGACGGCTACGTCGGTGCGGGTCGCGCGCAGAACGCGGTTCTTGCCCGCAGTGGAGCGAATCGTCTTCCAGTGCCGGTCAGTGACCAGTGCGCCGTGCAGCCAGATCGCGTGCGGCATCACGGTCGCACCGAGCATGCCGGCCGCCAGCACCAGCGACTGCACGCCGTCCAGACGCGGCACCAGCCCACCGATCACACCGGACGCGGACGGCTGGGACTGAACAGTGGAGACCACGAAACCGATCAGAACGACGGCCAGCAGCCCGATGATCACAGCCTCGAACGGCCGCTGCCCGCGCTTGGACTGGTAGATCAGTAGGCCGAACGAGACCACACCGGTGATCACACCACCCAGCAGCAACGGGATCCCGAACAGCAGGTTCAGCGCGATCGCCCCGCCGACCACCTCTGCCAGGTCGGTGGCGATCGCCACCAGCTCAGCCTGCGCCCACAGCCCGGTCGACGTGGACCGGCGGAAGTGGTCGCGGCACAGCTGCGGCAGCGTCCGCCCGGTCGCGATACTCGCTTTTGCCGCCAGATACTGCACCAAAACGGCCATCAGGTTCGCCCCGACGACCACCCAGCACAGCAGATACCCGTACGTCGCCCCGGCCGCGATGTTGGTCGCGAAGTTCCCCGGATCGACATAGGCGACCGCCGCCACGAACGCCGGTCCGAGCAGCAAGAGCCCGGACCGGTTCAACTGCCGCCTCAGTGGCGCCGGTGCATACATGAGAGAAGTCTCTACGACAGCGCCGACAGCGCAACCTTTGTGCCTGCTTTGAGACCTGAGTCTCAGGCCCAGGAGAAGTGCACCTCGAGGGACACCTCGACGGAATGGTCGCCGGGGGTGATGTTGATCGACGCGGCGTCGAAGGCCTTGGCCGCACCGGCCGCCATGGCCACCTCACGGATGGGGGCGTGGCTGTAGGTCTCACTGATCGCAGTGACCGAGCCGAGCGAGTAGCCGGCCAGATGAGCGAGCTCGGTGCCCTTTTCCTGGGCCTGGCGGAAGGCCAGCTCGCGGGCACGAGTCAGCAGCGCAGACTTGTCCTGTACGTCGAACTGCAGCGACTGCAGGCCCAGACTGTTGCCGGCTGCTTCCACGGCCGCGTTGAGCAGCGTGCCGAAGCCGGTGAGGTCCCTGGTGGTCACGGTGAGCTGGTGGGAGCCGCGGAACGCCGCAGCGGTCCCCGGTTCGCGGTACTCCTGGTAGACGTTGACTGTCGTCGTACCGATGTCGGACTCGTCCAGCCCCTGCCCGCGCAGCGCTGCGATCACAGCGTCCGTGCGCTCGGCCACCTGGGCGACGGCGGCGGCCACGTCCGGTGCGACGTGTTCGACACTCAAGGACACCCGAAGTACGTCGGGCGCCGTGCTGACCTGACCTGATCCGACAACCGTTACCCCAGTTTCCATGGCAGTTAGTCTGACACTTCCCTGCGGGCAACGGAGTCTGCTCAGCTGGTGTCATGCGTAGCCGACTCGTCATTGCCACTGTGCTCGCCGGTCTCCTGCTGACCGGCCTCAGCACTGCCGAAGCCAGCGGACGGGACGACGCCGTCACCCGGGCGTTCACCGCGACCAATCGCAGTACGGCGTGGACCCAGGTCGCACGCATCCCGCTGCGCTTCCCGACCTACCACCCGCAGGGCTTCGCTCTGGTCGGCGATCTGATCTTCCTGTCGAGTGTGGAGGTCCTGGAGGCGCCGGTGAAGTACCCGGTGCCTGTCGACGGCTACGACCGTTCACCGGGTAAGGGCATCGGCCACCTGTTCGTCCTTGACCGACAGGGCAACCTGAAGCAGGACATCCGCCTCGGCGAAGGTACGGCGTACCACCCCGGCGGCATCGACTTCGACGGACGTGACGTGTGGATCCCGGTCGCGGAGTACCGGCCCAACTCGCGGGCGATCGTGTACACAGTCGACCCGAAGACCTACCGCGTCACCGAGCGCTTCCGCGCCAACGACCACGTCGGCGGCGTAGTCCGCGACCGCACGACCGGACAGGTGCACGGAGTCAGCTGGGGCTCGCGCACTCTCTACAACTGGACTCCCACCGGCCACCGCCTCGAACGGGTCGCCAACGAGGGCCACCTGCTCGACTACCAGGACTGCGACTACGTCTCCCGGGGCAAGCAGCTCTGCGGCGGCGTCACCAGCCTCCCCGGTCCCAAGGGCTCCTACGACCTGGGCGGCCTCGCACTCCTCGACCTGCGCAGCAATCGCATCCTGCACGAGATCCCCTTCCCCTACTTCTCCCCGACCGGCCACAACGCCACCCGCAACCCGGTAGCCCTGGAAACCACCGCCGGCAAGCTTCGCCTCTACACCGCACCTGACGACGGCGAAGACGCGACCGGCACCGAGATCCAGATCTACGAGTCGCCCATCAGCTAGCCCTGGGGATGATGCGCGCCGGGATGTTGTGCAGGTGGCACAGCGACAGCAGAGCGGTGCCGTCGATGAGTTGGAGCGGCTTCCCGGTCGCGAACTGGTAGCTGGTCGGGCCGAAGCCGCTGGTGGTGATGAGGATGCCTTTGGTAGCACCGGCGTCGAGGACAGTGCCGAAGAGGTCGCGGACGGCGGAGGGCGGCACAGTGCGCGTCCAGAGCTTGGCCTGGACGACGAACTTGCCGCCCGTGATCGGGCGCGGGTCATAGGCGACGCAGTCGATGCCGCCGTCGGTGCCCAGCCGGAAGAGGCGGGTCTCGAGGCCCATGCGGGTCAGGAGGTTCTGGACCAGGTGCTCGAAGGACTCCGGGCTCAGATCCAGCAGGTTGGGCCGACTGTCGATCTCGCTGAGCACGTCGATCGGCTCGACCGTGCGCGGGTCGGCCAGGTCGAAGTCCAGCACCGGCTCGACCGGCTGCAGCTCCTCTGGGTGCCGTGACACCTCAGCAGCGAAGTAGTGGCGCACACACGCGACCGGGTCGAGTTGGTCGAGCACTAGTGCCTGGAACTGCTCACGCGTTGCCCGCAAGGTGATCAAGCACGGCCGGACGGTCTGCCCGGTCGGCAGGTCCACCGACTCGACCATGCCGTTGAAGACCACGGTGTCGACGACCCCGTACCGGTCGTTGCCGAAGACGAGGTGCAGTGCGCGCAGTGCGAGCTGGGCGACGAGCTGCTGGTAGAGCAGCCGCACCTCCTTCTCCGGCCGCGGTACGGCGACCACCGCGTCGGCCACGCGGTCATACCGGTACGACGCCTCAGCCGGTACGACGCTCATGTCCGGGAGATCCCACTCGATCGCCAGCAACGTGGACTCGGGCACGTAGCCGACCCGTCGCCGGCGGGGGAAGTCGAGTGGTTCGGTCACTCGCTCCAGCGCCTTGGTGAAGTACCGGGTCACCGCAGCGCGGTCGCGGCTCTCCACTGCACGCTGGTACGCATCGACGCGCGCGTGCTGCTCAGCGGTCGCCTCGTCCAGCCGGCGCTGCTGCTCGACCTGCTCGCGCTGGGCACGCGTCACCCGGTCGCGGCGGTTCTCCTCGGCGGCCCGGTGCCGCTCGATCGCCTCCGCGAACCGGTCCTCGGCCGCGGCCAGCCGCCGCGCGTACCGGCGCTCGGTGCCCCACCAGCGGAACGGGCCGGGCGCCTGGGGCAGGAACGCGTCCCAGACGGGTCCGGGACGCGCGGTCAGATCTGCTGCCGACACAGTGGGCGGAGCACGCCGGGGCGCGCGTTTGAGGGTCTGCAGATCGGTGCCGTGCACATCGATCGCGAGTGTGCTCGCCAGGACGTTGCCCAGGTCCCGGACGCGTTCGCTCACCGCAGCGGTCCGTTGTGCCGCTTCGGCGGTACGCCCGGGCGGACGGTCGCTGCGGTGCTGACCTTCGGCGGATCGGCCCATCGCCTCACACCTCTCCCAACCACTGTAACGGTCCAATGACGCAGCGCTACCGATGTGACGGAGAGTTGGTACGGACATTGCTTGCCGTCCACCCCCTGTTTCCTGCCGCACGTGCGGTTGCAGACGCATCTGACCGGGGCGACGATGACAGGCATGAGCCTGCCTTCCTACGCCTCCGGGATCTCCGACGTACCGTTGCTCGGCGAAACGATCGGCGCCAACCTGAGACGGACGGTCCAGCAGTACGGCGACCGGGACGCGCTGGTGGAGGTGCAGAGCGGCCGGCGCTGGACGTACGCCGAACTGGGTGCCGAGGTGGACCGGGTCGCGAAGGGCCTGCTGGCGTGGGGGATCGCCAAGGGCGACCGGGTCGGCATCTGGGCGCCGAACTGCGCGGAGTGGACCATCACGCAGTACGCGACGGCCACGGTGGGCGCCATCCTCGTGAACATCAATCCGGCTTACCGGACGCACGAGCTGGCCTATGCGCTCAACCAGTCCGGTGTGCGGCTGCTGATCTCGGCCACCGAGTTCAAGACCAGCAACTACCGAGCCATGGTCGATGAGGTGCGTCCGGACTGCGCTGCGCTCGAGGAGACCGTCTACATCGGCACTGGCGACTGGGACAGCCTGCGCGACGCAGCCGACCGGGTGAGTGACGCGGAGCTGCAGCAGCGCACCGAGGAGCTGTCCTTCGACGACCCGATCAACATCCAGTACACCAGCGGCACAACGGGCTTCCCGAAGGGCGCAACGCTCAGCCACCACAACATCCTCAACAACGGCTTCTTCGTCACCGAGACGATCGCCTTCACCGCAGACGACCGCCTGTGCATCCCCGTGCCCTTTTACCACTGCTTCGGCATGGTGATGGCCAACCTGGGCTGCACAACGCACGGTGCGTGCATGGTGATCCCCGGTCCGGCGTTCGACCCCGCTGCGACACTGCAGGCTGTGCAGGACGAGCGGTGTACGGCGCTCTACGGCGTACCGACGATGTTCATCGCCGAACTGGGTCTGCCGGACTTCGCCGACTACGACCTGTCCACACTGCGCACTGGGGTGATGGCCGGGTCGCCGTGTCCGGTTGAGGTGATGAAGCGATGTGTGGCGGACATGCACATGGCCGAGGTGGCCATCTGTTACGGCATGACCGAGACGTCGCCGGTGTCCACGCAAACCCGGCGTGACGACGACCTGGACCGCCGTACGTCGACTGTCGGGCGAGTGATGCCGCATGTCGAGGTGAAGCTCGTGGACCCGGCCACTGGTCTGGTGGTCGAGCGCGGTGAGCCAGGGGAGCTGTGCACGCGCGGCTACTCCGTCATGCTCGGCTACTGGGATGAGCCCGAGAAGACGGCCGAGGCGATCGATCAGGCGCGCTGGATGCACACCGGCGACCTCGCGGTGATGCGCGACGACGGCTACGTGAACATCGTCGGCCGGATCAAGGACATGGTCATCCGCGGCGGCGAGAACGTGTACCCGCGCGAGATCGAGGAGTTCCTCTACACGCACCCCGCGATCGCCGACGTGCAGGTGATCGGCGTACCGGACGAGAGGTACGGCGAGGAGCTCTGCGCGTGGATCAAGCTCAAGCCGGGCGCTGACCCGCTCGACGCCGACGCCGTCCGCGAGTTCGCCACCGGCAAGCTGGCCCGCTTCAAGATCCCCAAGTACGTGCTGCTGGTCGACGACTTCCCGATGACCGTCACCGGAAAGATTCGGAAGGTCGAGATGCGCGAGAAGTCGCTCGGCCTGCTCGGACTGTCGTGACCACGGCACCTAGCGCGAAGACCGCTCCGAGGACGCTCACGCCGGTCCAGCCGGCGCGGGCGTAGAGCCAGGTCGACGCGATGGCGCCCAGGCCGCTGCCGAGCGAGTAGAAGACCATGTAGCCGCCGATCAGGCGGCTGCCTGCATCCGGGCGGAGTGGGTAGATGCGGCTCTGGTTGGTGACGTGGATCGCCTGTACGGCGAGGTCCAGTGCGACGGCGCCGATCGCCAGCGCCACCAGTGATCTGGGCGTCCAGGCGATCACCAGCCAACTCGTTGCCAACAGCATCGAAGCGGTCACGGCCACCAGTTGTCCGTGACCGCGGTCCGCGAGCCGACCGGCCGGGCCCGCGGCCAAGGCGCCGGCCGCGCCGATCAGGCCGAAGGCGCCGATCTCCGTGTGCGACAAGCCTTTCGCGGTCAATGGCAGCGCGACCGAACTCCACAGGGTGCTGAACGACGCGAAGAGGAAGAACGCGCGGATGGCGGTGTTGCGGAACAACGGCTCGTCGCGCCACAGACCAACAGTCGAGCGGAGCAGAGCGCCGTACGAGAGGTCTGTCTTCTGTTCTGGCGGGGAGCGGAAGAGGGTGGCGGCGATCAAAAGGGACAGGCCGCACGCCACCAGGTAGACCGTGCGCCAGCCGGCGAGATCAGTCAGTACGCCGGATGCTGTCCGCGCGAGGAGGATGCCGAGGACGACGCCGGTGGTGATCGTGCCGACGGTGCGGCCGCGCTCGGCGGGTGCGCTCAGGGAGACACCGAAGGCGACCAGGGACTGGGTGACCACGGCGAGGGTGCCGACGGCGGCGAGGCCGATCAGGAGCATCGCGGCGTTGCGAGCGATGCCGACGAGCAGCAGCGCGGCCGCCAGCAGCACCAGTTGCCAGCGGATCAACCGTCGTCGGTCGAGGCGATCGCCCAACGGGACAAGGAAGAACAGGCCGAATCCGTAGCCGATCTGGGTCACGGTGACGAATAGGCCGACCGTGGCTGGGGACAGGCCGAGCTCCGTGCCCATGGTGACGAGCAGAGGTTGCGCGAAGTAGATCGTGGCGACCGAGACCCCGGCCGCGACCGCGAGGAACAGGCGCTGGCGGGCCCCGGCAGAATGGGTTGGTTGCATGTTGCTACCGTAGAGGCGAGTGGTAGCATTTTGCAACCAAGGAGGTGGGTGTGGTCAAGCGAACGCGGTTCGACGACGAGGACTGTCCGGTGGCGCGGTCGGTGGATGCGGTCGGCGACTGGTGGTCGCTGTTGATCGTGCGCGACGCTTTCGACGGCAGTCGTCGGTTCGGGGAGTTCCAGCGGAGTCTGGGGATCGCGAAGAACATCCTCAGCGCGCGTCTGAAACGCCTTGTGGAGCAGGGGATTCTGGACAGCGACTATGCGCTGACAGCTAAGGGCGAGGCGCTGTTCCCGGTGATTGTCGCACTCCGCCAGTGGGGCGAGGCCTACTCCTTCGAGCCGGGAGAGCCGCACTCCGAGCTGCTGGACAGCCGCAACCACAAGCCACTCAAGCCGCTCAAGGTCCACGCTGCCGACGGCCGGGTGGTCACGGCCGCCGACACCGAGGTGCGAAAGCTAGCGGACCGCCGCGAGGGCGGCTGAGTCCTCATCGCCGAAGACGTCTTCTAGACGCTCTGGCGAGTAGTCCAGGTCGATACCGGCCACATCTGCGCCGACTGCGGACTCGATCGCGCCGAGGCGACGGGTGGCGCGGTCGCCGGCGTACGTCATCAGTGCGGTCGGGTTGATCTCCGGTGGGAGCTCTGGGGAGTTGTCGAGAGCCCACTGGATCTGGACGAGCGCATGCGGCAGCAGCTCTTCCATGGTGTCGGTGACGACCTTCCAGTTCGACTCGTCGGCGGCCACGTGACGGCGGCAGGTGAACGTGCCCCAGGCCATGTGGCGACGCTCGTCGTCACCGATCCGGCGGATGAGCTCCTGCATGCCCGGCAGTACGCCGCGCGCCGTACACAGCAGGTTCCATGCGTGGTACCCGGTCAGAGCGAGCGTCCCTTCGACCACGTGGTTGTAGGTGACGGAGGCGCGGACCTGGTTGGCCGGTGACGGGTCGTTGGCCAGTGACTTGAGTGCGACCGGCAGGGCCTCGTAGAAGATGGCCCGGTAGCCCGGATTGGTCTCGACGTACCGGTGCAGGTCCTCAGTGACGCCGATGGCGTCCAGCCAGAGCCGGAAGACCGCAGTGTGCTTGGCCTCCTCGAAACAGAACTGTGTCAGGTACATCTCGTCGCCGAACCGGCCCTCGGCCGCCATGGCCTGCAGGAACGGTTGCAGGTCCTCGGTGACCGCCTCCTCACCGGCGATGAACTGTGAGCAGAGCATGAGGGCGTTGTCCTTGTCGTTCTCGCTGAGGCTCTGCCAGTCGAGAGCGTCCTGGGTGAAGTCGATGTCGCGTGGGTTCCAGAACTTGCGGTTGCCCTTGTCGAACAGCCGCAACGGCAGTGCGTCCCAGTTGAAGCCACCTGACTTCAGCGAGTTGAAACCCTGCCTGTGCAACGCATTCGTCATCACTGCCTCCTGGACTGGACTAGACGGTGCTGGCTCAAGAACGGACTGAGGACGCGAGCCAGCTGCGCAGCCACGGCCACCGGTGGAGGACCCGGTGTGACGATGTGGCTGAGGACAACGCGCAGTGCGATGTCCACACAGCTGGTCGCGTCCTCTGGCGGCACCTCGGGCCAGTGCTCACGGACGTGGGCGTCCAGCGCCTGGTGACTCACCTCCAGCAACTGCTGTCCTCGTGTGGTCAGCAGTTGGCTGGCCTGGTCCGATCCCGGCTGTCCCAGCATCGCCTTGACCAGCGGGTTCTCCCCGGCCAGTGCGAGCGCCCGCTCGACCGCGGCCTGCAAACCGGCGATCGGCTCGGACTCTGCAGCGAGTGCTGCGTTCACTTCCAGCAGGAACCGTTCCGTTTCGCGGGTGGTGACTGCCTGCAGCAGTCCCCACTTGTCGCTGAACTCGTTGTAGACGGTCTGCCGGGAGACTCCGGTACGCCGAGCCACCTCGGCCATCCGGAGTCCGTCGTACCCGCCGGCGACGATCGCGTCGTACGCAGCATCCAGCAGCTCGTTATGCAGCCGCCGTTTGGTCCGGTCCGCGAACGAGTCCATGTCCCTGATGGTTTACAAAAGCATCCAGAGTGTCAAGAGGTCAGACAGGTAGTCGTCAGTTGTCAAGTGAGGAGAAGTGCGTCGCGTCGCCAGTGCGCGGCGTACTGCGGACACCGTCGATGCTGACCGGTACGTCGCCCGCCAGGGTGATGCGGTGCAGCCGGCGCGGCTGGTCGTCGTAGTCGGCGACTCCGTAGTGCTGCGTCGCGCGGTTGTCCCAGATCGCGAGGTCGCCCGGCTGCCACTGCCAGCGGACGGTGTTGTCGAGATTCGTGATCCGGTTCTGCAGCAGCTGGAACAGTGCGGTCGTTTCGGACGACGTGAGGCCGACGAAGCGCCGTACGAAATGACCGAGCACCAGGGAGCGCTCACCGGTCTCCGGGTGCACGCGGACGACCGGGTGCTCGGTTTCGAACAGCTGTGAGACGAACTGCTTGCGGTGCGTCTCGACCTTCACGTCCACTCCACCGATCCGGACCTCATCGGCCGCACCGGCGTAGTCGTACACGTTGCTGTGCACAGCCCAGAGCCGGTCGACCAGCGCCTGCAGCGCTGCGGGGAGTCCCGCGTACGCCGCAACTGTGTTCGCCCACGTGGTTGCGCCGCCGTACGGCGGGAGGGTGACCGCACGCAGGAGGCTGATCGCGGGGACCCGGTCGACGAACGTGACGTCGGTGTGCCAGCTGTTCGCCTTGCCGTAGTCGGAGTCGATCGGCAGCACGTTCGCCGCGCCGTCGAGGCTCTTCGAGGTCGGGTGCGCCAGTGTCGGCGTACCGAGCAGTTTGGCGAAGGCGAGCTGGCCGGCATCGTCCAGCTCATGCTGGTCGCGGAAGAAGATCACCTTGTGGTCGAGCAGGGCCTGGCGGATCGCGGCCACCGTCTCCGGGGCGAGATCGCCGCCGAGCTGGACGTTGCCGATCACGGCGCCGATCGCGCCGCCGGCCTTGGTTACGGTGATCTCGGGAGCTTCGAGCTGAGCGGTCATGGTTCCTCCTGTGGGGTTAACATCCATAATCCGACTGATTTACTAGACTTATCGGCCGTTTCGGGATGCGAGACCGGGCTGTCGGCGGCAGGACGTAGGGTTGGGGACGTGTCAACCGCCGAGATCCGACCCGCTCCCGCGACTTTCGACGTACCGGAACTCGTGGTCGGGTTCGACCTGGACATGACGCTGATCGACTCGCGGCCGGGGATCCAGCTGGTCTGGGACCTGCTGGCCGCCGAGACCGGCGTCCCCATCGACTCCGAGCTCGTGGTGAGCCGGCTCGGGCCGCCGCTGACCTGGGAGATGGCGAACTGGTTCCCGCCGGAGCAGGTCGACGCGATGGTCACGCGGTACCGCGAGCACTACCCCTCGCACGCGATCACCGGCAGCCTGCCGCTGCCCGGCGTGGCCGAGTCGCTGGCCGCCATCCGGGCCTTGCGCGGGCGGACGATGGTGGTCTCGGCCAAGCACACGCCGTCCGTGCGACTGCACCTGGAGCACCTCGGGCTGGACGTCGACGAGCCGGTCGGCGACCTGCACGGAGCCGAGAAGGGTACGGCGCTCCGCGAGCACCAGGCGGGCATTTTCGTCGGGGACCACACCGCGGATATCGACGGCGCGCAGGCGGCCGGCGCGGTTGCGGTGGCGGTCGCGACCGGGCCGTTCACGGCTGACGAACTGCGCGCGTACGGCGCGGACGTCGTACTGAACGATCTGACCGAGTTCCCGGCTTGGCTCGAGGCGTATGTGCTCGAGCAGCGGCTGGAAGCGCTGATGAAGCGGTTGTCGAGCTACGACAAGCTGGTCGTCGCGTTCAGCGGTGGCGCCGACTCGGCGTTCCTGCTGGCGGCTGCGGCCCGGGCGATCGGCCCGGCCAACGTGGTCGCCGCGACCGCGATCTCACCGAGCCTCCCGGATGCGGAGCTGGAGCCGGCCGCGCGGTTCGCCGATGCGCTCGGCGTGCGGCACGTGACGCCGCACACGCACGAGATGGAGCGTGAGGGCTACCAGGCCAACGCGGGGGATCGCTGCTACTTCTGCAAGGCCGAGCTGGTCGAGACCCTGCAGCCGATCGCCGACGAGTTCGGGATCACCGCGATCGCGACCGGGACGAACGCCGACGACGCGATCGCCGGGTTCCGGCCCGGGATCCGGGCCGCGCACGAGCGGGGTGCGATCACCCCGCTGAAGGATGCGCGGCTGACCAAGGCGCAGATCCGCGAGGCCTCGCGCAGCTGGGGGCTGGCGACTTCGGACAAACCGGCGGCGGCCTGCCTGTCCAGCCGGATCGCGTACGGCATCCGCATCACGCCGAATCTGCTGGCCCGGGTCGACCGGGCCGAGGCGGCGATCCGGTCGCGGTTGGCGTCGTACGGGCTGCAGAACGTGCGCGTCCGCGATCTGGGCGAGGCGGCGAGTATCGAGATCGATCACGAGCTGATCGCCCGGGTGGACCATCAGGAGCTGGTGGATGCGGTCATGGCCGAAGGGTTCACCGCGGCCCGGGTCGATCCGCGCGGGTTCCGGTCCGGTTCGATGAACGAGCGGCTGAAGGATCCCGACAAGTACCGCTGATTTCTCACGGGCGCTGCGGCGCTCGGTCACGTACCCTGGGTAGCCGGTCGGGCCGCCCGCCCGTTGCAGTTCTTCCGACGATTGACTCCGAAGAGGTTCCCGTGCCCGTTGGCAAGGTCAAGTGGTATGACTCCGAGAAGGGGTTCGGCTTCCTCAGCAAGGAAGAGGGCGGTGACGTCTACGTCCGCGCCGAGGCGTTGCCGGCCGGAGTGACCAACCTCAAGCCCGGCCAGAAGGTCGAGTTCGGTGTCGTCGAGGGCCGCAAGGGTGAGCAGGCCCTGCAGGTCCGGCTGATCGACCCGCCGCCGTCGGTGGCGAAGGCGATGCGGCCGAAGCCGGAGGAGATGCAGCTCGTCATCGAGGACCTGATCAAGCTCCTCGACAACCTCGGCGAGAACTACCGCCGCGGCCGCCAGCCCGACGGCAAGGCCGCCCGCCAGGTCGCGACCGTACTGCGCGGTGTCGCCGACAAGCTCGACGTCTAGTCGTCGATCCGGGCCTGGATGCCGTCGAGGACGGTGTCCAGGCCGTCGCTGAATCCGTCGGTGCCGAAGTCGATCTCCAGCTCCTGCGGATGCTGCAGCCCGGCGGCGGTCGCGGGGAACCGTTCCTCGGTCGCGAGGAACATCAGCCGCTGGGTGTAGAGCCGGTCGGCCGCCGCGGACTCCTCGGGTGACTTCGTGAACTGGTGAACGGTGAGCTGGACGGCGCCGCGGACGTAGATGTTCACCAGCAACATCGCGGACAACCTCTCGCCTGCTGTCAGCTTGGTGTCGTGGAACGCCTGCAGCGCCGACTCCATCCAGCCCAGCTGGTTGGGTGACAACGGCGGCTCGGAGACCGGCACCTGCAGAACCCAGGGGTGCGCGCGCAACCCGTCGCGGAACGCCTCCGCCCACGACGTCATCCGGCTCCGCCAATCCTCGCCGTACAGGACCGGGGCCTCGCCGAAGGCGTACTCGAGCATGACCGTGTAGAGGTCGTCCTTCGAGTCGACGTACCGGTACAGCGACATCGTCGTGAAGCCGAGCGCGGACGCCACCTTGCTCATCGACACCGCCGGCAGCCCGCCCGCGTCGGCCAGCTTGACCGCGGCCGCGCCGATATCGCTCAGCTGGAACGTCGGCTTCGGCCCGGGCCGCGCCGGTCCCTCGAGACCCCACAGCTGCTCCAGCACGCGCGGTAGCTCCATGTCCTGACCCTCTCTTCCCGCTGACTGTTTACATCATAGACAGATAGCGGCTATGGTCTGCGTATGGCGCACACAGTGTGCGCCGTAGACAGATCCTCTGGAGGGGTTATGAGTACGACGGAACGGGCCGGGCGCAAGGAGTGGATCGCGCTCGGCGTGCTCGCACTGCCGCTGTTGCTGGTCTCGATGGATGTCTCGGTGCTGTACTTCGCCGTTCCGTACATCTCGGCCGATCTCGGGGTGAACGCGACCGAGCAGCTGTGGATCTTCGACATCTACGGGTTCGTGCTGGCCGGGCTGCTGATCACGATGGGCTCACTCGGCGACCGGATCGGCCGCCGCCGGCTGCTGATCTTCGGGGCGATCGCCTTCGGCCTCGCCTCCGTGGTGGCGGCGTACGCGCAGAACCCGGAGCAGCTGATCGCCGCGCGGGCGGTGCTCGGGATCGGCGGCGCGACCTTGATGCCGTCGACGCTGGCGCTGATCCGCAACATGTTCCACGACGCCGGTCAGCGGCAGAAGGCAATCGCCTTCTGGAGCGCGGTGATGATGGGCGGCATCTCGCTCGGGCCTGTGTTCGGCGGGTTCCTGCTTGAGCACTTCTGGTGGGGCTCGGTGTTCCTGGCGAACATCCCGGCGATGATTCTGCTGCTCATCCTCGCCCCGATCCTGCTGCCCGAGTTCAAGGCGCCGACCGGGGGACGGTTCGACCTTCTCGGCTCGGTGCTGTCATTGGCCGCCGTACTGCCGATCATCTGGGGCATCAAGGAACTGGCTGCGCACGGTACGGCGTCGTTGCCGGTGGTCGCGATCGTCGCCGGGCTGATCGTCGGTGTGCTGTTCGTCCAACGTCAGCGGACTGCGGCGTACCCGATGATCGAGCTAGCGATGTTCCGCAACCGCGCCTTCAGCGGCTCACTCGCCGCCAACACCATCGGCATGGTGGCGCTCGTCGGCAACGCGATCTTCATGACCCAGTACCTGCAACTCGTGCAGGGCTTGTCACCCCTGAAGGCCGCCCTCTGGTCGCTCGCCCCCTCAGTAGTCGTCGGCGGCGCAGCTCCGCTGGCAACCACGCTGGCCAAGCGGTTCGACCGTGCCTACGTAACCGGTGGCGCCTTCCTCCTCGCGGCCGGTGGCTTCGCCGTACTGACCCAGGTCCGCGTCGAGTCCTCCCTCGCCGTGATCCTCACCGGCGCCGGCCTACTAGCCGCAGGCCTCGTCATGGTCATGTCCCTGGTCACCGAAGCCATCGTCGGCTCCGTCACCCCCGAACGCGCCGGCTCAGCCTCCGCCGTCATGGAAACCTGCAGCGAATTCGGCGGCGCCCTAGGCATCGCCGTCCTAGGCTCCATCGGCACCGCCGCCTACCGAGCCGACCTCCCCGCCAACGCCATCGCCCCCCTCCGCGAAGGCCTCCCCTCAGCCACAGCCGCCGCCACCCACCTCCCCGGCCCCGCAGCCGAAGCCCTCCTGGCCACCGCCCGCCACGCCTTCACCCACTCCCTCAACACAATCTCGGTCGTAGGCGCCGCCCTCCTGGTAACCACCGCCGTCATCACCACCCTCACCCTCCGCCGCACCACCCCCCTCGCAGCACCCACCACCAGCCCCGCCGACCCCAAGCTAACCCCCGCCAACCACTAACGGCCGCTCACAACAACCCCCGCCCCACAACAACCCCCGCCCCACAACAACCCCCGCCCCACAACAACCCCCGCCCTTGCCCGCCCCCGCCAACCCCAGCCACGGTTCCGGGCCTGCGTACCCAACAGGCGGCCGGAGCGGCGACCAGCCAGCAGGCCACACTCTCGGCCGCATGGTCACCGGCGGTTGGTGAGCTCCCACCTCCGCACCGGTCATGCGGCCGGGAGTGACCGCGGGAGTGCTCGCCGCCGCGGCCGTCTGTTGTGTACGCAGGCCCGCAGCCTGTGGCTGGGGTGGACGGTGGCTGGCGGGGCGTGCGGGGGGCCGCGCGGGGTAGTGGGCTAACGGGGTGGTTCGGGGTGGCGGCGGTTTTCGACGGTGGGGTCTTTGGACCAGGGGGCCTGGTCTTCGAGGGTGTCGTCGGTGTCGTCGTCGGGCTGGCCGCTCCACCACTGGCCGACCGGCTGGCCGGAGGTGGGTACTTCGATGGTCGGCTCGGGTTCGTCGGACTGCTTGGTGCGGTGGGCGCGTTGTTCGGCGATGCTCGTGGTGAGGATCGTCCGCGTCGTACCAGCCTTGGCCGGGGGTTCCGGGGAGCGCTTGGGTGGTTGGGGGCGCGGGCCCGGCTTGCGGGGGCCGCCGACGCCGGGGATGCCGGAGGGCTTCATCCGGACGACGAGGAAGACGGCGAGGAGTAGGACCGCGGCCAGGAAGCCGAAGCCGAGGCGGGGGATGAGCGGGAGCACGATGCCGCAGCCGCCGCCGATGACCCAGGACAGTTGCAGCACGGTCTCCGAGCGGGCGAACACCGACGTACGGACGGATTCCGGCACGTCGCGCTGGATCATCGCGTCCAGCGACAGCTTGCCGAGCGAACTGCACGACCCCGCGATCAGGCCGAGCGCGATCAGGATCGGGAATCCGTAGAACACTGCCACCAATACGGCGATGGTGGCGTCGGCGAGGAGCACGACCAGTACGACGGTCTCGGGTTTTCGGGCCTTGAGCAACGAACCGGCCAGGGTGCCGAGGCTGTTGCCGATGCCGGCTGCGGCGACCACGGCACCGGCCGCGACTGTGCCGTTGATGCCGGCGATTGGCTGGTCGCGGAGGAGGAAGGCCAGGTACATCGTGAGGAAGCCGGAGACGAACCGCAGTCCCAGGTTGCAGCGAATACCGCGTGCCACGGCCGCGGTGATCGCCTTCCGCCGCATCTCGCGCCCCGCCGTACCGGTCACTTCTTCGCCGGCCGGTGAATCAACCGCCGCAGGCAGCCGAATCGCCAGGATCAGACCGACCAGATACACCAGTGCGGCCCACCGCAACGACCACTGCGGCCCGATCGCCGCGAACGCACCCGCGATCCCGGCCCCGACCGTCGCGCCGGCCACACCAGCCAACGAGATCCGTGAGTTGGCCGTGACGAGGGTGATCTCCTTGGGCAGCAGCCGCGGTACGGCGGATGCTCGCGTCACCCCGTAGGCCTTGGACGCGACCAGACAACCCAGCGCGGCCGGGTACAACCAGACCGAACTGCTGTCGGTGATCGACCCAGCCAGCCCCCACACGAGGAACCCTCGCGCACCGAGAGTCGCCCCGATTGCCCAGCGCCGGCCGTGCCGGAAGCGGTCCAGGATCGGTCCGATCAGCGGAGCCATCAACGCGAACGGCGCCATCGTCAGCAGCAGGAACAGTGCGACGCGGTCCCGGGCCTGGTCGCTCGGCACGGTGAAGAACACCGTCCCCGCGAGCGACACCGCGAACGCTGTGTCACCGGCCGCATTCACCGCGCCAAGCTCGATCAGTCGCTGCAACCCCGACTCCCGAGCACCCTGCGCTCCGGTCAGCCCGCTGATCCGTCGCCCGGTCCACCGGCCGACGGTCCCGCCGACACTCGCCGTCTTCTTGGAAGCCGCCGCAACCCCGTTCGCCCCGACCTTCGAGGCCCGGCCGAACTTGCGCCCCGCCGTACCCAACCGTTCCCGTGCAGCTCCGACCCGCGCACTGGCCGACTTCTTCCCGGCTGCTCCGCCCGCCGTACGGCGGTTGTCCGTGGGGCCGTTCGCCTGCGGACCGCGACCGTCTCGGGCGGCACCGGGCGGCTGGGTGCCGGAGGGTGTCGGCCGGGGGTCGGCGGGGTCTGGCGTCTGCATGCCTCCATCCTGCCTCCTGTGGGGGACAGACCGCAGTCACGGCGCGTTCGTGAGAGCGGTCCGAGCATGCGAGAATGGGCGATCGTGACTGCCCTCAGAACTCCGGAACCTGTGCGCGCCAAGGCCGACGCGGTCTGTGTCGCAGCAGTCGAACCTGCCCGCGAGGCCGCGATCGACGAGGCCGGCGCGGCGCAGATCGGTGAGCACCTCGGTCATTTGGTCGAGGGTGAGCGCCTCGTCACGCACTACTTCGCCTCGGCGCACCCGGGGTACCGCGGCTGGCGCTGGGCGGTCACCGTGACCCGCGCCTCCCGCGCGAAGACGGTCACCGTCAACGAGGTCGTCATGCTCCCCGGCGACGCGGCGATCGTCGCGCCCGAGTGGGTGCCGTGGTCCGACCGCGTGCAGCCCGGCGACCTGCGCCCCGGCGACCTGTTCCCGACGCCCGCCGACGACCCGCGCCTGGAGCCCGGCTTCACCGATACCGGCGGCCCCGACGACGTTCTCGAGGTCGTCGAAGAGTTGGGCCTCGGTCGCGAGCGCGTGCTGTCGGTGTTCGGCCGTGACGACGCTGCCGAGCGCTGGTCCACCGGCGACTTCGGCCCCACCGCCGCGATCGCCCAGGCCGTCCCCTACAAGTGCAACGGGTGCGGCTACTGGATCCGCCTCGGTGACAGCCTCGGCCGCTCCTTCGGCGTCTGCGCCAACGAGATGGCCCCCGGCGAAGGCCGCGTCGTCGCCTTCGACTACGGCTGCGGAGCCCACTCCGACGCCGTCATCGACCTCGCCGAACCCCCGGTCGCCGACCACGCCTTCGACACCACCGGCTACGACTCCATGGAGCTCGCCACCGACGACGAGGCCACCGAAGCCGACGCCGTCCACTCCGAGGTGGAAGCCGCCGCCGAACCCACCTCCGACGACGAGGTCACCGACTCCTAACCCCGGTACGCCCCTACGTACCGCACCACGCCCGGCCCACCATCGGCCGGGCGTTCTGCTGCGCCCACCGATCTGCAGAAGAACAGGACGTATACGCCCACCAACCCGCCCGCCCGCCAACTCCCCACGGCCAACGCCGTCTACGCAGATGGACACGTCCTGTCGGTCGGAAGATCCATCGCCGAGGAAAGATGCGTCGCCAAGGACACGTAGTGGTCGTGGGCCGGGACGCCGCTCAGGCGTGGACGGGGGAGTGCGAAGGCGGTCTGGAGGGACTACTACGTGTCCTTGCCGACACCTACAGCGCTCGGGTCAGTCGCGGACTGGTTTGCCGGCTTTGATTTTGTTCCAGCGGCGGGTGCAGTACCAGAGGCCGATCCAGCCGAGGCCGAAGCCGGCGGCGGCGACCCAGAGCCACCATTCGAGGCCGTCGCGTTCGAGGGTGGAGCGGAAGAACAGCAGCACGACGAAGGCGATCGCGAACAACACGATGCCGACGATGACGGTGGGGATCCCGGACAGGTCGAGGGGTTTGACCTCGGCGTGGACCAGTTCGCCACGGGCCAGCTGGCTGGTGGGGTCGGTGCGCTTCTTGGGCGCGGGTTGCTCCTCCGTCACGGCACCACCATAGACGGCGCGCCCGAAAGGCCAGCAGTTAGTGCTCGCTACCAGCGGGTCCGACCTGGCACCATGCCGTCATGAGCTCGTCCCAGGCCACGACGGCCCGCTCCGGATCGAATCCCTTCGACTCGTTCTTCAAGATCAGTGAACGGGGGTCCACGCTCGGCCGCGAGTTGCGCGGTGGCCTCGTCACGTTCTTCACGATGGCGTACATCGTGGTGCTGAACCCGCTGATCCTTGGCTCGGCCAAGGATGGGACACCGCTCGTCGAAGGTGGGCCGCAGCTCATCGGTGGTGGGCTGGACTCGGGTGCCGCGATCGCGAAGGTCGCGGTCGCGACCGCGCTGGTGGCCGGGGTGGTCACGATCGTGATGGGTCTGGTGGCGAACTTCCCACTCGCCCTCGCGTCCGGTCTCGGGCTGAATGCGTTCATCGCCTTCAGCGTGGCGAGCCAGATGACTTGGGCGGACGCGATGGGCCTGGTCGTGCTGGAGGGCCTGATCATTCTGGTCCTGGTGTTCACCGGCTTCCGTAAAGCGGTCTTCGAGGCTGTGCCAGTGCAACTGAAGGTGGCGATCAGCGTTGGTATCGGCCTGTTCATCGCCTTCATCGGAGTGGTCGACGCCGGCTTCGTCCGGCCCGGTGTCGGCGGTGTCCCCCCGGTCCAGCTCGGTGTCGGCGGCAACCTCAAGGGTTGGCCGGTGCTCGTCTTCGTGGTCGGCCTGATCCTGATCATCACGTTGTACGCGCGCAAGGTGAAGGGCGCGATCCTGATCGGCATCATCTCCGCGACGGTCCTGGCGATCGTGGTCGAGGCGATCGTCAAGGTCGGCGGCCGGACCACCGACAACCCGGGCGGCTGGGGCCTGAGCGTTCCGAAGCTCCCCGACCAGGTGTTCACGAAACCGAACTTCGACCTGGTCGGTGAGTTCAACCTGTTCGGCTCGTTCGAGCGGGTCGGCCTGATCTCCGCACTGCTCTTGATCTTCACGCTGATGCTGGCCGACTTCTTCGACACGATGGGCACGATGACCGCGATCGGCGCCGAGGCCGGCCTGCTGGACAAGGACGGCAACCCGCCGAACTCGCAGCGCATCCTGATCGTCGACAGCGTCGCCGCCGCCGCGGGTGGTGCGGCCTCGGTCTCGAGCAACACGTCGTACATCGAGTCGGCCTCCGGCGTCGGCGAAGGCGCCCGGACCGGGCTGGCGAGTGTGGTGACCGGGATCTGCTTCCTGATCTCGATGGTGGTCGCGCCGCTGGTCACCCTGGTGCCCTACGAGGCGGCGACGCCGGCGCTGATCCTGGTCGGGTTCCTGATGATGACGCAGGTGAAGGGGATCGACTTCGACGATATCGAGCTCGCGTTCCCGGCGTTCCTGACCATCATCCTGATGCCGTTCACGTACTCGATCACCGCCGGTATCGGTGCCGGTTTCGTCTCGTTCGTGATCCTGAAGGTCGTCCGCGGCAAGGCCCGCCAGGTGCACCCGCTGATGTGGGTGGTCAGCGCCCTGTTCGTGATCTACTTCGCGATCGGCCCGCTGTCCGACTGGCTCACCTGAGCCTGAGCCTGAGCGTAGTTATTGGTTGCCGAAGGCACGCAGAAACGTCTGTACGGCGTTCTGCGTGACCTCGGCGATCTCGTCCGCGGGGACCTCGCGGCTGCCGAGTCGGGACCGTGTCTCCAGCGGACCGGTGAGCAGCGCGCCGAACTGTTCCGCAGCGACCGCCGGGTCGGCAATGCGCAAATGCCCAGCGAGCGCGAGCCGGGCGAACCGATCGGCGAGAGCCTCGTTCACCTTGTCGGTGGCGCGTTCGCGGACGACGTCCTGTAGGTCGGGGAGATTCTTGATCTCGGCCTGCAGCAGCCGCCGGCACGCCTGCGACCGCTCATCGCAGTAGCACTCGGCCAGCTGCAGCCCAGCCCTGCCTAGGACCGCGGCCAGATCCTCTGAGCCGGCCGGCAGCCGCAGCAGCTCCACCGCGGCGAGATTGCGCGCGAGAGCGTCGTCGGCGAGCGCGGCGATCGCCGCGCGGAACAAGCTCTCCTTGTCGCCGAAGTGGTTGTAGATCGTGTGCTTGGCGACTCCCGCCGTCGCGGCGACGGTGTCCACGCTCGCCGGCCGGTACCCGTCCCGCGCGAACACGGCGAAGGCCGCATCGAGGATCGCCTGCCGCTTGTCGATCCGTCCCCTGGTCGCTGTCACCGGGCCAGCCTAGCGATGAACCGAGCAGTGCGCTAAATTGCACTCATCAGTGCAACCAGGTGAGGAGAGACGATGTTCGTCAATGTGCTGCGCTTCCGGTTCAAGGACGGTGTGACGGCCGCGGAACAGACCGAGGTGCTCGCGGTGATGCGGCGTACCGCGACGCTGGAGTCGACCGTGGTCGGGGTGGTCGGCGCGGATCTGGGGGATCCCGCCGACGGATTCACCCATGCCTACCTGGCGGTGATCCCGGACCTCGAGGCGTTCAAGCGCTACACCTGGGATCCGGTGCATCTGTCCGGCGACGACCTGATCATGGACAAGCTGGAGAAGATGAGCGCGGTCCGGATCAGCGATGACGACCCGGCGGTCGGCCAGGCCATGTACGCCGAGGTCGCGGCCAAGCGGGCGAAGTTCCCGGAGTGGTCGAAGCGTGTCGGCGAGCTATTCGGGGAGTAGGCGGCGCCGGAGCTCCAGGTAGTCGGCCCGAGCTGTGAACAGTGAGCGCAGCTCGGCGCTGACGTTGTCCAGGAACTCTTCCCGGTACGACGAATCGGTCAGCAATGCGATCGAGTAGTAGAGCCCGGTGAAGTTGGCGATGCCGATGGCAACCTTCACCAGACTCGCGGTGAGCAACAGTTTGTGGCCCAGCAGGGGCAGTTCGGCGGACCAAGAACCCGGCTGTACGCCCCACGCTTCGTAGATCTTCGCGTTGATCCCGATCATGCCGAAGGCAACGAAGAACAGGCCGACCCCGGTGCTCACGACCAGTGCCTGCACCCATTGCCGGATCACCAGGTTGACGCTCAGGTTCAGCCGCTGCACTCGCCGTAGCGGCGGATCCGATTTCACGTCGGCCTCGATTGCGTCCAGTTCCTTCGGGAGCCGGACCATCAGGAACAGCGTGCTCAGCAATGTGAACGCGAGCACCGACAGCACGATGAACGCCACCGGCATCCCGGCGAACACCTGCCACATCTCGGTGTTGATGAACAGCACCAGCGAGAACACCAGCAGTAGCGGCAACGCCCGGATCAGGCTGGTCAGCGAGTTCGCCAGCTCGCCGACGATCCGCCGCAGACTCCAGTACGTCGTCGCGATCAGCCCGTAGCCGACCACGACGTACACGGCACCGACGAGCAACAGGTTGCCGACGGCAATCCCGAAGAACTGCGGCCACCTGTAGTCGGGGTAGAGCGGGAACAACGCCGGCAGCATCACGAAGACCGCCAGTTCCGGAAGGCCGAAGCGGGTCGGCAACGACCAGAAGGGTCGGCCCCGCAACCAGTTGAGCACCCCGAACGCGCCGACCAGGATGGCCAGTCCCACGGCGGCTGCCAGGATGTTCTTCCACCACCTCCACTCCAGCTGCGTCGCGCCGAGCATCTCGGCCAGGAACACCAGCGTCAGCAGCGGCGCGGCTCGGTTGAAGATGTCGTGCGTCGGCGAGAAGTCCTCGATGAACAGCGGCAGTCCAGCCCGCCGGAACCGCTGTTCGTACCGGACCAGCTCCCGAGGCGTCCCCATGCGAACGAACTCTAGACCACCGGGAATACCAGCAGGCGAAAACCCGTTTTCGTTAGCAAAGGTAATGAGTTAAGGTAAAGGTATGCCGGAAGTCGTAGCGCAGCAGGTGAAGAGTGACGTGGGGCTCGTGAGTGCCCTGCGGTCGTCCACATTGCGGTTGTCGCGGCAGATCCGGCGTCAGCGCGAGCCCGGTCACGACCTGACCGCGAACCAGCTCGGCGTCCTCGGCGCGTTGTCGAAGCACGAGCTGATGACGATCGGCGAGCTGGCCGCCCACGAGCAGGTGAAGCCGCCGTCGATGACGCGGATCGTGTCGAACATGGAGGAGGCCGGGCTCGTCGTCCGGCGTCCGCACCCGACCGACAAGCGCCAGGTCACCGTGGAGCTGACCGGCAAGGCCGACGAGCTGATCCTTGCCAACCGCAAGCGCCGCGACGAGTGGCTGCACGCGAAGCTCAAACAACTGACCCCTGAGGAGCGCGACATCCTGCGTAAGGCAGCACCTGTTCTCGAGCGGCTGGCGGCCAAGTGAGCCCCACTTTCCGCGCCTTCCACGTCCGCAACTTCCGGTTATATGCCACCGGAGCGATCGTCTCGAACGTCGGCACCTGGATGCAGCGCGTCGCGCAGGACTGGCTGGTCCTCGAGGTCACCCACTCCGGTACGGCGCTCGGTATCGTCACCGGCCTGCAGTTCGCCCCCGCCCTCCTGCTCGGCCCGTACGCCGGCCTGGTCGCCGACCGCTTCCCCAAGCGCAAGCTCCTCCAGATCACCCAGGTGTGGATGGCGATCGCGGCCCTCACCCTGGGCACCCTGACCGTCACCGGTCTGGTCGAGCCGTGGCACGTCTTCGTGATCGCCTTCCTCTTCGGGATCGGTACGGCGTTCGACGCGCCGGCCCGCCAGGCGTTCGTGGTCGAGATGGTCGGCCGCGACGACCTGTCCAACGCGGTCGGGCTGAACTCGGCCTCCTTCAACGCCGCCCGCCTGATCGGTCCCGGTCTGGCCGGCCTGCTGATCCACTGGATCGGCACCGGCCCGGTCATTATCGTCAACGGGCTGAGCTACGCCGCGGTGATCCTGTCGCTGCGCCTGATGCGCACGTCCGAGCTGCACACGCCGAAGGTCGCTGCCCGCGACAAGGGGATGATCCGCGACGGCATGCGCTACCTGTGGCGCCGCCCGGATCTGATGATGGTCCTGGTCACGGTGGCCTTCGCCGGCATGTTCGGCCTGAACTTCCAGCTCACGTCGGCCCTGATGGCGGTCGAGGCGTTCCACAAGGGCGCGGGGGAGTACGGGATTCTCGGCTCGGTCCTCGCGATCGGTTCGCTGTCGGGCGCGCTACTGGCCGCCCGCCGGGTGCGGATCCGCGCCCGGATGGTGATCGGCGCGGCGATCGCGTTCGGCCTGCTCGAGGTCGTGAGCGCGGTCATGCCGACGTACCTGACCTTCGCGTTGGTCCTGCCGCTGGTCGGCCTGGCCTCGCTGACCATGCTGACGACCGCGAACGCGACCATGCAGCTCAGCATCGAGCCGACCATGCGCGGCCGGGTGATGGCGCTCTACATGACCGTTCTGATGGGCGGTACGACGATCGGTTCGCCGCTGATCGGTTTCGTCGGGCAGGAGCTCGGCGCCCGCTACTCGCTGATCGTCGGCGGCGGCCTGACCGCGCTCGGCGCGATCGGATCGGTGCTGTACTTCTCGCACCGCCGCGGCCTGTCGATCCGCCCGCGGCTGCTACCCCGCCCCCGCCTGGAGATCCTTCCGCAGTCCGAGCTGCTGGCGGACAAAGCCGTAGTGGACGTCCCGCAGGCTGTTGGGGCGAAGGAGCCGGCCCCCGACCCGCGCGTCGCCTAACCCGCGTCGCCTGACCCCGCGTCGCCTCGCCCGCTTCCGGCCGCGAGCTACGGCTGCACGCGGGTGAGCAGTCGAGCCGCGAAGAACAGCGCGTCGAGCTCACCCTCCGGAGTGATCCGCACGGCCGCCGGATCGTGTTTCGGCTTCGGGCGGTCGAGCGGCGTCTGCGCCGTACCGACCCGAACGAAGCCAGCGTGCCGCCCGGCGCGCGGTACCCACTCGACATCGAGGATGTCCGTCAGCGGCACCGACCGCGGGTTGCCATCTGCTTTCTTCCGTCGGGTCGCCGACCGCGGATAGGCGAACATCAGCAGTCCTTGCGCCACCGCGACGGTCGCGTCCTTCCCCTCCAGCGCATCGGCCGCCGGCGGGGTGGCGACCAGCCACCGCGTCGCCGCAGTCTCCGGTACGGCGCGCCGCGCACGGGCGATCCGGATCTCGGACGCGAGCCGCTCGGCCGCCGCGAGATCGTCGACCTCGAAGTGGTAGATCGACTCGAACGAACCGCCGGTCACGCTCAGCAGGGGGTCGGCGTGCTCCCGCAGTTCGAGGCGAAGATCGCCCGACACCTCGACACCGCGCAACGCCTCGACCGGGATGACGCGCTCACCCAGTCGGGGTGAGGCGTCGTACTGGACCCGGATCGTGCCGGTGCCGTCCCACTCGAGTACGCCGTGGTTGGTCTGCAGCAGCATGTTCACCAGTTGATCAGGGACCGCAACTTCGCGCCGAAGAACAGCGCGTCGGTCTCGGCCAGCGGGTCGGTGATCAGGGTCTCGGGGTCGTCGACGGCCTTCGGCCGCTCGGTCGGGGTGTGCGTGCTGGTGATCCGCAGGTAGCCGTTGCTGCCCCACATGTTCGTGATCGGCGCCCACTCGACCGCGCGGACCTCGGCAAGCGGCAGCCGCCACGGATCGCCGTACGACTTCTTCGCCTTCGACGCGCCGAAGCCGTAGTCGAAGACCAGGTCCGAACCTTCGAGGGCGAGTTTGACGAGCTGACCCTTGATCCGGTCCGGTGCCGGTGGTGGCTCGACCAGCCAGCGGTCGGCCGGTCCGGGCGGCACCTGGTGCAGGGCGATCGACGTACGGATCTCCTGGGCGTAGTAGTCCGCGAGCAGCCACTGGTCACTGTCGAAATCGAACCGGTAGGGGTCGATCAGCTCGTCCAGCTGCCCACCGGCCACGGTCAGCAACGGGTCGGCGCGGTCGCGCAGCAGCAACCGGATGGTCGGGTCCTCGGTGCCACCCGGCATCACCAGATCGACGCCGGTCAGCGCCTCGACCGGGATCGTCCGGTGCCCGAGCTTCTTCAGCACCATCTTGGTCAGCGTGCTCTTCTGCTTGATCCAGGCGCCCTCGTACCGGAGCTGGACGGTGCCCAGCCCGTCCCAGACCAGGACCGCGTTCCGCCCGCGCAGTTCGTCGCCGCTCAACGCCTCCACAGGACACCATCCTGGACGCCGCCGGGGTCAGTTGGAGGTCAGACACATAATGGGGTGTGACCCATTACGATCTCGTCGTCATCGGTACCGGCTCCGGCAACACGATCGTGAACCACCGGTTCGCGGACTGGAAGGTGGCGATCGTCGAGCGCGGTGTCTTCGGCGGTACCTGCCTGAACAAGGGCTGCATCCCGACCAAGATGTTCGTGCACACCGCGGATGTCGCGGCTACACCGGCCGGGAGCGCGCGGTACGGCGTCGACGAGGAACTGATCGGGGTTCGCTGGCCCGAGGTGCGGGACCGGATCTTCGGCCGGATCGACCCGATCTCCGGGGCCGGCTCGGAGTACCGGCACCACAACGCGGAGAACGCGAACGTCACCATGTACGACGGCACCGGCCGGTTCACCGGGGTCAAGGAGCTGACGGTCGACGGCAAGGACGGGCAGACCAGCGTCCTGACCGGGGACCGATTCGTGCTGGCCGCCGGCAGCCGGCCGATCCTGCCGCCGATCCCGGGCCTCGAGGAGACCGGGTACCACACCTCGGACACGATCATGCGGCTCGAGGAACTGCCGCGCCGGCTCGCGATCCTCGGCGGCGGTTTCGTCGCGGCGGAGTTCGCGCACGTGTTCGCGTCGTTCGGGGTCGAGGTCACGCTGATCGCGCGGTCCGAGCGGCTGCTGCGGCTGGAGGACACCGACATCTCCGAGCGCTACACCGAGATCGCGCAGGACAAGTACGACGTACGCCTGAACCACGAGACGATCCGCGTCGCCCGCCGTCCCGACGGCTCGATCCTGCTCGGGATGCTCTGCCCCGACGGCGCCGAAGAGGTCATCGTCGACGAACTCCTGGTCGCCGTCGGCCGCACCCCGAACGCCGACCTGATGAACCTCGAGGCCACCGGCGTAGAGGTCGACCACGAGGGCCGTGTAGTGGTCGACGACTACATGCAGACCGCCGTCGACGGTATCTACGCCCTCGGCGACGTCACCTCGCCGCTCCAGCTCAAGCACGTCGCCAACCACGAGGCCCGAGTGGTGAAGCACAACCTCCTGAACCCTGACGACCGGATCCAGGCCGACCACCGCTTCGTCCCGCACGCAGTCTTCAGCTCACCCCAGATCGCCGCCGTAGGCCTCACCGAGAAGGAAGCCCAGGACCAGGGCATCGACTACGTCACCAGCACCCAGAAGTACGCCGACATCGCCTACGGCTGGGCCATGGAAGACACCACCGGCTTCGCCAAACTCCTCGCCGACCCCACCACCGGCCAACTCCTCGGCGCCCACATCATGGGCCCCCAGGCTCCCACCGTCATCCAGCCCCTGATCCAAGCCATGTCCTTCGGCCTGGGCGCCTACGAAATGGCCCGCAACCAGTACTGGATCCACCCCGCCATGCCCGAACTCATCGAAAACGCCCTCCTAGGCCTCCCCCTAAAACCCAAGAACTAGCCGGGGTTTGCGTTCTGGCGCAATACGTGGATCTCCCGGTGGTTCGGTAGTTACGGTCATGACCGAATCAACTGCTACCGAGGAGGTCGGATGCGAGTCAGGGGAATCGGGAAGCGTTTGGGTGCGGTGGTTGCGGCGATGATCGCGGCTGTGGCGCTGGTGCCGATGGCGGCGGGGCCGGCGCAGGCTGGGGCCAACGGGACGACTGGGTGGACACCGCAGCTCAGCTGGATGGATTCACAGGAGTTCGTCTGGCGGAACATACCGACGAGCAATCGGGACAAGAAGCTGAGTGACTGTGCGATTGCCAATGGAATCGCCTGTGTGGCGGTGGGGCAGGGGGATGGGAGGCACAGCATCTTCCATCTGTTCAGGTGCGGTGATCGGACGTTGGCGAACTTCATCGACGCGCTCGTGGTCAAGAACCATCAGACCGGTGGTGTCCCGGTTCGTTTCTGGGGTCCCAACACGTACCGGGAGATTCCTGCCCACCCCACGACACTCTGGGGGGTCCCGAACTCAGAGACGTACGACTTCGACCACATCAGGGTCTGCTGAATCCACTTACTGACGGAAGGCTGTGACGACGCGGGCGAGGTCGTCCAGGGAGTCGAAGTCGGGGACGCTGATGACTGCCTCAGTGACTCCGGCTTCGGCCAGTTCACGGAAGCGGCCGATCTGGTCGTCGACTGTGCCGGCGTTGACTGTTGCGGCGTAGCGGGCCGGGTTCTGGTTGCGTGGTCGCAACCGTTCGACCAGGGCGTCCACGTCGTCGCCCACCAAGGTGGTCGACAGATGGGTGATCTCGACCGGGCGATCCGTCAACGAACGCACGTACGCCGCTCGCTCGCGCACCGCCGCGACATCGCCGAACACGTTGACTGCATCGGCGTACTTCGATGCCAAGCGCAACGTTCTTCGTCCACTACCGCCAACCAGCAAAGGCAATCGCTCCTGCAGTGGCCGTGGATAGCAAGTCGTGTCCGGTATGTCGAGCACGCGGCCGTGGAACGGTTTGTTGCCTGGTCCCCACAACACCGGTAGCAACTGCAGCGCATCTTCCAGCAGCGCATATCGATCGGCGACCGACGGAAACGGCCACCCGTAAGCCTTGTGCTCGGCCTCGAACCACGCCAACCCGACACCACACACCGCACGCCCACCGCTCAGTACGTCGAGAGTCGCGGCAATCTTCCCCAGGTGAGCGACATTGCGGTACGTGATCCCGGAGACCAGCGTTCCGAGCCGGACTCGCGTCGTACAAGCCGCTAGGTAACCAAGTGTCGTCCAGCTCTCCAGGAAGTCGTCCCACGCACGACCCACCTGCGGGATCTGCCGGAAGTGATCCATCACGTAGATCGCATCGAACCCAGCAGTCTCAGCCCGCGAGGCCACCTCCCTGACCCACGACCCCAGCCCTGCCCGACCACCCTCGAAGCGGCTCACCTGCAACCCGAACCGCAACCCGACCGGCGCCGAGTCCTGCCGAGCAACCGCAGTATCCGCTGCGGCAAACGCTGACGGTACGACGCGAACCGCGACAGGCTCCAGGATGTCGTCGTACCCCTCATCCGGCAGCTCTTTCTTCGCCACACCCCAAGTCCGAAGCTGCCCGGTGAGCACATCGGCCGGAATCCGTTTGGACCTCGAGCGATTCCGCCGCCGGCACTCGGCAGCGGGCGTGTCGAAAGCTACCGCCACACAAGGCATCCCGGCCTCGCGAGCCTGCCGTAACCACTCCAGCCGCCGCGCGCGGTCCAACCCGAGGGTGTCGATCACCGTCGTGAGGCCGCGTCCGATCCGTTGCGACACGACGGTCTCCAGCAGCGCGAAGGCGTCCGCGCTCGCCGCGAGGTCGTCCTCGCCGGCGCCGACCAGCGCCCGCAGGCGATCGCTCGACACGATGAGATCCGCGCTGAAGCGCTCTGCAGCCCAGGTCGACTTCCCGGCGGCGCCTGGGCCGACCAGGACCACCACGCACGGAGACGGCAGCCTGTGGTCCACAGCTCACCATAAACTTGCCGGATGCGATTGTTCGTGGCCGTTGTGCCACCCATCGAAGTTGTGGAGGATTTGAGCGAGTTCGTCGCACCGCGGCGGGAACATCCGGATGACGACATCCGATGGTCCGCGGGCGAGCACTGGCACATCACGCTGGCCTTCCTGGGCGACGTGCCGGAGTGGAAGACCGATGAGTTGGGGGAGCGGCTGGAGGCGGCCGCCAAGCGGCAGACGCCGTTCCCGTTGAGCCTCAGAGGGGCCGGGGCGTTTCCCGGCGTACCGGATGCGCGCGTTTTGTATACGGGAGTCCGGGACGAAACGGATGCGCTGAAGCACCTGTCGAAGACGACCAGAGCTGCGGCAAATCATTCCGGGGTGACAGTGGACGGGCGGAAGTTCGTGCCGCACCTGACGCTGGCGCGGTTCCGCCGGCCGATGGATGTCACACGCTGGGTAAGGGTCTTCGATACCTACAGTGGCGCCGAGTGGACGGCCGGAAGTCTGCAGTTGATCGAGTCGCGATTGGGTGAGGGCGTGGGCCGGAGTGCGGCGTACGCCACAGTGGGCGAATGGGAATTCTTAGGTTAACCTCAGGAAGGTTAGCCATTCCTAAGGTAGGGCCAAGAATCCCGGGGAGTATTCCGCCATGCTCGCGAACTACCTGATCGGCCTGCGTGAGGGCCTTGAGGCGTCGCTGGTCGTCAGCATCCTCGCCACCTTCCTGGTCAGGTCAGGACATCGCGACCGGCTGAAACTGGTCTGGATCGGAGTCGGCGCGGCACTGGCCGTGGCAGCCGCCGCGTGGGGGTTGCTGCAGTTCGTGACCGCGCTGACCGCCCGGTCCTTCACCACCCAGGAGACCGTCGGCGGGATCATGTCGATCCTCGCCGTCGGCTTCATCACCTGGATGATCTTCTGGATGCGCAAGGCCGCGCGCAGTATCGCCAAGGAGTTGCGCGACCGGATGGGTCAGGCCCTCGCGATCGGCTCCCGGGCCGTCGTGATCCTGGCCTTCCTCGCGGTCTTCCGGGAGAGCATCGAGACCGCCTTCATCGTGTACGCGTCGGCCGCCACCGCGACCAACGCGGGCCCGTTCGTCGGCGTACTGCTCGGGCTCGCGACGGCCGTCGTACTCGGCGTGCTGATCTATCGCGGTGCGGTGAAGATCAACCTGGCGGTCTTCTTCCAGTGGACGGGCGCGGTGCTCGTCCTGGTCGCGGCCGGCATCTTCGCGTATGGCTTCCACGACCTGCAGGAGGCCAACATCCTGCCCGGCCTGCAGAACCTGGCGTTCGACATCTCGCACGTCATCCCGCCGGACAGCTGGTACGGCGTACTCCTCAAGGGCATCTTCAATTTCAACCCGGCGCCGACCGTGCTCGAGTCGATCGCCTGGCTGGCCTACCTGGTGCCCGTGCTGGTGCTCTACTTCCGTCCGGTTTCCTCATCACCTGTTCAGGAGAAGCATGTTCGCGTCCAAGGCTCATAAGGCCACTGTCGTCGGCGTCGTACTGGGGCTCGCCGCTCTCACCGCTTGTGCCGAGGACAAGCCCGCCGCGTCCGACGACGGCACCGGGCCGGTCACCGTCAAGGCGACCGACTCGGCGTGCGACCTGAGCCGTCGCGACGTGAAGTCGGGGACGAGCACCTTCTCGGTCTCCAACGGTGGCAGCAAGGTCACCGAGTTCTACGTGTACGCCGATGGTGACCGCGTGATGGGTGAGGTCGAGAACATCGGCCCGGGCCTGAAGCGCGATCTGATCGTGGAGTTGCCGACCGGCAAGTACCAGGCGGTCTGCAAGCCGGGCATGGTCGGCGACGGGATCCGCGGCGAGCTGAACGTGGCCGGTGACGCGCCCGCGCAGGTGGACGAGGACACCCTGCTCAAGCAGGCCACCGAGAGCTACCAGCGGTACGTGAACTCGCAGGCGGTCGCTCTGGAGCAGAAGACCACCGAGTTCGTGGACGCGGTGAAGGCCGGTGACGTGGCCAAGGCGAAGGCGCTCTTCCCGGTGTCGCGGACCTACTGGGAGCGGATCGAGCCGGTCGCGGAGTCGTTCGGTGACCTGGACCCGAAGATCGATGCCCGGGTCAACGATGTCGAGCCCGGTACCGAGTGGACCGGGTACCACCGGATCGAGCAGGCGCTGTGGGAGAAGAACACCACGGCCGGGATGGCGAAGTACGCCGACCAGCTGCTCGTCGACGTGAAAACCGTTGTGTCCAAGGCGAAAACCGTGAAGCTCAACCCGCTGCAGCTCGCGAACGGCGCCAAGGAGCTGCTCGACGAAGTTGCCACCGGCAAGATCACCGGTGAGGAGGACCGCTACTCGCACACCGACCTGTGGGACTTCCAGGCCAACGTCGAGGGCTCGCAGGCGGCGATCCAGGCGCTCCGTCCGGCCCTGCAGAAGCGCGACCCCGCGCTCGTCACGGCGCTGGACACCAACTTCAAGGCCGTCTACGCGGCGGTCGACAAGTACCGCGACGGTGACGGCTTCAAGCCCTACAACGTGTCCGAGGCGGAGAAGAAGGAGTTGGGCCGGGTAGTCGACGGTCTGGCCGAGCCGGTCTCCAAGGTTGCCGGAGTGATTGCGAAGAAATGACGACTGAAGACGCTCCCCGTAAGGGCATCTCCCGCCGCGGCCTGTTCGGCGCCGCGGGAGCCGCGGTCGCGACCGGCGTCGCCGGGTACGCCGTACATTCGGCGCTGTCCGGCGAGGAGTCGCAGGCCGCCGACAACACCGGCCCGGTCGAGTTCCACGGACCGCATCAGGCGGGGATCGTCACCGCCGCGCAGGACCGGTTGCACTTCGCCGCGTTCGACGTGACCACGACCAAGCGCGACGAGCTGATCGCGTTGCTGAAGGAGTGGACCGCCGCGGCCGCGCTGCTCACGGCCGGCCGCGACATCGGTCAGTACGGCGCTGTGAACGGCCCCGGCGAGGCTCCGCCGGAGGACACTGGCGAGGCGGTCGGCCTGCCGCCGGCCCGGCTCACGTTGACCATCGGGTTCGGGCCTTCGTTGTTCGACAAGCGGTTCGGGCTGGCGTCGAAGCGGCCCGCGGCGCTCGTCGACCTGCCCCACTTCATCGGCGACGACATCGAACCAGGCCGGTCGGGCGGCGACATCGCCGTACAGGCTTGTTCCGACGATCCGCAGGTGGCGGTGCACGCGATCCGCAACCTCGCCCGGATCGGGTTCGGCCGGGTCGCGGTGCGCTACTCGCAGCTGGGCTTCGGGCGGACGTCGTCGACCTCGCGGGCGCAGACGACTCCGCGGAACCTGTTCGGCTTCAAGGACGGCACCAACAACCTGAAGCTCGAGGACGCCGAGAAGCTCGAGCAGCAGGTCTGGGTCCAGCCCGAGGACGGCGCCGAGTGGATGGCCGGCGGCTCGTACCTGGTGTCGCGGCGGATCCGGATGAACATCGAGATCTGGGACCGTACGTCACTCGGTGAGCAGGAGACGATCATCGGTCGCGGCAAGGGCACCGGCGCCCCGCTCGGCAAGGCGGAGGAGTTCGACGCGATCGACTTCGTTGCCAAGGGCTCCGACGGCGAGGCGAAGATCCCGATGGACTCGCACGTCCGGCTCGCGCACCCGCAGTTCAACAACGGTGCGGAGCTGTTGCGGCGCGGCTACAACTTCGTCGACGGCTCGGATGGTCTAGGCCGGTTGGACGCCGGCCTGTTCTTCCTTGCCTACCAACGCGATCCGCGCAAACAGTTCATCCCGATCCAGACCCAGCTCGCCCGCACCGACACCCTGAACGAGTACATCCATCACGTCGGGTCCGGCATCTTCGCATGTCCCGGTGGTGTCACACCTGGCTCGTACTGGGGCGAGAAGCTCTTCGCCTGAACCACCGGTTCACTACATTGTGCCGGTGAGCAACCAGCAGCCGCCGTACGGCCAGCCCCCACAGCAGCCTTACGGCCAGCAGCCGCAGTACCAGGGTCAACCGCCGTACGGGCAGCAGCAGTACGGCGGTTACCCGCCCCCGCCGCCCCCGCCGTCCGGGAGCAACAAGACGATCCTGATCGTGTTCACCGTAGTAGTCGTCATGGTCGTCCTCGGCGCCGGCATCTTCGTCGTCAGCCGCTTCACCGGCGGCTCCGATGACACCGCCACCACCCAGCCGTCCCCGTCGACGTCCCAAGAGCCGACGAACGACGCCCCCACCGACCCCAGCGCCACCCCGTCGGACCCAAGCGACACCCCCACCGCACCCGTCAGCACGCCGTCCGCTGGGGCGCAGCCCTGTCGCGGCTGCATGGCGGGGATCACGGTCAACGGAAGCATCAAGGCGCTCAAGGCCAAGGGCTACGTGTGCAAGACCGACGGCTCCCGCGACATCCAGTGCTCCAAGGGCAACCTCGATGTGACGGTCTACCCCGACTACACGGAGAAGGCCTACGTCGAGCGCATCCAGGTGAGCGGCGGGTCGAGTGCCAAGGTGCAGGACTGCCCGCAATGCATCAGGGGCGCCGTCGCCGCACTGAAGCAGGGTCTGCCGAGCGTCCTGCCGTTGTTCATCCCGAGCGCATCCATCCGCAAGGAGCTGATCGCGTTCGCCGCGCTGGGGTCCGCTGTGCCGGCGTCCGGCCCGAGTGCGGTCAGAGAGCTCCCGATCGAGGGCAGCTATCGCGCCTCGACCCACGGCTATAGCGGGGCGACGGTCGGAAAGAACGGCAAGTACTCCTCGTACTACTCCACGTCCCTGTATGTCGACGGCTGGTCGGGCTAAGGCTTGGTGCGCAGGAGGTTCAGGACGATGCAGGAGAAGACCAGGGTGTTGTCCTGGTTGTAGAGCTCGGTGCGGGTCCGGACCAGGCCACGGTCCGGCTTGGAGCGGGAGCGGTCGGCCTCCAGGACCTCGGTGGTGAGGCGGAGGATGTCACCCGGGCGCACCGGGAGGTGCCAGCGCAGTTCGTCGACACCGGGGCCGCCGAGGCTCGCGACCTTGGACAGGTACTGGTCGGCGTACAGGCGCATCATCAGCCCTGCCGTGTGCCAGCCGCTGGCGATCAGGCCGTGATACGGCCCGTTCGCCGCGGCGGCCGGGTCCAGATGGAAGTACTGCGGGTCGAACCGCTGGGCGAATTCGATGATCTCCCCCTGGCCGACTACGACCCGTCCCGGATGTTCGGTACGGGTCCCCACCCTGTAATCCTCGAAGTACATACCCTCCAAGATACTGATCGCACAATTACTTGACTGCTCCCGCCGTCACACCGGCGACGAAGTGGCGTTGGGCAAGCAAAAAGCCGATCACGACCGGGATGCTGACGACGAGGGCCGCGGCCATGATCTGGTTCCAGTAGATGTTGGTCTGCGTCGAGTACTGACGCAGCCCGACCGACAGCGTGCGATTCGCCTCCGTCGTCATCACCGAGGCGAACAGAACCTCACCCCACGCGGTCATGAACGAGTAGATCGCGACCGCGATCACCCCCGGCCGCGCCGCCGGCAGGACGACCCGCCAGAGCGCGCCCATCGGCCCGCAGCCGTCGACCAGTGCCGCCTCGTCCAACTCCCGCGGAATGCTGTCGAAGTACCCGGCGAGCATCCAGATCGAGAACGGCAGGCTGAACGTCAGATACGTGATGATCAGCCCGAGCCGCGTCCCGACCAGCTGCAGCCCGAACTGGTTGTTGATGTTCACGAAGATCAGGAACAACGGCAGCAGGAACAGCACGCCGGGGAACATCTGCGTCGACAGCACCGTGGTGGTGAAGACCGTCCGCCCGCGGAACTTGAACCGCGACACCGCGAACGCGGCCAGGATCGCGAGTGCCACCGAGAACAGGGTCGCGACCACGGAGACGATCGTGGAGTTCACGAAGTACCTTGCCAGCGGCACCGTTTTCCACATGTCGATGAACGGCGCGATGGTCAGGTTCGACGGCCACCAGGTGAATGCGCCCTGGACGTCCTTGAGCGGTTTCAGCGACGACGTCACCATCACGTAGAGCGGGATTGTCACGAAGAGCCCGAGCACGACCAGTACGACGCCTCGGTAGATCTTGAAGCCCTTGGTCTCAAGCACGGCGAGTCTTCCTTCCCGTGACGAAGAGGTAGATGCCGGTGACAATCATCAGGAAGATCAGCAGCAGCACGGACATCGCGGCGCCGGAACCGAAGTTCCAGGTCAGGAACGACGCGTTGTAGATGTGGAAGGTGATCAGGTCACCGGCCGGCGGCTGCGCCGTACCGAACAGCACGTACGGCGTGTTGAAGTCGCTGAACGTCCACAGGAACAGCACGAGGACCAGCACCAGGTTGACCGGGCGCAACGCCGGGAGGGTGATGTTGCGCCACTGCCGCAGATTGCCCGCGCCGTCGACGGCCGCGGCCTCGTACTGGTCACGCGGAATGCTCTGCAGGCCGGCCATCAGGGTGAGGAACGCGAACGTCCACAGCTTCCAGGTGGCGACCGTGATCAGCGAGAACAGGGCGTTGCTCCCGATCAGCCAGAACGGCTTGCCATCGGCCCCTAATTGGGTCAGCACGTGGTTCACCGCACCGGTGTCGCGCTGCAGCATGAAGTTCCAGGTCAGGATCCCGGCGTACGCCGGAAGCGCGTAGGGGACCAGGAACAGCGTGCGGACGAGGCTCCGGCCCCGGAACGTCGGCTGCAGGGCGACCGCGGCCGCCATACCGAGAACCCAGGAGAGCGCGACCGTGACGAGCGAGAAGATCAGCGTGACGCCGAACGACTTCAGCAGTCCTTCGCCGACCGCGTTGTCGAAGTCCAGCGCGACCTTGTAGTTGTTGATCCCGGCGCTCGGAGCGGCCGACCAGTTCGCGATGAAGAACTTGGTCAGCTTGACGAAACTCATCCAGATCCCGACCAGCATCGGGATGATGTGGATGACGAGCTCCATCAGGACCGCCGGCGCCACCAGTGCGTAGGGCAACCAACGGCTCAGACCGGGGCGGTGTTCGGGGTTGGACTTGCGAGCCGGCGGCTTGGTGACCGCCGGCGTCGCTTCGTGGGTGGCGACCGACATCAGTTGCCTGCGGCCACTTGGTCCTCGGCCGTCTTCAGCGCGGCCTTCACCTCGTCGGCGCTGACCGTTCCACCGGTGGCGATCTTGGCGAACAGACCGTTCATCGCCTTACCGACAGTGCTCTCGAACTGGTCCTCGGCCGGTACCAGCGGCAGCGGCTTGGACTTGGTGTTGTAGATGTCCTGGAAGATCGCGGCCTCGGCGGCGTCGGTGGTGAACACCGGCTTGGCGTCCTTGAGCACCGGCAGCGACGAGAACGGCTTGCCCAGTGTGGTCTGGGTCTGCGCGTCCGTCATGTACTTGACGAACTTCAGCGCCGAGTCCTTGTGCTTGGTGTTCTTGAACACCGACAGGTTGATCCCGGCCACGTGGCTGGCCACCGGCTCGCCGCCGGCGGGCGCGGGGAACGGCACGACGCCGTACTCGCCGGCCTTCATGCCGTTGGCAACGATCGAGGAGTCGGCGTTGTTCTGGTTGATCACCATCGCGACCTTCTTGGTCGCGAAGTCGTTGACCGACTTGGTGCCGTTGTCGTACTGCGCGTTGGACGGGTTCGCGACCTTGTCCTTCTGCATCAGGTCGAGGTACCGCAGCACGCCCTGGACGTTGCCGTCACCGGTGAAGGTCGGCTTGCCGGAGGCATCGAACCAGTCCGCCTTGTTCTGCGCGGCGTTGATGAACGCGAAGTGCACGTTCTCGGTGTAGCTGCCGGCCGCGAGTGCCATGCCCCACTGGTTCTTCGCCGGGTTGGTCAGCTTCTGCGCCGCGGCGACCATCTCTTCCCAGGTCTTCGGCGGCTGCAGCCCGGCGGCCGCGAACATCGCCTTGTTGTAGTACAGGCCGTAGGCCAGACCGTAGAGCGGGACCGACGTGACGTCCTCGCCTGCCTTGCCGCCGGTCGCCAGAGCCGTCGGCACGAACTTGTCCTTACCCCCGATCGCGGTCATCGCGTCGTTGTCGAACGGCAGGAATGCGCCGGTCGCTTGCAGCGAAGCCGCCCAGGTGTTGCCGATGTTGACCACGTCCGGCGCCTGGCCGGAGGTGATCGCGGTCTGGATCCGCGTCTGCAGGTCGTTCCAGCCGATCACCTCGAGGTTGACCTTGATCCCGGTGTCCTTGGTGAACTGCTCCAGCACCGGGGTCAGGACCTGCTTGTCGTTGTCCAGGCTGGTGCCCTGGTTACTGGCCCAGTAGGTCAGGGTCTGATCCCCACCCGAGCCTCCGTCGGAGCCGGAATCCCCGCCTCCACAGGCGGCCAGGCTCACTCCCAGAGCGGTCGCCGCTACGGCGGCTACAAGCGAACGCAGTCTCACGTCGGACTCCTCGTCCTCGCGCGGTCATGATGTGCGCCCACTATGGCCCTAACCGGTTAAGTTTCGAAACCCTAACCGGTTCAGTTGCGTGACCTTTGTTACTCCCTCGTGACGTGGTCGCCACTGGGTGCGAGTGTGCGCTCGCCCAGCGTAGTCAGCTGCGCGCGGGACCTGAAGAAGTACGCACGCGCAGGAGACCCGGGGGAGCCTCGAAGTGGAGCTCCTGCTGACCGGCGGCGAGGCGGAGGAGGAGGTCGGCGGCGGCCCGCCCGCGCTCCATCGTCTGCTGGTCGACGGCGGTAATGCCGGGGCCGGCCAGTTCGCACAGCGGCGAGTCGTCCCAGGCGAGGATCGAGACCTCGCCGGGTACGTCGATGCCGAGCTCAGTGGTCACGCGGAGAGCCGCGACGGCCATCAGGTCGTTGCCGAGGATGACCGCGGTCGGCCGGTCCGGGCCTGTGAGCAGGCGCCGAGTGTGGTCGGCGCCGTCCTCGAAACGGTAATTGCCCTCGACATGCCGTACGACGATGCCGCGAGCCTCGGCGTACTCGCGCAGGAGCTGGACGCGAAGCTGTTCGTGGATGAAGTGGAACGGGCCGCTGACATGGGCGATCTCGCGATGACCGAGTTCGGCGAGGTGGTCGAGCAGCAGCGTCACCGTCTCGTCCGGGCGGCTGATCAGTCGCCCGACGCCGTCCTCCGGCGCGTTGGAGCTGACCACGACGCACGGTACGCCGAGCTCCTTCAGCAGGGGGATCCGCGGATCGTTCTGGTGCTCGTCGAACAACACGAACCCGTCGACCCGGCCCTGCCGCGACCAACGCCGCAGTACGTCGAGGTCTTCGCCGTTCTCGCCGGTGAGGCGCAGCAGGAGCGACGAGTCGACCTCGTTCAGGTACTGCTCGATGCCGACCAGAGTGCGCATGTAGAACGCCTCGGTCGAGATCAGCGTCGGGTCCCGGGCGATCACGATGCCGATCGTCCGCGTCCGGCTCGCCGAGAGCGCGACGGCCGCCGAGTTCGGGTGGAAGCCGAGCTCTTCGGCCAGGTCGAGCACCCGCTGCCGCGTCTCCTCGCTGACGCCCGCGCGGCCGTTCAGTGCGTACGAGACCGAGGCCTTGGAGATCTGCAACTGCCGCGCCAGGTCGCTGATCGTGACCCGATGACCACGCCGCCCAGCATCAGCCGGACCGTCGGCGTCAGCGCCGTCAGTCAAGGACTCGGATGTCGTCATGCACTCCCACCCCGCATGGCGGGAGAGTAGCAGCGCCGGAATCGGTCAAGCGTGATTCCTGAGTGTTGGATAGCGTTATCCCATGACCTCAGTGGAGCCGTTGCGACTGGATTTCCTGCCCTGGGAGTACGCCCGGACCGCCACGCCGGCCGAGCGCACCCGCCAAACCGACCGCCAGGCGCGGCTGAGTGGCGAGGTGGTGCTGGCTCCCGACGTGTACGTCGCCGAGTCGGCCGCCGTCTACTGCGACGAGCTCCACCTGGGGGAGCGCTCCTACATCGCCGCCCACGCCTATGTCACCGGCCGCATCACCCTAGGCGCCGACAGCACCATCAACCCCTTCACCGCCGTCCGGGGCAACGTAACCATCGGCGACGGCGTCCGCATCGGCGCCCACAGCTCCATCCTGGCGTTCAACCACGGCACCACCCCCGGCGAACCCATTTTCCGCCAACCTCACACCAGCCGCGGCATCACCATCGCCGACGACGTCTGGATCGGCTCCGGCGTCACCATCCTCGACGGCGTAACCATCGGCCCCCACACCATCATCGGCGCCGGCGCAGTAGTCACCAAAGACGTCCCCGCCAACACCATCGCCGCCGGCAACCCCGCCCGAGTCCTCCGCTCCCGCCTCCCAGACGAACCCGTCCCAGCCACCGCCTCGACGGGCTTGTTGCCTCCCGCCCCCATCCCCCTCACCACCTTCCTTGGTGAACTGCCTTCTCGGCTTACGTCCTTTGCAGCACGTGCACGCGACCAGGTGGACGACGTACTGGCTCGGTCGTGGGACGGCGAGCGGTTCGTCGACCGCCCCGGTCTCGACCACAAACCAGCGGTCCGCCCGTGGTGTGACGCCATTGAGATCGCCGACCTCCTCGTACGACGTACTCCCGCCGGCCACACCCGCGACGACCTCGTCCGACGCCTCCGAGAACGCCAAGACCCGAAGACCGGACTAGTCGCCCCAGGAGACCTCGCGGACGCCGGTCTCACCACCTCCTCCGACGCCAAACTCTCAGTCCTGCAAGGCGAAGCGCCGTACCACGTCCTGTGCGTCGGCTACGCCCTCCAGGTCCTCGGCGGCAGCTTCGAGCACCCCATCGACACCACCTTCACCACCACCGAACTCGACAACTTGCCGTGGGCAAGAAACGCCTGGTCGGCCGGTGCAGCAATCGACGCGCTAGGTACGGCGATCGCCCGCAATACCCACGACCACAACGAATCCAACGGCCTCGACCAACTCATCGGCTGGCTGACCATCAACGCCGACCCGAAGACCGGCACCTGGGGAAGCCCGCACCCCGACGACGGCTGGCTCCAAGTGGTGAACGGTTTCTACCGCCTCACCCGCGGCACCTACGCCCAGTTCGGCCTACCCCTCCCGTACCCCGACCAAGCCGTCGCCACGATCCTTGCCCACAGCAACGACCGCCGCATGTTCACCGGCGGCAACGACAACGCCTGCAACGTCCTCGACGTGATCCACCCACTCTGGCTCGCCCGCAAACAAACGTCGTACGGCGAGCAGGAAGCCCGCCGCTGGGCCGAAGAGCAGCTCACCCGCATCCTGACCCGCTGGGTCGACGGCGAAGGTTTCGCGTTCGCACCCAACGGCACCGACGACCGCGCGATCCCCGGCCTGCAAGGCACCGAGATGTGGCTCTCGGTCGTCTGGCTGCTCGCCGACTATCTCGGTCACTCCGACGCACTCGGCTACCGCCCCCGCGGCGTACACCGCCCCGAGCCCCTCATCCCTCCGCGAACCACCCCGTGGCAGTAGGACTCTGCCCGAACCGCCCCACATAGTGGTCGAAGAAGACCCGCGACGTCAGCTCCCGCCGGCTGGACACCCCGACCTTCTCGAAGATCGCCTTCAGATGGTCCTGCACCGTGTACGGCGACAGGTGCAGCCGCCGCGCGATCTCGGCTGTGCTCCCACCGCTGAGCACCTGCTGTACGACGCCCTGCTCCCGCTCGGTCAGTCCGTACGCGGCCACCACCAGCGGGATGATCTCAGCCGGCCCCGCCGGTGCGATCGTCACAGCGATATCCGTGGTCAGTCCCGCCGGCCCACGCACCCGCGCGGCGTGCAGTGTGAGCCACTCACCCGCCTGGGTGCGGACCTGCATCTGCGGCACCCACTGCCCGGCCACGTCCCGCGCCGCCGCCAGCACACTCACCACCGGCACCGGGAGCTTCGACCACAGCTCACCGCCAAGATCCTGGATCCGCTGCTCGGCCGCGTCGGTCGCGGAGATCACCTGGTCCGCAGCGTTCAGAATCACCACCGCAGTGGTCGACGACCGTGGCGCGCGTTGCAGGTCACCGGCGATCAGCCCGCGCCGAAGCCCTCGCGTCAGTACCGGCTCGATCCGGTGCATGAACGCTGCCTCGCCTGGTGAGAAACCACTGCGCCCGTTGGTGCGGTACAGCGTGACCACACCCCACATCCGCCCACCGGACCTCAGTGCACTGCGCATCTCGTGCGGAATATCGCCCCTGGTAAGGAACTCCCGGTACCGCCGGCTCAAGTGCGGATTGCCGTCGGTGGCCTCCGCGAGAATGCTCACCCCGACCGACCGTCGCGCCAGATCGACGAAGTGGTTGTAGTCCGGAGCGCCGTACTCGGCCGCAACGAAGTCATCCGTCGTCAACTGGTCGAGATCGTGCATCACCGCGCCACACAGCAGATTGGTCGCCGGATCCGCCGTACCCATGCATAACGAGTCGAACGGGATCGCCTGCGCCAGCAGCTCCGTGGCCTCCCGGCAGAAGTCATCCCACCGAAGCCCTGCGTCAGCAACCGTCTCCAGACCGGCGTACGCCGACTCCGCGCGATACGTCTTCATCCCGCCAGCCAGCCGTTCGCGTCGAGCTCGTTCTCCATGCGGCCGGCGTAGTGCTCGAAGAAGATCCGCGACTGCAACTCACGCCGGCTCGACACACCTGTCTTGTCGAACACCGCCTTCAGATGGTCCTGCACCGTGTACGGCGACAAGTGCAGCCGCTGCGCGATTTCCGCCGTACTGGCGCCGCTGAGAACCTGTTGTACGACGCCCCGCTCCCGCTCGGTCAGTCCATAGGCCGCGACGATCAGCGGAATGATCGCCGCCGCACCGGCGGTCTCGATGGTGACTGCGATATCGGACGTGACGCCATTCGGCCCGCGGACCGGCGCAGCGTGCACGGACACCCACTCACCCGACCGGGTGCGCAGGCGGACGTGCGGTAGCTCCGGCGGTCGGCCAGGAATACCGCGGGCCGCGGACACCACCACGGCGACCGGTACAGGCAGTCGCGACCACAGCTCACCGCCGAGATCAACGATCCGGCGCTCGGCGGCCTCAGTAGCCGACACAACCTGATCGGTCGCGTTCACGATCACCACCGCGGCTCCTTGCGCACCCTGGCGGCTGTTGAGCTCGCTACTGATTAGGCCGCGGCGCAGACCGGTTGCCATCACCGGCTCGAGGCGATGCATGAACTCGGCCTCACCCGGCGAGAAGCCGGTCCGGCCGCGGACCCGATAGATCGTGTAAAAGCCCCACATTCGGGAGCCTGACCGGACCGCGCCGCGCATCTCGTGTTCGAGGTCGGCCTGCTCCAGCAGGAGGCGGTGCCGTTCGCTGCGGTCCGGGCGGCCTTCGGTGGCCTCCGCGAGGATGCTCACCCCGACCTCGCGGCGGGCCAGGTCGGAGAACCGGTTGATGTCGTCGACGCCGTACTCGTGCTGGAGGAAGGCGAGTTCGTCCGCGCCCTCCATGCTGGTCTTGACCCGCCCGGTCAGCAGGCTGGTCGCCGGATCGGCCGGTCCCAGGCAGATGGCGTCGTTCGGGATGGCCCGGTCCAGCAGCTTGATTGCGGCCAGGCAGAACTCGTCCCAGGTCAGCCCCGCCTCGGCGGCGGCCTGCAACCCGGCCCTGGCCGACTCGGCGTGATAGGCCTTCACCAGGTCAGTGTGACCTCGACCGGGTCGGATTGGCATCCCAGGAAGCTGGGGGGTGCCCGATCGGGCGACGCGGAAGCACCCAGAAAGTTGGGATACCGCCGGGGGAGCGGCTGCCGGAGGGTTCTAGTCATGATCGAGGAACTCCGAGAGGTACTGACCGGGCGGCTGGTGACGGCGGCCGACCCGGCCTGGGGGCAGGTGCGGCCCGCGTGGAACCTGACCGTCGACCAGCAACCGCTGGCCGTGGTGGAGGCCGCCGGGCCGAGTGATGTCGAGCACACCGTGGCATTCGCCGCGGCGCACGGCCTGAAGGTCGCTGCGCAGGCTGGGGGACACGGCGCAACCCGTGCGCTCGACAACACGATCGTCGTGCGCACCAACGCGCTCGACGACGTCTGGGTGGACTCGCATGCCCAGATCGCCAGAGTGGGGGCCGGAGTTCGGTGGGGGACGCTGCAGACCGCTCTGGACGGGACGGGGCTGACCGGTCTGCCGGGGTCGAACGGGGACATCTCCGTCGTCGGGTACTGCACCGGCGGCGGGTTGTCCTGGTTCGCCCGGCCCTACGGATCCGGAGCGGGCAGTCTGCGGGCGGCCGAGATCGTCGACGGGGCTGGGGCCCGCCGATGGATCGACGACTCCACCGATCCGGACCTGATGTGGGCGCTGCGGGGTGGCGGCGGCAACTTCGCCGTCGTCACCTCGGTCGAGGTGGAACTGCATCCGGCGCCGGAGATCGTGGGTGGGCGGTTGATGTTCGCAATCGACCAGGCGCCGGCCGTGCTGGCGGCGTACGGGAAGGCCACGCTGGAGGCGCCGGAACACGTGACGCTGTGGGCCTACCTGACCCACTACCCGCCGGCGTTGCAGCTCCCGGAGGTCGTCCGGGGCAAGTCGTTCTGCATGATCGACGCAGTGGCGCCGTACGACCCGGAGGCGCTCGAGGCGGCGCTGGCACCGATCCGGGCCGCGGGGACGGTACTGGTCGACACCATCGGGCCGCGGGAGTCCAGTGGGGTCGTCGAGATCACGCAGGAGCCGATCACTCCGGCCGCGATCCTGCTGACCACCAGCACTTTTGATGAGGTCACACCGGAGCTGATCGACACGCTTCTCGAGTACGCCGGGCAGCCGTCGCTCATCTCGCAGGTGCAGTTGCGCCACTTGCGGGCCAGCGACGAGGTCATCCATCCGGGCGTCGCGTCGGCCGACCCGACCGCGCAGTACATGCTGCTTGCGGGTTCGATCCTGCCGGTGCCGGAGCTGTTCGGCTCGGCGCAGCAAGCGCTGGGGGCGCTGAAGGACGCGGTGTCGCAGTGGCATGCAGGTGACCTGCCGCCGTCGGGCCTCTCGTCGTGGAGCACGCTGCAGGACAGCTTCACCGAACCGGACCTGGCGCGGCTGCGCGACATCAAGCAGCGGGTTGATCCGGTGGGCACGCTGGTGGGGAATTACCCCCTGCCGTGCTGAGTAGTGGGTGGGGGTCCATTAGCCTGAGCCAGTGGATCCCCGCACACGCCGCCTGGTGGTATCGCTCGTTCTGGTAGCGCTGGTCGCCATGGTCATCGTGGCAGCGCTCGTGTGACGTGAACTAACCTTCTGGCGCATGACCCCCACCACCACGCGGTCGTCGTACCTCATGCGTGCGGGCCTGGTCCGCAACGTCCGATCGGGTGAGCACCTGACCACCTTCGTGGTGTCGGGCGTGGCGACGGTGCTGATCACCCGGCTGATCCTCAGCCTGAGCGGCTACCCGCAGATCGGCGGCAAGGGGCTGCACATCGCGCACGTCCTGCCCGGCGGCGTGCTGATGCTGGTCGCGATCTCCCTACTCCTCGGGTACGTCGGTCCGGTCGTCCGGCCGGCTGCCGCATTGGTCGGCGGGGTCGGGTTCGGGCTGTTCATCGACGAGGTCGGGAAGTTCGTCACCTCGGACAACAACTACTTCTACAAGCCGACGGCCGCCATCGTGTACGTCGTCTTCGTGCTGATCGTGCTGGCCAGCCGGTTCCTGTCGACCCGGCGGCCGATCGACCCGCGCGAGGAGTTGGCCAACGTGATCGACCACACGGTCGAGGGGGTCGCGGGCGGGTTGTCGCGGCAGCGGCGGGCGCAGGCCTCGGAGCTGCTCGGCCTGGTCGGACCCAGGGTGCAGGGGCGTCGGGAGACCGCGGCACTGCTCGAGGCGTGTCCGCCGGACGAGGTCGAGCTGGCAGCACCGGTGGATGCCGCCTGGCAGTGGCTGCAGCGGACGTTCGAGCGGGTGGCGACACATCCGAAGGCGCCGACGGTCGCGGTCGTGGTCCTCGCCGTACAGGCGATCGGTGCGCCGCTGATAGCGGTCTCGGTGGGCAATGGACTCGTGCAGCTCTCGGTGTCCGGTGTGATCGTCGGGAGTTTGCTGTCAGCAACCTTCACCGTGCGCGGTGGGCTGCAGTTGCGCAATCAGAAGCGGCTGCGGGCGGTCCGGTTGTTCGAGCTGGCAGTGTTGGTGTCGCTGCTGATGACGCAGGTGTTCCAGTTCGCCGGGACGCAGTTCGCGGCTGCGGGCGGGATGTTGCTGGACCTGGTGCTGCTGGGTCTGCTGCGGGCCGAGCGGGACCGCCTCCAGCGGGAGGAGGAGCTGGCGAAGAAGACGCCGGCTGCGACCACGCCGCTGGGCCTGCCGCCCGATCCTGGGGCGCCGCGCTTTCCTGAGGACCCTTCCGACCCGGTCTGATCCTTTCGGTTGTCCACAGGTTGCGAATTGGTGGTCGGGAACGGGTGGGATCGCTGCATCTTCTCTGGTGACAAAGCCGACGGCGGCGGTCACGGACCGTCGCCCACGACACGGAGAAGACCACCATGCTGCGAGTGATGCTCGAGGACGACGACTACTGCGACGTCCCGGCCGATCTGATGACGTTCGACGACGGGGCCGTCGTGTTCTGGCGGGACGGCGAGGAGGCCGGGCGGCATCGTCAGTCGCGGATCCGCTCCCTGGAGCTGATGGACAGCCGCTCGATGACCCGCAAGATCAAGGCCGCCCGGCGCAACCACCCGAAGGCGTTCCGGCCTTGGACGCCGGAGGACGAGCAACTGCTGACCGACATGTTCCGCAACGGTGCCGGCAAGGACGAGCTGATCGGTGCGCTGGGCCGCCAGGAGGGCGGGATCGCGACCCGGTTGCGGGGGCTCGGGCTGCTGCTGGACGACCAGAAGTTGCTCTGAGTCCGATGGCCGCCACCGCCTGCCGACGAGACCCTTTTGTGATCAGGCGGAGGCGTCGGACACAATGGCGCGATGCAGGCAGAGGTGGATCCGGCCGGACACCAGGGCACGCCGACCGCGGACGCGGTGGGTGAGCTGGGCGCGTGGGAGGCGATCCACGCCGCCCTACTGGACCGGACCGGCCTGGTGCGCGCGGTCGCGTCCGGCCGGCGCCGGGGTCTCGACCAACCGCCGTACCAGCGGCTCGAGCTGCGGTATGTCGACCTCAAGGGGCAGCGCCACCTCCAACTCACCGAGTACGACGAGCGCCAGGCCCACACCCGGAACTTCGTCGGCGCGGAGGTGCCGGAGGCGGTCGGCAAACTGCTCGCCCTGCCGTACGGGACGTGGCACGTCGAGACGACCACCGAGACGCTGCGGCTGCGCTACACGAAGAAGGGCAAGGAGCTGCTGCACCGGCAGGCGGACAGCCGGGAGCAGACGACCGGCCACGACCGGGTGAAACAGCGGGTGCTCGACCCGGCCGCGCCGTTCCTGATCGAGCTTGGGATCAGCGACCACCAGGGCCGGGTGAAGCCGTCGAGGCAGGCGAAGTACAAGCAGATCGAAGAGTTCTGCAAGCTGCTCGAGCCTGCTCTCGAGGACGCGATCTCGGCCGGCCGGATCGCGACCGGCCGGCCGCTCCAGGTGGTCGACCTCGGCTGCGGTAACGCCTACCTCACGCTGGCCGCGCATCACCTGCTCACGGCAGCCGGGCACGACGTACGAACAACCGGTGTGGACCACAACCCGACCGCGCGGAAGCGGAACACCCGAGTCGTCACGGCGCTGGGCTGGCAGGACGAGCTGCGGTTCGTGGATGCCACCATCCAGGCGGCCGAGCTGGACGTCCGGCCGGATGTAGTGCTGGCCCTGCACGCCTGCGACACAGCGACCGACGACGCGCTCGCGCGGGCGGTCCAGTGGGAGGCTCCGCTGGTGCTCGCAGCCCCGTGCTGTCATCACGACATCCAGAAGCAGCTGAAAAGCGTCACACCACCGGCGCCTTACTCGTTGATGACGCGGTATGGCATCGTTCGTGAGCGGTTCGCCGACGTCCTGACAGATTCGCTCCGGGCGGCGGTCCTTCGACAGGTGGGATACCGGGTGGAGGTAGTGCAGTTCGTGGACAGCCAGCACACGCCCCGCAATCTGCTGCTCCGAGCCGCCCGGACGAACGCCCCGGTGACGCCGGACCTCGAGTCCGACTACGCGGCGCTGATCGCCGAGTGGCAGGTCAGTCCACGCTTGGCCGAGCTCCTGCTACCGGAGGTACGTGCGTGAAGCTCCTTCGCTCGGCCTTCGCCCTCGCGGCCGCGACCTGCCTCGCACTGTCCGCCGCCGCGCTGCCCGCAGTAGCCGCGGACCCGAAGCCGCCCGCGCCGAAGAAGCTGTTCACGATCAGCGACCCCCGCATCAAGGAGTCGTCCGGGCTGGCCAAGAGCCAGAAGTACGAAGACCTGTACTGGACGGTGAACGACTCCAGCGACTCCGCCCGCGTCTTCGGCGTCGACACCGACGGTGACGTGAAGGTCGTCCTGAAGTTCAAGGCCGAGGTGCGGGACGTCGAAGCGATCGCGGTCGACCGCGAGGGCACGATCTACATCGCCGACATCGGCGACAACACCAAGTCCCGGGACACCATCGAGATCTACACGATCCCGGAGCCGTCCAGCCTCGAGAACGCCGAGAACGTCCGGTACCACCGATACGACTTCGAGTACCCCGATGGCCCGCACGACGCCGAGACGCTGCTGGTCCAGCCCGAGACCAACGAGATCTTCATCGTCACCAAGTCGAGCAAGGGCGGCGCGATCTACTCCACGCCGGGCCGGCCGTCGCGAGAAGGCACCAACAAACTCACCAAGGTCGCCGCCGCCCCGGCCGGCACATTCACTGACGGCACGTTCCTTCCCGACGGTCAGCGCGCGGTCCTCCGCACCTACGTCGATGTGGCGACCGTCGCCTGGGGCGACGACAAGCCCACCCTCGTGGCCCGCGGCCCGGTCCCGCTGACACAGGGCGAATCCGTAGCCGTGGGCGAGGCTGACAACACCGTCCTGGTCGGCAGCGAAGGCTCCAACTCCGCCGTCTACCAGGTCCAGGTCCCGGCCAAGAAAGCCACCGCCAGCCCGCCCCCCGCTTCCTCCGCACCACCCAAGGGCTCCAACAACAACGACGCCGGAGCCGGCGCTGCCGACAAGAACCACAACCTGCGCTGGATCATCATCGGCGCCGCCCTGTTCGCCCTGGTCGTCACCGTCCTGACCTTCCCACCAGGCCGCCGCGAACGCCTCGACCGCATGGCCGAGAACGCCCGCCTCACCGGCCAGTCACCCACCCCGAACCGCCGCCGCCACAGTGCTTGAACGATCCACCGTTAGAAACCTTCTTGGCGTGACTGCAACCTGTTCCTGATTTACCGGAACTCGGCTACCGTGCGGAGATGCGCAGCTTCCGTCGGTGGTTGTCGATGCTCCTGGCAGGCTCGAGCGTGCTCGCGCTGGCGGTTGTCCCAGCGTCAGCCAGTACGACGGGGACTGTCGTCGTACCGCCGGGGGTCTCGGCCGGTGTGGCGGTGTTCGACCGGCAGACCGGGCAGTTCACCGAGTCGCTCAACCCGGACCTGCAGTTCCGCTCGGCCTCGGTAGTGAAGCTGCTACTCGCCCTCGACTACCTGTGGAACCGCGGACCGACGTACGAGATGCCGGCGGCCGACCGATCCCGCCTCGAGGTGATGCTGCGCCGCAGCGACGACGCCGCCGCGTCCTACTACTGGGACCAGCTGGGTCGCTCGGCCATCATCGACCGGATGGTCCCGCGCCTAGGCCTGACGAACACCGCAGGCCCGCCCGCCACCCACCCAGGCTTCTGGGGCTACGCAGCCTTCACCGCAGCCGACACCGTCCGCATCTACCGCTACTTGCTCGACCAAGCACCGGCTCCCGTGCGCACCTTCGTCATGGGCAACCTGCACCAGGCAACCCGCTACGGCACCGACGGCTTCGACCAGTATTTCGGCATCCCCTCCGTCTTCGAACCCCCGTTCGCCATCAAACAAGGCTGGTCAGGCTTCCCCTCCGCCAACGGCGCAGCCGGCGTAGACCTCGTCAAAGAAGCCCTCCACACCACCGGAACCCTAGGCCCCAACGACCGAACCATCGTCGCCGTCTACACCCTCCACCCCGACAGCACCCCCTACGGCAAGGCCTACACCGACGTAACCCGCCTAACCCGCACCCTGACCATCCCAGGAGCCGTCAAATCCCCAGGCACCTGGTTCACCACCACCGGCTCCGGCGTCCGAGTCCGCTCCGCCCCCAACACCACCAGCACAGTCATCGGCACCCTCCCCTCCACCGCAGACGTCCTAGTCACCTGCCAGAAAAAAAGCCAACTAGTCACCGACCCACCCCACACCAGCGACTGGTGGGCCTACCTCCCCAAATACCGCGGCTACGTAACCAACATCTACATCTCCACCGGCACCCCCAAACTCCCAAACACCCCCGACTGCCAACCCGCCGTCCGTGCGTTAGCCGACCTTCGGGGTTAGGTAGCGGCCGGTGATGCTGGCGGGGTGGTGGGGGAGGTTGGTGGGGGTGGTGGCGGCGACTATGCGGCCGCCGGCGGTGCCGCCTTGGGGGCCTAGGTCGATGATGTGGTCCGCGTTGGCTATCAGGTCCAGGTCGTGCTCGATGACTATGACGGTGGCGCCGGCGGTGATCAGGCGGTCCAGGACGGACAGGAGGACTCGGATGTCGGCGGGGTGTAGGCCGACGCTGGGTTCGTCGAAGATGAAGAGGGTGTTGGACTGGGGTTTTTCGAGGTCGGCTACGAGTTTGAGGCGTTGGGCTTCGCCGCCGGAGAGGGCTGGGGTGGCTTCGCCGAGGATCAGGTAGCCGAGGCCGATCTCGTCGAGGGTGCGGAGGCGGGACTGGACTTTGCGGAGGTGGGGGAAGGCGGTGCGGGCCTGTTCGATGGTGAGTGCGAGGGCCTGGGGGATGGTGAGGCCGTCGAGGGTGATGGCGTCGGCGGCGGGGCTGTAGCGGGTGCCGCCGCAGAGGGGGCAGGGGATGTCGACGTCGGGCAGGAACTGGACGTCGAGTGAGATCTGGCCGGTGCCTTCGCATTGTGGGCAACGGAGACTGCCGGTGTTGTAGGAGAAGTCGGCCGCGGTCAGACCGAGACCACGAGCCTCGGGTGTGGCGGCGTAGGCGCGGCGGAGGTCGTCGAGGATGTTGCTGTACGTCGCCACTGTCGAGCGCACATTGCGTCCGATCGGGGCCGCGTCGACGACGACGGTTCGTTCGATGCCGCCCGCATCGAGCCCCCGAACATGTGCGGGCCCGTGCCCGAGGAGTGCCGACGCGAGGCTGTCGAGGACGAGGGTGGTCTTGCCGGAACCGGAGACGCCGGTCACCGCGGTGAGCCGACGCAGCGGGAACTCGGCTTCGAGGGCGTGCAGCGTGAAGTGCGGTGACGTCGAGAGCCGGATCCGCCCGTGCACGAAGGTCTCGTCCGCAGGCACCTGCGGCCGAACCACCACCGGTTCGGCCCCGCTCAGGAACCCGCCGATCAACGAAGAATCAGCAGCCTCCAACGAAGAAACGGTGCCAGTGGCAACGATCTCGCCGCCGTGCGAACCAGCGCCCGGCCCGATCTCGACCAGCCAGTCCGCATGCCGCAGTACGCGGACGTCGTGGTCCACGAGCACCACGGAGTTGCCGGTCGCGACCAGTCGCCGTACGACGTCGATCAGCGCGTCGATGTTGCTCGGGTGCAGACCAACCGACGGCTCGTCCAGGACATACAGCAAGCCGGTCGCGCTGCTCCGCAAAGTCCGGGCGAGCTGCACCCGCTGCAGTTCGCCCGTCGAGAGCGTGCGCGAGGCGCGGTCGAGCGACAGGTACCCAAGTCCGAGCCCCAGCAGGTGTTCTGCGGTCGTGGTGAACGCCGCAGTGATCTGCTGAGCCATCCGCGAGAGCTCAACAGGCACAGGGAGCTTACGAATGAAGTCAGTAGCCGACGAAAGGCTCCACGACGACAAGACATCGAGCGGTACGTCGTTCAGCAGCACCGACCGCGCACGCGCATTCAGCCGCGAACCACCGCACGTCGGACACGCGCCCACCCGGACGAACCGGTCCAGCCGCGCCACCGTCTTCTCGCTCTGCGCGTTGTCCAATGCATCCTGGACGACCCGGTTGGCGTTCCGGTACGTCGCGTTGAGCTCGAAGGCGTTACCTTTCTTGCTCGTGACAACCACCAGGCGCTTGGTCTCGGCGCCCCGAAAGATCGTCTCCCGCTCGGCATCAGTCAGCTGCGAGAACGGTACATCGGTCCGCACACCCAGCTGAGCAACCACTTGCGGCAACAAACTCGCCCCGAACGAGCCCCAGGCCACGACCGCACCATCGTCGATCGTGAGCGACTCATCCGGCACCAGCGTGCCCTGATCGATCTGCCGGACCTCACCAGTCCCACCACACGTCTCGCAAGCCCCATCGCCGTTGAAGGCAAAATCCTCAGCCCCCGGTACGGCGAACCGTTCGCCATCCACCGGACATGTCAGTTGCCCGGTCGACGCGATCTCGATCGTTGCCGCGACGCGGTGTCCGCGAGGACACAGGTGCGCACCCAACCGCGAGTACATCAACCGAAGTGCATTCAGCAGCTCAGTCGCGGTACCGAATGTGCTGCGCACCCCCGGCACCGCCGGCCGCTGATGCAGGGCGATTGAGGCGGGTACACCGTCCACCGCATCGACGTCAGCCCGCGCAGCCTGGGACAACCGCCGCCGCGTGTAGGTCGAGAACGCTTCCAGATAACGACGCGAGCCCTCGGCGTACAGGACACCGAGGGCCAGCGAGGACTTCCCCGACCCCGACACACCGGTCAGCGCCACCAGCTGGCGCAACGGTATGTCGACGTCGACGTTCTTCAGATTGTGGACCCGTGCTCCCCGTACTGCGACTTCTTCGCCCCAGTGCATGGGCCCATCGTAGGGAGTTACTTCAGCTTGTCGACGATGTAGTCGATCGACTGCGTGAGCTTCTCGACGTCGTCCGGGTCGACCGCCGGGAACATGGCGACGCGGAGCTGGTTGCGGCCGAGCTTGCGGTAGGGCTCGGTGTCGACGACGCCGTTGGCGCGCAGGGTCTTGGCGACCGCTGCAGCGTCGATCGAGTCGTCCAGGTCGATGGTGCCGATGACCAGCGAGCGGGCGTCGGGGTCGACGACGTACGGCGTGGCGTAGTCGGACTTCTCGGCCCAGTTGTAGAGCCGGTTGCTCGAGTCGGTGGTGCGCGCGACGCTCCACTCCAGGCCGCCCTGGTTGTTGATCCAGTCGGTCTGCTCGGCCATCAGGAACAGCGTGGCCAGCGACGGCGTGTTGTAGGTCTGGTGCTTGCTCGAGTTGTCGACTGCGGTGGCCAGGTCCAGGAACGCCGGGATCCAGCGACCGGAGGCGGTGACCTCCTCGACCCGGGCGAGTGCGGCCGGCGACATGACGGCGATCCACAAGCCACCGTCGGCGGCGAAGCACTTCTGCGGGGCGAAGTAGTAGACGTCGGCCTCGGTGATGTCTACCGGCAGGCCGCCGGCGCCCGAGGTGGCGTCGATCGCGACCAGCGCGTCGGCGTCGGCGCCCGCGACCCGCTTGATCGGGGCCATCACGCCGGTCGAGGTCTCGTTGTGCGGCCACGCGTACAGGTCGATGCCGGCCTCGGCCACGGCGACCGGACGGGTACCCGGGTCGGACTTGACCACGGTCGGGTCGCCGAGGTGCGGGGCGAGCTGTGCGGCCTTGGCGAACTTCGAGGAGAACTCACCGAAGCTCAGGTGCTGGCTGCGCTCGCGGATCAGCCCGAACGTCGCGATGTCCCAGAAGGCGGTCGAGCCACCGTTGCCGAGCACCACCTGGTAGCCCTCGGGCAGCTGGAAGAGGTCGGAGACACCCTGCTGTACACGGGCCACCAGGTTCTTCACCGGGGCCTGGCGGTGCGAGGTGCCGAGCAGCTTGGCGCCCTCGGTCGCCAGGGCGGCGACGGCTTCCGGACGGACCTTGGACGGTCCCGCTCCGAAGCGGCCGTCGACGGGCTTGAGCTCAGCAGGAAGAACGATGTCGCTGGTCACCAGCGGTTCCCTTCGTCGTCTGGCAAGTTCTGCGCCGACGACGCTGTCAGCATCCACATCATCCCACAGTGCCATGCCCGGCCCATTCCGGGTCTCAACCTCACTCGTGTTTGCGCTCGATCACCTGAGTCCCGGTCAGTACGGCGACTGGCCCGTCCGGACCGTCGGTCCACTCACCGCACGCCCCGCCGCCCTCGGCGACGTCCAGCGTGAGTGGAGAGCCGTCCATCCGCAGCGCCGGGTGATAGTACGACGCGACCTTCGACGCCTCGCCCTGGATGTAGTGACCGATCAGAGCCCGCCGGAAGCGGTCCTCGGTCACGTTCGGTGCACTCCCGTGTACCAGCGCGCCATGGAAGAAGAGCACGTCACCAGGCTCCATAACGACCGGTACGGCGGCATCCGGCGCCGGCAGCGGCACTGTCACATCGGTGAAGCTCACCGTGGTGTCCGCCTTCTCGGTGCACAGGATCGGCCACCGGTGACTACCAGGCACGACCTGGAGACACCCGTTCGCCTCGTCGACCCGGTCGAGCGCCATCCAGGCCGCCACGCAGGTACCCGGCTCGGCCTTCAGGTAGAAGTTGTCCTGGTGCAGCGCCTGCCCGCGCGAGCCCGGCGGCTTGAAGTAGAGCATCGTCTGCACCGCGTACGGCGACCTGTCCAGCAGCGCGGTCATCACCTCGTCGATACGCGAGTCGATGAGCCACTGCAGCGACACGTCGTCCCAGCGGTGCATCTGCGCCATCCGGGGATACCGCCGCAGGGGATCGCGACTGTTGGTGTTCACGCCGGACTCGTCGCCGGAGTACGACCCGCGCTGCCGCAGCACCATGTAGTGCTCCCGCAACTGCGAGGCCTCATCGGCTCCGAACAGCCCGCGCACCAGTGTGTAACCGTCCCGCTCGAAATCCTGCTTGTACGAATCACTCACCATGATTCAATTCTCCGGTCCACACTGGAGCCGAGCCACGGAAGATCCATGCAAGGAGTTGGACTTTTGTTGCATCCGCTACCGCTGACCCGGCTGTCCCCACCGACCTTCTGGCGCTGCGAGCCCAACTGGTCCTGGGTATCGCCGAAACTGGCAGACCACCTGCTGTGGTGCGTCTTGGACGGCCGCGGCCACATGGAACTCGACGGCGCCCACCAAGACCTCAGCCCCGGCGTCTGTGCCGTCTTCCAGCCAGGTGACGAGCCCCGGGCGACTCACGACCCGCGGCGGCGGTTGCTGGTGTTCGGCATGCACTTCGAGACCAGCCGGTACGGCGTGGTCCCGGAACCGCGCTGGGGCGAAGTCATGGACCGCGAGCTGCTGAATGTGCTCGCGCGGACGAGCGATTCGGCGTACCGGCGTGGTGACGCGCTCGGGCGGCGTCAGGCCGAGCTCTGTCTCGAGCAGCTGATCGGACTGATCTGGGACGCGGTCCACAACCTCACCCGCCCAAATACCGATGCACAGGTTGACGAGGTGGCTCGCCAGCTCCGCCAGGACCCGGGCCGGGACTGGACAGTCGGGGAGATGGCCCACAAGGCCGCACTGTCTCGGGCACAGTTCACGAGACGGTTCACAAAACAGTTCGGGATGTCACCGGCGCAGTACCTGATCCAGGCCCGCATCGACCGTGCACACCAGCTGCTGACCGAGAGCGGGATGACGGTCACGCAGACCGCCACCGCTCTCGGCTACACAGACGTTCCGTACTTCAGCCGCCAGTACAAGCAACGCACCGGCCGCAGCCCCAGCCAAGAACACTAGGGCCAGGGAGCACTAGGCCCAGGCCGGGTCCCAGCCCTCGATGGAGTCGGCCGGACGCGTGCCCGGGCCGGAGTAGATCGCCGACGGGCGGATCAGCCGTCCGGTGCGCTTCTGCTCCAGCACGTGCGCACTCCAGCCGGCCGTCCGCGCACAGGTGAACATCGACGTGAACATGGGCGGCGGGACCTCGGCGAAGTCCAGCACGATGGCTGCCCAGAACTCGACGTTGGTCTCCAGCACCCGGTCCGGCCGCCGCTCGCGCAGCTCGGCCAGTGCGGCCTGCTCCAGCGCCTCGGCCACCTGGTACCGCGGTGCGTCCAGCTCACGCGCCGTACGGCGGAGCACGCGGGCGCGCGGGTCCTCGGCCCGGTACACGCGGTGTCCGAAGCCCATCAGCCGCTCGCCGGCGTCCAGCAGACCCTTCACGTACGAACGGGCGTCACCGCTGCGCTCGACACCCTCGATCATCGTCAGTACCCGGGCCGGTGCGCCACCATGGAGTGGGCCGGACATGGCACCCACAGCACCGGACAGGGCGGCCGCGACATCGGCGCCGGTCGAAGCGATCACCCGGGCGGTGAACGTGGAGGCGTTCATGCCGTGCTCGGCCGCGGACGTCCAGTACGCGTCGACCGCCTTCACATGCTTGGGATCCGGCTCACCACGCCACCGGATCATGAACCGCTCGGTGATGGTCTTCGCCTTGTCCACCTCACGCTGCGGCACCATCGGCTGCCCGATACCCCGCGCGGCCTGCGCCACGTAGGACAGTGCCATCACCGCGGCGCGAGACAGGTCCTCACGAGCCTGTACGTCGTCGATGTCGTACAGCGGGCGCAGTCCCCAGGCGGGGGAGAGCATGGCGAGCGCCGACTGGACATCGACCCGCACGTCACCGGTGTGCACCGGCAGCGGGAACGGTTCCGCGGGCGGCAGGCCCGGGGTGAACGCTCCGTCGACCAGCAGGCCCCAGACGTTCTCGAACGGCACCCGGCCGACCAGGTCCTCGATGTCCACGCCGCGGTAGCGCAGCGCCGACCCTTCCTTGTCCGGCTCGGCGATCTGCGTGTCGAACGCGATCACACCCTCCAGCCCGTGCTGCACCTCGGTCTTCGGATCTGACATACCACTCCCTCGTCCTCATGTTTGGCGCCCAGGCAGCATAGTTCTCTCCGGACACCTGCGGATAACTTTCGTGGCCCTAATCGCATCGAGTAGAGCGTGGAAACCCTGGTCGCCTACGCCTTTCACCGGCCCGACTCCGCGGCTCGCGCAGCCGAGGGAGCGGCCCGGGTGGAGGCCTATTACGCAGACAGCGCAGCGCATTGGGGCCACGACGGCAGCACCCACGGCCTACACCTGTGGGGCAGCAGTGACCGCAACACGCTGTGGCCGTCGTGGCACGAGACGGGCAACGTGCGGGTCGCCAGCCTGCACACTCCGGTCGGGTACGAGCGCGTGGTCGGCGACATCGCCCCGGCTGATGCGCCTGGTGCGCTGGCCGAGGCAGTGCGTCGTACGCCGGAGGCTTTCATTGAGCTGGCCCCACCGTTCACCATGGCAGTGCTGGACGACGACCGTCTGGAGCTGTTCACCGACTCTGCCGGTCTGGGCCAGCTCTACCAGGTCCGGTTGCCTGACGGCTGGGTGTGGAGCAACCGTCCGGTCGCTGCCCTACTGTTCGCCGGTGTAGCCGCCGCAGCCTCACCGCGGGGCTGGGCGTTCGCTGCGGCTTGCGGCTGGTTCATGGGCGACAGTACGCCGTACGAAGGGGTGCTCGCCGTCCCCGGCGCGACGCACATCGTGGCCGACGGCAAGCTCCATCGCCAGACCACCAGTCGCATCGAACCGAGCTCCCTGTGGCTGACCGACACAGTCGACGAGCCGGCGGACGACCTGACCGACTCCATCCACCGCCTCTGGCCGCTCGGCCCGCAGGCCCCGGAGACGCCCGCACCGCCGCTACCGAACCTCATCGACCACGCTCTCACCTGGCACCGGCACTCGGAAGGCCAGGCTCACGATCTGTACGCGCCCGTTCCCACCGAGGGCGCGGAGGTCACCGTTGCCTATGGCCACTACTATCCGGCCGATCTGCCGACCGTGAATGCCCTGCCCCTGCCCGCGAAACTGCAGGTCTTCGGCCGGCACCTGGAGACGACCCTGGTCCCGGCGACCGGTCCGTCCGAGGCGGCGCGGGCGGCCGTCGGCATTCAGATCGAGCAAGTACTGCGCGACGCGGTCCGCGGGGGGATCGAAGACGCGAAGATGCTCGACTACTTCTACCTGGTGGAACAGATCCGCCGGGGTCGTACGGCGGGTGCCGTGTCGCCGCAACTGCTTCCGCAGTCCATCCGTGCAGCGTTCGCGAACGCCGTACCGGTTGAACAACAGACCCGTCCGCTCAAACGACTGCCACGGCCGCGCCGGGTGGCCGATGCGCCCGACCGGGACCGGATCGAGTCGATGCTGCTCGCAGTCGAGGGCTTCGACGAGCGAGCCCTCAGCACGTTGTGGGCCGCTTCAGTCGCCGGTGCGAGCTCGTCCGCGGCCGAGGCCACGCTGAGGCAGGCGCTGTGGCGGGCGACGTTCGACCTGCACCTGGCCGAGGTCAACGACCACCTGCCCGAGGTCCTCCGCCCTCTCACCGCCCCGCCCCGAGCCGTGCCGACGCCGCCGCCCACCGCGAAGCCCCGCGGCGGTCGCCTGGTCCGCGCCTTCGGCCGGAGGCACGCGCAGTAATCTCAACCACGTGGACCTTGGAGAGATGCGGCAGACGTACGGGCTCGGTGAACTGCTCGAGGACCAGTTGGATGCGGATCCGATTGCGCAGTTCGGGGTCTGGCTTGCCCAGGCGACGGATGCCGGGATCACCGAACCGAATGCGATGGTGCTGGCGACCGCCGATGCCGACGGCCGACCCTCAGCGCGCACTGTTCTGCTGAAGGGCCTCGACGAGCGCGGGTTCGTCTTCTACACGAACCAGCAGTCCCGCAAGGCAGACGACCTAGCGGCGAATCCGTACTGCGCCCTCGTCTTCCCGTGGCACGCGATGGAGCGCCAGGTTCGGATCGAGGGCACAGTCAGCAAGCTGCCCAGCGAGGAGGTCGACGCCTACTTCGCCGCCCGCCCCCGCGAGTCCCAGCTCGGTGCCTGGGCCTCGCAGCAGAGCCAGCCGGTGGAATCCCGGGCCGAGCTGGATCTGCAGTACGCGTCGTACGAGCGGCAATGGCCCGAGGGCACCGAGATTGCGACGCCGTACTTCTGGGGTGGGTATCGGGTCGACCCGCAGGCGTTCGAGTTCTGGCAAGGCCGGGTCGGTCGCCTGCACGACCGCCTGGCCTATCGGCGTACCAGCTCTTCGTGGGAGTTGGTGCGGCTCCAGCCCTGAGGAGGTTCGGACGACTCGCGGATGCCGTACTTGTCCCACCAGCGGACCAGCGGCGCCGGAGCCCACCAGTTCACCCGGCCGAGCAACCGCATCGTCGCCGGCACCAGCAGTGCCCGGACCACCGTTGCGTCGAGGGCGATCGCGATCACCAGCCCGACCCCGATCATCTTCACGAACACGATCCCCGAGGTCGAGAACGCCCCGACCACGATCACCAGCAGCAGTGCCGCGCTGGTGATGATTCCGCCGGTGCGCTGCAGTCCGAGGGCGACCGCCTGAGTGTTGTCCCCGGTCCGGTCGTACTCCTCGCGGATCCGGCTGAGCAGGAACACCTCGTAGTCCATCGACAACCCGAACAGAATCGCGAACAACAGCACCGGGTTGGTCGCATCGAGGAATCCGGCCGGCGTGAAGTCGAGCAACCCGGACAGATGACCGTCCTGGAAGATCCACACCATCGCCCCGAACGCCGCCGACAGCGACAGCACGTTCATCAGCAGTGCCTTCAGTGGCAGGACAAAGGAGCCGAAGGCAAGGAACAGCAGCAGGAACGTGGCCAGGATGACGAAACCACCCATGTACGGCGCTCGCTCCGCCAGCACGTCCAGTAGATCGATCAGCGCGGCTGTCTCACCACCGGCCTGCGCGGTCGTCCCGGAAGGTGGTTCGACCGCGCGCACCGCATGGACGACATCACGGGCAGGTAGCTCCTGCGCGGTGTAATGCGTGTGCACGACAACCTCGGCGACACCGTTCTTGAAGCCGCTGATCCGAACATCTTCGACCTCGGCGATCTGCTTGAGCGAAGCCAGATAAGGCTGCAGCGCCACCGCCGGGTCGGTCGGCGCCTGGTCGAAGCGAACCGCGACGAACACATCCGATCCACCGGCCCCGGCGAAGTCGCGCTGCAGGGTCTCGGTCACCGTCCGCGAGGTGGCGCCAGACGGCAGGGCGCGGTGGTCGACGCCGCCCAATTGTGCTTGCAGGAAAGGGATCCCGAGCACGAGCAACAGCGGGACGAGGACCAGCACGTAGCGCACCGGCCGCCGCATCACGCTTTGCGCGAGCCGGTACCACGCTCCGTGGTGATCCGCCGCGGTCGACCGCCGGCGCAGGAAAGGAACCTGCAGATTGTTCACGCGGTGCCCCAGGACAGCCAGTAGGGCGGGCAATGCGGTGAGCGCGGCGATCATCGCGACCGCGACCGCCGCGACCCCGCCGTACGCCATCGAACGCAGGAACATCACCGGGAACAACGCCAGGCTGGCGATCGCCACCCCGACCGTGACGCCGGAGAAGGCGACCGTCCGGCCGGCCGTGGCCATCGTCGTGGTCAGCGCGGTCTCGACATCATTGCCCTTGGCAAGCTCTTCGCGGAACCGGGTGACGATGAACAGCGCGTAGTCGATCGCGAGCCCGAGCCCGATCATCGTGACGATGTTGATCGAGAAGATCGAGACGTCGGTGACCGCGGACAACCCGCGCAGCAGCACGAACGCACCGAGGATCGCCAGCGCGCCGACGAACAACGGCAGCGACGCGGCGACCAGGCCGCCGAACACGACGACCAGCAGTACCAGCACGATCGGCATCGAGATCGTCTCGGCCCGCACGATGTCTTCCTCGGTCTGCGTATTCACCTCGTCGAAGACGGCGACCTCACCGCCCACCTTGGTGTCCAGCCCGGCCGGTCCGCTCCGAACCTGATCGGCGATCCGGTGGAAGGTCTCCAGCCGCTCCTCTGGAGTCGCGCCGGCCAGCGTCAGTACGGCGTACGTGCTGTGCTGGTCCTTCGACATGAACACAGGCGACTTCGTGCTCCAGTACGTCGTCGCTCGCAGTACGTCGTTCGTCGGCAGCTCGGCCAGGTCCCGCTCGACCGCGGACCGGAATCCGGGGTCGGCGACGGTCTGGTCGGGACTGCGGTAGAGCACGACCACGTCGGTGCCGGTGCGGCCGACGTTCTGCTCGATGGATGCGACGGCGTTTGCGGCCTCGGTGTCGGGGGCGTCGAAGCCGCCGTTCGCGAGCGAGCCGAAGACCCCGGTGCCCCAGATCACCCCGAGGGCGATGAAGGCGGCGGTCAGGGCGAGCACCAGACGGCGCCGCCGGTAGCTGAAGTGGCCGAGCGTCTCGAACACGAAACTCTCCCGAAGGGCGTAAAGTTCAGGCGGAAAGATTGAGTGAACAGCGTTAACTGTTAACAGTGTTCACTCAAGGTTCGACGGTGTCAAGGAGTGTGTGGATGAATCGGCGTGACGAGGCGCGAGCGGCGACGCTGGCCGAGATCAAGCGGGCCGCGCGCCGGCTGCTGGTCAGTGGCGGCGTCGCGGCGATCGGCCTGCGCGCCGTCGCCCGCGAGGTGAACCTCACCGCGCCCGCGCTGTACCGCTACTTCCCGAGCCACGAAGCCCTGCTCACCGAGCTGGTCGCCGACCTGTACGACGAACTCACGACCGCACTGATGGAGCTCAGCTGCGACGGGGAAGGCGATCTCGGCGCGCAGCTCTATCTGCTCGCCAATGGTCTGCGGGACTGGGCGCTGGCACATCCGGCCGAGTTCGCCCTGCTGTTCGGGACGACGGTCCCGAATCCGGAGGCCGACGATCACGACGACACTCCGGGGCATCAGGCCGCGATGCGGTTCGGCGCGCTGTTCAAGGAGCTGGTGGCGCAGATCTGGCATGCGCAGCCGTTCCCGTATCCGCCGGACGAGGTCCTCGGTACCAAGCTCGTCGCCCAGCTCAGCGACGAGGCCACGGCCTTCCACGGCATGCCGCCGGGTGCGATCTACCTGGGCCTGACCTACTGGACGCGGCTCTACGGCCTGATCTGCATGGAGGTCTTCGGCCAGCTGCACTGGGTGCTGCCCGACGCGGCGGCCTACTTCGAGGCCCAGCTCTACGAGATCGGGCTCGCGATGGGCCTCGACTGCCCAGTCCCTGAGTAGCTGTGCTGGTTTCAAAAAAAAAGAAACCCGCGGGCGCTTCCAGGCCACTACCGGATGGCAGTGGTCCAGGGTCAGGCGGACTACCTGACTACCCGCGGGTCCGGTGGCGGCGTTGGATTGGCCGACCACTTGCCCAAAAGCTAGTGGTTGGCGGTCAGCCCGCCGCCACCTCACGAGTCCGGTAAGAATTCATTCTTAGGACCACCTCCCTTCGCGTGTACCGAAAATCTACGTCGCCCGGCGAGGCCGTTCAACTGTTTTTCGCCCTGGGATGAACGACAATCTGGGCCATGGTCCTCAGACTCGGTCTGCCCGTCATCCTGTTGCTGGTCGGAACCGGCTGGTTCGCGTGGGCGTCGTACCGCCGGGCCGCCCAGGCAGAGCGTGCCCTGGCCGAGATGAACGTCGAGCACCGGGCGTTACTCCGCGAGGTCAGGTCACTCGAACGGGCGGTTTCGGCTGCGGAGCAGGGTTTGCGTACGCTCAGCTCCCATCCGTCGGTACCGCGCGATGTCGCGGTCACCGCCGATCTGACCCTCGCCGATGTCCGGCGACTGGTGGAACGCAAGGAGCTAGAGGACTGATGGCAAAGCTGGGGACCACCGCGGTCAAGTCGGGCGGCGGGGTCAAGGGGAAGCTGATCGGCGGCGGGATCGTCACGGTCATCGTGATCATCGCGCTGTTCAACATCTTCAACTTCGCCGACACCGACGCGAACAAGATCGGCCTGCACTACGGCGGCGGCGTGGTCGAGGACAAGAAGTTCAAGTCGATCATCCCGCCGGGTTCGACGAACAGTCTGATCGGACCGGGTGACACGGTCTACGCCTACCCGATCGACCAGCGCTCGTACATCATCGGCGGCGCCGGTGCGGACACCGACGCCGGCGACGAGGTGACCGTGGTCAGCAAGGACAACGTGCGGCTCGGCGTCCGGGTCCAGGTCTACTTCACGCTGAACCGGACCGAGGACACGATCAAGTCCTTCCACGAGCGGATCGGCCTGAAGACCGACGCCTACACCGACCGCGGCTGGAACGACATGCTCCAGTCCTACTTCCGGCCGCAGATCGACCGGGCGCTGTCCGCGGTCGCGACCAACTACGTGTGGGCCGAGCTGTACAACAACGAGGCGAAGAAGTCGGAGTTCCAGACCGCCGCGTCGAAGGAGTTCACCCGGCTGCTGCCGGCCGCTGTCGGCGGTGACTACTTCTGTGGCCCGGCGTACAACGGCAACAACGCCTGTGGCGAGCTGTCCTTCACGGTGCAGAAGCCGACCCCGCTGGACAAGGGCATCATCGACGGCCTCGAGGCCAAGCAGCGCGCCGAGCTCGCCAAGGCCACCCAGGAGCAGACCAACCAGCGGGTCAACGTTGAGCTGGAGTCGGTGCGCAAGCAGGTGCAGATGCTCGGTGCTCAGGGTTACCTGCTGAAGTCCGCGATCGAGTCGGGCAAGATCCAGTTCATGGTCATCCCGCAGGGCACCCCGGTCAGCGTCCCAACCGGTACGGCGACCGTCCCTGCGGACCGCTGACCCCATGAGCGCGCTGCCGTCGCATCTCGAGCTTGTGCAGGGTGTTGTCCTGCCCAAGCCGGTCGGCGCGCATCCGGTGCTCGACTTCGTCAACACCCGGTCCGACTGGATCACCCGTGGTCCGGCCCGGACCGAGTGGCTGACGTCGTACGAGGCCTTCCTGATCTGGAACTCCGCCGTCGGCCTGCTGTCGCCGGCGGCGGTCTTCCGGCTGATCGAACAGGCCGGCGGCCGCCCGACCGAGGCGGCCCGCCGACTGACCGCGACACTCGACTTCCGGATCGACCTGTACGACGTACTGACCGGGCGGGCGGATGAGACCGACGGACCGTTCGAGGCGGTCGCCCGGGTGATCGAGCGGGCATCCGGCCGCCGCCAGTTCGTTCGTACCGAAGACGACAGCGCGACTTGGGAGCTGCCGGAGGATTTGGCCCGGCCGCTCGACCAACTGGCCCTGTTGGCCGCCGAGCTGCTCACGGGACCAGAACGCGCTCATGTGCGGACGTGTCCCGGCTGTGGCTGGTTGTTCCTCGACTCGCGCGGTCGTCGCCGCTGGTGCTCGATGGCGACCTGCGGCAATCGCGCCAAGGTCCGGGCCCACGCGGCCCGCACGCGCTAGTTGAACAGAGCCGGGTCGACCTGGATCCAGGTCGCCCGCGCACGGGCCAGAACCCGGCCGTCGGAGTCGTAGAGCGTGCTGACGGTCAGCGTCTTGCGACCGTCCAGCTCCAGCAGTTGTCCCATCACAACGCACTCCTCGCCGGGCTGCGGCTGTGCGTCCACGCAGGCGGTGAGCTGACCGAGAACCGACGGCCGGCCCTCCAGGTCGATCGCCCACCCGCTCGGGCAGTCCAGTGCGGCCCACAGGAACACCGGGTCCACCAGCCCGTCACTCGCCAGGTCGGCCGCAGGCGTCCACGTGCACGCCGTCCGGCCGTCGCCCACCGGACCCGGCTTCAGCTGCAGCCCACGCGGGTTCTCGAGTCCGCAGACGAAGCAACTCGGGAACGGATGCCAGGTGAGCCCGCGATACCCCGCCTCCGCGTTCTGTGCCTCCTCGAACGAGACCGGGTCGATCGTCGCGTCGACCAGGAAGTCCGCCGGAACCGGTACGGCGCCGGCCACCAACTGCTCGCCGTTCCGCAACTGCGCGCCCTCGCTGCTCACCACGAGCTCGAGGTCGATCTCCATCGGCGGCGGAACCCGCAGCGTCACCTGCGGTACCAGGCCATCCGCGAGCACCCCGGCGAGCGCCGTACCGGCCAACCCGGCGACGTATCCACCGTTCCCCGACTTAGCCGGTCCCTGGAACCGCCGCTCAATCCGCACCGAAGTCATGGCCACCGACCCTAGTCACGTGCCCCGGACGAACTCCAGGCACCCCAACAGGTATTTCAAGCGGACTTCGGAGACTCCGTAGTCCGTTGGGTGTGGCAGGTGTGAGGCGGGGGAGTGGTGGGAAGGAAAAGGATTTCAGAGAGATCTGAGGATTTCTCGGAAAAGAATGCGCTGAGGCCTCTGATTCAAACGACCGTTTGAACTATGCTGACTGCAGGCTACGGCCCGTGAGCAGGTGGGGTGCCTGCGCGAGTGGTGGCTGGGGGGAAGGAGAACTCTGTGGAGACACCGGTCGAATCGACCAGGGAACGATTGCTCAACGTCGCCGAGCAGCGGTTCGGCGAAGGGGGATACGAAGGAACTTCGCTGCGCGCGATCACCGTCGCCGCGGCGGCGAACATCGCGGCCGTCAATTATCACTTCGGCTCCAAAGAGGCGTTGCTGCGGGCGGCGGTGGCGCGCGCGATGGCGCCGGTCAACACCGAGCGCAGACGCCGGCTGGACCAGCTGGAGGCCATCGGAACACCGTCGGCCGAGCAGCTGATCCGGGCTTTCGTCGAGCCCGGGCTGGACCTCGTCCTGCGCCGCGGTGAGCGCGGCGCGGTGGTGGCGCGGTTCATCGGACGGATCGCGTTCGATCCGAGCCAACGGATTCGCGAGCTGTACGTCGCCGAGTCCGATCCGATCGAGGCGCGGTACCTGGCGGCGTTGCGGACGGCGTTGCCGCACGCGGCGTCCGAGGCGGTCGCGTTCGGGTACGTGAACATGCTCGGCCTGCTGGCTCTCCATCAGTCGCAGGCGCTCACGCCGGCACCTGGTGGCGCCGAGCTGGAGGACCCGGGGAAGCTCGCCGAAAACCTGATTGCGTTCCTGGTTGCGGCGTTCGATCGTGGGTTACGCGGCTGAAACCGAGTGACCACACGCTGTAGTGGTCTGTCCGAGGAATGCTCATGGATGTTCGGACTGCCGGGTAACGCTGCATAATGGCGCTCCGTGGACCCCAGTGAAGTCGTGGTTGCCGTCGATCTCGGTGGAACCCGGATGAAGTGCGGCCTGGTCGCCGCCGACGGTGCCGTTGTGCACCGGGAGACCAGGCCGACTCCCCGGGCTGCCGGGGGCCGCGCCGTGCTCGACGCATTGCTGGAGACCGTTGTCGAGCTCGGCCAGAAGGCCACGGCGGACGGTCACCGGGTGCGGGCGATCGGTGTGGTGGTGCCCGGCATCATCTCCGCGGCCGGAACCGTCGTCGCCGAGAACCTGGCCTGGGCCGGTACGCCGGTCCGCACGGAGCTGGTCGCCGCGGTAGGTGACGACGTACCGATCGTGCTTGCGCACGACGTCCGCGCCGGTGGGTACGCCGAGCTTCGTCAGGGCGCTCTGAAGGGGACCAGCAACTCCCTCTTCCTGCCGCTCGGCACTGGCATCGCCGCCGCGATGGTGATCGACGGCCGCCTCGTCAGCGGTGACGGGTACGCCGGTGAACTCGGCCACACCCGGTTCATCCACGGCGACGCGGCCGAGCTCTGCGCCTGCGGCCAGTGGGGTTGCCTTGAGACAGTCGCATCCGCGGCCGCGCTGGCCCGTCGGTACGCCGCTCGGTCCGGCCGAGTCGTGGATGGCTCCCGCGAGGTGCTGGAGCTGCTCGCAGCCGGCGACGAGATCGCCGCGGAGGTCTGGCGCGACGCCCTGACCGTCCTGGTCGACGCACTCGTCCTCTACACCACCCTGGTCGCGCCGACCCGGATCGCGATCGGCGGCGGGCTGGTCGGCGCCGGCGAGACGCTGCTGCAGCCGCTGCGCGACGGGGTACACGCACGCCTGACGTTCCAGCGCGAGCCGGAGATCGTGGCCGCCGTGCTGGGGGAGGAAGCCGGCTGCCTCGGCGCCGCGCTCTACGCCTGGGACCGAGTGGAAGAGATCGAGGAGCAGTCATGACGACCTATCGGGTGGGACGCCTCGTCACCCCGGACGACGTGCTGGAGAGCGCCTGGATCCAGGTCGTCGACTCCGACATCCTGGCCTACGGCCGCCGGTCCGAGGGGATGCCGGCCGATGGCAAGCGGCCCGAGGACCTCGGCGACGTGACGGTGGTCCCGGGGTTCGTCGACATCCACACTCACGGCGGCGGCGGATCGTCGTACTCGACGACCGATCCCGAGGAGGCGCGCAAGGTCGCGGCCTTCCACGCCAAGCACGGTACGACGACCACGATGGCCAGCCTGGTCACCGGGCCGCTGGACCTGCTGGCCTCGCAGACCGCTTGCCTGGCTGACCTGGTCACCGACGGCATCATCAACGGTGTCCACCTCGAAGGGCCGTTCCTGTCCGAGGCCCGATGCGGTGCGCACGAGCCGACGCTGCTGCGGGACCCGGTCGCCGATGACGTGGCCAAGGTGCTGAGCGACGTCGTACGGATGGTGACGATCGCGCCGGAGCTCGAACACGGGCTGGACGCGATCCGCCAGGTCGTCGACGCCGGTGCGGTGGCCGCGCTCGGGCACACCGATGCGACGTACGAGCAGATGATCGCGGGTGCCGATGCGGGTGCCACGGTCGCGACGCACTTGTTCAACGGGATGCGGCCGTTCCATCACCGCGATCCGGGTCCGGTGGGTGCCGCGATCAACGACGAGCGGTTGCTGCTCGAGGTGATCAACGACGGGATGCACCTGGATCCGCAGGTCGTGCGCGTCGCGCTGGCCGCGGCCGGCGTACACCGGATCGCGCTCATCACCGACGCTATGGAGGCGACCGGGATGGGCAACGGCCACTACAAGATCGGCAACCTCGAGGTCGACGTCAAGGACGGTCTGGCCACACTCTCCAGGCCACCGCACTCGATTGCCGGCAGCACCTTGACCATGGACGTTGCCTTCCGCAACGCCGTCAAGGCCGGGACCTCGCTGGTCGACGCGTCCCGGATGGCCTCGACCACACCCGCCCAGGCCTTCGGCTGGTACGACGTCGGTTCAATCGAGACCGGGCGCCGCGCCGACCTGGTGCTGCTGGACGACGATTACCACGTCCAGAAGGTGATGCGGGCCGGCGCATGGCTGGACTAGTCGGCACCGTCACGCTCAACCTGGCGCTGGACGTCACGTACGAGGTCTCCGAGTTGGTGGTTGGTGGCAGCCACCGAGTTGGCGCCGTGCGTGAGCGTGCCGGTGGCAAGGGTGTGAACGTCGCGCGCGTCGCGTCCACGCTCGGGCATTCCGTTTTGGTTCTCGGGTTCGTCGGTGGCGTTACCGGTGAAGCGGTCGCAGCCGAGCTGTTCGATGCGGGGCTGACCGCGTTGCTGACGCCGATCAGGGGCGAGACCCGGCGGACTGTTGCCATCGTCAACGGCATCGACGGTGATGCGACGATCTTCAACGAGGCCGGTCCGTCGATCTCCGCGGACGAGTGGCGTGCATTCGGTGAGCGGATGCCGTGGGGACGCCTTGGTGTGCTGGCTTGTTCGGGCAGTATCCCGCCCGGGCTGCCTGTCGACGCTTATGCCGAGATCGCGGTCCGCGCGCGGCATCACGACGTACTGACGGTGATTGACGCTGGCGGCGACGCGCTGGTCGCGGCTGCGAAGGCGGGTGCCGTGGTTCGCGCGAACGCTGCCGAGTTGCGCGAGGCTGTTGGTGACGCTGGGGTTGAGGACGGTGCGCGGCAACTGGTGGAGCTTGGCGCGACCGCCGCGGTCATCACCGACGGCCCGCGCGGAATGGTTGCTGCTAGCAACAAGGGCGTCTGGCGTGCATTCCCGGTCGAGCAGGTCAGCGGGAACCCGACCGGCGCCGGCGACGCCTGTACGGCGGTCGTCGCGGCAGCGATCGCCGAATCTGCCGAACCCGACTGGTCCGTCGTACTGAAGTCTGCTGTTGCCGCCTCGGCGGCGGCCGTGCTGACACCGGTTGCCGGGGACATCGACCTGGCCGCGTACCGCCGGTGGCAACCTCAAGTGTCTGTGGAGTAGGAGAACTCATGCCGTTGGTTTCCGGAGCCGAGGTCGTGCTGGCCGCCGCCAAGGCGGGTCGCGGGGTCGGCGCGTTCAACGTCATCCAGCTCGAGCACGCCACCGCGCTGATCGCCGGTGCCGAGCAGGCCGGTACGCCGGTCGTGCTGCAGATCAGCGAGAACGCGGTGAAGTACCACGGCGCGCTGAAGCCGATCGGCGTTGCCACGCTGGCGGCCGCGGCCGCTGCGACGGTCCCGGTGGTCGTCCACCTCGACCACGCGATGGACCGCGACCTCGTCACCGAGGCGGTTCAGCTCGGCTTCACCTCGGTCATGTACGACGCCTCGAAACTCGAGTACGCCGACAATGTCGCCGCGACCACCGAGGTGACCAAGTTCTGCCACGACCACGGTGTCTTCGTCGAGGCCGAGATCGGCGAGGTCGGCGGCAAGGACGGCGTCCACGCCCCCGGCGCCCGCACCCGCCCCGACGAGGCAGTCGCCTTCGCCGAAGCGACCGGCGTCGACGCCCTCGCCGTCGCCGTCGGCTCCTCACACGCCATGACCGAGCGCACCGCCACCCTCGACTTCGCCCTGATCAGCGAGCTGCACGCAGCCGTCGCCGTACCCCTCGTCCTGCACGGCTCCTCCGGCGTGGCCGACCCCGACCTCACCCGCGCCGTCGAAGCCGGCATGACCAAGGTCAACATCGCCACCCACCTCAACAACGTCTTCACCGCCGCAGTCCGCCAAACCCTCACCGACAACCCAACCCTCGTAGACACCCGCAAATACCTAGGCCCCGCCCGAACCGCAGTAGCCACCGAGGTAGCCCGCCTCCTAACCCTCCTCAAGGCCTAACCACCGCCCCCACCCCCCATCTCGAGTGGCAACCCCCCAACTCGAGTGGCAACCCCCCAACCCAGGGGATGCCCACTGAGCCGAGGGGTTGCCCCTTGAGATTTCCGATGGGCAACCCCCCGACTCCGGGGATATCCACCGAGATGGGGGGTTGCCTGGCGGGGACGGGGGTTGCCCACCGCGATGGGGGGTTGCCCGCTCAGATTTCGGGTTGGGGCGGTGGTTCCGGCCCGAGCCGGTTTGGGGAGGAACTGGGGGGCTGGGAGCGTGGGGTGGGTTAGAGCGTCGCGCTGCCGCGGATCCAGTGGGCTCGGAGGTTGTCGCGGGCGGACTGGACCTGCTGGCGGGCGGTCGGGTCGGGGACCTCGAAGTCTTCGATCAGGCGGGTGAGGGCCAGCTCAAGTGCCGCCACCATCGCGTCTTCCTCGGTGAGGTCGGATTCGGCGACAGCGCGGAGGCCGGCTGTTAGCGCGGTCAGGCCGGTTCGCTCCTGGTCGGTGAGCTGGAGCGTGAGGTCGGTTCTGGTGGTCACGGCGACTCCTCGTCGGCTTGGTACAGTCATCGTGCCGTGCAACGGTGGTGTTGCACAACAGTCGCAGTCGAGGAGCCGGCCGGGATGACCGTGATGGTGGACGAGACGCTGCGTACGGCGACCATCGACGTACTGGCCGAGCATGGTTGGTCCGGGGTCACGCTGGAGCGGGTCGCCGAGAAGGTGGGCCGGTCGCGCGTCACGCTCTGGCGCCAAGGGCTCACCGTCGAGCTGTTGCTGAACTCGCTGCTGGACGCCTTGGCCGAGGACTACCGGGACACGATGTGGCCGGTGCTGGCCGGTTTCGGGAGCGGGCGCGAAGGGCTGATCCGGACGCTGGAAGCCTTGTTCGACGTGATCGACCGGCATCTGCCGTTGATGCTCTCGTCGGATCTGGTCTTCCATCAGGAGCAGGCGCGCAACGGCCCGGTGTCGTTCATCGCCCCCTTCGAGCGGTACCTCCGCGAAGGCGAGGCGGACGGGACACTGCATCCGCACGGCCGGATCAGTGACGTCGCCGAGGTGTTGATGGTCTCGGCGACCTTCACCTACGTGCATATGCGCGGCCGCCACCACTGGTCCCGGACCCGAGTCAGCCGGCTGACCCTCGACCTGGTGCTGCGCGGCCTCGTCCAGCTCTGATGCAACATGATCGTTGCATTTGCTGCAACGGTCATGTTTCACTGGTGGAAACCACCGTCTGGAGGCTCCGCCATGACTCTTCCGTACGCCGAACCGCTGATTCGCCGCGAACCGCAGTCCCGGGTAATACCCGAACCACCGCGCGTCGGAGAACCCGGTGGCGATCCGTGCGGCCTGTGCGACTGGCTGGCGAACTACGAGCAGTCCGAGCACCGACCGCCGCTGTGGGTGAACGACGACTGGGCGCTGATCCGGTCCACCGACGTCACCATCCCCGGCATCGTCTGGCTGACCACCCGCGCTCACCACGACTCGTTCGCCGACCTGCCGGACCGGCTCGCCATGAGCTACGGCCCGGTGGTCGCGAGGGTCGAGCGCGCGATCCTCTCGCTCGGCGACATCGCCCGAGTACACGTCTACCGCTGGGGCGACGGCTCCTCGCACTTCCACGTGTGGTTCTACCCGAGGCCGCTGGGCATGCTGGAGGCGCGTCGCGAGATGCTTCCGTTGTGGGCCGACCTGATGCCCGCGGCTCCCGAGGAGGACGTGGTCGATGCCGAGCGGAAGATCGCCGCGGCGATGGCGGCGGGCGACTGACGTGCCCGCAACCCAGCCTGGGCTCGCGCGCAGACTCGGCCTGACCGATGCGGTCGCGATCGGCGTCGGCTCGATGGTCGGCGCGGGTGTGTTCGCGGTCTGGCAGCCGGCTGCGCAAGCGGCCGGCTCCGGCCTGCTGATCGGGCTGGTGATCGCCGCAGTAGTTGCCTACTGCAACGCAGTCTCGTCGGCCCAGCTCGCGGCGGTCTATCCGGTTGCCGGAGGCACCTATGTCTACGGCCGGGAGCGGCTGGGGGAGTGGTGGGGATTCGCGGCCGGCTGGTGCTTCGTCATCGGCAAGACCGCGTCGTGCGCCGCAATGGCGCTCACCTTCGCCACGTACGCCGTACCTCTCGACGGCTGGGCTCGAAGACTCGTCGCGTCGCTGGCGGTGGCCGCGTTGGCGGCCGTCAACTATCGCGGGGTGACCAGGACGGCCCGGCTGACCAAGATCCTCGTCACCTGCAGTCTCCTGGTGTTGACGCTCGTCGTGGTGCTGCTCGGCACCGGCGGCGGATCCCGCGACCTGCCTGCGATCACGGACACCTCGGTGCACGGCGTACTGCAAGCGGCCGGGCTGTTGTTCTTCGCCTTCGCCGGCTACGCGCGGATCGCGACGATGGGAGAGGAGGTACGCGAACCCGAGCGCACCATCCCGCGCGCGATCACCATCGCCCTGGCAATCGCCATCGTCATCTACCTGCTCGTCGGCCTGATGCTCTTACGAGTCGTCGACCCCGCGACCAGTGCCGCACCGCTGGCTGCCGGAGTCGACGCCGCCGGATCCGCCTGGGCGGTGCCCGTGGTCCGGATCGGTGCGGCGCTGGCCAGCCTGGGTGCGCTGCTGGCCCTCATCACGGGGATCGGCCGGACGACGTTGGCGATGGCCCGCAACCGCGACCTACCGGGGTGGCTGGCTGCCGTCCATCCGCGGTATCAGGTGCCGCATCGGGCCGAGGTCGTGCTCGCCGTTGTCGTCGGAGCCCTGGTCCTCACCACCGACCTTCGCGGCGTGATCGGCTTCTCCTCGTTCGGGGTTCTCCTGTACTACGCAATCGCCAACGCGTCCGCGTTCACCCAACCGGCCGACCAACGTCGTTGGCCACGAGCCATCAACGTGATCGGCCTGCTGGGTTGCCTCGGACTCGCGGTCACCTTGCCCTGGCGCTCAGCCGTCGCGGCCGCCGTACTGCTGGGCTTGGCTCTGCTCGTCCGGAAGCTCAGGAGAGGTCGCGCCGGATCCGCCAGAAGCTGAAGCCGGTCAGCGCGAACGCCAGGAGCAGGAACAAACCGAACTCGCGCCACTGCAAGGCCCAGAACTTGTCCGCAGTGAAGTAGCGGACGTGGTTCCGATAGCCCTCGTCGGCGAGCCGCTGGAAGCACGCTGCGGCTTTGGGCGAGGTCTCGCCTTGCCTCGGTCCGGCCGGCTCGCAGTCGACCATCCACTGGGGCAGGGTGCTGACCGCCTTGCCGGTCTTGTCGACGGTCTCGTCGGACAGCTTCCAGCCGCCGACGGCATCGATCCCGACCTCCATCTTCACCACCTGCGGCGATGGACCTGGGCCGCTGAGCATGAAGCCTCGCAGGTTCTCCCCGGTGGCGACGATCAGCCGGTCGGTCGGCGCCATCAGGTTCGGGCGGATCAGCGACGGGGTGAGCACCTGCACGAGGATGACCACGGCGAGCGTGACCGCGAGGGCGACGAGAGTACGCCGTACGACGAGTCCGACCGCGACTCCCAGCGCGAACGCGAAGGCGGCGTACCCGACCGGGACCAGACCGCGCGCGGAGAAGATCGGCGGGAACATCCGCGGCATGTAGTTACTGGCCTCTTGGCCGGCGTTGAGCGCCTGGTCGATCGGGCTGGACCACCACGTCACGGCCAGGCTGAGTGCACCGGTGACGACGATCGCGGCCAGCCCGCCGAGCCCGACCTTGGTGGCGAGCCAGCGCCAGCGCGAGATGCTTTGGCCCCACACCAGTCGATGCGTGCCGGTCTCCAGTTCGCGGGCGATCAGGGGTGCGCCCCAGAAAGCGCCGATCACTGGTGGGGTTGCGTACAGGAGTAGTTGACCAACTTGGTAGAGCACCGGATTGAGGCGCTGGAACTTCAGGCTGTCGATGAAGCGATCCGCCAGCTGCCGGTAGTCGTCGGCGAGGCCCGGCCCGGTCGCCGCGAGGACGATCCCGACCGCGAGGACCGCGGCTGCGACCACCAGGAACTGGACGCGGAACTGCCGCCAGGTCAGCCAGATCATCGCTGCACCTCCAGAACGGGACGCTCCGAGTGAACCTCGGGAGCCATATAGGCCAGCACGAGATCCTCGAGCGTGAGCTGAGTGACCGACCACGACGGGTCGAGAATCGGCCGGTCGGTACGAACCAGGAACGTCGACTGCCGATCCGTGTGGCTCTCGCTCACGACGGTCTGGTCGCTCGGCAGTTCCTTCGCCGTACGGCGGGGGCCGGTGAGCCGGTGGTGTGTCGCCAGCAAGGTGTCGATCTCGCCGCTGACCTGCACTCGCGAATCGACCAGCACGACCAGGTAGTCGCAGGACCGCTCGACATCGGAGACGAGGTGCGAAGACAGCACGACACTGAGCTCCTGCTCGGCCACTGCTTCCATCAGGTCCTGCAGGAATTCCCTGCGTGCCAAGGGATCCAGCGGAGCGACGGGCTCGTCGAGGATCAGCAGCTCGGGCCGCTTGGCCAGGCCGAGTGTCAATGCGAGCTGTGCCCGCTGACCACCGGAGAGCTTGCCCGCTCGCTGCTTCGGATCCAGCCTGAGCCGCTGGATCCGTTGCTGGGCTAGGGAATCGTCCCAGGTCGGGTTGAGGTGCGCGCCGAGCCTCAGGTGGTCGGCGACGCTCAACCGCGCGTACGTCGGTGTGTCCTGAGCGACGTAGCCGACCTTCGCCTGCTGGGTTCCAGCCGGTTGTCCGAGTACCTCGACCGAGCCGATTGTCGGGGTGAGCATTCCGACCGACAGGTTGAGCAAGGTTGTCTTGCCGGCGCCGTTTGGTCCGACCAGTCCGACGACATGTCCCGATGGGACCTCGAGGTCGCAGTCAGTCAGCGCCCACCGGCGGCCGTACTTCTTCCCCAGTCCGTGTGCTTGCAGAGCCGCGTTCACGCTACCCCCTCCTGAGAGGCGGACCGAAACGTGGTGAGGAACAACGCCTCGATGCTCTCGTCGTCCAGGCCGGCCTTGCGGGCCTTGGTGAGCCAGCGCCGCAGGTCCTGACGGAGGGGACCGTGCGCGGCGAGCGTGTTGTCGGTCAACGTGCGCGTCACGAAGGTGCCGCGACCGGGCTTGGCCTGCACGAGGCCCTCGTGCTCAAGCTCGCGGTACGCCTTGAGCACCGTGTTCGGGTTGATCGCCAGTGCTGCGACCACATCCTTCACGGTCGGCAGCTGGTCCCCCTCCCGCAGCAGGCCGAGCCGGAGCGCATTGCGCACCTGCTGAACGATCTGCTGGTACGGCGACACCCCCGACCGCCCGTCCAGATGGAACTCGATCATCTCCAACCCCATTCATCTAGTTACCTAGTACTATAGGGGTGTGGTTCAAGCGACCGTCAAGCCTTGATCGCGTCGTACCTTCTGAGGGCCTCCCGGCGAGCCTCGGCGTGGTCGACGATCGGCTCCGGGTAGCCGTCGGCGCCGCCGTACTTCCACGGTTCGTGGGCGGTCTTGCCGGCGAGGTTGTGCAGTTCGGGGATCCAGCGGCGGACGTACTCGCCGTCCGGATCGAACTTCAGTCCCTGGCCGACCGGGTTGAAGATCCGGAAGTACGGCGACGCGTCCGCACCACAGCCGGCCACCCACTGCCAGTTGAGCGAGTTCGACGCGAGATCGCCGTCCCGCAGTGACTGCATGAACCAGCGAGCGCCGTACTTCCAGTGCACATGAAGGTCTTTGACGAGGAACGATGCGACGATCATCCGGACCCGGTTGTGCATGAACCCTTCGGCCGCGAGTTGCCGCATCCCGGCGTCCACGACCGGGAACCCGGTCCGCCCTTGCTGCCAGGCTGCGAGTTGATCGCCAGGTTCGTCGTACGCCATCTTCTCGAACTCGCTACGCAGCGGCTTCCAGGCTGCGTGCGGGTTGCGGGCAAGCAGGTCGGCGCAGAACTCGCGCCAGGCAAGCTCCCGACGGTACGACTCCGCGCCGTCGCTGCGCTTGCGAGCGAGATCCGCCAGCATCGTCCGCGGGTGGATCTCGCCGTACTTCAACGGAATCGACATCCGCGAGGTGGCGTCGAGATCGGGCCGATCCCGTACGTCGTCGTACTCGCCAACGTCCTCGAGATACTCCTGCCAATGGCGCCGAGCCGCGTCCTCACCGGCCCCCTCGACCTCGCCTGCCGGCAACTCCTCGCTCTCAGCCTTCACCCACCGCACGTCCTGCGGTGCCTCAACCGGCTGCCGCCAACCATGCTCAAGCCAAGCGCGGAAGTACGGCGTGAACACCTGATACGGCCGATCCTGCTGATTGAAGATCCGCCCGGGAGCGATCGCGTACGGCGAGCCGGTCGCCACCAGCGGACACTTCAATGAGGCTTCAACTTCTTTGTCGCGTGTTAGTCCGTACGGCGCATGATCCGCACTGATGTGCACACTCGCGGCACCGACCTCATCCGCCAGTTTCGGGATCTCGATGGTCGGATCGCCTGACCGGATGACGAGCCGCCCGCCCATCGCCTTGGACAATGCGCGCAACGAGCTCGCGAGGTGGTCACGCCGCGGATCGCCGGATCGCTTCCACAGCAGGGGATCGAGGACGAAAACGCCGACCACCCGGCCGTCCCCCGCGCTCACCGCGTCCAGCAGCGCCGGATTATCGCTCAGCCGCAGGTCACGCCGAAACCACATCACCGCTGTGTTCATCGCTTCATCCTGTTGCCTGCGCGAGCGAAAGCAAACTGAAAGGGAGCGCTTGTTTGATAGTTGCCATGACCAAGAAAAAGTTCCTCGGAGCCCTCGCTGCCGCAACCCTGGCCGCCACCGGACTCACGCTCGTCACCGAGGCCCCGACCGCCTCCGCCGCAGGCAATTGCCACGTCGAACCAAGCGGCAACCCCTGGAAGCACGTCTGCCTCAAGGGCCCGCACCGCTACAAGACCCAATGCAACATGATGCGCAACGACATGGTCCGCAAAGGCTACGGCGTCCAGTCCTGCCACTGGGGCACCTACAGCTCCCGCCCCGGCTGGTACTTCTGGTACGGCAGCAACTAGTGGCAATTGGGTAAGGGTTGCCTCTATAGGCGACAATGGGTGTCGTGAGCGAGCTGATCGATACCACGGAGATGTACCTGCGGACCGTCTACGAACTCGAGGAAGAAGGCATCCTGCCGCTGCGGGCGCGGATTGCCGAGCGGTTGCACCAGTCGGGGCCGACGGTCAGTCAGACGGTGGCGCGGATGGAGCGCGACGGTCTGGTGACGGTTGAGGGTGACCGGCACCTCGAGCTCACCACGGTGGGTCGTAAGCAGGCCATCCGGGTGATGCGGAAGCACCGGCTGGCCGAGCGGCTGCTGGTCGACGTGATCGGGCTCGAGTGGGAGGACGTGCACGCCGAGGCCTGCCGCTGGGAGCACGTGATGAGTGACGCGGTCGAGTTGCGGCTGCTGAAGATCCTCGACAACCCGACCGAGTCGCCGTACGGGAACCCGATTCCGGGCCTGGAGGAGCTGCTCACCGACGGCCAGGCCAGCGGGATCGAGGACTTCCGGATCGGTGTCGAGCCGCTGGACAAGGTGCTCGACCAGGCGACCGGGCAGAGCGTGCGGGTGCTGGTGCGGCGGATCGCCGAGCCGGTGCAGACCGACGACAGCGCGATGGCGGTGCTGCGCAAGGCCGGTGCCCTCCCGGGGCGCGAGGTCGAGTCGGCCCTCGACGCCGAGGGCGTGCTGGTCGGTAGCCGCGAAGCGGGCGGTGTGATCAGCGACGAGACCGCCGGCCACATCTTCGTCAGCCTGGTCTGAGAGTCAAGGGAACGTTAACGCTGAGCACTCGATGCGGTACGACGAGTGCTCAGCGGGTACCGTCTCGCTGAAATGTCCGAAAACGTCATCGACTGGCCGGAGTACCTGCGGGAGTTCCACACCGCGGCCCCGGGCAGCACCGAAGCCCTCCTGTCCCGCGCCACCGCCGGCGACCACACGCCGTACCGATGGCTGGTCCGCGCTGTGTCCGGCGAAGCCCGGCGCGTCCTCGACCTCGCCTGCGGTAACGGTCCCGTAGCCCGCGAGCTGTACGGGCGCTGGGTGGTGGGGGTCGACAACAACGCGGCCCAGCTCGCCGGGGCTCCCGGTCCGAAGGTCCAGGCCGACGCCCTGCACCTGCCGTTCGCGAACGAGGTCTTCGACGTCGTCACCTGCTCCATGGGGCTGATGGTGCTCCAGCCGCTCCCCGACGTACTGGCCGAGGCCGCGCGAGTGCTCCGCCGCGGTGGCGTACTGGCCGCGATCGTCCCCGCCGTGCGCCCGCTGCGGCGCGGCGACATCCGCACGCTGAGCGGGCTGACCACCCGCCTGCGGTCGACGCCGCAGTTCCCGGCTGGTGGCGAGATCACCGAGCTGAAGGACAAGCTCCGGCACGCCGGGTTCGACGTGATGGAGAGCCAGCGCGAGCGGTACGTGTACACGATCCGCGGTGCGGACGACGCGCGCCGGCTGGTGAACGCGCTCTACCTCCCCGGTACGCCGGACGTCCGCCGGAACACCGCGAGTGAGTGGCTCGCGGACAGGGCCGAGTCGAAGGACGGGCTCGAGGTCGCGATCCCGATCCGCCGGATCACCGCCATGCGTGGGAAGGTCGCGCTCACCGGCTGAGCTGACCACCGGCATCGCCCGGCGGGGAAGTAGCGTGTGCCTGTGGGTGCTGCGCTGAGCTGGTCCGTGCGGACCGTGGACCGGGCTCTCGACGGTGAAACGGTCTACCGCGAGCTGCTGGCGGCCGAACCGGTCGCGTTCTGGCTCGACGGCAGCCTGACCGATCGCGCCGCCCGACGAATCTCCGTGCTCGGGACCGGCTCCGAAGTCCTGGTCCGCGACGCCGCCGACGGCGATGTCTTCGCCGAGCTGACGTCCCTCCTCGCCGACCATGCCGGTGAACCACCGGCGGAGCTCGACGGCTACTTCAGCGGTGGGTACGTCGGCTACTTCGGCTACGAACTGAAGTCCCTCACCGGCGGTACGGCGGCGCATGTCGCTCCGACTCCGGATGCGCTGTGGATCTGGGCCGACCGCTTCATCGTGATCGACCACGATCGCGACCTGACGCTGTTGGTCGCCGTCGGCCCGGCTTCGAGCGACGAGTGGCTGGATCGCGCCGTTCGGGCAGCCGCCGACTGGTCGACGACCGGCGTGGTCCGACCCGCGATCGCCGACCTCGATCTCGAAGCACATCTGGAACTGGACCGACCGTCGTACCTGGCCGCGATCAAACGCTGCATGACCGCGCTCGAGGCCGGTGAAACGTACGAGGTCTGCCTGACGAACCGGGTCCGGCTGCCCGCCGTACCCGACCCGTTCGGTTTCTTCTGCTGGCAGCGCGCCACGAACCCAGCGCCGTACGCGGCCTTCCTCCGGTACGGCGACCTGGCCGTCGCGAGCTCGTCGCCGGAACGCTTCCTGACCGTGGATGCGGACGGGTGGGCCGAGTGCCGCCCGATCAAGGGGACCGCGCCGCGCGACCTGGATCCGTTCCAGGACCAGGTGGCGGCGAAGGCGCTGGCCGAGGACGAGAAGACGCGCGCCGAGAACCTGATGATCGTCGACCTGATCCGCAACGATCTCGGTCGAGTCAGTCGGCCAGGGTCGGTGCAGGTTCCGCAGTTGATGCAGGTTGAGAGCTACCGCACCGTGCACCAACTGGTCACCACGGTGCGCGGTCAGCTGCGACCCGACGTGAGCGCGGTCGACGCCGTACGGGCTTGTTTTCCGCCTGGTTCGATGACCGGGGCGCCGAAGATCCGCACGATGGAACTGCTCGACGAGCTCGAACCCAGTGCTCGCGGCGTCTACTCCGGTGCCCTCGGCTACCTCACGGTCGACGGCCGGGCGGACCTCAGCGTAGTGATCAGGACGGCGGTGCTGACACCGGACGAGACGGTGATCGGTGCCGGGGGTGCGATCGTGCTCGACTCCGAGCCGGTCGCCGAATACGACGAAATGGTGCTCAAGGCAACGGCCACGGTCGGGGCCAGGTAAGGGGTGGAGATGGGACTACAGGTAGCGGACTCGTTCCTGGTGACCGACGGCGCGGTACGCGGGCTCGACCTGCACCGCGACCGCTTCGTCGGCTCCTGCGCGGCAGCCGGCGTCGACGTGGCCCCCTTCTGGGACCAGCAAGTACGACGCCTCCCCGGCTTCGGCCGCTGGTTCCCCCGCTTCGAACTCCACGACACTGGCGAACTCACCGTCCAACGCCGCCCCGCCCCCACCACCGGCGGCCGAGTCCGAGTAGCCATCCACGAAGGCCCTGACCCCCGAACCCAGCCCCGGGTGAAGGGTCCCGACCTGGAGCTGTTGGGCAAGCTCAAAGACGCCGCCCCTCACCGAGCCGACGAAATCATCCTCCTCGACACCGACGGCACCGTCCTGGAAGCGGCGTACTCCGCCATCGCCTGGTGGGAAGACGAAACCCTCTGCTTCCCACCCGCCGACCGCCCCCTCCTCCCATCAGTAACCGCCACCCTCCTCCGCCAGGTCGCCACCACCCAAGGCGTCGAGGTAGCCCACCACCCCCGAACCCCCGCCGACCTCCAATCCACCGAAACCTGGCTGATCAACGCCCTCCACGGCATCCGCCCCATCCAAGCCTGGAACGACTCCCCAATAGACCCCCTCCCCAACTCATCCGCCGAAACCTGGCAATCCCACCTCGCCGCCTTGGCCCGCCCCGTCTAACCCCGTACGGCGGGGGCGGCCTGTGGCTGGGCTGCTTGGCGAGGTAGGCGACCGCGTGCCCGTCGCCTGGGTCTGACGGGCTTGGGTTGATGTTCGCTCCGTGGCAGTGAGCTTCCGTGGATCCGCGGGGAGATGAAAGTGTGGGGTGCATCTTGGGCCGGTGAGGCCCATTACCCTCCCCGCAGTGGCCGAGCCACCCACGACGGGCACCTAGTTGGCAACCTCCGCTTCAACCGCAACCCAAGCTCGCCAGTCACCTGAATCGCAACCTCGTCGTCAACCGCAACCCAAGCCCGTCAGCCCCAGGCAACGTGCACCTCGGTCACCGACCTCGCCAACCGGCCCAGCCACAGACCCGCCCCGCCACACCTCCTCTGTAAGCCGGCCGCAGCGGCGAGCAACCACCGCCGCACCGCCCCGGCCGCATCCGAGTGAAGCCGAGGGGCGGACCGCCCCCACTCACCAACTCTCGGGACGCGACGCGGTTCACGCTCAGCCGACCCCCGCGAACCGGCGCAAAAGAGAGTTGGTGAGTGGGGCGCGTCCGCCCGGAGATCTCGGGTTGTAAATGTGATATCACTTTGCTACCTTCGAGATAGACGAGAGGAGTGGATGATGGTTGAGGTCGAGGGTGTTGTGGAGATGCCGAAGCCGAAGGTGGTCGAGCGGGTGGCTGCTGAGGTGAATGGGTGGCCGATGGCAGGCGCCGCGTTCGTGCTTGTGGTTGGCGGGGCTCTGGTGCTCAGTGTCGGCTCGGCCAACGGCGCCGGTGGGGTTGTCTTGCTCGGAGTGGTTGCGTTCTTGGTCGGGGCGGTGTTGGCCGTGGGGTTGACGCCGGTGCAGCCGGGCAAGGCTCGGGTGTTGCAGATCCTCGGGCGGTATGCGGGGACGCTGCGGACCGACGGACTGCGGTGGGTGAACCCGATCGCCACCCGGCGCGAGGTCTCGACGCGGATCCGCAACCACGAGACGGCCGTTGCCAAGGTCAACGATGCGGACGGGAACCCGATCGAGATCGCGGCCGTGGTGGTCTGGCAGGTGGAGGACACGGCGCAGGCGATGTTCGAGGTGGACGACTTCGTCGAGTTCGTTGCGATCCAGACCGAGACCGCGGTGCGGCACATCGCCAACAGCTACCCGTACGACGTGCACACCGACGAAGGTGGACTGTCGTTGCGCGACAGTACCGACGAGATCACCGAGACCTTGTCGACGGAGATCGGGGCGCGGGTGCAGTCGGCTGGGGTGCATGTCATCGAGTCGCGGATCACGCACCTTGCCTATGCGCCGGAGATCGCGCAGGCGATGTTGCGTCGGCAGCAGGCCGGGGCGGTTGTCGCGGCGCGGCAGCGGATCGTGGAGGGTGCGGTCGGCATGGTGGAGCTGGCGCTGGATCGGCTGTCGGAGCACAACGTGGTCGAGCTCGACGAGGAGCGGAAGGCGACCATGGTCAGCAACCTGCTCGTGGTGCTGTGCGGTGACCGGGATGCGCAGCCTGTGGTCAACACCGGTTCGCTCTACCAGTGAGCGGCCGTCATGGCTGCCGAGCGTAAGAAGATCCTGCTCCGGCTGGATCCCGGGGTGCACGACGCGCTGGCTCGTTGGGCTGCCGACGACCTGCGGAGCACCAATGCCCAGATCGAGTTTCTGCTCCGGCGGGCGCTGGCCGAGGCCGGCCGGCTCCCGTCCGGTGTCGGCAAGATCCGGCGGCCCGGCCGCCCCGCCAAGGAGACTGAGCATGATGGGAGGGCAGATGACAATGAGTAGGACGTTACCGAAGCGCCCAGCACGAGTCGGACCGGCCGCACCGCCGGAGTCCTTGGCGGCGCGAACCTTCTTACTGGCTTACGATCCCGCGAAAGGTCGCCTGACCGGTCGCTCGACCCTCGGCAAGGTGCTGCGAGCGGCCGCGCTGATCGATCTTCAGCTTCGCGGGAACCTTGCCGACGACAACGGTCGCGCCATACCGACCAGGGCCGCGGCACCCAACGACGAGATCCTGGCAGGCCTCCTCACCGAGATCCGTTCGTCCAACCCGCGCAAATGGCGGACCTGGATCGACCGCCGGAATGTCGCGATGATTCGCGACATCCGCGATGAGCTCGCCCACGCCCAGCTGATCAAGGTCGAGCCGTACCGGTTCCTCGGTCTGATCCCGACCAACCGCATCACGTTGCGCCAACCGCTGGTACGACGTCAATTGCTCCAACGCACCACCGACGTACTGCGCCCGGCGCGACTCGTCAGCCGGATCGACCTGCGCGACGCGGCCCTCGCCGTACTGGCGTCGACCGCTGATCTGCGCGTGGTGATCCCGAAGGATGTCCGCAATCGGCACAAGGATCGCCTTGCCCAGTTGACGATCCGGGTCGGACCGGTCCCGCCGGCGCTGAAGAAGTCGATCCAGGCCAGCCATTCGTCCAGCGGTGCCGGCTAGTCCTGGGGTGCCGCCGAGCGGGCCGCCAGCACGCTGAGACTGTGCGCGATCGAGGTCAGCGCCAACGCGGCGACCGAGTCGTAGGTGCCGGCCTTCAGCTTGGCGGCGGTTGTGGCGGCCTGCTCGGCGAAGTGCTTGGCGGCCTGCAGGTCGTTCTCGTGAGCGTTCATGGGAGCGACGCTAACCGCCCGCGGGTCACCGTGCGGGAATCGCAATTGACCTGAGAACCACCTGTGGTGCTATGGTTCGTTACTCAAGTAATGAACCCATGAACCTCGACTCCTTAGAACCTCGACCCCGCAGAACCTGGACCCCGAAGAAGCTCGACCGCAGCAACCTCGCCGAAGGGAGGCCGTGCATGTTCGACGAACGCAGCCCGATCTACCTGCAGATCGCGGAGCAGATCAAGAACGACATCGTCACCGGCACCCTCGCCGAGGACGAGCAGGTGATGTCCACGAACCAGTATGCCGCGTTCTACCGGATCAATCCGGCCACAGCGGCTAAAGGGTTCGCACAATTGGTCGACGAAGGAGTGCTGTACAAGAAGCGCGGGATCGGGATGTTCGTCAGCCCGAACGCGCGTCAGTTGCTGCGCTCCGACCGCAAGGAAGTGTTCTTCACCGATGTGGTGGATCCGGTGATCCGGGAGGCCCAGGCACTCGGCGTCTCGCTGCGGGACGTCATTCACTACATCCGCAAGTACGGAGACTCGTGATGACAGAGCACGCCCTCTCGGTGCACACCGAGAATCTGTCGGTCCGGTTCGCCGGCACGCCGGCGCTCGACCGGCTGGACCTGCGACTCGCGCCGGGCAAGATCCATGGACTGCTCGGCCGCAACGGTTCCGGCAAGAGCACGCTCGCCGCGGTCCTGGCCGGATTCCGGCAACCCGATGAGGGACAGGTCCGCATCGAAGGCGCAGGCCTCGGTACGCCGCTCGCGCCGTACGAGAACGCGGTCGTCACCAGCCGGATCTGCCTGATCCGCGAATCTGGTGACGTGCCCGACAGCCTGCAGGTCCGGCACGCGCTGAGCCTGGCCGCGAGCCTGCGTCCGTACTGGAACGCCGACCTGGCCGGTGAGCTGCTGGATCGCTTCGAGGTGCCGACCAACAAGCGGATGCAGAAGCTCTCCCGCGGTAAAAAGTCCGCGCTGGGCGCCGTCCTCGGCCTCGCCAGCCGGGCCCCGCTGACGATCTTCGACGAGACCTACCTCGGCATGGATGTGCCGTCGCGTGCCGCGTTCTACGACGCGTTGATCACCGACTACGCCGAAGTGCCGCGGACGATCGTGCTGTCGACGCACCTGGTCAGCGAGGTGAGCACGCTGCTGGAGGACGTGCTCATCCTCGACAACGGCCGGCTCGTCACGCAGTCGCCGGTGGATACGCTCCGCGGCCGTGGCGCATCGATCGTCGGCCCGGCCAAGGCGGTCGACGAGTTCACCGCGGAGTTCACCGTCCTCGCCGAGGAGCGGCTTGGCGGTACCAAGTCCGCCACGGTCCTCGGCGATCTCGGTCCGGCGCTGATGGCGGAGGCCGCGTCAGCCGGTCTGGAGATCGGACCGGTCGGCCTGCAGGACCTCTTCGTCCACCTCACCGCCCCGGCACCGAAGGGAGCCCGCTCATGAGCTCTGCACTCGCGGAACCGACCGCCGCGCTCCCGCCCGGCGTCACTAATGGTCAACGCCTGCAAAGGGTCCTGACCGCGATGCAGGTCGGTTCGCGGCCGATGATGCTCGTCTACTGGGGCGTGATGCTGATCGCGTTCATGGCCGGCGGTCTGATCATCCAGTTCCTCACCGAAGGCACCGGCAACAGCATCTGGGACTACGGCACCCAGTCGCCGAAGTACTTCTCGATGGCAGTCGGCATCAGCCTCGCGCCGGCGTACGTGAACGCGATGGTCGCGCAAGGTGTCACCCGGCGGATGTTCTCCGTTGCCGCGGGCATCTTCCTGACGGCGGCCGCGCTGGCGACCGCGGTGCTCTGGGTCGTCGGCTATCAGATCGAGCGTGTCGTCTACGACTGGCAGGGGTGGTCGCAGGCGATGGAGAACCGACACCTTTTCACCAGTACGTCGCAGGTCGGGCTGATCTTCGCCGAGTTCGCACTCCTGGTCGTCTCGCACGAGGCGACGGGCTGGTTGCTCGGGGTCACCTTCTACCGGCTCGGGTTCTGGCGCGGACTCGCCATGGTCCCGCTGTCACTGATCCCCGCCGCGGCGACCGAGTTCCTGCTCGTCGCCCAGTGGTTGGGCGGACCTTTGGCGGAGCTCGGCTATCACCGCCCGCCACTCGCCGTCGCCGTACCGGTGGTCACCGTCGTGACCGCACTCGGTCTGTACGCCGGTCATCGCATCCTGCAACCGATGCCGCTTAAGCCTGCGAAGGGCTGAACTTATACACATGCCCTGTGCATAAGTCGGGTGCGTTCTGTGGATGGTTGCGTGCTCACTGTGGACGACACGCGGACAGTCGCGAGATCGCGAGAACTGTTGTCTGGAAAGGGTTGTGCGACCCGGGTCAGCGGCGGTACAAATGTCGACACGCTGTTCTCTCGAGGAGCGGCGGGTCGAACGGAAACCGAGGACCCAAGCGGTGGGGATCCCCACCGAGGTAGACCGGTGACGGGGTCTGCCGGTCCCACGGATCTGGCTCGGGAGGCTGGAGACGTCACCTTCCTTCAGCTATTCGGGGCCCCTCCGACTCATACTCGGAGGGGCCCCACTTTTATGGGACCCCTCCGGTCTCGATAAGTCAGGTAAGCGTGATCCGCAGCGCCGCCGAACCACGAGCTGTCACATGCACCTCGGTACCGCGCGTGGTCGTGACGATCTGGTACGGCGTCGCGCGACCGTTGAGCGTTACATTGTTGAGCTTCGCGCCGACCGGGATCACCGCGCCGACGGTGAAGTCCGCCTTGAGGTTGTGAACCGTCAGATCGGTCCGCAACTCCTTACCTGCAAGGCGTGCCGCGACATCGATCGAGCCGCGACCCAGCCGGATGTTGCTTCCGGCCACCTTCGTCTGTCCGGCCGGCAATTGCGGCACGACGGCGATCCGGTTCCGACCGAGATCGGGATCGACGCCGAGCTGCTGGTGCACGACCGGCCACAGGACGCCGTACGTGCCCCACGCCTGCAGGCTCATCGAGCGGTCGTAGAACGGTCGGCCGATGTTCGCCGGGGAGTCCGGTGAGGGTGCGATCTCCGGCATCGCGCCCGGAGTCTCCCAGACCTTCGGGTCGAGCTGGATCCGCGCGTTGCCGGTGGTGTACACCTGCTGCTGATCCTTGCCAAGGCGACCGTAGTTGCCTTCCGCAACGGCCATGATCGAGGTGTTGAGCGAGAAGATGCTGCGCTCACTCTTCACCTGGGAGACGACCGGATCACACGATGCGCCGGGGTTGCCGCCTGGATCGGACGTCGGTCCGGTGCCGGTGTGGAACAGGCCGAATTCGCCTGTGTAGCAAGGCTTCTCGCGTTGCGTGAGAGCAGTTGCGGCGTGCTCGGATGACGCGAGAGGTGAGGTCGGTTGACCCGGCCGGACAAGCTCGGCCTCCATCGGGGTGACGCCGGTCCAATGCCGCTGGAAGATCGGGGTGTTGTCGTTGGCCGGATTCGCGGGGTCGTCGACAGAATCGGCGTACCCGAGGGCCTGCGGTACCCACCACTGCGCTTCGAAGCGGGACTCGAGATCGGTGGCGCGAGCCGTCGCCCACTGCTGGATCTTGCGATCGTGCTTGGACGCGGCCAGGTCGGCGAGATCGCGCAGACCGCGGGCGAGGTAGACGGTGCTGTCGAGTTTCTCCGCGCCCATGCCGGAGCGTTCGACATTCGCGAGACCCTCGAGCCAGCCGTCGTTGTCCTTGTCGAGTTCGCGATAGACGTATTGCAGGTTGCGGACGCTGAAGTCGTAGAAGTCGTCGCGGACGCGGTCGTCGCCGGTCCAGCGCCACAGCAGCGCCACGATGCTCGGGAACTTCACCGTCTCGTCGGTGTTGCCAGCGCTCTGGTTGGAGCCGAAGTAGACGTCGCCAGTCGGGACGATCTCGTGCGCCACCTTGCCGCTGCGCGCGTTCAGCAGGTCGCTGATATCCCGCAACGCCTTGAGATGAGCCTTGACCGTGTCGAACTGCCCGGCCGCAACGGCGGCGTACGACGTGTACTCGCCGTCAGTTGCGAAGATCCACGGATAGTCCGGGAAGCCGGCGCCGAACCAGCGCGCGGTGTCGATCGTGCCCACCGGGGCCGGATAGTCCTTGCCCTCGTTGACATCGCGGATCCGCAGATTGCGGGCCTCCTGCACGGAGTCGGCGAGGTTCTGCTTACTCCACTCGACACTCTGCTGCAGTAGCCGGTCACCAGGCAGGTCCACTGCAGTCTTCTGATCGATCTGCTGGCGCGCGGCGGCCTTGGCCTGCAGCAGCTTGCCGGGGTTGGCGAGGGCGCGGTTGTACTCGCGCTGAGCCGCGGCCGCGCCGTCATCCGATCCGGCGACCGCGAACCAAATGGTCTGTTCGCGACCAGGCTTCAGCGCGACGTCGTACGTGAGTCGCCCGCCAGTGCCCTTGCCGACCAACGAGTCGTCGCACCGAGCAGGCGTCGTACCGTCGGCTGGGCAGATGACGGCGGGGTCTTGTGGACCACGGTGGTTCGGGCCGAGCGTGTGGTTCGTCGGACGCAGGGACGATCCGACGTACGCCGCGTAGTCGCGATCACGGAAGTTGAGCGAGCCGTTGGTGTACGCGCCGGTGTCGGGCAGGTTGGCGTCGGCCGCGCTCGGCTTCGTCCAACCCCAGGGGTACGACGACATCAGTTCGGAGTGCGCGTCGACATCGAGGCTGACCGTCTTCGCCGTCGTCGAGGTCAATGTCAGTCCGACGAGCGTTGCCCGCAAACCATCCGGCACGAAGTCGGTACGTCGTACCTGCACGGCACCGGAGTAGTCGATCCGGCTGTACCCGTGGCCACTCGTGTACTTCGCGGCAGTCACGTCCTTGCCGAGCCACTTCCCGTCCAGCCCGAACCACAGACCGTCCAGGAGCTTGATCGGCTGAGTCCAGAAGCCACCCATTTCCCCACGGATGTGCCAACCGGTCGCTGGATAAAGCCCGGACTCGTCGCCCATCGCGTAGGCGCGGTCCCCAACCACCAACGATCGCCGATCAGCCAACCGAGTCGTCTCGGACAGTTCGTTGGGTTGTGGTGGTGAACTCGCAGTTGCGCTGACGGTGCCGGCCATCAAAGCCGTCACCACAAGCACTACTAACCCAGGTAGTCGTGGAGTCATGGCGGTTCCTCCTTCTCCCGGCGCTGTCGGACACCGGGGTCAGCCAGGGGCTGAGCTGCCTCTGACTACTAGTTCGGGGAGCAGCAGACGTTCGGTGGAGCCTGTGGGCGGGTCGGTGAGGATGGTGATCAGCTCGGCGGCGATGTCGTCCATCGGCTGGCGCAGGCTGGTGAGGCCGGGGGAGCCGACGTCGGCCAGCGGCGAGTCGTCGAAGCCGGTGACGCCGATGTCGACGCCGGGAGTGTGTCCGCGACGGGTGAGTTCGCGGAGAGCGCCGAGGGCGAGAATGTCGCTCAGGGCAACGATTCCGTCGGGCGGCTGCGGACTGTCGAGCAGTTCGGCGGCGGCCTGCGCGCCCGCGTCGAGCGTGTCTTCGGGGCAGTGCACGGTCAGGCCGGTGGTCGGTAGGTCGAGGGCCTGGCATGCGGTTCGCCAGCCGTCCAGGCGGTCCTCGGCCAGGCCGGAGGTCGTCGGCCAGCCGATGAAGGCGATCCGGCGCCGCCCGGTCTCATGCAGATGCCGAACGGCGAGCGCCGTACCGGCCGCGCCGTCGACATCGACCCACGGCCCCGGCTGAGTGGTTTCCTTCCAGACCCGGCCGAACGAGACGAACGGGATCTTCTTCTCCTTCAACCACCCGTGCCGCGGATCCCGCGTCTCGGTCTGCGACAGCACGAACCCGTCGACGAGCCGCCGGGCATGCAGGTCGTCGTACACCGGCATGCCGTCGACCCCGGGCGGTGCGGTGAACAGCAAAATGTGCCGCCCGGTGCTTTCCGCGGCGGCACACAATGCGTGCAGAAACTGGTCCATCACCAGATGAGTGCGGTTCGGCCAACCTGGAACGCAGTACCCGATCAGCTCGACCGCGCTCGTCCGCAGGCTGCGGGCGTTACGATTAGGCCGGTAGTTGAGCAGTTCGATCGACCGATTGACCCGCTCGAGCGTGTCCGGCCGCAGCCGATGTGGTGCGTTCAAGGCGTTCGACACGGTCTGCACCGAGACCTCCGCATGTGCAGCGACCTGCTTGAGCGTGGCCACAGCAACCTCCCGCGGACGTTTTGAACGTTAAAACCGCAGTCTCCCTCTGCTAGCACCTCCTGTCAATGTCGAGCGTTCAGGCCGCGTGGCCGCCGTCAATGGTGAGCTCGGTGCCCGTGATGTAGGCGCCACCTGGGCCGGCGAGGTAGGTGATGGCGGCGGCGACCTCGGCGGTCGAGCCGAAGCGAGCGAGCGCCAGGTGGGCGATCTGCGGGTCGGCGTACGGGCCGTCGGCCGGGTTCATGTCGGTGTCGATCGGGCCGGGCTGAACGACATTCGACGTGATGTTCCGTACGCCGAACTCGCGGGCCAGCGCCTTGCTCAACCCGACCAGCGCGGCCTTGGTCATCGCGTACAGCGTCATGCCCGGCCCGGTGACCCGAGCGGCGGCGCAGCTGCCGAGGTGGATCAGCCGTCCACCGTCAGCCAGCAACGGAGCCGCCGCCTGGCATGCGGCGTACACGGCTCGAACATTGATCGCCAACGCGCGATCGATATCGGCGGACGCGAACCCGTCGATCGGGCCGATCGCGCCCATCCCGGCGTTGTTCACCAGGATGTCCAGCCCGCCAAGCGACCCATGCGCTTCGCGGACCGCGTTGGCGACCACCGCGGCGTCAGTCGCATCGGCCTGGATGGCGAATCCCCGGCGGCCGAGTCGCTCGATCTCCTTCACGATGGTCGCTGCGGCATCCGGGGAGCTGTTGTACGTGAAGGCGACATCGGCCCCGGCCTCGGCGAGGGCGAGTACGGTGGCAGCGCCGATGCCGCGGCTGCCGCCGGTGACGAGTGCGTTCTTGTTGCTCAGTGCGTTCATGTCTCCAGTTCAGGCGATCGGCGGACGGCGTTCCGGCGGGAATGCGACGCCAGGAACTCACGTCGCATTCTCGCTACACCTCGATGTCGCAAAATCGCTAGAGACTGTCGGTGCCACCGGGGATGCTGGGGATGTGTATGAATGCAGGGAGCGATGCGTCCGGGCTGTGCAGTCGAAAGACGCACGGTTCGACGGGTGGTTCTTCACCGCGGTGCTGACGACCCGGATCTACTGCCGGCCGAGTTGCCCGGTGGTGCCGCCCAAGGTCAAGAACATGGAGTTCTACCCGAGCGCTGCCGCCGCGCAGCAGGCCGGGTTCCGCGCCTGCAAGCGGTGCCGCCCGGACGCGAGCCCGGGATCCCCGGAGTGGAACGACCGGGCCGACCTCGTCGCCCGCGCGATGCGGTTGATCGCGGACGGCGTCGTCGACCGCGACGGCGTACCGGGGTTGGCGACGCAGCTCGGCTACAGCGTCCGGCAGGTCCAGCGACAACTGCTGGCCGAGCTTGGTGCCGGACCACTCGCGTTGGCCCGCGCCCAACGCGCACAGACCGCGCGGCTGTTGATCGAGACGAGCGATCTACAGATGGCCGACGTCGCGTTCGCAGCGGGCTTCTCGAGTGTGCGGACCTTCAACGAAACCGTCCAAGAGGTCTTCGCGCTATCTCCGACCGAGCTTCGAGGACGACGCGGTACGACGGCAGTCGCACCCGGCACGATCTCGCTGCGACTCCCGTTCCGCGCACCGCTGACCCCGGACAACCTCTTCGGCCATCTGATCGCAACCGGCGTACCGGGTGTGGAGGAGTGGCGCGATGGCCACTACCGCCGCACACTGCGACTCCCGCACGGTCATGGTGTCGTCGCGCTCAAGCCGATGCCCGACCACATCGCCTGCCAACTGTCGCTCACCGATCAGCGTGATCTCGCGATCGCGATCAGCCGGTGCCGCCGGATGCTCGACCTGGACGCCGATCCGATCGCTGTCGACGAACTGCTCGCCACCGATCCGGTGCTCGCGCCGCTGATTGCGAAGGCGCCGGGGCGGCGGGTTCCACATACGGTGGATGGCGAAGAGTTCGCCGTACGGGCTGTGCTTGGGCAGCAGGTGTCGACCGCGGCTGCGCGGACGCATGCGCATAGGCTGGTTCTGCAGCACGGTGAGCCGATCGAGGACCCGGCTGGTGGGCTCACGCATCTCTTCCCGACCATGCAGGCGCTCGCTGGTTTGGACCCGGAGACGCTGGCGTTCCCGAAGTCCCGGCGTACGACGCTCACCACGCTGATCGCAACCCTCGCGGCCGGCGAGATCGACCTCGGTGCCGGCGCCGACTGGGATCGCGCCCGCGAACAACTCACCGCGCTGCCGGGAATCGGGCCGTGGACGGTCGAGTCGATCGCGATGCGTGCGCTGGGTGATCCGGATGCGTTCGTGGCCAGTGATCTCGGCATCCGGTATGCCGCGCGTGACCTTGGGTTGCCCGAGGCACCTAAACCGTTGACCGAACATGCACGAGCCTGGCGGCCGTGGCGCGCCTACGCCGTCCAGTACCTGTGGGCGACCGGCGACCACGCCATCAACAAGATCCCGGAATGACTGGAGTGAGCATGCCCGACCTGACCACCGACCGCCTCCTGCTGCGACAGTGGCGCGACTCCGATCGCGAACCGTTCGCCGGGCTGAACGCGGACCCGGCGGTGATGGAACACTTCCCTCGGTTGGTGACTCGCGAGGAAAGCGACGCCCTGATCGACCGCGCGTCTGCGTCGATCGCCGACCAGGGGTGGGGGTTGTGGGCAGTGGAGGTGCGGTCGACTGGGGAGTTCATCGGGTTCACCGGGATGGCGGTGCCGCGGTTCGAGGCGGCGTTCCTGCCGGGGGTGGAGATCGGCTGGCGATTGGCGAAGAGTGCCTGGGGCAACGGTTACGCGCCCGAGGCGGCCCGCGCCGCCCTCGCCTTCGGCTTCGGCTCGGCCGGTCTCACCGAGATCATCTCGTTCACCGCGACCACCAACCTCCCGTCCCAGCGCGTCATGCAGAAGATCGGCATGACCCACGACGAGGACTTCGACCATCCCAACATCCCGGATGGCCACCGCCTGAAGCGGCACGTCCTCTACCGGATCAGCAAATGACGTACGCCGTCATGGACAGCCCGATCGGCCCGCTCACCTTGGTCGCGGCCGACACCGGTGAGCTGGCCGGGCTCTACATGGATCAGCAGCGCCATCTGCCCGCGATCGAGACCTTCGGTTCGCGTGACGACTCCGTGTTACCCGCCGTCGCCGAACAACTCATCGAGTACTTCGAGCACGGCCGCACGACCTTCGACGTACCACTCAAGCTGACCGGAACGCCTTTCCAGCAACGCGTCTGGACCGCCCTTCAGGACATCCCGTACGGCGAGCTCACGACGTACGGCGAGCTCGCCCGCGACCTCGGGATGGTCCCGGGCGCTGCCCGCGCCGTCGGCCTGGCGAACGGAAAGAACCCAGTCAGCATCATCGTCCCCTGCCACCGCGTAGTCGGCTCAACCGGCAACCTCACCGGGTACGGCGGCGGCCTGCACCGCAAACAAGCCCTCCTGGACCACGAACGCGGCGACGCGTTGTTCTAACTGGTCGTGCTGTTGGCGGTGTCGTCGAGGCGTTCGATTGCCGGGGCTTCAAGGGGTTTGCGGTTGGTGAAGCGGCGGACGATGGGTTCGGTGTAGCGGGCGGCTAGGGGGCCGAGGATTACGAGGATGAGGACGTAGGCGGTGGCTAGGGGGCCTAGGCGGGGTTCGACGCCGACCGCCAGGCCGGCTATGACGATGGAGAATTCGCCTCGGGCGACCAGGGTTCCGCCGGCTCGCCAGCGGCCTGCGGTTCCTACGCCGGCGCGGCGGGCGGCGTACCAGCCGGTGGCGATCTTGGTGAGGGCGGTCAGGACTGCCAGGCCGAGGGCGATGGCAAAGACTGGTGGGATCGCGGCGGGGTCGGTGCTCAGGCCGAAGAAAACGAAGAAGACTGCGGCGAAGAGGTCGCGGAGGGGGCTCAGGAGGTTTCGGGCGCCGTGGGCAACCTCGCCTGACAGGGCGATTCCGACCAGGAAGGCGCCGACAGCCGCCGACACCTGCAGTTGCTGCGCGATGCCTGCAACCAGGAGGGTCAGGCCGAGTACGACGAGGAGCAGCATCTCGGGGTTGTCGGATGACACCGCGCGGCTGATCACGCGGCCGTAGCGGAGGGCGATGAACAGGACGATGCTGACCGTGCCGAGCGAGATCAGTAGCGTGATGCTGCCGCCGGCCAGGCCGACGCCGGCGAGCAGTGCGGTCAGGATCGGTAGGTAGACCGCCATTGACAGGTCTTCGAGGACCAGAATCCCCAGCACCACAGGCGTTTCGCGGTTACCGAGCCGACCGAGGTCGCCGACCACCTTTGCGATGACGCCGGACGATGAGATCCAGGTGACACCGGCCAATGCGACTGCCGCTACCGGGCCCCAGCCCAGGAGTAGCGCGACGGCCGCGCCGGGCAAGGCGTTCAGGATGAAGTCGACGATGCCCGACAAGTACTGCGTCTTGAGTGTGCCGACCAGATCCGATGCCGTGTACTCGAGACCGAGTAGCAGCAGAAGCAGGATGACGCCGATCTCGGCGCCGGTGGCAACGAATTCCTCACTGGCTGCCAACGGCAACAATCCGCCGTGCCCGAAAGCCAATCCGGCCAACAGATAAAGAGGAATCGGCGAGAACCCGAATCGGCTCGCGATCCGGCCGAGGATGCCGAGGGCAAGGATGACCGCGCCGAGCTCGATCAGCAGCATGGTGATGTCTTCGTGCATCTCACCCTCCCGCGATCAGGTCGGCCACGGCGTCCACGCCTTCACGGGTCCCGACGACGACCAGGGTGTCGCCGGTCGCGAACCGGAAGTCGGGCGCCGGTGACGGGGTCGCGCCGGTACGGCGGAGGACCGCGACGATCGACGCCCCGGTCCGGCTGCGGGCCTGGGTGTCGCCGAGTGTGCGGCCGCCGTACGGCGATTTGGCGGTGATCGGGATGTGTTCGGTGACCAGGTCGATCTCGATCTCGTTCCGGACCGGGTCGAGTTGGTCGGGGATCAGCAGGTTCGCGAGCGCGGCCGCTTCGCCGGGATCGAGCGGGACCGAGTTCGTGCAGGCGTCGTCGTCCTCGGGATCGTGGAAGCCGAGGTAGCGCCGGCCGTCGTTGCGGACCACCACCGAGACGTGTTTCCCGCCGAGGGTGATCAGGTCGTACCGGGTGCCGATCCCAGGCAACGTCGTCTTCGTCGGGTGGGCCTGCTGGTCCATGATGATCCCAATCAAGATAGATGGCGTCTGCAACTATTGTCTCAGATCCTGACAAGCCTGTCCGGGAGTCGGGCTGTGATCTGCGCTGCAACCAGGTGCACTGCACCTCGTTGCATAGGTACGCTCACCACATGGCACTGGAACACGCGATCCTCGTGTCGCTGACCGAGCGGACCGGCTCCGGGTACGAGCTGGCCCGGCGGTTCGACCGGTCCATCGGCTACTTCTGGCCGGCCACCCATCAGCAGATCTACCGGGTACTGCGCCGGATGGACGAGGCCGGCTGGGTCACCCACACCGAGGTCGCCCAGGAGGGTCGGCCGGACAAGAAGGTCTACCGGATCTCCGACGGCGGCCGCGCCGAGCTCGCCCGATGGATCGCCGAGCCGGGCGAGGTCGCGATCCTGCGCGATGCCCTCGGGGTCAAGCTGCGCGCCGCCTCGATCGGCGGGATCGACGCCGTACTGCGTGAGGTGGCACGGCACCGGGCCGAGCACGCCACCCGGCTCGAGGTGTACCGCGGGATCCAGGCCAAGGACTTCCCGAAGCCGACCACGCTGAACGGCCGTGAACTTCATCAATACCTCGTACTGCGCGGTGGCATCCGCGCCGAGGAGTCGTTCGTGGCCTGGTGCGACGAAGTGACCGAAGCCCTCCAGGAGGAATCATGACCGCATATCCGAACCTGCTGGAGCCGCTCGATCTCGGTCATGTGGTGCTGCCGAACCGCGTCATCATGGGGTCGATGCACACCGGTCTCGAGGATCGGTTGAGCGATCTGCCGAAGCTTGCGGCGTACTTCGCTGAGCGGGCGCGCGGTGGTGTCGGCCTGATGGTGACCGGCGGTTATGCGCCGAACCGCACCGGCTGGCTGACGCCGTTCGGGTCCACGCTCAGCACTCGCCGGCAGGCGCGCAAGCATCGGCTGCTGACTGACGCCGTACATGCCGAGGGCGGCAAGATCGCGCTGCAGATCCTGCATGCCGGGCGGTATTCGTACCACCCGTTCAGCGTTTCCGCGTCCGCACTCAAGGCGCCGATCAACCCGTTCAAGCCGCGCGCGTTGTCCGACCGCGGCGTCCGCAAGCAGATCACGGCGTACGTCGACTGTGCCGCGCTGGCGCAAGAGGCCGGGTACGACGGTGTCGAGATCATGGGGTCGGAGGGGTACTTCATCAACCAGTTCCTCGCCGAGCGCACGAACAAGCGCACCGACCGGTGGGGTGGTAGCGCGGAGAACCGCCGCCGGATCGCGGTCGAAATCGTCCGCCGGACCCGCGAACGGGTCGGACCGAACTTCCTGATCATCTACCGGCTCTCGATGGCCGACTTGGTCGAGGGCGGTCAGACCTGGGATGAGGTCGTTGCACTGGGCAAGGAGATCGAGGCGGCCGGGGCGTCGATCATCAACACCGGGATCGGCTGGCACGAGGCGCGGGTGCCGACCATCGTCACCTCTGTGCCGCGGGCCGCGTTCACCAGCGTGACGGCCGCGTTCAAACCGCATGTGAGCATCCCGGTTGTCACGTCGAACCGGATCAACCTCCCGCAGGTCGCGGAAGAGGTGCTCGCCCGCGGTGACGCCGATCTGATCAGCATGGCCCGTCCGTTCCTGGCCGACCCGGATTGGGTGCGCAAGGCAACGACCGATCGGGCTGACGAGATCAACGTCTGCATCGCTTGTAATCAAGCCTGTCTGGATCACGTGTTCGCCAAGAAGAAGGCGAGCTGCATGGTCAACCCGCGTGCGGCTCGCGAGACCGAGCTTCAGTTGCTGCCGACTCGCAAGGCCAAGCACATCGCGGTCGTCGGCGCCGGTCCGGCTGGGCTGGCCGCGGCCGTCACTGCGGCCGAACGCGGTCACGACGTCGAACTGTTCGAGGCTGACCAGGAGATCGGCGGCCAGTTCGGGATCGCGCGTCGGATCCCGGGCAAGGAGGAGTTCGCCGAGACGATCCGGTACTACCACCGTCGCCTCGAGCTCACCGGTGTCAAGGTCCACCTGGGGCGCCGGGCGAGCGCCGACGACCTGGCCGGATTCGACGAGATCGTGCTCGCGACGGGCGTCGTACCGCGGGTGCCCTCGATCCCCGGTATCGATCACCCCAAGGTGCTCTCGTACGTCGAGGTTGTCCGCGAAGGGAAGCCGGTCGGCGGCTCGGTGGCGGTGATCGGGGCCGGCGGAATCGGCGTGGATGTCAGCGAGTTCCTCACCACCGTCGATTCGCCCACCCTCGATCTCGATGCCTGGAAGGCCGAGTGGGGTGTCGCCGATCCCACGGTCGCCCGTGGAGCCCTCGCCGTACCGCAGCCGGAAGCGTCACCGCGGCAGGTCTACCTCCTGCAGCGCAAGCCCGGCCGCATCGGCGCCGGCCTCGGCAAAACCACCGGTTGGGTGCACCGCGCCGCCCTCAAGAACAAGCAGGTCGAGCAACTCCGCGGCGTCAACTACGAACGCATCGACGACGAAGGCCTGCACCTCACCTTCGGCCCCCAACACGAGAAGCCCCGAATCCTCCCTGTCGACACCATCGTCATCTGCGCCGGCCAAGAATCCGTCCGCGACCTCGCCGACACCCTCACCACCGCCGGCCGCCCCGTCCACATCATCGGCGGCGCCGCCCTGGCCGCCGAACTAGACGCCAAACGAGCCATCGACCAAGCCACCCGCCTAGCGCTCACTCTCTGACTCCGTACTAGTGCGCTGCGGGCTGGTGTTCTAGTGCGCGGTGGTGGTGTCGCGGTCGGCTAGTGCAATGTACGGCGTACGCGCACTAGTTGATGAGGGGTGGTTGTGATGACGAAGAGTGTGTTGATCAGCGGTGGTGGGATTGCGGGGCCGGCGCTTGCGTTCTGGTTGCGGCGGGCGGGGTTCGCGCCGACGGTGGTGGAGGTGGCGGCGGGGCCTCGGCCGGGTGGGCAGACGGTTGACCTGCGGGGCGTCTCCAAGGAAGTGGCGGAGCGGATGGGGTTGCTTCCGGCGATCAAGGGGCGGCAGCTGCATGAGCGCGGGTTCGAGTATGTGCGGGCCGATGGGCGGCGGAGCGTGGCGATGCCGGCCGAACTGTTCGACGGGGCCGGGCCGGTTGCGGAGATTGAGATCCTCCGGGGTGATCTCGCCGAGGTTCTGGCCGAGGCAACCCAAGAGGTCGAGTACCTGTACGGCGACTCGGTCACGCAGCTCGACCAGGATGCGAACGGGGTCGACGTCACGTTCGCGAGTGGGTCGCGGCGACGGTTCGACCTGGTTATCGGGGCTGATGGTGTGCACTCGCGGGTACGGCGGCTCGCGTTCGGGCCGCATGCGAAGTTCGTGCAGCACCTCGGCGGTTACACGTCGTACTTCACGGTCCAGGCTCCCGAGGATCTGAAGCACTGGATGAAGGTCTACACCGCACCCCGCGGGCGCTGGGTCGGGCTGCGGCCCGATCACGATCCGCGGTTCGCGAAGGCGCTGCTGAGCTTCCGGTCGCCGGTCATCGACTACGACTACCGCGATGTCGCCGCGCAGAAGGCCTTGCTGCAAGAGCGGTTCAAGGGACTCGGCTGGCACACGGAACACCTGCTGGCCCAGCTGCCCACCGCGGAGGACTTCTACTTCGACAGCACCAGCCGCGTCGCCGTACCGGAGTGGTCGCAGGGCCGCGTCGCGCTGGTCGGCGACGCCGGGTACTGCGGCTCACCGCTCGCCGGCCACGGTACGGCGCTCGCCCTGGTCGGCGCCTATGTCCTCGCTGGTGAACTAGCGCAGGCAGACGGCGATCACCAAAGAGCGTTCCCGGAATACCAGCGCAAGATGCAGGCGTACGTCGATCAGCGGATGGAACTGCCGCCGGGTGGAATCAAGATGGCGATGCCGATGACCGGGTTCGGTATCGGCTACCGCGACGCGATGATCCGGCTGATGACGTCGCGCCCGCTCTCCAAGGTCATGGGCAAGCTGACAGTCGGGAAGCCGGATGCGATCGACCTGCCGAGCTACTCAGACGGTCCACTCCGGATTGCGGCCGAGCAGGCCGAGTAGCTGGTCGAACTCGGACGCCGTACCGGAGACTTTGACGCTGCGCTCGAAGGCGGCGCCTGGGCCGCGGGCCGAGTCGGTGTCGGGGATCCGGCGGGCCAGGTCGAGCGCGGCCTCGACCAGGTCGCGCGGTGGGCTGTATGGAATGCCGATCGCGCGGGCGAGGTCCCAGGCGTGCACGACGCAGTCGAGGTGGTGGAAGGTCAGCGCGATGCGGCGCGGGAACGAGCCGTATTCGCGAACCTCCATCAGCCGGTCCAGCGCGCCGCCGTCGGCGAACGCATCCGCCACGGCGACGTTGGACCGCCGGTACGCGCCGGCCGGGTTGTCGCCCAGGCGGCCGCCGTTCCAGGTCTGCACCGGCGCCGAGCCGTTGATGGCCGCGGCGGCGAAGCCCTCGTTCTCGCTGACGATGTGCCGGAGCAATCCGCGCACGGTCCAGTCGGGGCAGGGCGTCGGCAGGCTGAGGTGCTCAGGCCGCACCTGCATGATGATTTCCCCCAGTGCTGCGCCGGCGCGGCGATCCAGGTCCCGGACGTCCATCCGCGTACCTCCCATTCCCCCAGCGAGCATAGGCCGCCGTACCGGGTTTGGGCAGGCAATTGCACCGAGCACAAGGGACAACCCGCATGTCAGGCACACTGTGATCATGGAGGCCGGATGAGCGAGTCGCCGTACCAGGTGATCGCCGCCGAGCTTCGGCGGCGGATCGAGACCGGCGAGCTGCAGCCGGGGGAGCGGGTCCCGTCGACCCGCAGTCTCGTACGCGACTTCGGCGTCGCCATGGCGACCGCCACCAAGGCGCTACGGGCGCTACAGGACGAGCGCCTAGTGCACGCCAGCCCCGGCGTCGGCACCATCGTCGGCCCACCGCCACGCACAAGCCGGACACGTCCGGGCCCCGCGGCACGCAACGGCCCTGGCGTCGGCCCATCGCCACGGACCGCCCAGGCGCCCGCGCCACCGACCGCCCAGGCGCCCGCGCCACCGACCGCCCAGGCGTCCGCGCCACGCAACGAGCCTGGCTCCGACTCCGGATCCGGCCTTGCGTTGGATCGTGGGCAGGTGGTCCGGATGGGGATTGCGATCGCGGATGCGGAGGGACTACCTGCCGTGTCGATGCGCCGGATCGCGGCCGAGCTCGGCGTTTCCACGATGGCCCTGTACCGGCATGTCGGCGGCAAGGAAACCCTCGTCCTGCAAATGGTCGACACCGCCTTCGGCGAGTTCCCGCTCCCAGCCCTGTACGGCGATTGGCGCGCCCGCGTGACCGCGGTCGCGCAGACCCAGTGGGCGGCGTACCGGGCTCACCTCTGGCTGGCCGGTGCGGTCAGTGTCGGCCGACCGCAAGTCCTGCCGCAGATACTGCCGCACACCGACGCGCTGCTGGCCGCGTTCAAGCCGTTGGACAAGACAACCGCCATGTACGCCGTGATCAGCGTCTTCGGCTATGTCCGCGGCCTAGCGCAGGCGATGGAGACCGAGGCGCAGGCCGAGCAGGACACTGGGATGACCGCCGACGACTGGGCCGAGCGGCAGTCCGAGCAGATGGCGACCCTGATCGCGGCCGGCAACCTGACCGCGTTCCGCGATCTCCTGTCGGACGACTGGGACTTCGACTACGACCTGGACCAGCTGTTCGCGTTCGGGCTCGAACTCATGCTGGACGGACTGGCAGTCAGGCTGTAGCCGCCTTGGCCGCCGCCTTCGCTTCCTTCTTGAAGGCACGGACCTCGCCGAGCGACTTGGCGTCGACCACATCAGCGATCGAACGCCGCGAACCGCGGTCGCCGTACGAGCCGGCCGCCTCGCGCCAGCCCTTCGGCTCGACACCGCGCTGCTTGCCGAGCATCGCGAGGAAGATCTTCGCCTTCTGCTCACCGAACCCGGGCAGCGCCTTCAACCGCTTCAGCACCTCAGCGCCGTCCGGCTTCGGGCGACCGGCGGTCCACAGGTTCGCGGTGTTCCCGTCGTAGTTCTCGATGATGTGCTGCGCGAGCGCGTGCACGCGGCGGCCCATCGAGCCGCCGTACCGGTGGATGGCCGGCGGGGTCACGCACAGTTCGACGAACTCCTCGATGTCCGAGGCGGCGATCTTGTGCAGGTCGAACCCGTCCATCCGGTCCGCGATCTTCCGCGGTCCCGCGAACGCGTGCTCCATCGGGTACTGCTGGTCCAGCAGCATCCCGACCAGCAGGGCGAACGGGTCGTCGTTGAGCAGCTTGTCCGCGGCCGGATCCCCGGTCAGGTGCAGTTCGCGCAGCATGGACTCATCCTGACACGGACTTGAACTTGGCGGCATAGACGCCCGCCTGCTTCGGCGTGAGCTCCCCGGTCACCCGAAGCAGCGTGCTGCCGACAATGGTGTGGTACTCCGTGCCGAGCGCCCCGCCGCCTTCGAGGATCCCCTGGATGTACGTCGATCGCTTCTTCGCGACCGCCGGAGTCTCGAACACCTCGACCCGAGCGCCGCAGGCCGTGTCTGGTCGCGCGGGGTCCGAGCAGTCGACGCTCTTGTCGATGACGGTCGCGGCCGAGGTGTAGCTGCCCGGCCGACCGAGCAGCTTGTTCGGGTCGGTCTCGGCGGTCCACACATGGACCTTCCCCAGGCCGAGCGCCTTCGCGATCGTCGCCGCATCCTTCGGCTTCGCAGCAGGCGTACTGGGCGGTGCCGACGGGGTTGGTGCGGTGGTCGGCACGGTCGCGGTGCTGCCGGTCGTCGGCGCACTCGACGGCGTACCACCCGCGCTGCCCGACTCACCGCCGCACGCGGCCAAGGCTCCTGACAGCACGATTGCTGTGGTGGCCAACCCGGCTTTGGTACGCGACATCGGTTCCCCCTGGACGATTAGTGCTGGGGCTGCACAGTATCGCTGTAGGGGTCTAGTCCGGAGCTATCGCGCGACCGGAACCCGCGTGCGCCACAAGAGATAGACGAAGTACGGCGCTCCAATCAGCGCGGTGAGCAGCCCGGCCGGGATCTGAGCCGGCGCGAGGAGCGTGCGGCCGAGACTGTCGGAGACGCTCACCAGAACCGCGCCAAGCAGTGCGGACACCGGGAGGATCCGGCTGTGGTTCCCGCCGACCAGCGCGCGGGCCGCATGCGGCGCGACCAGTCCGACGAAGCCAACCACGCCGATCGCCGAGACCGCGGCCGCGGTCATCACGGCCGCGCAAAGCAGCATCAGCAACCGGGTCCGCTCCAGCCGAACACCGAGGATGCGCGGTACGTCGTCGTTCAGCACAAGCAGGTCGAGTTCGCGGCGGTGATGTGCGATCAGCGGCGTGAGCACGAGCAGGCCGAGCGCGACCGGGATCACCTGGGGGAGTGTCCGGCCGTAGGTGCTCCCGGAGAGCCAGGTCATCGCGAGGCTGATGTTCCACGGATCGGTGGCGACGATCATCAGTGTGATGACCGCAGTCGCCGCCGACGAGACCCCGACGCCGATCAGCACCAGCCGGTCCGAGCTCAGCCCGCCGCGCCACGACACCAGATAGACCAGCGCGAACGTCGCCAGCGCGGCGATTGCGGCGACACCGGAGAGCAGCCAGATGCTTGCCGACGGCAAGATAATCAGCGTCGCGACCGCACCGACTCCAGCACCGCCGGTGATGCCGAGAATGCCCGGCTCGGCGAGCGGATTCCGGCAGACCGCCTGGACGGCCGTGCCCGCGATCGCAAGCGCGGCACCGCAGAGCAACGCGGCGAGCACACGCGGGAACCGCTGATCGAGAACATAGGTGATGGCCCGGCCAGACCGACCGTTGATCCAGTTGGCGATATCCCCGGTCCGCAGGAACGCATCCCCGGCGAGCATCGCGAAGATTGCAGCGGCCACGACAAGCACGAGCAATGCAACGGTGGCCAGCAGAAAGCGCCGCCGGCTGCGAACCCCGGAGCTCGCGCCGCCGGGCGTCCGGCTCGCGCCGGAGTCGCGGTACCTGCGAGCGAGCCACACCAGCACAATCGCGCCGACCATCATCGTCATGATGCCGGTCGGGATCTCGACCCCCGCCTGTCCGCCGAACGCCGCCCGCAGACTGACATCCGACAACAACACAACCAGTACGCCGGCCAGTCCGGACAACGGCAGCAGGACCCGGTGCCGGAGCAGACCCGGGACGGCCGGTGCCATCAGTCGCACGAGAACCGGTGCGACCAGACCCACGAAACCGACCGGTCCGGTCACCGTCACGGCGGCCGCGGACAGCAGCACGGTGATCAGGGTGGTGAGGACACGCACCCGCCGTACATGCACTCCCAGTACGGCGGCGGTGTCGTCGCCGAGGGCAAGGATGTCCAGCTTGGTGGCCAGTAGCAACGAACCGATGATGCCGACAACAACGACCGGTGCCATCTGGTTGAAGGCGTTCAGATCGGTCTGGACCAGCGTGCCCGCACTCCAGGTGTAGGTCCCGACCGTCTCCTCGCGATAGAGCAGCATCAGCAACGTGGTGATGCCACCCAGTGCCATCGCGACCGCGGACCCGGCCAGGATGAGGCGGGTATGCCCGGAAGCACCGCCCGAGGACAATGCGAGAACCAGAACGGCAGCCGCCAGCCCGCCGGCGAACGCGACACCACCGGCCGGAAGAACCGGCAGGTGGATGCCGAGTGCCGCCACCACTACAACCGTCAGGTACGCCCCAGCATTGACCCCCAACGTGTCGGGCGAGGCGAGTGGGTTGCGGGCCAGCGACTGCAGACCGGCACCGGCGACCCCGAGGGCGAGGCCCACCAGGACGCCGGCCAGCAGCCGGGGCAGCCGGGACGCGACGAGAACGTTCGCCGCGTTGTCGGTGCCCTGGCCGAACACCAGCTTGATCAGATCCCCGGCGCCGACTGTCGAGGTGCCCTGGGTGAGGTGGATCCCAGCCAGTACGACGATCGCGGCCAGCGCGATGACGAACACGCCGGCGACGCGGATCCGCCGTACCGGCTGGTGCACTGTCTCCAGTGCGGTGATGACCTGGGTCAAGAGGTGACAGCCTTGACCGCTGCGTCGATGAACTGCTCGGTCGACTTCGGGCCGCCGAACATCCAGATGCCGTCCGGCAGTCGGTGCACGTTGCCGCTCTTCACGAACGGCAGGTTCTTCCAGATCGCGTTCCCGGCCAGGTCCTTGCCGAACACGTCACCGCCGTCGGCGTCGTTGGCGATGTAGAGGAACTCGCCGTCCTTCAGCTTGGTCAGGCCTTCGAGATCGGTCTGCGCCAGGCCGTAGTCCTTGTCGCCACCAGCCGGCCAGGCGTTCTTCAGGCCGAGTTCGTTGCCGACGGCACCGAGCAGCGAGCCGGAGGTGTACATCCGGATCGACAGCGTGCTGCCTTCCTTGTACCCATCGACCATGGTGAACGACGTACCGGCCTTGCCCGCGTCGGTGATCTTCTGCTTGCCGGCGGCAAGGGCCTTGTCGAAGTCGGCGTTGATCTGCTGGGCCTTCACGGTCTTGCCGACCGCGCTCGCCGTCAGTTCGAGGTTGGTCTTCATCTGCGGGATCGCGTTCTTCGCGTCCGCCGCGTGGACGACGAGGACCGGGACGGCCTTCTCCATTCCGGCGATCGCGCTCGCGGACTCGTCGCTGGTGGTGATCACCAGGTCGGGGTTCAGGGCAACGATCGCGTCCACGCTGGACTCGCCGCGGGTGCCGACGTCCTTCACCGTCGAGTCGAGCTTGGCGGCGGTGACCCACGCGTTGTAGCCCTTGACGTCGGCGACACCGACCGGCATCACACCGACGGAGATCAGGTTCTCGACCACGCCCCACTCGAGGCCGACCACCTTGGTGGCGGGACCCTTGAGATCGATCTTCTTACCGCGCGAATCGGTGATCGAGACCGGGCCGGCCGCGCTGGTGGTCGGGTCGTCGCCGGCCGAGGCGGCGGGCTCGCTGGTCCCGCACGCGGTCAGGGCGAGCAGCGCCGCGGCGACGAAGAAGGTGGTTCGCTTCATGACGGAGAACTTTCAGTTGGTCGGGATACGGCTGAGGTGCTTGCCGATCGGGCGAGTGCTGACCAGGCCGGTGGCCGGGTCGGTCCCCACCTCGATCGCGATGCCGTAGGTCTCGGACAGCGCGTCGGCGTCCAAGACCTCGGCCGGGGTTCCGGTCGCCCGTACTCGCCCCTGATCGAGTAGCGCGATCCGGTCCGCGACCGCTGCGGCCTGATTGAGGTCGTGCAGTACGACGCCCACCGCGACCCCGTGGTCGTCGGCCAGGTCACGCATCAGGTCGAGGATCTCGATCTGGTAGCGCAGATCGAGAAAAGTGGTCGGTTCGTCGAGCAGCAGGACACCGGTGTCCTGGGCCAGACAGGTCGCGAGCCACACGCGTTGCAGTTCGCCACCGGACAGCTCGTCGACCGCGCGATCAGCCATCCGGGTGACCCCGGTGACCTCCATCGCGTGCTCGATCGCCCGATGCCCGTCCGGATCGTCACCGCGCCAGCGGCCTCGGTGCGGATGGCGCCCGTACCCGACGACGTCGCGGACACTCACGCCGTTCGGCGTCGGACGCGACTGCGACAACAGGGTCACCTTGCGGGCGAACTCCTTGGCGGACAAGGCGAGCGCGTCCCCGCCGTCGGGGAACGTGATGCTGCCGGACTCCGGCTGATGCAGCCGGGCGAGCGCCCGGAGCAAGGTCGACTTACCGCTGCCGTTGGGCCCGACCAGCGCGGTCACACTGGCCGCCTCGATCCGCAGCGACGCCCCGTCGACCACGCGCTGTCCGTGATACCCCAAGCACAGTTCGTCACCGGCCAGCCCCACCGCTTCGCGCATGGAGCAAAGCATAGCCTTACCTAATTTGTCAGCTACCCGGCTACGTACTGCTCTACGTACCGGTGCGGTTGTCCGCGCCGCACCCCCGATGGTCTCGTGAGCCAATGGGCAGGCTCGTGGTGACCGCGTTCATGAGTGTCGACGGGGTGGTCCAGGCCCCAGGCCTGCCCGACGAGGACCCCGACGGCGGCTTCACCTTCGGTGGTTGGACCACGCCGTACGCCGATCCCGCGCTCACCCGGCTCATCACCCGCTCGGTCCTGGCCGCCGACGCGCTGCTGCTAGGCCGCCGTACCTATGAACTCTTCGCCAACTACTGGCCAACCGCCGACCCAGCCGACCCACGAACCGCCCGACTGAACGAGCAACCCAAGTACGTCGCCTCCTCCACCCTGACCCACCTCCGCTGGAACAACTCCACCCGAGTAGAAGGCAACCTCGCGGCGGTCGTCACCGACCTCAAAACCCGCCACTCCGAAATAGGCCTCTGGGGCAGCACCACCGTCGTCCCCCAACTCCTGCACGCCGACCTGGTCGACGAATTCGTCCTCCTCGTCCACCCCCTCCTCCTAGGCCCCGGCAAACGCCTCTTCGACTCCACCCCTCACCTCCCCCTCCACCTCACCGAAACCACCACCTACGCCACCGGCGTAGCCCTCCACACCTACCAACGCATCCCAACCGTCAAGGGAGAAACAGCATGAAGCTCCGTCGCACCCTCGCGCTGATGACCGCGGTCGTCGCCACCTCCGCCGGCCTCGTCGCTGTCCCGGCGCACGCAACCACCCAGGAAAGCTGCACCGCTCACAACACCCGCGTGAAGCTCAATCGCATCATCCGGCTGATCCGGTGCGCGAACATGCCGGACTCGTACGGGCGGATCAAGTGGTACGCCGAACTGAAAAACGGGTCCCAGGACGAGACGGTGATGATCCGCTATCGCGGCCGGGACGGCTACATCGACTGGGACGCGACGGACTTCCAGGGCTACGCCTACACCCGGATGTACTGGGGGAACGAGAACGAGCTTCAGGCCTGTGCCTCCCTCTACAACGACGGCTTCTACTGCGCCTGGACCGCCAACGACGTCGGCTGATGGCTTCAGACCGCTACGCTGAGTGGTGACGAGCTCAGCGGAGGTGGCGATGGAGCCGGTGTTCGCACCTGGTGTGCCGGAAGCGGTACGGCGGTTGTACGGGCATCGGCCGGAGTTGTTCGTGGCTGCGGACGGGCCGCGGCCGAAGCGGCAGACGTGGTGGTCGGTGGCGCCGGCGAACACACTGGGGCAGTTGCTGGTGTGGGTCGCGGTGTGGGTGGGCGGGTGGCTGCTGGCGGTGATCATCATGGCGGGCACGTTGCCGGCTGAGGTCGCGGTGTGGATCTCGGTCGCGTTGGCGGGGATCGCCGTACTCGCGACCGGCGGAGTGCTGGTCAAGTCGATGGTTGAAGACCGGGGACACAAGGCGGTCCGGGTGCAGCACGGGTCGTACCTGCTGCCGGGGGATTTCGACGACCCGGCGGCCCGGTTGCTGGGGCGGGCGCAGCGGTCGGTGAAAACGGTGCTTGAGGCAACAGTTACCCGGCGCGGCCTGCTCGACGACATGCAGAACGAGCTGGTCCTGCCCGAGCAGCTGTGGGACATCGCGCAGGTGCTCCGCGAGCAGACGGTCCTCCGCGCCCGGCAGCGCGACGTCGCTCGCGGGATGGCGACCGCCGAGCTCGACACCGTCCTCGGCCCGCAACGCCGCGCACTCGCGTTGTCGGTCGCCGCCATCGAACGCAAGGTCGACCTGCTCGAGCGCTACGCCCACCGCGTCCGCTCCGCCGACGCCGCCCTCCGCGCCGAAGCCGCCCTCGCCGACGGCGACCGCTACATCGAACTCCTCGCCCGCACCGAACCCGTCGGCGACACGACCGTCGTCCAAGGCTTCGCCGACGAGGCCAGCGCCCTCCGAGACACGTTCACCCGCTCCATCAACGCCGCCCGCGATGCCGGCCGCACCCTAGCCCTCCCCGAGAGCTGACCGACCGCCCCTGCAGGACGCCGGCCGCATCTTGGCGCTCCCCGAGAGCCGACCTACCGACCCTGCAGGAGTTCGGCCTCCGCCTCGGGCGACAGGCCAATGTCCAGTGGGGGTTCACCGCGGTCGTGGTCCCAGGCTCGGAGGTCGGCGAGGGTTTGCTTCAGCGGGGTGACCGGCATGCCGGCGGCGCGGGCCTTGGACGGGTCGCGGCGGCGGGCGAGCCACACCTCCTCGGGCTCGACAAGCGGGAAGCGCTCCGGTACGGCGTCCGCCGGAACCTGCACGAGTTCGACCGAGGTGCCGGCGAGCTCGGCTGCCGTGGTGATCAGTTCGGCGATGGTGCTCTCCGGACCGATCGCATTGAACGCACCCGGCCGATCATCGGTGATCAGCTGCACCACGAGCCGCGCGAGATCGCGGCTGTCGATGAATTGCAGCGGCTGCTCGGGCGAGGTTGGTACGGCGACACGCCCGCCCCGCGCGCCACGCCGTACCCAATAAAGAGCGGTCACGGACGAGTCGCCCGGACCGGTCACGCGCCCCGGCCGCACGAGGGTCGCGCGGTCGCCGTACCGCTCCAGTACGTCATCTTCGCAGGCGACCTTGCACCGCCCGTACGTCTCATTCGTCAGAACGTCGGACGCGCGCAACGGAGCCTGCCGAGGGGCGTCCTCGGTCGTCCCAGCCGGCAGATCCCGCACGTAGACCGCATGACTCGACACGAACACGTACCGCCCGACGCGATCCCCGAGCACGTCCATCGCCTCGTCCACCTGCTTGGTCTGATACCCGCTGAGATCGACAACCGCATCCCACTCGCCGGACCTCAACGCTTCGTAGTCCCCAGCCTCTCGATCACCGACCAGCTGCACCACCTCACCCGGCAGCGCGGTCCCGCTCAACCCCCGACTGAACGACGTCACCTCCGCCCCATGCGCCAGCGCATCCTCCACCACCGCGCGCCCGACAAACCCGTTCCCGCCCAACGTCAGAATCCGCATCCCGCGACGCTAGCCCGGCCGCCACCCCACCGCGACCGAATACTCATCTGCACACCGACAGGACGTATACCCGCGCCAGCCCGCACGGCCGCGCTCACGACCGCGTGCGGAGGTGGTCCAGTGGGCGTATACGTCCTGTCGTTCGGAGGGTGGCGGCCTCTAGGCTCCACCCATGATGGAGCGGACTGTGGTTGTTGCCGGTGGCACCGGTGGGTTGGGGCGGGCGGTTGTGGAGGGGTTTCTCGCGAGTGGGTGGCGGGTGGTGGTGCCGGGGCGGTCGGAGGAGTCGCTGGAGCGGCTCGGGGCGGATCCGGCGTTGACGCCGATCGTGGCTGACCCGTTCGATCCGGCCGGGGTGGCTGATGTGGTTGCGCTGGCGACCTCGGAGGTCGGCGCGCCGGTGCGGGCCTTGGTGAACCTGATCGGAGGGTTCGCCCAGGGGGCGCGGGTGCACGAGACGCCGATCGAACAGTTCGAGGACCAATTCCGGCTCAACCTGCGACCGACGTACCTGATCACCCAGGCCGTCCTCCCGCACCTGATCGCGGGCGGCGGTGGAACAATCGTTTGTACGTCGAGTCGGGCGGCGATCAAGCCGTTCTCCGGTGCGGCGGGGTACATCTCGTCCAAGGCCGCGCTGCTCGCCTTCGCCGATGCCCTCCACGTGGAGTACGCCAAGGACGGCATCCGGGTGAACACGGTCCTGCCCGGAACCATCGACACCGCGGCCAATCGCAGCGCCATGCCGAACGCCGACACGAGCGGCTGGTCCCCGCCGGAACGGATCGCCGGCGTCATCCGGGCCCTGGTCGAAACCGAGGGGTTTGCCGGCGGCCATCACCCCGTATGACAACCGAATCACCCTGTAACACGTCTGGAGATGTAGAGGTGTGGTCCAACGATGCACACTGACTGGGGACGGCGACAGGGGAGTCGATGGGGAGACACTCGCACACGGCGGTCACAAGGCCACGCTCGGTACCGAAGGTGCTGGGCCTGACCCTGCTGGGTGCGTTGTTGCCCGGAATCGGACTGATCGTCGGCGGTCGCCGGAAGATCGGTGCGTTCGTCCTCACCATCACCCTCGGTCTGGCCGGTCTTGGCGCGTACGTCGGTCTGACCCGTCGCGAGGAGGTTCTGACGGCTGCCGTCGATCCGAGCTGGCTGTTGACCACCTCGGTCTCGATCGCGGCGATCGCGCTGCTCTGGATCATCGTGATCGTCGCCTCGCACCGATCGTTGCGTCCGGCAACGGGCCGGGCCGGTGGCCGGGCGATCGGCGCGACGTTCGTCGGCGTGCTCTGTTTCGCCATCGCGGCTCCGACGGCGTTCGCCGTACAGACCGTGCTCGCGCAGCGGACGCTCGTGCAGGACGTGTTCGTCGCGCAGGGGGAGAGCAAGAGCGCCACCCGGCCGAAGACGGTGAACGTCAAGGACCCGTGGGAGGACAAGCCGCGGCTCAACCTGCTGCTGCTCGGCGGTGACGACGCCCCGAGCCGCGAGGGCGTCCGCACCGACACGGTGATCGTGGCGAGTATCGACACCCGGACCGGCAACACCTCGCTGATCTCGATGCCGCGGCAGCTGACCTTCATGCCGTTCCCGAAGGACTCGCCGCTGTACAAGAAGTACCCGAACGGTTTCGGCAAGGAAGGCCTCAGCCTGGAAGGCCGGCTGGAGTGGATGCTGACCGCGATGTACCAGAACATCCCGGACGCGCACCCCGGCATCCTCGGTCCCTCCGACAACGAGGGCGCCGACGTACTGAAGCAGTCGGTCGGTGAGGCGACCGGGCTGAAGATCGACTACTACCTGCAGGTGAACCTGACCGGTTTCCCCGAGCTCGTGAACGCGCTCGGCGGGATCACAGTCAACGTCAACGAGCGGGTGGCGATGGGCGGGGTCAGCAGTGCGCACATCCCGCCGAAGGAGTGGATCGAGCCCGGCCCGAAGCAGCACCTGGACGGGCGGCACGCGCTCTGGTTCGCCCGCGGCCGGTACAACGCCGACGACGACCAGCGGCAGATCCGCCAGCGCTGCACGATCAAGGCGATGGTCGACGCGGCCGACCCGGCGACGCTGGTCACGAAGTACCAGGCGATCGCGAAGGCCGGTCAGCACCTGCTCCGGACCGACATCCCGCAGGAGTTGCTGCCGGCGCTTGTCCAGCTCGCGCTCAAGGTCAAGTCGGGCACGGTCGCGAATATCAACCTCGACGTGTCGAAGCTGAAGATGAAGTACCTGCACCCCGACTACGAGGGGATGCGCGAGGCGATCGAGAAGGCGCTCGAGCAGCCGGCGCCGCCCGCGACGCCGCCGGGCAAGACCCCGCCGAAGACCACGAAGCCTCCGTCGGACACCAAGACCACGCCGCCGCCGACCCAGAACCTCGTCGACGCCTGCGCCTACCAGCCCGAGGGCGACCAGCCGAGCTGAGTTACCCGACTGGCACCTCGCGGCCGAAGAGAGCCTTCGCGACGGCGGCGAGGTGCGGGGTGAGGTCGGCCTCGGTGGCCTTGGTCAGACTCGGCGTACCGACGGCGGTGCGGAGGATGCCGATGCCGAGCAGCCAGGCGCCGAAGAGTTCGGTCCGGAGGTCCTTGTCATCGTTGCCCTCGGCAAGCTCTGACAGAACGCCGAGATAGCCCTCGCAGACCTGTTGGCGGACGCGGTCGCGCATGTCCTCGTGACTGGCCGAGCGAAGCATCGCGATCAGCGGGTGCTCCCCTGCGTACTCCGCCCAGTCCTCGAAGACCAGTTGGTGCAGGAGCTTGGCCGGCAACTCCTCGACCGGGCCGTCCGGCAGTACGACGGCCTCCTGTGAGGTGGCCATCGCCTCGCCGAACAGACCCGACTTGGAACCGAAGTACCGGAACACGAGGGCCGCGTCCACCCCGACGTCTCCGGCCACGTCGCGGACGGACGTCCCGTCGTACCCATCGCGGGCGAAGCGCAGCCGCGCGCACTCCAGCAGCCGGGCCCGGGTCGCCTCCCGGTCCCGCTTCCGCCCAGGGTGCTCGGTCATCCGGCCTCCAAGTCATCGAGTGTTGACATCGTACTCGGCGGCTGACTAGCCTCTAAGTCACCGATCGATGACTTGAGGAGCTGGGCGATGCGGAACGTGGTGGTAGCCGGCGGTACGACGGGGATGGGGCGCGAGATCGCGTTGCACTACCTGCGGCAAGGGGCGCGGGTGACGGTGATCGGCAGTACGCCGGAACGCGGGCGGGCGTTTCTGACCGACGCCGAGGGGCTGCCCGGGGAGGCGGGGTTCGTGGCCGCGGATCTGATGTCGATCGCGGAGAACCGGCGGGTGATCGCCGAGGTTGAGAGTCGGCACGAGGCGCTCGATGCGTTGGTTCTGACCGCGATGCTGCCGTTCCTGAAGCGACGGGAGACGGTGGACGGGTTGGAGGCGACCTTCGTCCTCTACTACCTGAGCCGTTTCCTGCTGAGCTACGGCCTGACCGACCTGCTGGAACGCGGCGAGACGCCGATCATCACGAACATCGGCGCGACCGGGATCACCAAGGGCGCGGTGCAGTGGGACGACCTGCAGAGCACGCGGAAATACAGCGTCCTCAAGACCATCCTGTCGGGCGGCCGGGCGAACGACCTCCTGCCGATCCACTACCTGCAGAACCACCCGGACGGCCGGACCAAGTACTTCGGCGTCCAGCCGCCATTCACGCGGTCGGGGACCAACCACCTCCCACAGCCGTTCCGGACGATCACTCGTGCACTCGGCGCAGTGCTCGCCAAGTCACCGGCCGAGAGTGTGCGCGACACACTCGCGGTGATGGACGCCCAGCCAGGCGAGCGGCTGATCCTGCGAGCAGTCGGTATGCCGGTCGATCCGGACCTGCCGACCTTCGACCCGGCCAACGCACGTCGCCTGTACGAATTGACGGCACCGCTGATCGCCGAATCCTTGCGCGGGTGAGTGTCGATCTGGCGTTCGGTCGCTCGACGTGAGAGTAAGAGACCGACCGAAAGGGACACCCATGCGCTACATGATCATCAACAAGGCCGACGCAGACAGCGAAGCCGGTAAGTTCCCGGCCCCATCCGTGATGGAAGGCGTCGGCAAGGTCGTCGAGGACCTCTCGAAGGCCGGCGTCCTCCTGTTCGCCGAAGGAGTCCACCGCAGCTCCCTCGGAGCCCGCGTCAGCGTCGCCGACGGCCGCCGTACCGTCACCGACGGCCCCTTCGCCGAGACCAAGGAGTTGATCGGTGGCGTCATGGTCGTCGAGGTCCGCTCCCGCGACGAAGCAGTCGAATGGGCCGCCCGCCTCGCCGAAGCCCTCGGCAACGAGGTAGAAGTCCGCCGAGTAGTAGAAGAAGCCGACTTCGCCCCCACCTCAGACCTCTACACCCCGTAACCCCCCAACCTCCGTCCTGTCCCCATTTCGCTGGCTAGCCACCGAGCTTGGGGGTTCTACACCCATAACCAGGGTGCTGAACCCCCGATATGGCTGGCCAGCCAGTCAAATGGCGCGGGAGGGTGGGTTGCTGTTGGGGCGGGGGTGTTGTTCACTCGGCGGGTGACGGTTGACGGGGCAGCAGCGGCGGCTGTTGATGCGGTGTGGCGGATCGAGTCGGCGCGGATTGTGGCCGGGGTGGCTCGGATCGTGCGGGATGTGGGCTTGGCGGAGGAGCTGGCGGGGGACGCGTTGGTGGCGGCGCTCGAGCAGTGGCCGGAGTCCGGCGTACCGAATAATCCGGGTGCTTGGTTGATGGCGATCGCCAAGCGGCGGGCGATCGACTTGATTCGGCGCAAGGAGACGTACCAGCGGAAGCTTGCCGAGATGGGGCATGAGCTGGAGATCGACGGGGAGAGCGTCGAGGACGACGTGGAGGCGATTCTCGAGGATCACATCGAGGACGACCTGTTGCGGCTGGTGTTCACTGCGTGCCATCCGGTGTTGACGATGGATGCGCGGGTGACGTTGACGCTGAAGTTGCTGGGTGGGTTGAAGACCGACGAGATCGCGCGGGCGTTCCTGGCGCCGGAGGCGACGATTGCGCAGCGGATCGTGCGGGCGAAGCGGAACCTGGCGAAGGCCGGGGTTGGGTTCGAGGTGCCGGCTGGGCCGGAGTTGCTTGATCGGTTGGGCAGTGTGCTCGAGGTCGTCTACCTGATCTACAACGAGGGTTACTCCGCGACCGCCGGTGACGACTGGATGCGGCCGGCGCTGTGTAACGAGGCGATGCGGCTCGGGCGGTTGCTGGTCGAGCTGATGCCGGATGAGCCCGAGGTCCTCGGACTGCTTGCCCTGATGGAACTGCAGTCCTCCCGTGCGAACGCCCGCGTCGGCCCCGATGGCGAGCCGGTTCTCCTCCTCGATCAGGACCGGCGGCGCTGGGACCGCCTGCTGATCAACCGCGGCCTGGCCGGTCTCGACCGTGCGTGGGCCCTCGAAAAACCGCCCGGCGCTTACCTCCTGCAGGCTGCGATCGCCGCCTGCCACGCCCGAGCCGCCGACCCCGACGACACCGACTGGGAGCGAATCGCCGGCCTGTACGCCGTACTGGCGCAGCTCGTCCCGTCACCGGTCGTCGAGCTGAATCGTGCGGTCGCGATCTCAATGGCGTTCGGGCCTGAGCAAGGGCTGGAGGCGGTCGACGCTCTCGCCGACGAGCCGTCGCTGAAGGACTATCACCTGCTGCCGAGCGTTCGCGGGGACCTGCTCTTCAAACTCGGCCGCCTCGACGAGGCGCGCAAGGAGTTCGAGAAGGCCGCCGGCCTCACTCGCAACGAACGCGAACGCACCCTCCTGCTCGAGCGCGCCGCCGCCTGCTGAAAAACACAGTCCGGGAGCCCCTTGCAGCGGAGGCTCCCGGACTGGGAGGGGTCTACTGGTCGATCACCAGATCTGGTTGACCCGGCTGCGCTCGGCGGAGTTCGGGTACGCGTTGGTGCAGGACGGGCCAGGGCCACCACCCGACATCAACTCCGAGCACGGGCCAGAGTAGTGGTCCGGAAGGCCAAGCACGTGGCCTGTCTCGTGCGCGGTGATCCGGGTCGAGTCGTACTGCTGGGCCTGGCGGTAGTCGATGAAGATGTAGCCGTGACCGCGGCCGTCAGTCGAGGCGTACGAACCGCGCGAGCTGTTGCCCTCGCGGTAGTAGAAGTCGCCGCCGCTGCTGACCTCGGCCAGGCGGACGTCGGTGACGGAGCCGTTCCAGATCTGGGTGCTGCGGTTGATCTGGGTGCGGAAGGTCGGCGCGTTCACCCGGTAGGTGACGGTGACCGCGGCCAGCTTCTGGCCGGCCTTCGCCGCGGCGGCGTGCTTGGCGAGCGCGGACTTCATCACCGCGTCGTAGAACGCCTTGTTGGCGGCCTGGTCCTCCGGTGAACCGGTGTACGACGACACCGTGGTCGGCGCGGCTTGCGGGGCCGGTGCTGCGCTGGCGGTGGTGGCCGGTACGGCGACGGCAGTGGCGAGTACGGCGAGGGTTGTCAGGGCATGACGGTACGACATGGGCGGGCCTCACTCCGTTGGGCGGCGGATACGAATAGCGACCGGGGGACTACCTGTCGCTACTTCTCCGGAGAATGCCAAACCTGTCTGGTGTATGCATCCCCTCGTCCCCAACACAGGGGATAACCCTCACAATTCACCGTCCACCCGCCAAAAACCCGCCGTACCGACCATCGCCGGCAAGGGGATAACACCAACGGATAACCCGCGCGCTTGCCCCTTCTGACCCCTTGTGAAGGGGGGAGAAGGGGCAACGCCGAGGGATATCCGTTGGTGTGTGCGGGGGTTACTTGGAGCGGGTGGCGAGCCAGGCGGCTGCGCCGGCACCTAGCAGTACGGCGCCACCTACGGCGGCTGTGGTTTTGGGGTGCTGCTTTGTGAGGGCGGGGACCTGGGTTGCGGTGTCCTTCACGCGGAGACCGGCGTAGCCGGCGTTGGCGCGGATCCGCTGACCGGCGACGCCGGCGTTCGCCTTCACCCGGCTGCCTGCCTCGGCGGCTGACTCCTTCAGCCGCTTCGGGACGTTGAGCTGGTGAGTGAGCTCCTGGACGGTGTCGGCCAGGTGCTGGCGAGTCTGCTCGAGTTCGAGGCGCAAGGCCTCGGTCTCGGAGATGTCGTCGCGGTGTTTCATGAGGTGAGAGTCCCTTCCGGGTGATGGCCTCTGAGGGCTTCGATGTCCTCGTGGACACCCTCGACGGCACGTTGCGGAATGGGCGGAGTGGCGTGACTGACATGACGTTTGCCCAGCACCGCCGCGACTGCGGCGACGGCGAACAGCGCGACGGCGACGATCAGCGCCGACAGCCACGCGGGTAGTACGACGGCGAGCCCGCAGATGGCCGCGGCGATCAGCGCACCGAGACCGTAGAGCGCGAACGTGCCGGCCCCACCGAACAGGCCGATACCGACACCGGCCTCCTTGCCTTTGTCCTTCAGCTCGGCCTTGGCCAGCTGTAACTCGTCGCGAACGAGCCGGCTCATGTCGCTGGTCAGGTCACTCACCAGCGCGCCGACATGCTCGTCCCGTACGACGCCTGAACGCGTACTCATCCTCGGCCTCCCGTGATCGGCTCTGACGCCCAGTACCCAACTGGTTAGGTTGTGAACATGGATCAGACCGCCCTGAACGAGCTCATCCGCCGGTTCTTCGACGCCTTCGTCTCCGGCCCCGACTGCGAGGAGCGGCTGGACGCGTTGCCGGAGCTCTTCATCCCGCAGGCCGTGATCGTCCGGACCTGCGGCAGCGAGCCGCTGGCCTACACCGTCGACGAGTTCATCGCGCCCCGCCGCGTGCTCCTCACCGGCGGCACGCTCACCGGCTTCCGTGAGTGGGCGCTGGACGGCCGCCTCGACGTCTTCGGCGACATCGCGCACTGGTACGGCGCCTATGCCAAGGAAGGCCGTCAGGACGGTGTCGCGTTCACCGGCCGCGGGATGAAGACGATCCAGTTCGTCCGGACCGCGGCCGGGTGGCGGATCAGCGCTGCCGCCTGGGATGACGAGCGTCCAGGTGTCGTCATGTCGTGAGCATGATGGTCAACAGTTGATCAACGATGACGACAGTTGAGTTGAGCGTCACGACTGCACGGTTCCCCGATACCGTCAGCGTGGCGGGCAACGTCGTACCGGCCTGTGTCACGGTGACCGCGGTGGCCGGGCGGGCGGTTTCGAAGGAGAGCGTCTTCAGGCGGAGGCGGCCGTGCCGGACTTCGACGGTCGCCGTCTGCGAGGTCGCCGTACGGGTCTGGTGGTAGCGGCCCCAGCCCTCGGCGGCCGTGAAGGCGCAGGCGAACTCCTCCGGTGTCAGTCGCGGCGCGAACCCCAGATGACCGCGCGGCCCGTGGTACTCGTATCCGCAGGCAGCCAGGTAGGTCCCGAAGCTCATCATCGCCCGCGCGTAGTGGTCGCTGGCCTCGATCTCGTTGTAGGGATTGCGTTTCTCGCCGCGATGCCGATCGTAGATCGCCCGCGACACCGCAAGTCCCTCAGCGGTCAGACCCTCCGCGAACAGCTGCGCGGCGAACTGCCACTCCTGCCCGGTCCACACCTCGTTGAAGTACGGATGCCCACCGGCCTCGGTGGATCCGCCGTTCGGCCAGGTCACCATGATGGTGCCCGGCTCGTTGGCCGTCGTGTACACGCGGCCGGCGGGGAGACCAGGCGGCCGGTACGCCGATGGGTTCGGCTGGAAGTTGTTGCGGTACAGACTCGTCAACGCCGTGCGCGCCTTGTCCGCCGCGAAAACCCGCGGGAGTCCGAGCTGAGCGGCGTACGTCTGCCCGTACATCTGATCCACGAATACCCCGCGGTTCGTGTTCGCCGCCGGGTGCGCCGGGTCGACCTTCTGTACGTAGTAGCCGTAGGTCCCGTTCCACAAGGATCCGTTCAGGTACGACGATCCGCGGTCGGCGATCGTGGTGTACCGCGTGGCCGCCGTGGGGTCGCCCATCTCGGTCGCCATCGCGGACGCGGCCCGCAGTGCGGCGACGTACAGGCCGCTCAGCCAGGGGATCTCGCCGAACCACTCGGTGTCCAAGGTGTTCCACTGGCCACCGCGGAAGATGCCGTCCTGATCGGAGCCGTCGCGCGCCGAGATCACGTACTCGACCGAGGTCTTCACCTTCGCCCAGACTCGGGTCAGGAACGCCGTGTCCGGCGCCATCTGGTGTTCGCGATAGATCCGCAGGATCGTGCCACAGTGCCCGTCCGCGAACGAGGATGCCGCATCACCTGACTCACCGCGGTTCGCGATCTCGCCGCTGGGTTTGTAGGCGATCCCGAGGTCGACGCGCTCGCGAGTGTCACGTTCGAGATCGGGGAACAGTCGGCCGATCGCCTGCGCGTAACTCCACACGTGCTGGCAAGTGCCGTGGCAGCAGTAGACGCCTTCCCACGCGTAGAAGCGGCCGTCGCTCCAGCGATGACACGTGCCGGTCGCGATGGTCGAGGTGTTGGCGAAGGTCCGCTCGAGAAACCAGTGTGGCAAGGTGGAATCGTCGTACCAGGTCCGCACCCATTCGCGCGTGCCCGACTCCAGCCGCTCGAGATTCGCCGCGATGTGCTCGGTCACCTGGCGGGCAGAGTTGAAGCGGGTGGCGTAGTGCCGGAGGAACGTCGAACCGTTGGTCAGATGCCCGAAGTGCCGCCGCTCCGGCGTCGGGTAGAACCAGCTCTGCACGAATCGCAGGGTTCGCGATTCACCAGGCGCGAGGCGGACGCTGACCTCGACTGTGCCGACCTGGGTGTCCGAGCCGTCCACCTCGGCCGGACCATCGGCCGCGTTGAAGAGTTCGGTCGGCGTCGACCAGGCCGCGATCGACCGTCGTACGACGGCTTGCGATTCGACTGTGGACAAGGCGAAACTGCCCGCATCGGTGCGGTCGGCAACGGGTTGCTGGCGGATCGGCCGGTCGCTGAAGATGATCCGGTCGACATTGACATGACCCCAGCCGCCGGTGGACTTGTCGATGATCTGGATCTGCGCGGACTTCCCGGCCCAGTGACCGACTGACCAGCAGATCGCGTCCAGCGGTTCGATATCGGCGCCGGTGGCGGTTGCGACCACAGCACCGTCGACCAGCAGGTTGACCGCGGTCGTCGCCGGGTTACTGCCACCGCCTGTCCACACAGTGATGTAGCGCCGGTCGATGGTGAAGACCCGGCTGGTCAACGTCCCCCGCGAGCCGTCGAGTGAGCCGTCCCGGAAGTTGTACGACGTCACGAACCGGCTGCCCGAAACATTGAGCTCGCTGCGGTTGCCGAACGGTCGCCGGAAGTCGGCCGGCGTCTCGGCGACCGTGACCGGCCCCGCGCCGAACGCCGTACCGGTGACTGTCCAGCCGTCGTAGTTGGCGCGCTCCCAGTCCTCGAAGAGGATGTCGGCGCGGTCGGTGAACGTGATGCTGCCGATGTTGATGTGCGCCCAACCGCCGGTGACGTTGTCGACCACCTGGATCCGCGCGGTCTTGCCTTCGTAGTTGCCGACATCAAGCAGTTGGCCGACCAGAGGTTCGCTGTTGGTACCGGTGGCCGTGGCCACGACGTTGCCGTCGACAACCACATTCACGCTGCCCCGATTACCGCCGCCGATCGCGACGGCGACGTACCGGCGGGAGATCTCGAACGGCGGGCTGGTCAGCGTGCCGGTCCGGCCATCCGGATCACCACTCAGCCTGAAGTTGTACGACGTGACGAACCGCGATCCCTGGACGTTCAGATCGCCGTACCGCTGCATCAGGGCTGGGGTCTGCTCCGGCTTCACCGGTCCGGTGCCGAAGGCATCCCCGGTGGTCGTCCAGCCGCCGTACGTGTCGCTGCTCCAGGTCTCGAAGACGACATCGGCCCGATCGCTGAAGACGATTCGATCCACGTTCAGATGTGCCCACGCGCCGGTTGCGTTGTCGACCAGGTGGAGCTGTGCGGTCCGGCCCTGGTACGACGAGACGTCGAGCACCCGGGTCTGCATCGGCTCGGTGTCCGCGCCACTCGCGGTGGCCACGATGTTGCCGTCGACAACCACCTGGAGAGCCGTGGCGATGCTGGCTCCACCACCGATATGCGCTGTTACGTACCGACGATTCACGACGAACGGCGCGCTGGTCAGCGTGCCGACATGGGCGTCCGCACCGCCGATGTCGTTCGGGTTGGCGCGGTAGTTGTGCGAGGTGACGAACCGCGTCCCGTGGGCTCGCAGATCGCCGAACCGCTTCATGTACTCCGGAATTGCCGCCACCGCGACCGGGCCGGCCCCGAACGCGGTGCCGGTGGCGGTCCAGCCGTCGTACGTGTCGCGTTCCCAGTCCTCGAAGAGGATGTCGGCCCGCGGCGAAGCCACCGGATCGGCCGCCGACCACTCGATCCCGGACCCGAAGGCGGTCGCGCGCTGCGTGGTCGGCTGGCTGCGCCGACTGTCGAGGCAGACCGGATTCTCGGAGTACCCGAGCAGCGTCGCATCGACAGCCTCGGCCGACGTGTTCCGCAGTGTGAACGCGAAGACGGTCGCCGGCAGTGTCGAGTCGAGCGTCTCCAACGGGGTGAACGGCGAGAACGCATCGAGCGTGACCTCGACCGGGCTCGCGATGCTCTTGTAAGACACTCGGCCGATCGGATACTGCCCGGTGAAGCGCACGTCGCTGAAACCCTTGGCATCGACGTACCGCGCGGTTGTGCCAGTGCGCAGCGCGAAGCCCTGCCGGAAGCGGGTGGCACCGGGTGCGTCGGCGGACAGCGGCGTGACGTAGTGCGTACCAGCGAAGTCGGCGCCACCGAGCGGATAGCTCAAGGCGTTGGCCACATCCCAGCCCCACATCCGCCCGTCGCCAGACAGATAGACCTGGCCCGCACAGCCACCACCAATCGGCATGCCGATCTTGGCGAGCGCCGTACCGGAGTAAACCGTCGGCTCACCCCGATCCGCGAGCGCAGCGACCTCGGCGGCCGTCAGCGGAGCACGTGGCGCGAGAGGCGCGGCGGCTGCGCGCAGAGCGTCAGGCGCAGCAAGCACGCCGAGCCCGGCCGCGCTGATGGAGAGGAACGTACGTCGGGCGACACCCGCGCGCGGGCACGAACCTCCGCACGCAGGGTTGTCACAAGCGGCCAGATCGGGCTGGTTGTCCATTGCGGTCTCCCGGGGCGGTGGGAACTCCTGGCCCAGCACACTAGCCCGTCCGGCGCCTCTGAGCAATCGATTTCCCCGTGGCTAAAAGGCCGAGGGCCCGGCGGACGAATCCACCGGGCCCTCGGGTACTACCCCGTTGTACTACTTCGAGCAGGTGTAGATGCTCGCGTTGTCCAGCCACCAGTTGGCCGGGATCAGGTCGGCGAAGTCCTTGCCGTGTTCGGTCCACCGGAGTCGCCAGGCGGGGCAGACCTCAGTAAGGCGCAGGCAGGAAAATAAAACATTATATGGTTTATCGTCTCGGCGTGTGGTTCAACTCGCCGGGTTGATGTCACTCTGTGCCCTTGTGGCCACATGCTGCGACTTCAAGCCATGTCAGAAGCTGCAACTTCCTTGCCTGTCACGCTCCGCGCGTGATTACTTACTGCTCCGCGATCGACCGCCCGTCGATCCAGGAACCGTAGGGGGAATAGTGAGGCGTACAGTCATCACAGGCTCAGCGATCGCTGGCCTGATGGCCGCGATGCTGACTCCATATGCTGCCAATGCATCGGAGGAGACGGCTGCCCAAGCTCGCAGTCTCGATCCGTCCGTGCTTGCCGAGGGCAAGGTCAGCCGAGGCGCCGGAAAGATGGCCGCCGGCATTCCGGTGGTGTTGTATGCGTGGCCAGGTAACGATGTCACCGACAAGTTGGTCGTCGGTGACGAGGTGAAGCTGCAACAGTTGTCGGAGACGGCAGCAGGCGCCGACGGGTCTTTCCAGTTGCGCTTGAACGACCTTGAGGCGCTTGTGCCGGTGACGGGGACGGATCAGATCGTCAACTTCGAGGTGGTTGCAGGTGAGGGGGAGTCTGCGGTCCCGTTCGCATTCGCGCGCAAGGTCCGCAAGTCTCCGACCGGCACAACGCTGGTCGATGCGGTGTCAGAACCCCGGAATCCAGGCCAGCCTGCACCGCCACCGCTGCTAAAGATCGACCTGACCACGGGCGGGATCGTCGAGACTAATCCCGGCGCCGCGCCGGTTGTGGCTCCGGACGCCACCGATGAACCGGTTGAGACCGGGTTCTCGAAAGCCTGCACCGCCCAGCTCCTCCAGGACTACGGGCCGAGTTGGGTGATCGTCGGCCAGCACTACAACGAAGCCACACAGGTCTTCACGGACTTCGTATATGGGCGTGGTGCGGTCAGCGAACTAGGCGTCGGTTTCTCGGCTTCGGGTAAGTACGGATCCTTCAAGTTGTCGGGATCGTTGGCGAAGTCAACCAGCATGACGATCGACTACCCGGCGGTCGGCGATTACCAGAGCAGGTACCGCTACTCGCAGTTCAAGTACGGTAAGTACAGGGTCGCTTGCACGCGCCCCGGGGGCATTCCAGTTCCGTACTACGAAGCGAGGGTGACGACCTGGGCCGGCGGTTCGAAATCGGCCGTTCCGTCGGCGGGAATCGGGTCCGGCCACTGTGCGCCGTACGAGCAGGGCAGCAACGTCGAGCTCGATCGCAGTCGTGCTGTCACGTGGTCCAACGGAGCCCAGGTCGGCGGCGACGTCGGCATCGACCTTTCTGCCCGGACTGGGTACACCACGAATTCGAAACTCAAGTGGGGCTTCAATCGCGCACGCAAACTCTGCGGCTCACATGGGCTACCGGGCGAGCAGCCACAGACCTTGACGACTAAGTTCTGAGGCCATGATCCATACTCCTCGAGCAGCGAGACAACTCTGTGCGTTGGTCCTGATCGTCACTACGGCCGCCTGCAGCGGACCGGCCAAAGCCCGCGAAGGCGGCCCGCTGTCGAACAGCGACGAGAGTATGAAGGTGTGCCTTCCGCTTGCGGCGGGACAGAGCGACGCTGCTTGGGGTGTCGAGGTCCTGGCAAATACCGGGTCCGAAGTCCTGACTTTGACCGGTGTTTCACCTATCGATCCGCAGGGGCTGCGCGTCAGCGAGGCCGTGATCGTTAGCATCGCAGAGAAGGACGATCTGTTTGGCGCATGGTCGCGGTGGCCGCCACGATCGGCAGATCAGAGTCCAGGTGCTGCTCGCTGGAGTGGACGTCGGCCGGTTGTCGGCCACCAAATAAAGCCTGGGAAACAGGCAAGCGAAAACTTGGTGGCGCATGTCGTCAGGGATCCGAGCGTCAGCGAAGCGACGATGCGGGCCCTAAGGATCGACTACACCGTAGGCGATCAGAGCTACTGGATCGAGACCAATACCAGCCTTGCTTTGAAGCCTAAATGTTCCTGATGTCTGCGCGTCAGCTCGTGTCGGGGATGACCGTCCGCGCGGCAGCGTGTATGGCGCTGGCGGGCTTGCTCGCCAGCGGCTGCACATCGGATCGTCGGATGACTTCACCGACCGAACCAGAACCTTCGCCGATAGCGGCTGTGGCCGATGCTACAGCCGCCATCGTCAATCACTCCGCGCCGGCCAATGACCTCTTCGGAGCTCAGTGGTGCGGCGCCACCCTCGTTGCTGCGAGAACCTTACTCACCGCAGCCCATTGCGTGCTCGGGCGGCGTCCGGGCAGTCTCGATGTCGTCATAGGTGCCGACAATCTGTGCAAAACAAGCGTGATCGCTGGGGAGCGCCTTCGGATCATTGCTGTACGAATCAACCCGGATTCGAGGCTGGATCTGGCGACTCTGACCACGTCCAGCGCGGCACGAACCAGACCCATTCCTATTTCTGCACGTAGTCAGTTCGGTGGCAATGCGCGGTACTTCGCCGAGGGGTGGGGCCGATCCAATCGGAGCGGCCCGTCACCCTGTACGAAGCAGGCTGTTCCTCTGACCGCGGCTGATCCTGAAGCCTGCCGATCTGCCGCGAGAAACAACCCCTCCCGCTGGCACCCCAGCCAACTCTGTGCATCTGCGACTCCCGGCAGTAGTCGCAACACGTGCATTGGGGACTCCGGCGGTCCGATGTACCAGATAGCCGACGGCAGGCTGAGCCTGATCGCGGTGGTCAACTGGGGCACCGGGTGTGCCGCGGATAAGCCTGGCTTCTACTCACCTGCGCAGGCCGGGCACGTCGGGCCTAGCGGCGAAGGCGCTTCCTAGGCCGAGGTTAGGCCGAAGGCCCCGGCGGACGGATTCGCCGGGGCCTTCGGGTGCTGCCTACTTCGAGCAGGTGTAGATGCTCGCGTTGTCCAGCCACCAGTTGGCCGGGACGAGGTCGACGTTGTCCTTGCCATGCAACGTCCAGCGGAACTTGACCTGCTTGCCCTGGAACTGGGTCAGGTCCAGGCGGCTGGTCTCCCAGCCTCCGGAGTTGCCATGCCAGGTGGCCGGCTCGTCCTCGAAGTTCGAATCGACGGACGGGCCGTTGGTCCAGCCGGACAAGGTGGAGGTGTCCTTCCATGTGGCGCCGCCGTTGTCGGAATACTCCAAGGTGGCTACGCCGGTCCGGATGGGGTAGATGATGAAGACGTTGTAGAAGTTGTACGCGTGCTGGAAGCGCAGGTACGTCTTCTGGGCCTTGATCTTGGTGCCGTTGGCGGTCTGGATGCCGATCGCCTGATCCGGTGCGGTCACCATGCCGAACATGGAGTCGTCACCGTCCTTGCTGTACGACGTGTCGACCTGGGAACCGTCGACGCCTTCGGCCTTGCCGAGCACCCAGCCCTGGTCGCGGACGACCTTGCCGTCCGGGTATTCCTTGAAGCTGGTCTTCAGCAGGTTCTTGACCTTGGCGCCGGCGGTGTCGCAGACCGGGGCCTGGGCCGGCAGACCGACGGCCGGCTCCTTGTCGAGCTCGGTGGCCTTGATGGCCAGCTCGACCTGGGCGCAGTCCTTCTTGGTCATACCGGACTTCTTTTTCTTGGCCAGCTTGTCGCAGGTCGCGCGCAGGCCCTCGGCGAGGTCGCCGTAGTCGGCACCCGTGGTGAGCACCTTCTGGGTCTCGTGCCACAGCACCTCGGAGCGGGCCAGGCCGATACCGATCATCTTCTGGCCGTTGAAGCCGCCGCCGTCGGCGATCAGGTACGCCGTCTTGTTGCCGACACCCGAGTTCAGGTGCACGCCGCCGTTGTCCTGGAAGAAGTCGTCGACGAACCAGTTCGGACTCGTCATCTTGTCCGGGTCGTTGAACTTGGTCGGGTCGGACATGCTGCGGATCGCGCCGAGGCTCGAACCCTCACCCATCAGCCAGCGGTTCTCGGGGGTGTCGTCCGCGGAGCCGTTGGTCAGGTCGACGAACTCGCCCATGATGTCGGACAGCGACTCGTTGATGGCGCCGGCCTCCCACAGGTAGGCCAGGCCGGAGGTGTTCTGGGTGACGCCGTGGGTCAGCTCGTGACCGGTGATGTCGTCGGTGCTGACTCCTTCACCGAAGGCCATCTGCTCGCCGTTCCAGAACGCGTTGGCGAACGGGCAGCCGCCGTCGACGCAGATCCGGACGGTACCGCGGATCGCCTTGCCCTTGCCGTCGCCGTAGTCGACGCCGATCAGCTGGGTCAGGTCGGTGCCCAGCGACTGGTAGGTGTCGGAGGTGTCACCGAAGAACTCGAAGACCTGGTTGACGTCCGGTACGTCGGAGGCCGGACCGCCCTCGACCCGTGTCGGCTCGAAGGCCTTGCCGGTGCCGCAGCGCACGTCCTCGCCGCCGGTCTGGATGATCGCGCGGTTCGCGTCGCAGACGATGCGGTTGATCTTCTCGCTCATGTCCCAGGCGAGCAGTGCCTGGCCGGTCGCGTGCACCATGGCCTGCCAGCGAACATCGCCGGCGCCGGTGACCTCGTACAGGTAGACCGGGATGGCGACCGAGCCGGGCTGGCGCGTCATCAGGCCCATGTCGAACCAGCGCGGGCCGGTCAGCTCGGCCTTCAGCTTCGAGACGTCGAGCTTGCCCTGCTTGGCGACCGCGGCCAGGGCCGCTTCTTGCGCCTTGGCCTTGGCGGCGTCGACCTTGTCGGCGGCCGGGAAGGCGCCGTACGTCGCCAGTGCGACCTCGCCGTTGGCGGACTCCAGCGAGCCGGCCTTGTCCAGGTTGGTGACGATCTCGCCGCCGAACACCTCGACACCGTCGATGGTCTGCTGGAAACGCGTCTGCGAGCCGTACTCCGACATCGAGGTGCCGGTCGCGACCAGGTCGGCCGGGCGGGCGCCGAAGTACGGCGCGACCGCGTCGACCTGGGCCTTCGCGACGGCTGCCGAGTCGGGACGGCTGGTGGCGGCCTTGGCCGCGCGGGAAGCCACCGACTTCGGTGCCTTCAGCGGGGTGGTCGGGCGGACCGAGTGGGCGCGGCCGAGGGCATCGCGCTTGGCGACGATCCCGGCGCCACCACCGGTCGGGGTGTCGAGCTGGCGAACGGCCGGCTTCGGGGCCGGGTCTGCCGTCGGCGCACCGACGGCGGCATTGGGTGCAGCCAAAGTCAGAGCGACTGCGCCGGCGGCAAGGCCGGCGAGCCAGGTACGGGCTTTCACAGAATTCCTCCCAGTTCCGTCTGGCGCCAGGAACGCGACGAGCCCCCAAGCTCGTTCCTGGCCGGAACGTCCAGCCCCAACCGGAGATCACAAGCGGGGCGGACGCTTGTTGACCGCACCCTGTCATCCGCCGACTCCGGATCGCGACCAGCTGTGATCCATGTCACATTGGTCTCCGTACTACACGGGTTTTCCTCCTCGCCCCGGGTAATTTCCGCAGGCCGTGTCGATCTGGCGCGAGAATGTTCGACGCACTGCCAAGACCACCTAGTGAAGGAGCAGTGCCATGCAAACGACGGTTTCCAAGGACGGTACGACGATCGCCTACGACCGGCGCGGCTGTTCACTATCGGCAGGGGGCCCGGCGCTGGTCCTGGTCGACGGGGCACTGTGCAGCCGCGCCCAGGGTCCGATGCCCGAGCTCGCCGAACTGCTCGCGGATCGCTTCACCGTCTACAACTACGACCGCCGCGGTCGCGGGGACTCCGGTGACGCGGGGGAGTATGCCGTCGAGCGCGAGATCGAGGATCTGGCCGCGATGATCGAGGTCGCGGGCGGATCGGCGTACGTCTATGGCACCTCGTCAGGCGCGGCGCTCGCGTTGCAGGCCGCGAACGCCGGACTGCCGATCGAGAAGCTGATCGCGTTCGAGCCGCCGTTCGTCGTCGACGACACCCGCAAGCCGATGCCCGCGACCTTCATTGCGGACCTCGAGGCGCGTAAGCCGGCCGACGCGGTCAAGTACTTCATGACCAAGGGCGTGGGTCTGCCCGGCCCGCTCGTGACGATGATGCGGCTGATGCCGGCCTGGAAGCAGATGACGGCGGTCGCGCACACCCTCCCGTACGACGCTCGGTTCGTCGCTCACAACGGGGTTGGTCGGCCGCTCGACACAACGCAGTGGGCGGCGGTCGACGTACCGGTGCTGATGGTCTTCGGCGGGAAGAGCCCGGCCTGGATGAAGAACTCGGTGAGCTCGGTGGCGGACGCCGTACCGGGTGCGGAGCTGCATGAAGTGCCTGGTCAGACGCACATGATGGCGGCCAAGGCGATCGCTCCGGTGATCACCGACTTCAGCACGCGGCCCCGGTGATCCGCGAACGGATCACCGGGGCCGGGAAGTAGGTCAGGCGCGGGCCGCGTCGAAACGGGCCTGGGCGTCGGCCCAGTTCACCACGTTCCACCAGGCCTTGACGTAGTCCGGCTTGACGTTCTTGTACTGCAGGTAGAAGGCGTGCTCCCACATGTCCAGCATCGCGATCGGGATCTGCCCGGCCGGCAGGTTGCCCTGCTGGTCGTACAGCTGGTGCACCAGCAGCTGGCCGCCGAGGGTGTCCCAGCCGAGGATCGCCCAGCCGGAACCCTGGATCGTGGTCGCGGCCGCGGTGAAGTGCGCCTGGAAGCCGTCGAACGAGCCGAACGACTCGTCGATCGCCGCGCCCAGCTCGCCATCCGGCTTGTCGCCACCGTCCGGCGACAGGTTCTGCCAGAAGATCGAGTGGTTGACGTGCCCGCCGAGGTTGAAGGCGAGCGTCTTCTCGAGGCCGACGATCGCGCCGAAGTCACCCTTGTCGCGGGCCTCGGCCAGCTTGTCGAGGGTGTCGTTCAGGCCCTTCACGTAGGTCGCGTGGTGCTTGGAGTGGTGCAGCTCCATGATCTCGCCGGCGATGCTCGGTGCGAGGGCGCCGTAGTCGTAGGAAAGATCGGGAAGCGAATACGTGGTCAACTCTGCTCCTTCGTCGGGGCCCCTGGGGCCGGTATCGCCGCTGTCCTGGTGTCACCACCAGCTTGAAACTTCAACCACGGTTGAGGTCAAGACGCCACGCGGAGGGACGGATCCCGGCGGCACCTCCGACCGGTGCCCGATGCGACCGCCACCAACCGCAGGCGCACCCATCGGACCCCACCAGCTTCACATACGCCCCCACAGCCCCGGCCCCGGGTCTCGGTCCTTGTCGGTAACGACATGTAGTAGTCCTCTACGTGGACCGCCCGGCACGCTCAACGAGTGAGCGGACCGGGCGTTGTTGGCCCCTACTACGTGTCCTTAGCTACAACAGCTCGACCAGCTGACGGCGTAGCGCTGGTTCGAACCCCTTCGGATCGTCGGCGAACCCGATGTGCCCGCCGGGGAAATGCGTCGGCTTGATGTCGAGCAACCCGGCCAGCGCAGTCGACGTCCGGTCGCACAACTGGCCGGTCGAGTCGGTGCCGATACCGACGACCACCTGTACGGCGCTCAGTCGCGCGATGTCCGGTTGCCAGCTGATCGACTCACGCATCTCGTGTTCGAACCAGAACCGCTCATCGGCCACCACCTGCGGATCCCGCTCACCACCGAACATCGCCTGTGCTATCCCCGGCGGCAGGTCGATGTTCGCCAGCGCGAAGAACTGCTCCCAGGCGCCGACGACATCGCCGTTCAGGTAGTCGGCCATCATCGCCTCCGACTTCGCGAGCAGCTCCGCGCCATCCGGAACCAGTCGATCCAGCGGCGGTTCATGCGCGATCACCGCCCGCACGGTGTCCGGATGGTTCTGCGCAAGCGCCAGCACGCTCACCGCCCCACCGCTCGACCCGAATGCCACCGCCGGCCCGCGATCGACGTACCGGATCAGCCGCGCCAGGTCGTCGGCGCGCTGCTCGGGCGTCGACGTACCAGTCAGTTTGCTGCGGTTGACGCCGCGCGGATCTGTCGTCAGCACGCTGTAGCTGTCCGCGAGCAGATCGGCGATGGGTGCGAACGCATCCGCACCCATCGGTGCGCCGACGAGCACAACCAACGGCCCGCTCCCGCGCACTTCGTAGTACAACTCCGCCTCAGGTACCACCAGTGTGTTGTTCATACCCCCTCTACGAACGGGGGTACGCCGGATGGACACATCAGAGGCGTTGCCACAGTGAGGGGGCGTTGGGCGGTTCCCAGGTCGTGATCGAGGTGTGTGCCTGCAGACACTTGTAGCCGATGCCGCTGTAGGTGACTTGCGCACCGACGGCGTACGGCGTGTTCGGCGCCCAGGTCGTCGTACCGGGCGGGCCGGTCGGGGGTTGGGACGGGGACGGTGTTCCGGTGCAGGCGCCGAAGATTTCGAACTCCCAGAGTGAGAAGCCGTAGACCGTTGCGCGGCTGGTGCCGTACATGCGGACGTATCTGGCGGTGCCGGTGATGGCGAGATCCTCGATCCCACCCGAGCCGAAACTCGTCGAATAGGCGTCTGTCCAGGTAGTGCCGTTGCTGGACAGCTGGATCTGGTACGCCCGGCCGTAGGCGACTTCCCAGTTGAGCCGGACTCTCGACAGTGCCTGGACCGAGCCCAGGTCGACGCGGAGCCAGTTCGGTTCGTTGTGAGCGCTCGACCAGCGGGTGCCGGTGTTGCCGTCGACGGCGTACGCCGCAGCCTGGTTGGCGCTCTCGATGCTCGACGCGGTCACCGGCTTGTTCCTGGACAGCAGTGGTCCGCAGGTCGGCGGCGGCGTGGGTGGTGGGCCCGCGCCACGGGTGAAGGCCGCGACATAGTCGACGACCATCGGGCGACCCGGAATCGTTGCGCCGGTGGGGGTGCCGATCCCCGACTGGTTGTTCGGGAAGGCGCCGCCGATGGCGACGTTCAGGATGATGAAGTACCCGGCGTGGCCGGTGATGGCGTTCCAGGTGCCGGCGTCGACCTGGTTCTGGGTGACCTGGTGGAACTGCTGACCGTCGACGTACCAGCGGAATGCGTTGGGGGTGCTGGAGCGGTCCCACTCGAACGTGTAGGTATGGAAGGCCGATTGGCAGCTCGAGCCGGGACAGGCGCGGTTGGCGACGATGCCGGTGGTCTCGTTGCAGGGGCCGCCCGGGTTGACGCCGCAGTGCAGCACGCCCCAGACGCTGTTGATGCCGTTGACGTTCTCCATGATGTCGAACTCACCGACGCTCGGCCAGTTCCAGTAGTTACCCCGGTACGGCGAACCGAGGGCCCAGAACGCGGGCCAGTAGCCGAGCGCTCCGGCGCCGGTCACGTTGGGCATCTGGATCCGGGCCTCGATCCGGAGCAGGCCGTTGTCCGGTGCCTTGAAGTCGGCCTTGTGGGTCTCGATCCGGGCGGAGGTCCAGTTGCCGGCACCGTCGCGGAGTGGGGTGATGCGGAGGTTTCCGCCGCCGTCGAGGCTGACGTTGGCGGGATTGTTCGTGTGGGCGGCGATCTCACCGGTACCCCAGTTCCCCGGTCCGCCGGGGTAGGAGTGGCCGATGTCGAAGATCCAGTTACCGCCACTCGGCAAGCTGTTCGCCGGGCCGTTGAAGTCGTCCGCCCAGACCTGGGTCCACCCGGTCGGCGGTGGTGGCACCACCGCCTGCGACCGGGCGACGCGCACGCTGACGGCGGTCAGGCCCACGAGGGCGGCGGTCGCGAGGACGAGTGCGGTTCTGAGCAGGGTGGTTCGGGGACGAGGTGGGGCGGGCATGACGGACCTCCTCGACGAGGTCGGAGCGGGGCGGGAGAGAGGTGATAGTGCAACCTTGTTGGCAATTCCATGAAAGCGCTCTCATGCACCGCTGTCAACGCTTCGGCGAACGGTGTCGCCCGATGGACGCAACCGCCACAAAGAGGTCGTCTCACCCACCCGAGCCCGCCGATGAGTCGGTACGACGCTCGACCGCCCAACCACGCGGAGTCCGGCCTCCCGGAAGGCGGTCAGCAGTTGATCCCGCGACCGAAGCCCGAGCAACTCGGCCACATCCGACAACACCAACCACGCCTCGCCCCCCGGATTCAAGTGCTCCCGAACCCCGTGCAGAAAGCCCCGCAGCATCCGGCTGTCCTCGTCGTAAACAGCCGTATCAAGCACAGTCCTGGCGCGCCCCGGAACCCAAGGCGGATTACACACCACCAAGTCCGCCCGCCCCACCGGAAAGAGATCAGCCTCAACCACCTCAAACCGCGCGCCCGCGGCGTCGGGCGCTGGCTCGCCTGTCCGTGCCCTTCCACCTCCGGCATCGGCCCGGCCCGCCCTCGTCCTGCCACCTGTGACGCCCGTCCTCTCCGTCCTCACCACCCTCGGATCGCCAACCGCGTCGTCGGCGCACATCGTGTCGCCGACCGCATCGGCCCGGCCCGCCCCTGTCGAGCCGCCTATGACCTGCGTCCTCTCCGTCCTCACCACCTTTCGATCGCTCACCACCAGGGCGGCCAAATTCTCTTGTGCACACGCGACCGCCCGCGGATTGTTGTCTGTGGCAACTACCTTCGGGATGCCTCGGCGCAACAGCACCGCCGCCAGTACTCCGGTTCCAGTGCCTATGTCGAACGCCACCTCCGCCGATGGCAACGGCTCGGCGGCGACCAGATCGACGTACTCGGATCTTGTCGGCGCGAAAACCCCGTAGTGCGGATGGATCCGCCCACCCAACGCAGGCAGGTAGATCCCGCGCTTCCGCAACTGATGTGCGCCGACCACCCCCAACAACTCGCGCAACGGAATGAGCCGCTCGCCGTCCGGTGCGCCGTACGCCTCCAAACAAGCGTGATAAACCTCCGGCGCCCGCCGCAACCGGATCTCATAGTCCTTTGTTGCTATCAGCAACGAATTCAACAACTCAGGTTTTCGCGTCCGGCGCCCCAGCGCCGCGAGCAGTTGTCTCGCATTCTGGAAATCGCCCTCCCAGCGGAGGGTGTGGCCTCGGCGGATCAGGCGCAGCGCCCGATCCGCGGACATGGTGTCGTCCACGGTGATGAGATTCAAGAGAGTCGTCCCTGCCATCGAACAGAAGAAGGTGGGCAGCACGGCTCACCCGGAGGCCTGATCGGCGCCGGGGAGCGGACGACGGAACTAGCGGACTACCGCCGCAAAGGCAGGTGCGGTCACCCGGTAAGTCTACGGCGTCGAAACCGAATAGAATCGCGCCCAGGAATCCCCAGAAGACGGCTTGAGGTTTGCTGTGCTCACCATGCAGGACGCGCTGATCGCGCTGACGAAGTACTGGACCGACCGGGGCTGCATGATCGTGCAGCCGTTCAACACCGAGGTCGGTGCCGGGACGCTGAACCCGGCGACGATCCTGCGCGTGCTCGGTCCCGAGCCGTGGCGGGTGGCTTACGTCGAGCCAAGTGTCCGGCCCGACGACGCCCGGTACGGCGAGAACCCGAACCGGCTGCAGACGCACACCCAGTTCCAGGTGGTGCTCAAGCCGGATCCGGGGAACCCGCAGGAGCTGTTCCTGGACAGCCTGACCGCGCTCGGGGTCGACATCCACGCGCACGACGTCCGGTTCGTCGAGGACAACTGGGCGAACCCGGCCACCGGCTCCTGGGGGCTCGGCTGGGAGGTGTGGCTGGACGGGCTGGAGATCACCCAGTTCACCTACTTCCAGCAGGCCGGTGGGATGACGCTGGACCCGGTGTCGGTGGAGATCACCTACGGCATCGAGCGGATCATGATGGCGCTGCAAGGTGTCTCGCACTTCAAGGACATCGCCTACGCGCCCGGCATCTCGTACGGCGAGGCGTTCGGCCAGGCCGAGTACGAGATGAGCCGGTACTACCTGGACGACGCCGACGTGGAGTCGCAGAAGCGCCTCTTCGAGGAGTACGCGAACGAGGCCCGCCGCCTGCTCGACCTCCGCCTCCCGGTGCCCGCGCACATCCAGGTGCTGCGCTGCTCACACACCTTCAACGTCCTCGACGCCCGTGGTGCGGTCAGTACGACGGAGCGCGCGAAGGCCTTCTCGCGGATGCGCACGCTGGCCCGCGAGGTCGCTCAGCTGTGGGCAGAGCGCCGTACCGAGCTGGAGCACCCGCTGGGCACCGCCGAGCTGCCACCCGCTGCGGAGGTGCCGACCACGTTCCCGGTCGCGACCGGGACGCGGCAGCTGACGTTCGAGATCGGTACCGAGGAGATGCCGCCGTCGGAGGTCACCAAGACCGCCGCCGCCGTGAAGGCCGCGCTGACCGAGAAGCTGGGCGCGACCCGGCTCGGTCACGGCGCCGTCACCGTCTACGCGACCCCGCGCCGCGTGGTCGCCTTCGTCGCCGAGGTACAGGCCGGCGAGCCGGATGCCGAGCGCGTCAACCGCGGTCCGAAGAAGGTCGCGGCGTACGACGCCGACGGCAACGTGACCAAGGCCGCCGCCGGGTTCGCCCGCGGTCAGGGTGTCGAGGTCAGCGAGCTGCACACCCTGGACGTCGACGGCGTCGAGTACGTCGCCGTCACCAAGCCGGACCCGGGTCGCGGCGCGGCCGAGGTGCTGAGCGGCGTCCTGAGCGAGATCGTCGCCGGACTGCGCTCGGACAAGAACATGCGATGGAACGACGCCAAGCTGTCCTTCACCCGGCCGGTCCGCTGGCTGGTGGCACTGCTCGGTGACGAGATCGTGCCGGTCTCGGTATCGTCGCTGGCCGCGGGCCGGACGACGCGCGTGCACCGGACCGCCGCCCAGCCGAAGGTGGAGATCGCGTCCGCCGAGGGCTACCTGGACCTGCTCCGCATCCACGGCATCGAGGCCGACCCGGCACGTCGCCGCCAGCTGATCATCGAGACCTCCGAGCGGCTCGCCGCCGAGGTCACCGGGAGTATCGACTTCGCGGCCGAGTCCGCGCTGCTCGACCAGATCGTCAACCTCGTCGAGGAGCCGACGCCGATCCTCGGCAACTTCTCGGCCGACTACCTGGACCTGCCGCCGGAGATCCTCACCACGGTGATGCGCAAGCACCAGCGCTACCTGCCGGTGCGCGACGCGGACGGCAAACTGCTGCCGCACTTCGTCGCCGTCGCCAACGGCTCGGTCAACGAGGCGACCGTGCGCAACGGCAACGAAGGCGTGCTGCGCGCGCGGTACGAGGACGCCGCCTTCTTCTGGCGCGCCGACCTCGAGACCCCGCTGGCGGACATGAAGGCCGAGCTGGACAAACTCGCCTTCGAGGAGAAGCTCGGTTCGATGGCCGACCGCGCCGGTCGGATCGGCCGGATCGCGCTGGCACTAGCCGCGGTTGCCGAGGTCTCGGACGACGACCTGGCGACGCTGACGCGGGCTGCTGAGCTGGCGAAGTTCGACCTCGGTTCGCAAATGGTGGTCGAGCTGACGTCGCTGGCCGGGACGATGGCGCGTGAGTACGCGCGCCGCGCCGGTGAGACCGAAGCGGTCGCGCAGGCTTTGTTCGACATGGAGCTGCCGCGGTCGGCGGGCGACCCCGTTCCGTCGACGACTCCGGGTGCTTTGCTGGCGCTCGCGGATCGGTTCGACCTGCTGGCCGGGCTCTTCGGTATCGGCGCTAAGCCGACAGGTAGCTCTGACCCGTTCGCGTTGCGTCGCGCTGCCGGTGGTGTGGTCGCGATCCTGCGCGAACACCCGGCGTTGCGGGCGATCACCTTGCCGGCCGGCCTGCAGGCGGCTGCTGCGGAGATCGGTGCGCAGGGGATCGACGTACCGGCTGAGTCGTTGGACGAGGTGGCCGAGTTCACCATCCGCCGCTACGAGCAGCAGCTGATCGACCGGGGCGACGACCACCTGCAGGTGGCCGCAGTGTTGCCGCTGGCAACGGCTCCGGCAGTCGCCGACGAGACCCTGACCAGCCTCCAGAAGCTCGTCGGCAGCGCCGACTTCGCCCAGTTGGTCGCCGGCCTCCAGCGCGTCCGCCGAATCGTCCCCGAGGGCACGGAAGCGTCGTACGACGCAGGCAAACTCACCGAGCCCGCCGAGGTAGTCCTCCACGAAGCCGTCCAAAAGGTAGGCCAAGCCCCGACCGCCCTGGCCGACTTCGTCACCGCCGCCACCATCCTGGTCGAACCCATCACCACCTTCTTCGAAGAAATCCTGGTCATGGCCGAAGACCCCGAGGTCAAGGCCGCCCGCCTAGGCCTCCTAGCCACCATCGGCGCCCTAGCCGCCCCAGTCCTCGACTGGCAAGCCCTAGGCACGTCGCTCACCCCGTCGGAGTAGTGGTTCCACCCACCCGTGCCCGCTAGACCGGGCGCGGGTGGTTGACCCCGCCCGTGCACGTGGATCGTGGCGCGGGCGGTGTGCCCCACCCGTGCTCGTTTGCGGCGGCGCGGGCTGGGTGATCGCCGGGTGCCGGTGTGGTGTGGATCGGCCTGCCCAGTTGCTGCCGCGGCGCGCAGTCCACGACCTGCTCCTGCCGTTGGACGATGCGCGCTCACCTGCCCGATGGCACCCGCGGATCACCGTCCTTGCCGCCGATCGTGTTCCGGGGTGGCGCGTGCGAGCCCCTCTCGCGAACACCCCATTCACGAGTGGGCACCCCCGCCACGACATACGTGCACGAGTCGGCCGATCCGCCCCGCCAACGCGGCACGAGCGCCCTGGTACGAGTACCCGTCACGAGCACCCCGTCACGACACACGTGCAGGGGGTGGGGCTAATCCCCCCGGCACCCCCGGTCGCCGTGGCGCGAGCGCCTCGTACGAGCCCCCGCGAACACCCCGTTCACGGGTGGGGAACACCACCGCGCCACGACACACGTGCAGGGGTGGGGCTAATCCACCCCGTCACCCACCGAGCAGCGGGATGAGGCGTTCGGCGATGACTCGGTAGCCCTCGGGGCCGGGATGGACACCGTCGGTGTAGAGGGCTTCGGCTTCGGCGCTGGTGAGGATGGTGCGGCCGTCGATGACGCGGACGGCTGGGTCTACTCGGGCTCCGCGTTCTACGCAGGTTCGGACGTCTTCGAGGGTGAGGCCTACCGCGTTGGGGGTGGTTTCGCGGTCGGGGACCACCAAGGGCGTGATGACGACGATGGGCGTCTGCGGATGCCCGTCGCGGACTGTTCGTACGAAGGACTCGACTTGGCTGGGGAGGGTTCGGCCGCTGTAGGTTGCGCCGCCGTAGATGTTGACGCCCAGGCACAACGAGATGAGCTGGGCGGGCGTGTCGCGGATGGTGCGGGCGGCGACCGGGTCCAGGTGGCACTCGCCGGACAGCCCTAAGCACGTGAGGTGGTAGCCGTGGTGCCGGGCTACCAACGCCGGCCAGGTTTCGGAAGGACCGGCGGCGCCGCCGGCTTGGGTGATGGAGCTGCCGTAGGTGGTCCAGCGGGGGCCGGTTGCCGGGAGCGGTTCGGTAGGACCGTCAAAGCTAAGGCCGCGTACGGCGACTCGGCCGAGCTGAGGCAGCCAGATCTCGACCGACCGGGGACCGCCGGGTGGGAGGTCGATGGTCAGTTCCTGCTCGCCTTCGCCGACTTCGCAGCGGCGGTGGAGTTCGCCGTCGACCAGGATATCCAGCGGCGCGACCCGCTTGGCGATACCGCGCGTCGCCCGTAACTCGACGCGGACCGCCAAAGCCGTCGTACTCCAGCGGCTGCAGACGCCGGCGGGTGTTCCGGCGCGTTCCCACAGGCGTTGGCCGGGGCGGTCAGGGTCGCCGGTCCACTCCGTCAGGGTGAGGTCTTGGCCGCGGGGGTCGAGGCGCCAGTACGTCGTCCAGCCGTCGCCGTCGGTTTCCGCGTACTGGTAGCCGGTCCATAATGCTTCCGTCATCCGTCCACCCTCCGGATAGCCTGCAGTCGAGACGCACAGCTTATGAGGAGGACCAATGCCGGTGACCGCTGCCGAGATCGCTGCTCGCTCGCGGGGGATCGCGCCGTCTCTGCACGAGTACCTGCCGCCGACGCCGTTGCTGCCGTTCCACGGTTTCGGCGCGGACCTCGGGATCGAGGTGCTGGCCAAGTGTGAACACCTCCAGCGCACAGGCTCATTCAAGGCGCGCGGAGCGCTCGCGAAGATCCTCAGCCTGACCGACGCCGAGCGGCAGGCCGGCGTCGTCACCGCCTCCTCCGGCAACCATGGCCTCGGCGTCGCCAACGCACTGGCCCTCCTCGGTGGCCGCGCGATCGTCTACCTCCCCGAGAACGCATCGACGAGCAAGGTCGCCGCGCTCCAACGACTCGGCGCGGAACTCCGGGCCGAGGGCAACGACACTGGCGCCCAGGAGCTGAAGGCACGGGCCTACGCGGACGAACACGGGCTGACCTACGTCTCGCCGTACAACGACGCAGACGTGATCGCCGGCCAAGGAACCATCGCCGTCGAGCTAATCAAACAGCTGAAGGGCGAACCACTCGACGCTGTAGTCGTAGCCGTCGGAGGCGGCGGCCTGATCAGCGGGATCGCGGCAGTCCTCAAGCAACAGCTCCCCGGAATCAAGGTGTACGGCGCCTCGCCGTCAGCCGATGCCGCGATGGCGGAGTCGGTGCGCGCGGGCCAAATCATCACGGTCGACGCAGCGCCAACGCTTTCCGACGGTACGGCGGGCAGTGTCGAACCAGGCGCGATCACCTTCGACCTGTGCCGTGAACTCGTCGACGAATGGATCCTCGTCGACGAACCCGCGATCCGCGACGCGTTGCGGGCGGTCATCGACACCGAACACCACCTGATCGAGGGTTCCGCCGCGATGGCGTTCGCGGCCGCCCGGACGCTGACGACCGGCCGCGTGGCCGTGGTGTCGTGTGGCGCCAACATCTCCTCGAAGACGCTGGCCGAGGTACTGGCTTGAGAGAGCTGGTCGTCCTCGGCACCGGAAGCCAGGTGCCGTCTCGCGAACGCACCCAGAACGGGTACTTCCTGCGCTGGGACGAGGACGGGTTCCTGTTCGATCCGGGGGAGGGGACCCAACGACAGATGCTGTACGCCGGGGTCGCGGCCGGCGCGATCACGCGGCTCTGCATCACGCACTTCCACGGCGACCACTGTCTCGGCGTACCGGGAATCGTGCAGAGGCTGTCACTGGACGACGTACCGCATGCTGTTCGGGCGCACTATCCGGCGTCCGGGCAGGAGTACTTCAACCGCCTCCGGTACGCCGCTGCGTTCTACGAGCGCGCGGAGTTGCTGGAGGAGCCGGTCGAGGAGGACGGTCTGCTGGCCGTCGGTTCGTTCGGTCAGTTGTGGGCGCGGCGGCTGGAGCATTCAATCGAATCGTTCGGCTACCAGTTGATCGAACCCGACGGTCGCCGGATGCTCCCCGACCAGCTGAAGGCTCACGGCGTCGCCGGCCCGGATGTCTCCCGCCTGCAGCGCGCCGGCTCCATCACGGTTGACGGCCGCACGGTCCACATCGATCAGGTCAGCGAACCCCGCCGCGGCCAGCGCTTCGCCTTCATCATGGACACCCGCCTCTGCGAGAACGTCCTGGCCCTCGCCGACCAGGCCGACCTCCTCGTGATCGAGTCCACCTACCTCTCCGCCGAAGCCGACCTCGCCCGCCGCTTCGGCCACCTCACCGCCCGCCAGGCCGCCCGAGTCGCCCAGGAATGCGGCGTCCGCAAACTCGTCCTCACCCACTTCTCCCAGCGCTACCTGGAACCCGCCCGCTTCCACGAAGAAGCCGCCGCCGAATTCTCCGGCGAAATCGTCGTCGCCTCCGACCTCTCCCGCACGCCTGTCCCCGCTCGGCGTTGACCCGGACCGCCCCCACTCACCAACCTCCCGCCGCGGGCGGGCTTCACGCTCAGCACGACCTCTCCGATGACCCGATTAGGGGGTTGGTGAGTGGCACAGGTCCGCCATCAGCGGTTGTCTGCCAGGAAGTCGTCGATGAGTGCGTTCACCTCGGCCGGGGATTCGAGAGCGGCTAGGTGGGCGGACTGCTCGAGTACGACGAAGCGGGCGCCGGGGATGGAGTCGGCCATCAGCTCGGTTTCGGCGACCGGGAACGTCGCGTCCTCGGCGCCGGCGACGACGAGGACGGGGGTGCGGATCTGGCTGAAGAGGGTGTGCTGGTCGGGGCGATGCGGGACGACGCTGGTGACGGCGTGCAGGCCGGACTTCACGTTCACCTGCTGGGCGAGTTGCTTGACTGCGGCAACGACTTCGGGCTTCTCGCGTTTCGCCGTCGGTCCGAGGAACGCGTCGACCACGGGACCGACGAGCGGACCGCGGATCCCGCCTAGCAATCGGGCCGCCAACGTGAGGAATCCGTACTCGAATTTCTGGCGCGGGTTCGACGGCGAGGCGGTCGCATTCATCAACACAGCAACGCCGATCCGGTCCGGATGCAGAGCGGCGAATGTGCCCCCGATCATCCCGCCCCAACTGTTGCCGATGACATGCACCTTCTCGACACCCAGCTCGTCGATGATGGCCACGATGACGTCCGCGCACTGCTCAAAACTGAACGGCCCCGCGAGATCCGAGCTCCCACCGTGTCCCGGCGGATCCACCAGCACCACCTGATAGCGGTCGGCGAAATGTTCCACCTGCCCGGCCCACAACGTCCCGTCCATCAGCAGACTCGGCCAGAACAGCATCGCTTCCCCGGATCCCCGCACCCGCACGCGGATCTTCCCCAGCACCGTCTCGACGTACCGATCCTCGACCCCGGTCAACGACATGACCGCACGCTACCGCTCAGATACTCGGTACGGCGAGAGTCAGCCGCTGCGCGAGGTCGCGGACGTGGGCGATGAGCTCAGGCGGGGACTCGATGTCGAAGGGGTGGCCGAGAAGGCCGACGTACAGGGCGAGTTCGTCGAGCGAGTTGGAGCCGGCCTCGACTCTGGTAGTGGTGGAGTCGATCGCGGTCACGGTGGCGACGTTGGGGCCGAGCTGGTCGGCGACGACCTCGGCGGGGGCCTGAATGCGGAAGACGGCCTGGTAGCGGTAGCCGGCCGACGCGGTCTTGGTCTCGGGGACCTCGCGTGGCGTGAAGCGCGGGCCGGTCGGGATCACCGGCTGCACGCGGTCGAGGCGGAAAGTGCGCCAGTCGGTGCGGTCGAGGTCCCAGGCGATCAGGTACCAGCGGCGACCGGTATTCACCAGGCGATGCGGCTCCGTCGTACGGCGGGCTTCCGTGCCGTCGTGGTTGCGATAGTCGAACCGCAGGCGCTGGTGATCGCGGCACGCCTCGGCGACCGCCAGCAGTACGTCGGGTTGAACCGCGGCCGCCCCGGACGGTGTGACCGCGACGCCCTGGAGGAGCGTGACCCGATGCCGCAAGCGCGAAGGCAGGACCTGCTCGAGTTTGGTCAGCGCGCGAACCGACGACTCCTCGATCCCGGCGACCGTCCCACCGGCGGCCGCCCGAAGACCGACCGCCACGGCGACCGCCTCTTCGTCGTCGAGAAGCAGCGGCGGCAATGACGCCCCGGCGCCCAACCGATACCCAGCCACGCCCGGTACGGCGTCGACCGGGTAACCGAGGTTGCGCAGCTTCTCCACGTCACGCCGGACGGTTCGCGGACCGACGCCGAGTTCGGCGGCCAGGGCGGTACCGCTCCAGTCCCTGGGGGATTGGAGCAGCGACAGCAATTTGAGGAGTCGTGCGGAGGTTTCCAGCATGCGCAGAATTCTTCCGGTCGCCTAGGACAGGAGTTGACCTAACTGGCTGGAAGACTACAAGACATGACGACGATCAAGCCCTTCCGCATCGACATCCCGCAGAGCGCACTCGACGAGCTGGCCACGAAACTGGCCGCTGCCCGGCTCCCCACCCCGCTGCCCGGTGACGACTGGACCACCGGCGTACCGGTTGCGTACCTGACCGAGCTGGTCGACTACTGGCGGACCAAGTACGACTGGCGGGCCGCCGAGGCCGAGCTGAACGCGTTCCCGCAGTACACGACCGAGATCGAAGGCCAGCAGATCCACTTCCTGCACGTCACCTCGGCCGAGCCGAACGCACTGCCGCTGCTGCTGACGCACGGGTGGCCGGGCTCGGTGGTCGAGTTCCTCGACCTCATCGGTCCACTAACGAACCCAGTCGCCCATGGCGGCGACGCGGCGGACGCGTTCCACGTCGTCATCCCGTCCCTCCCCGGCTTCGGCTTCTCCGGGCCGGTCTCCGAGGGCGGTTGGACGGCCGACCGGATCGGCCGGGTCTGGGCCGAGCTGATGAACCGCCTGGGATACGACAAGTACGGCGTACAGGGCGGTGACATCGGCGGTGCCGTGTCACCCGAGGTGGCGCGGGCGGCGCGCGAGCACGTAGTCGGCGTCCACACGAACGGCGGGCCCGGCCCGATGCCGCCGCTCCCGCTGGCTGATGACGAACTGCAGAGCCTGAGTGCGCTGGAGCAGGATCGCGTCGCGCGGATAGGGAAGTTCATGCAGGAGGAGTTCGGCTACATCGCGATCCAGGCGACCCGCCCGCAGACGCTCGGCTACGGCCTGGTCGACTCGCCAGTCGGACAGCTGGCCTGGATCATGGACAAGTTCCACGCATGGACCGACCCCAAGAACGTCATCAGCCCGGACCGCCTGCTCACCAACGCGATGCTCTACTGGCTGACCGGTACGGCGAACTCGGCGGCGTACGTCGGTTACGCGCAGGCGCAGGCCTGGGGAGCCGGCAAGGAGAACTCCGGCGTCCCCACTGCCGTACTGGCCTTCGCCCACGACGTGCCGGTCCGCAAGTACGTCGAGCAGGAGAACACGGTCACCCGCTGGAACGACATCGACCACGGCGGCCACTTCGCAGCCCTCGAAGAGCCCGACCTGCTGGTCGCCGACGTCCGCGACTTCTTCAGCGACCTTCGCTAGAAGTCGCCTGAAGATTGCCCTGGGCCTCCAGGGAGAGGTCCTGCCAGTCGGACCAGGTCTTCAGACGGTCGGCGTAGGCCTGCTGGATCATCGGGTAGAAACCCTGGCCGAAGAGGATCCGGAGCGGCGGGTTGGCCGAGTCGACGATCTTGAGGAGGGTCTGGGCCGCGGCGGCCGGGTCGCCTGCGGGCTGCTTTCCCGCCATCGCACCGAGTCGCTTGCGCAGGTCGTCGTACGCCGGACTCCGCTGGGCCATGTGGCCATTGGCCAGCGGATCCGGGTTCTTGCCCTTCCTGGTGGCGAAGCCGCCGGGCTCGATGATGGTCACCTTGATACCGAACTCGGCGACCTCGTGCGCGAGAGCTTCGTTCAGGCCTTCGAGGGCCCACTTGGAGGCGTGATACGCGCCGCCGAGCGGCATCGCGATGAGCCCGGCCGCCGAGGACAGCTGGATGATGTTGCCCGAGCCCTGCTCCCGCAGGTACGGCAATGCTGCCTGGACGACCCACACCGCACCGAACAGGTTGGTCTCCAGCTGGTCCCGCAGTTCCCGCTCGCTCAGTTCCTCGATCGCGCCGACCTGGGCGTAACCGGCGTTGTTGACGATCACGTCCAGCCGGCCGAAGTGCTCGTGGGCCCGCTGCACGCTCTCGACGACAGCGGCCTTGTCGGTCACGTCCATCTTCAGCGGGAGCAGTGCGTCGCCGTACTCCGTCACCAGCTCTGCGAAGCTCTCCGTTGTCCGCGCGGTCGCCGCGACCTTGTCGCCGCGCGACAGAGCGGCCTCGACGAACTCGCGACCCAGACCTCGCGACGACCCGGTGACGAACCAGACCTTGCTCATAGGCTCTTCCTTCTCTCGTTGGATTCGCCCACAAGACGCCGCCCGCTCACTTCCTGTGACAGCTACGACGAGTGACCCGAGCCACACCGCGTCCGCAATGGATCCTCCGTCAGTAGTCGGTCGAGGTGGAGAGGTGCGCCCAGGCTGCGGTCTCGTCGGCCCGCTCCTGGGCGCCTTGCTGCGCGCGGGTGAAGGCGTCGGTGCCGAGGAGGAGGCGGACCGGCGGCTGGTCGGCATCGACTACCTGCAGGATGGCCTGGGCGGCCTTCGCGGGGTCGCCGGCCTGCTTGCCGTCGGCCTCGACGCGATAGCGGTTCATCGCACCGACGGTCTCGTCGTAGTCGGGGTGGGTCGCGGCGATCGTCATCGACGAGCCGCCCCAATCGGTCCGGAAGGCGCCCGGCTCGATGATCGTCACCTTCACACCGAACGGCTTCACCTCGTTGTTCAGCACCTCGGAGAACCCCTCGACGGCGAACTTCGCGGTCTGGTACGCACCCATCCCGGGCGTCCCGCCGACCCGGCCGCCGATCGACGAGAACTGCAGGAAGTGCCCGCTCTTCTGCTCCCGGAACACCGGTAGCGCGGCCTTCGTCACGTTCACCACGCCGAACAGGTTCGTCTCCACCTGGGCGCGGAAGTCATCGTCCGGGGTCTCTTCGATCGCGGCGCTGTTCGCGTACCCCGCGTTGTTCGCGACCACGTCGAGGCCGCCGAACTCGTCAACAGCAGTCTGTACGGCGGCTCGCGCGGCCGCCGGGTCCGTCACGTCCAGCGCGACCGCCCGCACCTGATCGCCGTACTTCGTAACCAGGTCGGCGAGCTGCTCGGGGGTCCGTGCTGTCGCGACGACCCGGTCGCCGGCGGCTAGTACCGCCTCGGCCAGTGCACGCCCGAGGCCACGGGAACTACCGGTGATCAACCACACCTTGCTCATTGTCAGTCCTAACTAACCAAACGGTTGGATACCTTCATGAGCATATAACCAACCGGTTGGTTATATGATTCCAGCATGCAGCAGCGGAACGCAGACCGGACCCGAAACAAGATCCTGGCCGCGGCCACCGAGGAGTTCGCCGAGCGCGGGATCGCCGGCGCCCGGGTGCAACGGATCGCGGAGGTGGCCGGGTGCAACAAGGCCATGCTCTACGCGTACTTCGGCAACAAGGATGGGCTTTTCGACGCCGTCTTCAGCGCCTCCGTCGACGAGTACCTGGAGGTGGTCGGCTTCGACACCGAGGATCTTCCGGCTTACGCCGGGCGACTGTTCGACTACTTCGAGGACAACCCCGCGCGGCTCCGGCTGACCAGCTGGTACCGGCTCGAGCGGCCGGACGGTGAACCGCTCGAGGCGATCATCGCGGTGAACCAGCACCGACTCGACGAGCTCGATCGCGCGCAGCGCCGCCGTACTGTGTCGAAGCAGTTCTCGTCGGTCAGCCTGCTTCCGTTGATCCAGGCGATCGCGACGAGCTGGTCGTCGATGACACCTGAGTACGGCGCTGCCACGCCGAGCCGGGCTTCGCGGCGGAAGGTCGTGATCGCGGCGGTGGAAAAGATTCTCAGCTGATTCATTGGTTGACCCGAGTCTGTTCTCAGATCCGCGAGCTCTACTCGTACCAGAAGGAACTGGGCTGAGGAGGGCAACGGCAATGAGCGACGGTGCGGGACAGCAGGACGACCAGCAGGCACAAGGGCCGCGGCCCGATCAGGGTCCGCGACCCGAGTGGAATGCTCCGCGGGCGGAGGAAGAGACTCCGCGGCGGGCGATCCCGCTTCCGCCCGGACCGCAGTACCAGCAGTCCACTCCGAATCAGACGGCACCGAACCAGTCGGCGCCGAACCAGTCGGTGCCGAATCAGCCTGGTCAGAACCAGGGCTGGCAGAACCCGGGATGGCAGTTGCCGGGGGCACCGGTTCAGGGGGCGCAGTACCCGCAGCCGGTGCAGCATCCGCAGCAGGCACAGGTGCCGGCTCCGTACGGCGGTTGGCACGGTGGCGGCGGTTATCCGCCGGTTCCTGGTCAGGTCATCGGTTCCGGTCCGGCCAAGCCGCCGCGGAAGAAGAAGCGCCGGTTGCTCGCTGCTGGTGCGATGAGCATCGCGGCGTTGCTGGTCGCGGGATCGGTCGCCTGGGGCATCGATCAGCAGGTTGGCGGTTCGCACGGTTCGCAGTTGTCGCAGACGCAGTTCGACCCGGCCGCTGTCGCGTCGAAGGTGTCGCCTGGGTTGGTGAACATCAAAACTGTGCTTGGGCTGGAGAACGCGAAGGCTGCTGGCACCGGCATCGTGCTGACTTCGGATGGTGTGATCCTGACGAATCACCATGTCATCGAGGGTGCGACGTCGATCACGGTTACGGATGTGGGCAACGGGAAGACGTATGTCGCGACTGTGGTCGGGTACGACGAGGACCACGACATCGCCGTACTGAAGCTGAAGGACGCCTCGGGTCTGCAGACCGCGAAGCTCGGGAACTCCGACAACGTCAAGGTCGGCGACCAGGTGGTCGGGATCGGGAACGCGGGTGGCAAGGGCGGTACGCCGACGTACGCGGCCGGCAAGATCACCGCGCTGAACCAGGCGATCACCGCGACCGACCAGAACGGCCAGGACCCCGAGAACCTGAAGAACCTCCTGCAGACCGATGCGAACATCCAGGCCGGTCAGTCCGGCGGCCCGCTCGCCAACGCCAACGGCGAGGTGATCGGCGTCGACACGGCGGGAAACAACGGCGGCAACGGTGGCCAGGGCAACCCCGGCCAAACCTCCGCCGGCAGCGCCACCAACTCCAACCCCCACCTAGCCGCCGACGGCGACGGCTTCCCCCAGAACCCATACGGCGACCCCGGCACCGGCGGCCAGTGGAACGGCAGCCAGGGCAATGGCAGCCAGGGCGATGGCGGCCAGGGCGATGGCGGCCAGGGGTTCGGCGGCCAGGGTCAGGGTGACCAGGGCTACGGCGGTCAGGGCGACGGCAGCCAGGGTTATGGCGGTCAGGGTAACGGCGGGCAAGGGAACGGCGGCCAGGGCGGTAGCGGTACCGGCGCCCAGGGGTACGCGATCCCGATCAACCAAGCGATGGACATCGCCAAGAAGATCCAGTCGGGCCAGGAGTCCGCGGACATCCACATCGGCGCCGACCCGCTGCTCGGTGTCTCGATCGTCCCGAATGCCGGTGTCCAGGGCGCTGCGATCCAGGACGTGATCCCGCAAGGCAAGGCGGACGAGGCCGGCATCACCGCCGGTGACGTCATCACCTCCTTCGACGGCAAGCCCGTCACCTCGCCCGAGACCCTGTCCGAGCTGCTCGACCAGCACCACCCCGGCGACAAGGTCGAGGTCGCCTGGACCGACCAGCAAGGCCAATCCCACAAAGCCACCATCGAACTAGTCACCGGCCCAGTCCGCTAACCCACTCGCTGGGTCGCCGGCAGCAATTCACCCCGCTGGCCCACCCGGCAGCAACCACCCCGCCGGCCCACCCCGGCTAACCACCCCCGCCGGCCCAGCCGGCACCACCCCCCAATCCGGGTCGCCAGCACCACCCCCTTGCTCGGCGACCCGCACCGGGCCCGGCGCGTCTCCCCCTCCCCGAGGCGCCCGGGCCCGCTTTCACGTCTGCCGCCACCATGAGCACGGTTCAACCACTTGCGTCGCCCCGAACCGGTTGGTGGGTGCTCAAGGCGGGCTTCTCCCGCGACGTTGAGCACGGTTCGACCATGTGCGTGGCGCTGGCGTGGTTGATGGGTGCCCAAGGTGACTTTGTGCGCGGTTCGACCATTGCTGGGGTGCCGAGGTGGTTGATGGGTGCCCAAGGTGACTTTGTGCACGGTTCGACCATTGCTGGGGTGCCAAGGTGGTTGGTGGGTGCTCAAGGTGGGTTGCTCGCGCGACGTTGGGCACGGTTCGACCATGTGCGTGGCGCTGCGGTGGTTGGTGGGTGCTCAAGGTGACTTTGTGCATGGATCGACCGTTGCCGGGCCGAGGTGGTTGGCGGGTGCTCAAGGTGGGGTTTGTGCACGACGAGCGGTCGGCGTGGCTTGGGGTGTGAGGTGGAACTCGGTCCGGCTGGTGGAATGGAGGGGCGGGGTGGGTGAACGGGTGTTTACTGTGGTGGGGTGAGGGCTCGGGCGGTGCTGGGGGTTTTGGGGTCTTGTGGGGTACTGGTTTCGGTCAGTCAGACGATTGTGGTGCCGTTGTTGCCGGAGTTTCCTGGGATTACGGGGAGGTCGGCGGCTGATGTCAGTTGGTTGTTGACGGTGACGCTGCTGACTGGGGCGGTGTTTACGCCGTTGCTTGGGCGGGCTGGGGACATGTACGGCAAGCGGCGGGTGTTGTTGGTTGCGTTGAGCTCGATGGTGGTTGGGTCGCTGTTCTGTGCGACGAGTTCTGAGCTGCCGCTGCTGATTGTGGGGCGGGCGTTCCAGGGGGCCGCGATTGCGGTGGTGCCGCTGGGGATCAGCATCCTCAGGGATGAGTTGCCGCCGCGGCGGGTGATTCCGGCGATCGCGTTGATGAGTTCGACGCTTGGGGTCGGGGCGGCGTTCGGGATTCCGGCTGCGACGTTGGTGGTCGAGTACTGGAACTGGCACACGATGTTCTGGATCTGCGTCGGTCTCGGCGTGCTCGACATCCTCTTGGTGCTGCTGCTTGTCCCCGAGTCCACAGTCAGGACCAGCGGACGGTTCGACGTACCGGGTGCACTCGGGCTCGCGGCGTTCCTCGTCTGTCTGCTGCTTGCGGTCTCGAAGGGCAGCGCGTGGGGTGCCGGTCCGACGATTGCGCTCGCGCTCGGCGCAATCGCCGTCGTACCGGTCTGGGTTTGGTTCGAACTCAGAACAGTCAGCCCGCTGGTCGATCTGCGAGTCTCGTCCCGTCCGGCTGTCCTGTTCACGAACACCTGTGCGTTGCTGATCGGATTCGCGTTCTACGCCAACTCGTTAGCGACCGCGCAGCTTGTGCAGGAGCCGACCTGGACGGGATACGGGCTTGGGGCATCGATCGTGGTGAGCGGTTTGTGTCTGTTGCCAGGCGGGGTCGCGATGGTGTTGTTGTCGCCGGTTTCGGCGCGGATCTCGACCGCGCGCGGTCCGCGGTTCAGCCTGGCGATCGCGTCGGTGCTGATGGCTGCCGGGTACGTCGTTCGGTTCTTCACTAGCCATTCGATCGCCGGGATCGTGCTCGGTGCGACCGTGGTGTCGGCCGGTACGGCGATTGCGTATTCGGCACTCCCGGCTCTGATCATGCATGCTGTGCCGGTGACCGAGACGGCGGCTGCCAACGGCCTCAACACCCTGATGCGCACGGTCGGGACCGCGATCTGCAGTGCGATCGTGGCCACCGTGCTGACCACTGTGACCGTGTCGAACGGCGACCGCGTCGCCCCGACACTGTCGGCGTACCTGATCGTGTTCGCGATCGCCGGTCTGGCCGCGGCGGTCGCTGCCGGGCTGGTCGCGTTGATCCCGGGCCGCAAGCCGGCGAGTGCGTCGTGATCGACCCAGGCCGTACGGCGATCCTTCGCGCCGCTCGGCGTGCGTTCGCCCTGCAGCCGTACGCCGCGGTGACGTTGCGCGGGATTGCCGCAGACGCCAACGTGAGCGCGGCACTGATTGTGAAGCATTTCGGCAGCAAGGAAGCGCTCTTCGAACGGGTCGCGGATTTCAGTGAGGCCGCGGAGTTGCTGCTGGCCGCGCCGGATGCCGAGTTGGGTGCGCATGCTGTCCGGACGCTGGTCACCTATCGCCGGGACAACGGCCTGGATCTGCTGGTCCGGGTGATCTTCGCGGCCGGCGGCGGTGACGAGCGCGCCCTGATTCGCGAACACTTCCGCGACCAGGTGACCCGCGCGTTCGCGAACCGCCTGACCGGCCCGGATGTCGACCTCCGGGCCGAGCTGATCACCGCTCAGTTGCTCGGTCTCAGTGCCGCGATGGCGATCGAGAAGACCGGCTCGGCCGCCACCGCGGAGGCCGAGCAGATCGTCGACCTCTACGCCCCGGCGATTCAGGCGCTGATCCACTAGCTCGAAATATGAACGGCTGTCTCGTACGCTGGACATTGAGGCAGTCATCCTGCTGTGACGCCGCTAACATGGTGCGACCGGCTCGAGAGGCGCTGCAACGGATCTTCGCGATCCGCCACGCTCGGGTGGGGCCTCGTTGGGGAGGCACGTTGCAAGGGCGCCTCCGGAGCGAATCTGGAGGTGACGCGACGGATGAGAATTGACCGGGGCGGCGGGGTGGGGCAAGCAGCAAGCACAGCGAGACTTCGGGAGTTGTTGTCCGAGCGGGTGGCGGTGCTCGACGGTGCCTGGGGCACGATGTTGCAGGGCGCCAAGCTGACCACCGAGGACTATCAAGGTGACCGTTTTCGCGATCACACGCATGACGTCACCGGCGACCCCGACCTGCTGATTCTGACCCGTCCGGACCTGATTCTCGACGTCCACCGGCAGTACCTCGCGGCCGGTGCCGACATCACCACCACGAACACCTTCACCGCGACGAGCATCGCGCAGGCCGACTACGGCCTGGAGGCGTACGTCCACGAGATGAACGTGCGCGGCGCGCAGCTCGCCCGGCAGGCGGCTGACGAGTTCGGTGACCGGTTCGTCGCCGGATCGATCGGCCCGCTGAACGTGACGCTGTCGTTGTCCCCCAAGGTCGACGACCCGTCGTACCGGGCAGTCACCTTCGAGCAGGTCAAGGCGACGTACGCCGAGCAGATCGCGGCACTGGCCGAGGGCGGCGTCGATCTGCTGCTGATCGAGACCATCTTCGACACCCTGAACTGCAAGGCCGCGATCGCCGCTGCCCAGGAGGTTGCGCCGCACCTGCCGTTGTGGATCTCGGTAACGATCGTCGACCTGTCCGGCCGCACGCTGTCCGGGCAGACCGTCGAGGCGTTCTGGAGTTCGATCGAGCACGCCGACCCGCTCGTCGTCGGCGTCAACTGCGCGCTCGGCGCGGCCGAGGCGCGTCCGCATGTCGCCGACCTGTCCCGCTTCTCCGACACGTTCGTCGCGGCGCACCCGAATGCGGGCCTGCCGAACGCCTTCGGTGGGTACGACGAGACTCCGGACCAGACGGCTGGTTTGTTGCACGAGTTCGCCGAATCGGGCCTGGTCAACATCGTCGGCGGTTGTTGTGGGACGACACCGGCGCACATCGCCCAGATCGCGACCGCGGTCAAGGGCCTGCCGCCGCGGCCCGTCGTACCGACTGATCACACCACGCGGTTCTCCGGCCTGGAGCCGTTCAAGATCAGCGCCGACACCGGCTTCGTGATGATCGGTGAGCGGACCAACGTGACCGGGTCGGCGCGGTTCCGCCGGCTGATCGAGGGGGACAACCACCAGGCCGCGGTCGACGTGGCGCTGGAGCAGGTCCGCGGTGGCGCGAACCTGCTGGACGTCAACATGGACGCCGACCTGCTGGATTCCGAGCAGGCGATGACCACGTTCCTGAACCTGATCGCGACCGAGCCCGAGGTGGCCCGGATCCCGATCATGATCGACAGCTCGAAGTGGTCCGTGCTCGAGGCCGGCCTGAAATGCGTGCAGGGCAAGGGCGTCGTCAACTCGATCAGCCTGAAGGAGGGCGAGGAGGAGTTCCTCGACCGCGCCCGGCGGATCATGTCGTACGGCGCGGGTGCGGTCGTGATGGCGTTCGACGAGCAGGGGCAGGCAGACACGGTTGAGCGCAAGGTGGCGATCTGCGGCCGTGCGTACGACTTGCTGACCGGGATCGGTTTCCCGGCCGAGGACATCATCTTCGACCCGAACGTGCTGGCCGTCGCGACCGGTATGTCCGAGCACAACGGCTACGCGAAGAACTTCATCGACGCGCTGCCGTTGATCAAGGAACGCTGTCCGGGTGTGCACATCAGCGGCGGTATCTCGAACCTGTCGTTCTCGTTCCGTGGCAACGACATCGTCCGCGAGGCGATGCACTCGTCGTTCCTGTACCACGCCGGCAAGGTCGGCCTGGACATGGGAATCGTGAACGCCGGTCAGCTGGCGGTCTACGAGGACATCCCGAAGGACCTGCTGGAGCTGGTCGAGGACGTCATCTTCGATCGCCGTGACGATGCGACCGACCGGTTGGTTTCGTTCGCCGAGAACGTGAAGGGCAAAGGCACCAAGCGCGAGGTCGACCTGAGCTGGCGCGAGGGGACAGTCGAGTCGCGGCTGTCGCACGCGCTCGTGCACGGGATCGTCGACTTCATCGAGGCCGACACCGAGGAGGCCCGGCAGAAGCTGCCGCGGCCGCTCGAAGTGATCGAGGGCCCGCTGATGGACGGGATGAAGGTGGTCGGCGATCTGTTCGGCGCCGGCAAGATGTTCCTGCCGCAGGTGGTGAAGAGTGCGCGGGTGATGAAGCGTTCGGTCGCGTATCTCGAGCCATACATGGAGGCGGAGAAGGAGCAGGCCCGGCTGGAGGGTCGCGCCGAGGCCGTCCGCGGTCAGGGCAAGGTCGTGCTGGCAACCGTCAAGGGCGATGTCCACGACATCGGCAAAAACATCGTCGGTGTGGTGCTGGGCTGCAACAACTACGAGGTCATCGATCTCGGTGTAATGGTGCCTGCGGCAAAGATTCTCGACACGGCTATTGCCGAAGGCGCCGATGCGGTTGGGCTGTCCGGCCTGATCACGCCGTCGCTGGACGAGATGGTTGCGGTGGCCAGTGAGATGCAGCGCCGCGGACTCAAGCTGCCGCTGCTGATCGGTGGCGCGACCACGTCGAAACAACACACTGCGGTTCGCATCGCTCCGGCGTACGAAAAGACGACCGTGCACGTGCTGGACGCGTCTCGGGTGGTCGGCGTGGTGTCGGATCTGCTGGACGACGACCGGGCCGAAGCGCTTGCCATCAGCAACGCTGCGGACCAGGAGCGGCTGCGTGAGCAGCACGCCAACAAGCAGCGCGCACCGCTGCTGACCGTCGAGCAGGCTCGCGCGAACTTCGAGCCGGTCGAGCACGGTACGCCGCCGGTGCCGACATTCACGGGATTGCGCCGGGTGTCGCCGAGCATCGAGACGCTGCGGGCGATGGTCGACTGGCAGTTCCTCTTCCTGGCTTGGGAATTGAAGGGTAAGTACCCGGCGATCCTGGACCAGCCGGTAGCGCGCGATCTCTTCGACGACGCGAACACGTTGCTCGACGAGATCGTTGCCAACGGCTCCTTCACGGCTGAGGGCGCGTACGGTTTCTGGCCGGCGCACAGCGAGGGTGACGACATCCTGCTGGACGGTCTGGGTGTCTCGTTCCCGATGCTGCGGCAGCAGACCGAGAAGCCGGCCGGTCGGCACAACCGGTGCCTGGCCGACTATGTGGCACCGGCGGATGACTACCTCGGTGGTTTCGGGGTGGCGATCCACGGGGCCGAGGCGCTGGCGGCGACGTACGAGGCGAAGAACGACGACTACCGCGCGATCATGGTGAAGGCGCTGGCCGACAGGCTCGCCGAAGCGTTCGCCGAGTGGATCCACCTGGAGGCGCGGAAGGCGTGGTTCGAGCCGGATGCCGAGCCGCTGCTGGAGGACCTGCACGCGGAGCGGTTCCGCGGGATCCGGCCGGCGCTCGGGTACCCGGCGAGCCCGGATCACAGCGAGAAGCGCGAGCTGTTCGAGCTGCTCGAGGCCGACAAGCTGGGGCTGGCGCTCACCGAGTCCTTCGCGATGACCCCGGCGGCGGCGGTCTCCGGTCTGATCTTCCAGAACCCGGCTGCGCGGTACTTCAGCGTCGGCCGGCTGGGCAAAGACCAGATCGAGGACTACGCGCGGCGCCGCGGGGAAACCGTCGAGGAAATCGAGCGCTGGCTCCGCCCGAACCTCGCCTACGACCCCGACTAACTGGCTCGGTCCGACCTGGGCCGGCCAGCTCCTTCCCGACCGGCCGGCTCCTTCCGACTGGCCTGGTCCGGAACTAGCCTGAGCGACATGACCGTGATTGTGCGCCCAGCTGTTGCTGCTGACTCCGACGCTATTGCGTCCATCTGGCATCTCGGCTGGGCCGACGGTCATCACGGGCACGTGCCAGACGAGCTGGTCGCGATCCGCACCAAGGAGTCGTTCTGGACTCGTGCCGCGGACCGGATCGGCGACGCTACGGTCGCGGTCGTGGGTGACGACATCGCCGGGTTCGTGATGGTCGTCGACGACGAGGTCGAGCAGGTCTACGTCTCGCGAGACCACCGCGGTTCGGGTGTGGCCGGCATCCTGCTCACCGAGTCCGAGCGGCAGGTCGCGGCCAACGGACACAAGGAAGCCTGGCTGGCGGTCGCGACCGGCAACGCCCGTGCCCGCCGGTTCTACGAGCGCTGCGGATGGACCGACGGTGGTCCCTTCGACTACCCAGCGTCAGTCGAGCGCGGCACCCTCCCGATCCCGTGCCATCGCTACGTCAAAGCCGTGACATCTGTCAGCTGAGTCGCACCCCGGACGGGTTTAGGTTGCAGAAGCAAGCCAACTCGTTCTGGGAGAGGTCATCATGGGTATCCGCATCTCGCGGCGGATGGTTGCCGTCGGTACGGCGGCAGTCGCGCTGACGTCGGTGGTCGGTGGGGTCGCGTACTCGGCGGGAGTCGCGACCAAGCAGCCGGCCATTCAGACGTCGACACCGCACAGTGAACGCAATGTCACGAATATCGACGTACTGCGGCAGCAACTGCGGAACTACTACGGCGATCCGCTCGGATCCGGGACATTCGGTGCCGACAGCAACTATGCGCGCGAGGCCGGCTCGGTGGCCAAGGCGGGACAGCGGTGGATCTCGGCGCAGCACCACACCAAGAAGACCAAGGCGATCCTGCTCGACGTCGACGACACCTCGCTCGCCACGTGGAACTACGAGATCGCGAGCAACTGGGCGTACAACCCGACGACCAATGCTGATTACGTGCTGGGGCAGAAGTTCCCCGCCGTACCGGGCATGGTGGACCTGGTGAAGACCGCTGAGCGAGAGGGATATGCGGTCTTCTTCCTCACCGGCCGTGGTGCCGCGCAGGAGCAGGCGACGCTGGGCAACCTGACCGCGGACGGCGTCGGGATCGACGCCGGCTACCCGAAGCCGACCACTCTGCCGAACGGTGAGGACGGTCTGTTCACGAAGCCCGCGCTGGCGGACTACCCGGCGTACCTGAAGACGGCCTGTGCCGCAGACCCGAACGGCGCCTGTACGACGATCCACTACAAGTCGGCCACCCGCGCGCACATCGAGTCGCTGGGCTACGACATCGTCGCGAACTTCGGCGACCAGTACTCCGACCTCAAGGGTGGGTACGCCGACCGCACGTTCAAGCTGCCGAACCCGAACTACTACCTGCCCTGAGCAATCCGGCCGACCAGTTCGCGGCGGCTGCGGACACCGACCTTCGTGAAGATCGACTTCAGGTGACTCTGCACGGTGTGCGGTGACAGATGCAGCCGCCCGGCGATCTCGCGGGTGTCGTTGCCCTGCAGGATCAGCTCGGTCAGCTCCCGCTCGCGCGGGGTGAGCCCGTAGGCGGCCGAGATGAGAGGTGCGATCGACGGTACGGCGGCCGCCTGCAGGACCACTGCCACGCGCTGGTCCCAGGCGGTCTCCGCCGTCGCCGGAGCCGCGTGAACCTGGATCCACTGACCGGATTCGCCCAGCATCCGCGCGGTCGCCTCCTGGCCGGTGAGGCGGACCCGCTCGACGACGGAAACCACCTCGTACGGCAGCCGGTCGGCGGTCACCGATCCCTCGAAGCCGAACTCCTCGAGCCAGCGCGCGGTCGACGGCGTATGTGACTCGACCCGGCGGTCGCTGTCGAACACCAGTACGCCGGGCCACAGATCCGCACCTGGTCCCGCGGCCCGTGCGTGCACACCTGCTGCCCGAAAGGACAAACCCAGCAGGGGCGCGATCACGTTGGCGAAATCGCGTTCCTCCGGGGTGAAATCGCCTTGGCGGAAGAACGAGGCACAGCCCCACGGAATGCCGTCCACGACGAACGCCGTCCGCAGTTCGCCGGTCATCCCGACTGGTTCGAGCAGAGCGACGTACCGGCTGCTTTTGCGCAGTTCGCCACCGGTCGCCTCGCTCAGGATCCCGGCGTGCCGGGGTGCCTTGAACAACGAGGCGAACGAGTTGTAATCGTCATACAGGTAAGCGATTTCGGCGATTTCCGCGGTCGGTGCCGGCATCTTCTCGGCCGAGTACCGGGTCTCGATCAGCGTGCTCGGATCCATCGCGTGCCAGCAGCTGCTGTCCCGCGGCAGTGCGCGGCGCAGGACCTGCTGGGCCTCGTCGAAGAGGTCGGCCAGCGGCAGCTTCGCGGCGGCCAGCGAGACCACCTGGTCGTAGGCGCGGAAGTGGGCAGCGTGGTTCACCTCTCGATGGTCACACACGCTCAGCCGGTGGCGATATCCCTTAAATGTGGCATGGCCGCCGGGCCCGGCGGCTGGTTAGCGTAACCGCGTTCGTACTTCGTCTTCCTTGGGGGAACCAATGCCTGAAGCAACCACCGTGTTCACCGCCGTCGACACGCAGGACTTCGACGCCTTCGCCGCGATGCTCGCCGACGAGTCGACGTTCGTGTTCGGCAACCAGGAGCCGTTCGTCGGGATCGAGGCGATCCTGGCCGGGAACGCGGCGTTCTTCACGGCGGTCCAACGGACCGAGCACCACATCAACCGGGTCTGGACGGTCGGCCCGACCACCCTCGCCGAGACCGACGTGACCTACACCCGCCTCGACGGCAAGGAGGTCACCCTCCCCGCGCTCAGCACCTGGGACGTCGACGAGGCCGGCCTGATCACCAGCTACCAGGTCTTCGCCGACCTCACCCCGGTCTTCGCCCCCTGATTCACCGCGGGAGTACGCCGGTCAGCAGCGTGGTGAGCTGCTCACGCAAGGTCGGCTCGAACTCCATGCGGAGGGGGGCTAGGGAGGGATCGGCGCAGAATGCGGCGAGCAGGGCCGGGGTGGGATGGGCGTGGGTCCAGACCGCCCCGGCCAGCATGCTTGCCGGTGGGATGAACCGCATCGCGCCCTCGCGCCCGATCTCGGGCAGCGCGATCGTGACCAGCTCGATCATCCGGTCGTAGCCCACGGCGGCCGATCGTTTGAAGGCCAGCGCCGTCTCGGTCGAGATGTTGCGCTCCAGGACCGACGCCTGACTGCTGATCAGGTCGCAGAGCACCGGGCGCGCGCTGATGGTGCTGACGACCACCTCGACCAGCAGGTCGGCACGCTCGGCGAGCGGTGCGGACGACGGCATCGCCGCGATCCCGGCGGCCAGGTCGTCCACCCAGGACGTCAGCTCGGTCGCCGACAGCTCCAGCAGCACGGCTTCGCGGGACTCGAAGTACTTGAGCACGTTCGACTTGGCCAGGCCGACGCGGCGGCTCAGCTCGTTCAGGCTGACGTCGTTGACCGGCATCTCGGTCAGCATCTCCGCGGCGGTGGCCAGGATCGCCTGGCGCCGGACCGCGCGCTGCTCCTCGCTGCGGGCGCGCTGGAAAGTCGTCACCGTCACATCCTACAGACCAACGGTCTGTTGTTATCGAACCAGCGGTCTGATAACGTCTTCCATAACAGACCATCAGTCTCTTATGGAGGATCCGATGTACGTCGTCCCCGACCAGACCGGCAAGCTCGCCGTCGTCACCGGTGCGAACAGCGGTACCGGCAAGGAAGCCACCAAGCGCCTGGCCGCGGCCGGCGCCCGGGTCGTGATGGCGGTCCGGACCGTCGCCAAGGGCGAGGCCGCCCGCGCCGAGATCCTCGCCGAGGTCCCCGGCGCCCAGCTCGAGGTCCGCCGCGTCGACCTGGCCGACCTGGCCTCGGTGCAAGAGTTCGCCGACGGCCTGATCGCCGACGAGTCGCACCTCGACCTGCTGGTCAACAACGCCGGCGTGATGCACCCGCCGAAGCGCTTCGGCACCACCGACGGCTTCGAGCTCCAGTTCGGCTCGAACTTCCTCGGCCCGTTCGCGCTCACCGTCCGCCTGCTACCGCTGGTGCTCGCCGCGCCCGCGCCGCGCGTCGTCACGATGAGCAGCGGTACGGCGAACTACGGCCGGATCCGCTGGGACGACCCGAACTGGCAGCAGCGCTACAACCCGTTCCTGGCCTACGCGCAGTCGAAACTCGCCGACCTGATGCTGAGCAACCACCTCGCCAAACTCGCGACCGACCGCAACTGGAACCTGCTCAGCGTCGCTGCTCACCCCGGTTACACCCGCACCAACCTCCAGACCGCGGGCGCTTCGCTCGGTAGCAACCGTTCGAGCGAACCCTTCATCAACCGCATCCTCGGCCCACTCCTGCCTTCCCAGGAAGTTGCCCAGGGCACCGAACCGCTGTTGTTCGCAGCCACCAGCCCCGAGGCCCAGCAAGGCGCGTACTACGGCCCGTCCGGAAGGTTCCACCTCGTCGGCCCGGCCGAACTCGCCAAGGCCCCGAAGCGCTCCCGCAACGAGTCCGACAACGCCCGCCTCTGGTCACTCGCCGAGTCCCTAACCGGCGTGGCCCTCCCGGCGAGAGTGGGCTGACTACTTCTGTGGACCGGCCCGATAGGCCTTGAGCGCGGCGACGGCTCGCTCGCGATAGGCCGTGATGACATCGGCGAGCGGATGCTCCTGCGAGGGATTGGCGATCAGCTTGTCGAGGGTGTCGTAGATCTCTTTCAGGCGCTCGTCGGCGACCGCCGCGTCCGGCGCGGTGATCACGGCCTTCATCTTGCCGGTGATCGAGCGGTCGGCGGCCACCGACAGCGCATGCGCGAACTCGAACTTGACCGTCTTCAGCTCGCCGAAGCCGTCGTGCTCGTGACCGGGCTGGTCCTTCGCGAGCAGTCCGTGCGCCTGCCGGTCGCCGAACTCGACCTGCTTCTTCTCGATCTCCTCGTCGAGCTTCTCAGCTGCGGTCCGCAACGCCAGTACGCCGGCGCGGCTGCCGAGCGCGCTGCCCAGACCGCCCACCAGGGCGCCCTTGGCTGCGCCGGTGAACGGTGCCCACATGTCGGGCTGGCCGAGACCGCGATCGAATCCGCGCTTGCCGCCGTCGTACATCGCCCCGGGCAGTCGCTTGACGACGTCGCCGGCCTGGTCGATCGCGCCCTTGAAGTCGTCGAGGAAGCTGTCGTGCTGCACCGGGGACTCGTCGCCGAGCTGGACCTGGTCCGGCTGCGGGGCGGCCTTGCTGCGGCCGGCGAGTTTGTCCACCAAGGGCATTTCGGCGTCGATCTCGTCGGCCGCACCACGGATCTTGTGCGACAGCGCATGCATGCTGTCGTCCGGGCCGAAGGTCGCGGTGGTCAGCCCGCTGAGCTTGTACTCCACCTCGTCGATCGCGATCTCGACGAAGTTCGAGTGTGACCAGAAGTCCTCCAGGGCATGGGATGCGCGCCCGATGAGGTCCAGGGCCTCCGGATCGATCACCGCGCCGGATCCAGCGCCGGCCCCGGCGGTACGTCGTACCTCGGCCGCGGTTTCGTCGGCGATCGCACCGGATGGCAGCCCGCCGATCATGGCCTTCGGCGCGTCCTTGTCGAGGACTGCGCGCATCGCTTTGGAGTGGTCCGCGGCGGCCGCGGTCCGGCCGCGAGCCAGCTCGGGGTGGGTGAGGCGTGCCGCGTTGAACAGCGTTTCCTTGATGTACTCGCGGGAGATGTACATGTGGGGCGGCAACCCACCAGTGTCCAAGGTGCCCAGCTCGGCGATCTTGTCGTTGGCCGCGGTCGCGGCCGGGTTGTCCATGTGCTCGTAGAACTTGTAACCGCCGTACGCCGATCCGGCGAACAGGCCGGCGGGATCGGCGACGCCCGCGTCGACGATCGCCTGGCAGGCGTTGTGGAATGCGGTGATCTCGGTGTTGGTGAGCCGACCATCCTTGGCGGCGACCTTGACTGCCTTCCATTCGAGGATCGCGTTGCCCAGGACCGGGTGGGCCTGGGAGAGGTCGCGTTCCCAGTTGGCGGCGTAGATCAGGCCGATCTCGTCCGGCGTGAAGCCGGAGCCTTCGAGGCCGTTGACGACCGAGGTGCGGTGGTAGCGGGGGTCGAAGTGCTGGACGGCCAGCTGTTTCGGGGCGGGGAGAGTGGCCAATGAGCCTGAGGTGGTTGTGCGGGAGTGGGCGATGGATTCGGCGCCGGCTTCCAGGGAGTCGTGGCCTCCGGGTGTGCCGGTGCTTTGCTGGACTACGTGACCTAGTTCGTGGGCGAGGACGTGGTCGCCGTGGGGTGTGCCGGGGGAGATTCCCGGCGCCAGGTGGACGTCGTGGCCTTCGGTGAGGCCGTGTACGCCGGCCGACGCGGCGCGGGTGCTGTCGCGGTGGATGGTGGTGGGGGAGAGGTCGAACCCGGTGACGCCTTCGACCTGGCTGCGGACGGTCGACTCGGGCGCGCTCATCATCGCGCCGGCGACCGCTGCGTTGCCGGCCAGGCGGCCGAGGTCTTGGATGCGGGACTGTTCCGGGGTCAGCGTTTCGGTCTCGTGGGTGTGGCCGACTGAGTTGCTGTCGAGCTCGTCGTCCTTCTCCGCCGACTTCCGCATCGCACCCCCTCCGCCCGGACTACCGACGGTAGCGGGGCGCCGACGTACGTCGTAAGAGACAAACGGGCATCGCAACCTGCACCCTGGGGTGATGAGCGAGTGGTCGTTTGGCGAGATCTACGAGTCGTATGTGGGCCGCTGGAGCCGGGTGGTTGCCGAGGAGTTCGTCGGCTGGCTCGACCAGCCCGCGGGTTTGCGCTGGCTGGACGTCGGGTGCGGGACGGGCGCGTTGACGAGCACGATCCTGCGGACGGCGAGTCCGGCCTCGGTCCTCGGTGTCGACCCCTCGGCCGGCTTCGTCGGGTACGCGCGCCAAACCATCCCGGACGCGACCTTCGAGGTCCGCGCGGCCGACAACCTCCCGGACGGCCCGTACGACGTGGCGGTGGCGGGCCTGGTCCTGAACTTCATCCCTGAGCGCGTCGAAGCACTCCGGCGGATGCGCGAAATCAGCACGACCGTCGCCGTCTACGTCTGGGACTACGCCGAGGGCATGCAGCTGATGCGGTACTTCTGGGACGCGGTGGTCGCCCTCCGCCCGCAGGATCGCGAGTACGACGAGGCTCCGCGCTTCCCGTTCTGTACGGCGGAAGGCCTGACCGGCCTGTTCACCGAGGCCGGGTTCGACGCGACCGAGACCCGGGCGATCGTCGTACCGACTGAGTTTGCGTCCTTCGACGACTACTGGCAGCCGTTCCTCGGCGGGCAGGGCGTCGGACCGGCGTACGTGCGCACGCTGGACGAGGCGGATCGCGATGCGTTGCGGGAGGACATCAGAGCTCGGTTGCCGATCGAGGCCGACGGGTCGATCCGGCTGACCGCACGAGCCTGGGCGGCTCAAGCGTCCAGGTAGTCACTCCGCAGCAGACCGAAGAGCAGGTCGTCGGTCCACTCACCCTTGATCCAGGTGTGCGACCGGCGCAGTCCCTCGCGTTGGAAGCCGACGCGCTCCAGCAGCCGCGCGGACGACGTGTTGCGGGCATCGCATTCGGCCGAGACGCGATGCAGGTTCTTCGCCGTGAACAGGTGATCGAGCAGCCCGCGCACGGCCTCGGTCGCATACCCCTTGCCCTGGTACGCCGGTGCGAGCGTGAACCCGAGCTCGGCCTGCATCAGGTTCTCGTCCAGGTGCAATCCGAGATCCCCGATCAGTACGCCGTCCAGGTCGACGGCGTACTGGAACCAGCCGGGCGCATCCGGATCGCCGTTGCCGAAGCCGGTGACCGTGGTGAGCGCCTCCGGCTCCCGGACCGGCGCCTCCCAGGACTGGAAGCGGGCGACCTCGGGATCCGATCGGTACGCCGCGAACGCGGCCGCGTCGCCGGGAGTGAAGCGGCGCAGCGTCAGCCGCTCGGTCTGCACGAACATGTCGCCATCATGTCAAACCACGGCCGCCGGCTCCGTCTGATTATTGAGAGGAGTATGCCGATGAGATTCCTGTTGATCGTGCACGGGGAAACTCGTGCTGACCTGCGCAGATCCGTCTTCGAGCAGGCCGCCCGCGAGGCCGGTGAACTGGTCGGCGGTGAGCTGCTGGCGCACCAGCAGCTCACCGTGACTGTGCCCGATCGGGCCGGACCCGAGGACATCGACGCGTACTACGTGATCGACGTCGAGAGCCCAGCGCGCGCAGTCGAGCTGGCCCGGCTGCTACCCGATGCCTGCCTCGAGGGCCGGTACGTCGAGATTCGCGCGATCATGCGGCCGGCCGGGGAGCTCTAACGCAGTACGTCGAACCACAGATTCGTCCCCGCGGTCGTGGATCGTGGTTGGAGGCGGACCGTGCGACCGCCCGGTTCGTCGAACACTCGGGTCCCGGCGCCGAGGAACACCGGCGCGATGATCAGCAGCACCTCGTCGAGTTCGCCGGCCGCGATGCACTGCCGGGCGATATCGGCGCCGATGACGTTGACATACTTGTCCCCGGCCGCCGCCTTCGCCATGGCGATTGCCTCAGGCAACTGATCGACGTACGTGACACCCGGTTCCGGCGTACTCGGCAGGCGGTGGGTGACCACGAAGAGCGGTCCGTCCCAACCGCCGCCGAACGCCTCGCCTTCACCGGGCTCACCCTTGTGCGGGTCGTCGCCGTCGTGCGAACGGCGGCCGACCAGGATCGACCCGATCCGCGGGATCAGCTCGGTGACCTCGGGGTTCGGGCCGAGATAGGGGCGCATCCACTGCATGTCCCCGTCCGGTCCGGTGATGAAGCCGTCGGCCGACATCGTCACCGAATACAGCAGCTTGGCCCTGCTCGCTCGTTTGTCCATAGTCGTTGAGACGAGCGAGCAGGCGAAAAGTCATCGCGAGGCGGGACCGACATCGGCCGGCGTCAGCGGACGTCGTACCGGGGTTGCGGTGCTGTATTCGTCGGCACCGACGTCCGCACGACCGGAACGAGCCTGGCCGTCGGCGTCCTGGGTCACCGACGGGTACGTGCGGCTCGCGGCATCGATCGCCGGGCTCCCCGCACCGAGACGCCGTACGCCGTCATTGCCCGCGACCAGCTTGGGGTCCTTGCGGGTGAAGCCGGAGGCCGGGATGTTCCCGTTGGCGGCCGTGCCCCAGAGGATGTTGCCCGACCAGGTGATGCCCTGCTGGTACGGCATCGACACCAACGAACCGGAGTCGCCGACGAGCAGGTTGTCGGCGATCGTGCAGCCAAGGGGTGGCAGGGTGCGCTGCGATTCGCCGCTGATCGCCGTACCGGAGGAGAGCACGGTGTTGAGGGCGATCGTCACCCGGTCCGGTGCGTCGTTGCCGCGGCGGCTCTCCGCGTCATCTTCCGGTTTGTGATCGCGGACGCTGCCGCTGCCCAGCACGATGCCGGAGCCGCCGACGCGCTCGACGTAGTTGTTCACGATCAGGTGATCGTTGCCGTAGATCCGGATTCCGTTGCTACCGGCAATAATAAAGTTGCCTTCGACCCGGGTCTTGTTGCCGTGCCGGAGCACGATGCCGCCGAGGCTGTTGCGAACCGTGTTGTAGCGAATGAAGTTCGCCGAGGATTTGACCGAGATCGCTTCCGGGTCGCCGTTCGCGCGTTCGAACAGGTTCTCCTCGACGATCGCGCCGGCATCGCTGAGCGAGCGGCCACTGAGACCGAGCCGGATCGGCTCACCGCCGTTGTCACCCGCGAAGGTGTGGTCGGAGAAGTAGTTCCGGACGATGCGGACACCACGGGCCATCCCGGCCGAGCCGGGGCCTTCGACGCCGAGGAAGACACCGAGCGTCGACTTGCCGTGGAAGTGGTTGCGCTCGACGACCGCGTTGTCGCCGCGAACCATCAGCCAGTGCATTCCCTCGACATCCGCGAGCTGAATGTCGTTGCGGCTGATCCGAATGTTCTTGCAGGTGGTCGGGATGTCCACGGTGGTCCGCTGCCGCAGCTTGAAACCACTCAATACGACGTACGCCGAATCGGTCAGCACGAAACCGCGGTCACCGGTGAGCGTGGCGCCGCCGGTCGATGCGGCTCGCACGGTGATCGGGGCGGCCGCCGTACCGCGGCGGCCCTGGACCGGGATGCCTTGACTGCCGGTGACGTTGTAGGTCCCGTCGGCGAGCACGATCTCGGCTCCGGGCTGGGCGGCGGCGATCGCGCGCCGGAGTTCGTCGACGGTCCGGACCTGGGTGGCCCGGGTACTGGCTCGCGCGGAGCTGGTCCCGCCGATGGCGGCGGTTGCGAGGGCGGCGGACAGGAAGGTACGGCGGCCGAGTGGTGGCATCGGGGTCTCCGGGGTTCGGGGCGGTGGAGGGGCGGCCAGTGTGTGGTCGGTTCGTGGTGGATGGCAAGCGCTTACCGTCGGGGTCGCCGGAATCTCCCGCGGGGTGGAAGATTCGGGGCCGGAGTTCCGCAACGCGCCCCCTTGGGAAGCCCGCGCTGGGTGCGCGGTAGCCTTCCGGCCACGTGGTCTTTTCGGATTGTGGAGCGAGGTGGTCGGGACGATGCCGGAGGGTGACGTCACGCGCCGGGTCGGGCCTGAGCTCGACCTGAACCGCCCGTCCGACGCCCGCATCTACGACCTGATGCTGGGCGGTAAGAACAACTTCGAGATCGACCGACAGGTCTTCGCGGAGCTGCTCAAGGTCGCCCCGGAGATCCCGCAGCTCGCCACCGAGAACCGCCGCTGGATCGCGGCCGCGATCAACCGGATGGCCGCGGCCGGCGTCCGCCAGTTCCTCGACCTCGGCTCCGGCCTCCCGGCCGAACGCAACCTGCACGACGAGGTGCTCGCCGCCGATCCCGCCGCGCGGACCGTGTACGTCGACAATGACGTGACCGCGATCGCGCACGGCCAGGCCCTGCTCGCGGACTACCGCAGTACCTTCTTCGCCGCCGCCGATCTCCTCGATCCGGCGATGGTCCTCGAGCACCCAACCGTGGTCGACGCGCTCGACCGCGACCGCCCGGTCGGCCTCATCTTCGGCCTCACCCTGCACACTCTCCCCGGCACCGACCAACTCCGGCAGCTCCTCGACGACTACCTGTCGCCGTTCCCTTCGGGCTCCTTCGTCGCCATCACCCACCCGATGAACCCCAACGACGGCAGCCGCCTGGCCGACTTCGCGACCTCGATCGAAGCCAAGTTCCGCGAGTACTTCCCGCGCCTACGCTTCCGCACCCGCGAAGAACTCACCGAGGCCCTGACCGATCTCGACATCCTCGACCCCGGCATCGTCGACCTGGCCCACTGGTGGCCCACCGGCCAGCAAAACCTCAGCCCCACCGGCGCCGCCCGCCTAATCCTCGGCGCCCTCGCCCGCAAGCCGTAATTCGGTGGTGCGGCCGGTGTCCGCGATCGATGATGGGCACATGCCTGTCCGCTGACTGATCGCTTGGCGCCGATGCCTGACCTTGAGATCGCATGTGATGAATCCGGGTTCTCCGGATCCAATCTGCTCGACCCGGTTGCGCCGGTCATCACTCATGCGTCCGTTGATCTGACGGTGGCCGAGGCGGCTGAGCTTCTTGGTGGCGTCCGGGTGCGGACCAGCAAGGAGTACAAGTCGAACCGTCTGTTGCGCCCTGACCAACGGCCTGTGCTCAAGCGGTTTCTCAGCGCACTCAGTGGGCGGGCGCACGTGCATGTGATCGACAAGACGTCGTACGTCGCGACTCGGGTGCTCGAGTTGTTCACGGGCGAGCCGTCGTACGGCGATGGGACGCGACTCGGCCGGGATCTGGATGTCGGCGTACTGCGGTCGCGGACCGAGTTCCTCGACTCGTTTCTGGTGCTGGCTCGGACCAAGCGGTTGCGGCTGCTCGATCATGGCGCGATCGACCGGTTCTTCGGGTTCCTTCCGGAGGAACTGCGTGGGTTGTCGCGAAGCCGGGTCGAGGAGACGTTGCTGCGGTTGATCGAGGATGATCCGGCGATTCCGCCGCCGCTGGAACCGATGGTCCCGGCGTTGGCGGAGACCGCGCTGTTCTGGAGCGCCGGGGAGCGGTCGATCAAAGTGGTGCACGACGAGCAGAGTGCGCTGACCCCGCATCGAGTCGCTCGACTGGCCGGGTACCTCGCCACGGCCGTCGTACCGGCTCCGCCGCCGTTGGCCGGGGTGCGGCAGGTTGATTCGCGGCTGGATCCGCGGGTGCAGGTGGCCGATCTGTTGGCCGGGGTGGCGCGGCGCGCGGCCGAGGTCCCGGGGCTGGCAGAAGTTCTTGGCGCAGAATGTCGAGGGCTGATCACCGGCGCCGACGTCGCGGGTATCCAACCAAGGAGGATGTCGTGAAGTACGTGATCCTGATCCACTCCAACCCGCAGCCGTGGGGCCACCCGACCATCGACTTCACCGAGGTCGGCCGGGCGATCCCGGCCGACGAGCGGGCCGCGATGGGCAAGGAGTTCGAGGAGATGCTGACCGAGCTGTCGGAGTCCGGTGAGCTGGTCTCCGGGCAGGCGCTCGGCCCGGCCGCCGGCGCGAAGCTGTACCGGACCGGTCTCAACGGCCGGGTCACCACCGACGGTCCGTACGCGGAGGCGAAGGAGCACCTGGCCGGGTTCTTCCTGATCGACGTGGACTCCGAGGAGCGCGCCGACGCCATCGCCCAGCGGTTCGCTGGGCCCGGCGACACCATCGAGCTCCGCGCAACAATGTGACGCGGTAATTTAATTCCCAATCCGGCACCGGGCCGGACGTGACGTACGCCGTACCGCAACGCGCCTGACTCACCTAAAGTGGTCGAACTTACCGAGAGTCAGGAGGCGACGCAGTGACGACTGTCGTCCTGATGGGCCCACCCGGTGCCGGCAAGGGCACTCACGCCGGGACACTGGCCGGCGAAGTCGCCGTGCCGGCGATCTCGACCGGCGACATCTTCCGGGCACACGTTGCCGCCGGGAGCGCGCTCGGCCGAACCGCGCAGCAGTACGTCGACTCCGGAGCGTATGTGCCGGACGAGGTGACGAACGCGATGGTCCGCGAGCGGCTCGCCGAGGAGGACGCCCGCTCCGGCTTCCTGCTGGACGGATACCCGCGCACTCTCGACCAGGCCGCCGTACTGGACGACTTACTCGCTGCACAGGGTCGCGACCTGACTGCAGTCATCGTGCTCCGCGTCGACCGCGAATCGCTCGTGCAGCGGCTGTTGCGACGGGCGCTGATCCAAGGGCGGTCCGACGACTCCGAGGACGTCATCCGCCGCCGCCTCGAGGTGTACACCGAGCAGACGCTCCCGCTCATCACCTTGTACGGCGGCCGCGGCCTCGTGCACGAGATCGACGGCAACGGCGACATCGACGCGGTCCGCGAGCGCATCCTGCAGGTCACCTACACCTTCACCCCCGCCAGTTGACGGAACATCCCATCCGGCAGGTGGGTTGTGATGGGTATGCATGGTGAGTACAAGGTGCCGGGTGGGAAGCTGGTCGTAGCCGATCTGGATGTGGTGGGGGACCACGTTCGGAGTGCGCAGATCAGTGGGGACTTCTTCCTGGAGCCCGATGATGCGCTCGAGCGGATCAACGGGGCTCTGGCGGGATTGCCGGTGGTGACGCCGGCTGCGCAGGTGGCGGCTCGGGTGCGTGGCGTGCTCGGGGACGGCGTCGAGATGCTGGGGTTCTCGCCGGAGGCGGTCGCGGTTGCGGTACGGCGGGCTTTGACCGGCGCGACCGGTTGGCACGATCACAAGTGGCAGTTCGTGCATGACGTTCCGCGGGAGCCCGCGTTGCAGATGGCGCTGGACGAGGTGCTGACCGAGCAGGTCGGGTCGGGGGAGCGGCCGCCGACGTTGCGGGTGTGGGAGTGGGATCGCAATGCGGTCATCATCGGAAGCTTCCAGTCGCTGCGGAACGAGGTCGACCTCGACGGCGCGGTGCAGAACGACGTGACAGTGGTACGGCGGATCTCCGGCGGCGGCGCCATGTTCGTCGAACCAGGGAACACGATCACTTACTCGCTCTATGTCCCCGAATCCCTGGTGTCCGGGCTCTCGTTCGTCGAGTCGTACGCGTTCCTCGACGACTGGGTCATCGGCGCGCTCAACGACCTCGGTATCGCGGCGACGTACCAGCCGATCAACGACATCACGTCGCCGGCCGGGAAGATCGCGGGTGCTGCGCAGAAGCGGTTCGCGGGTGGCGCCGTACTGCATCACGTGACGATGGCCTATGACATGGATGCGACGAAGATGCTGCAGGTACTGCGGATCGGTCGCGAGAAGCTGTCCGACAAGGGCACGACCAGTGCCAACAAGCGGGTCGATCCGCTGCGCAGCCAGACCGGTCTCGACCGTCGCGAGGTGATCGACCGGATGGCCGCGTCGTTCAACACTCGCTACGGTCTGACCGACGGCACGATCGATGCCGACACTGTTGCCCGCGCAGAAGCCTTGGTAGCAACGAAGTTCGGCACCGACGACTGGCTCAACCGCGTGCCCTAGCTCAGCGACTGAGGTTGTAGAAGGTCGCGTTCCCGATCGGGTAGGTCTTGACCACCTGGAAGTCGCGCAGCGCGGCCGCGACGTCGTCGGTCAGCAGACGCTCGCCTTCGCCGATCAGGATCGGTGAGACGCCGAGGTCGAGCTCATCGATGAGACCGGCCAGCAGGTACTGGCGAACGGTCGACGCGCCACCGCCGATGATGACGTCCTGATCGCCGGCTGACTCCTTCGCCCGATCGAGTACGACGTCGATCGGCGCGCTGGTGAAGTGGAACGTCGTACCGCCCTCCATCGTCACCGACGGACGCTCGTGGTGCGTGAGGATGAAGGTGTCGTGGTGGTACGGCGGGTTGTCGCCCCACCAGCCTGTCCACGACTCGTCCGCCCACGGACCGCGGTGCGGACTGAACATGTTCCGGCCCATGATGGTGGCGCCGGCCTGCTCGTGGAACCGCTGCAGCTGGTCGGCCTCGGGGCCGCCGCGGCCGCTGTCCCGCTCCACCATCGCGGATTCGTACCAGGCATGCAGTCCTTCGGTGTTGTCGCCGAACGGCTCGTCCATCCGCTGGTTCAGCCCGGACGAGAATCCGTCGATGCTGACCGTGAAGTTGGCTACTCGTACCTTGCCCATGACCTGCTCCTTCCGAGGGTTTCTTGCTTACACCCCTCGGTCGGAGCCGTCACGAGCACTTTGACATCAGGTGGAGAAGTTTCTGCCGGGCCCCCTGAAATGGCCGCGGTGGTGATGCCGGCGGCGGTGCATGCTGCTGAAGATCGCGACCCAGAACACGCCCCACAACAGCCAGGGGGCGGTCAGTGTGACCGCGGTGATGACCAGGCCGACCATCAGGAACGGCACCAGCATCAGGAACGGCGGTGGCATCGTGAACTGCTGCGGTCGGCCCGGTCGCTGCGCGATCTGCAGCTCGCCCGGCTGCGGCAGGTCCTCGAAGAGCGGTTCCAGGTCGTCGACGTACCGGGCTCGAGTAGCAGTCTCGCTGCGCTCCTCGAACTCGTCCTGCGTCAGCCGACCGGCCACGAAGTGCTCACCGAGCAACTCCACCGCCCGGTCCCGCTCCGAGTCCCCGATCCGCACTGCCCGGCGGGCAGCCCGCGCACCTCGGTCGTCCCGGTCCTGCCGACCCGACCGCACCGATCGCAACGGCCGGTCCTGCTCGTACCACTCAGGGCCTTGCCATTGGGGTGTACTCATCGCTCTTCGTCCGCCGGTCGATCGTCAGCGAGGATGCCGTAAAGCTTCCGCCGCAGGTCAGCGACCGCGTCCTTCGCCGCAGCCTGCTGCTCCGGGGTTCCGGTCGAGATGATCTGCCACATCGCCGCGGCGACCTGACCGAGCATCGGCTTCAATCCGTTGTCGTCGGCCTCCGTGGGCGCGCTCATCGCCTCCCAGGGCGCCGCGACCTCGTCGGCGTGCTCGGCGACGTACGCCCGGCCCTCGTCGGTCAGGGTGAACGTCCGCCGCCCGGTCTCGGCGTCGGCCGTCACCAGGCCCTCGTCCTCGAGCTGCTGCAGCGTCGGGTAGATCGAGCCGGGGCTCGGCTTCCACGCGCCGCCGCTGCGCTCGGCGATCTCCTGGATGATCTGGTAGCCGTTCATCGCCTGCTCGGCCAGTACGGCGAGGATCGCCGCCCGGACGTCGCCCCGCCGCGCCTTCGGTCCGCGCGGTCCCCAGGGTGGCGGCCCGAAGTGCTGCCCGCCGCCGAACATCCACCCCGGGCCGGGGCCGAACCCCTGATGCCCGCGGTGCCCGCGCCGGCCGCCCATCGCGGTGTGCAGGTCGCGTTTGAGATTCTCGAAGAAGTCGTCACAGTTGCGCTCCGCGCGGGCCCAGGGCCAGCCGGCCGCGTACGCCGATCCCGTCATTCCGATCCACCATCCTTCAGGCTCCGATAGTTCGACGATATATCGCGAACGATCGGTACCCAACCCCTCTGAGGGATGAAAAACACCCACCGAACCCCTAAGGGTCCGATGGGTGCTCGGCAAGGGCAGGCGCTTCAGGTGTTCAGCTTGAGGTTCGCCGCCGTCGCGATCAGGACGACGTTGCCGTTCTCGACCGCGACCTCCTTGAGGGTGGCGTCGTACGGGAGCTTCGGCAGCGAGATGCCGCGGGCGAGCCGGGCCTTCAGCAGGTCACGGGCGGCCGCCGGTACGTCGCTGGAGATCTCGTCGACCGTCAGCGCGACCCGGCCGTTCTTCGCGGTCGGGGTGACGGCGACGTCGAAGTCGAACGTACCCAGCGTCAGCTTGGCTCGCAGTTTGTCGCCGACAGCCTCCATCTTCAGCCCGCCCAGCCCGGTGCCGCGGGCGGCCAGCTTCGCGACCTCGGCCGGCGAGAGCGCCAGCCGGATGTCGGTGCTGTCCACAGTGACCGCCGCGTCGCCGCCGGTGACCACAGCCCGCGGGACGTGGACGCCGGTCATCTTCACCTCGAGGTTCTCGCCCGGCACGTCGGAGAAGGTCGGTTTCGTCATCGTCATCGTGACCGACGAGAACTCCTCCTTCGCCACCTGTGGCAGGAACCCGAATCCGCCGATCTGGACGGAGGTGTCCTGAGCGGTCAGGTCGTAGCGCGCCGCCTGCTGCTCGGCCATCGAGGCCAGCCGGTTCTCGGCGGCCCACGCAGCGGCCCGGTCGGCCGCTACCAGCAGCACTCCGAGCACGATCAGCGTGACGACCAGCCGCCGCACCCAGCGACGTGGATTCCTCGAACTCATCCCAGCCCTTCCCGGCTTCGGTGTCCCCGTCGAACCCGCACAGCTTAGGGTGTGCCTCCAACTACTGACGCCCGGTGGACCGATTCAGTTCGATCATCTCCCGTACGGCGTCCGCCACCGGGACCGGTTTGATGCCGAAGGCAACAATTGCGGCGGTGCTGTCCAGGGTGAACGGACGGCGCCATTGGTACTGCGTCTCGACCGATGCGCGGGCGGTCGGGGCGAACAGCCCGGCCAGCCGCAGCAGCAACGACGGCATCGCCGAGATCCGGGCCGGCGCCGTACCGGCGAGCTCTGCGGTGAGGGTCGCCAGTGCGCGCACCGACATCGGTTCCGGGCTTGGCACGTGCCAGGCGCGACCCCACGCTGCCTCGTCGCCGGCCACGGCGACCAGGGTCCGCGCGACATCACCGACGTACGTCCAGCTGTGCGGTGCATCGAGGTCGGCGGGGATCGAAGCCGCCTTGCCTGCCAGGAGTTTCGGCAGGACAAGCACGCTGTACGGCGACGTCGCGCCCGCGCCGAGGTAGTCCGAGCCGCGCACTTCGGCGGTGCGGATCCGCCCGGCCTCGTGTGCTTTGAGTGCCTCGGTCCACACCTGCGTTCGGACTTGGCCCTTGACCGAGTTCGGCCGCAACGGCAGGTCCTCGCGGATCGGTCCGTCCACTTCGCCGTACCCATAGAGGTTCCCGGTCGTCACCAGCAGTGCCTTACTCAGCTCAGCCGCTCGCACCAGCCCTGCACCCAGTGGCGGCCAGTCAGTGGCCCACTGGTGGTACGCCGGTCCCGCGCACGAGTAGATCGTCGTTGCGCCCTCGGCGATCCGCGCCAGTTCGTCGCCGTTCGTTGCGTCGGCTGCCACTCCTTCGACGCCTTCCGGAGCACCGCCTCGCCTACTGATGAGCTTCACGCGGTCCCCGCGCTCCACCAGCAACCGTGCAACCGCCGTACCGACCGGACCACGCCCGACAACCACCTGCAATGCCATTGCTCCAACTTACAATGGACCTCCGCCTGCTGTGAGGATCGTCATGGACAGCTTGATTCTGCAGACCGTCATCGGACTCGTCTTCGCCTTCGCGGCCTTCTCGGTCCTGGTGTCCGTGCTGACCGAGGTCGTCGCGCGCTACATCGGGCTGCGCGGTGAGTACCTGCTGCGCGGTATCCGGTCGCTGGTCGACGGCAAGAGCGATTTCACGATGCGGCTGCCGGATCTGGTTCGCCGTACGTCGCAAGCGCCCGAGCCCAAACCAGGTGAGCCGGCGGAGCCGATGGTGACGCGGATCGTCGAGCAGCCGATGGTCTCGCGCTCGGCCGCCAAGGGCGAGGCGCCGCCGAACGCGGGGAACGCCAAGCTGAGCGTCAAGGACAGGCGGAGTCTCCCGTCGTACGTCTCGGGCCGGTCGTTCGCGCGCGCGTTGGTCGGGGTGCTCGTCCCGGACGCCACTGGTGCCACGACGATCACTGAGGTGCGGGCGAAGGTCGTTGCGCTCGAGGCCTCGAACCCGTTGAAGCAGCCGTTGCTCGGTCTGCTCGCTGAAGCGGGGGAGGACGTGGCGAAGTTCCGCGCGGGCATCGAGGAGTGGTACGACGACCACATGGCGCGCGTGTCCGGCTGGTACAAGCGGCACGTGCGGTGGATCTCGCTGGCGCTCGCATCGATCGTTGTCGTCGCTTTCAACGTCAACGTGGTCGAGCTGACCCGCTCGCTCTACACCGACGAGGCACTGCGCGGCGCTGTCGTCGCTCAGGCCGCGGTCAGCTCCAACTGCGCCGGCACACCGGCGGAGTGCCTGGATGACCTACGCCAACAGATCCGTGACGCCCGTGCGTCCGGTCTGCCGATCGGGTGGGGTGTCACCGCCACCTGCTCGTTGCCGGACGCCTCGTGCAACTGGTTCGAACGCCACGGTCTGGGCGACGCAGGCGCCGTACTGCTCACACTGCTGGGCTGGCTGCTGATGGCTCTCGCCACGCTGCCTGGTGCGCGCTTCTGGTTCGACGCGTTGTCTCGCCTTGGGTCACTGCGCTCCAGTGGACCGAAACCCCGCGCTAGCTAAGCCTTTGGTGCTAGAGCATTTGAGGCTTCAGCCCGATGTGTGCGGCAGGTCCGAGTTCCTAGGTTGATTGGTGTTCCGATCAACTGAAGGAGAACGATGAAGCGGATGGTTGTCGCTGCCGCAGTGTGCCTGCTGGCAGCAGGGTTGACGAGTCCGGCCTACGCGATGACAGGCGGTACGCCGGCCCGCAGCGCGGAGGCGCCGTGGATGGTGGGGATCGCCAATGTGTCTGACAAACCGGGTGAGACTTACCTGCAGCGGTACCGCTGCGGCGCTGTACTGATCTCGCCAACGCGGGTGCTGACCGCCGGACACTGCCTGGACTACGCCGCTCCCGGTGATGTCGAGTTCCACATCGGCGACAAGGTCTTGCGGGCCAAGGCGTTCTCGACCCATCCCGGCTACCGGATGCTTGATTCGACGGTCGACCCGGACAACCCGCAGGCACAGGTTGCAGTCAACGACCTGACCATTGTCGAGTTGGCCCGGCCGGTACGAGGGGTGCGGCCGTTGCCGCTTGCGCAGACCGCGTTGCGGCCTGGGACCACGCTGACCGTCTACGGGCACGGGATCACTGCCCCGCCGCAGCCAGGAACGACGTACAGCTCGATTTTGCTGAAGGCTTCGTTGCATGCGCAGCCGTCGTCGGTGTGTGCCGCCCAGGACAAGTCCGGTGCTGCCGCCGATCCGTCGGTGCTGTGTGCACAGGCGCCCGGTATGAACGTGTGTCCGGGGGACAGTGGCGGTCCGGTCGTGGCGCGAGAGTACGGCCGACCTGTCCTCGCCGGTCTGGTCAGCTCCGGCGGTGAGATCGTCGGCAAGGAGTGCGTCCAGGGTGCGATCAACGAGTTCACGAACATCCCTGCGCTGCGTGCTTTCGCCAGTCAGACGCATCCGGTGTGGGCGCCGCGGCTGGCTGGTACGGCGAAGATCACCGGCATGCCTGCGGTCGGTCAGACGCTGACCTGTTCGCTGCCCGGTTGGCGTAACCCCAAGCCGAGCAAGGCGGTCGAGTACCGCTGGGTGCATCGCAAGACCGGTAGCGACGACTGGTACTTCGAAATCGAGGGTGCGAAGGCAGCCAGCTTCACGCTGACCAAGGCTCAGTCAGGTGAGGACGTCGGCTGCATGATCACCGCCGAGAACGCAGGCGGTCATACCGAGTACCTCCCGAAGCCGGTGGCCGTCGGCTGAACTACGGCAGTGCGCGGCGCAGCCGGAGCTCGTCACGAATCGCAGGGGGCACCGGCAGCCCGTACCGCTCCAGGGCCTCCTCGTAGGCGGCCAGCGCCGACATGAGCCGATCCCCGTTGCTGCGGAGGCCGCCGCCACCCGGCGGTCGCGCGGCACGGCCCAACCGCTCGGCCACTCGCGCCGACACCACAGCGGCGTACAGGTGGGAGAGGTCGTGGTCGGCGTTCGACCGACGGCAGACATCGCCCAGCTCAGGACCGCGCAGGTCACTCACTGCTCGCTGCCTCGATCCCGGAGAGGACGAACTGCGCGGGCACCTCGTTGTCGTCCGCACTGGCCTGGACCATCGCCTGCTCGGCGACATCCTCCGGCGTACCGGGCGGGATGGTGAGTAGATCGAGCCGCCAGCCGTAGGAGTCACGCATGGCGATCAGCAGGTTGAGCGGCTGCGTCGTGAAGTAGCCCATCGTCACCACGCGCCCGTTCACCGCCAGCCGCGCCGGGTGCGCACTCCACGACGGCCGGTGCAGCAGTAACCGGGTGACGATCCCGTCGCCCAGCTCGTCCAGTGCCATGATCAGACCGGGTAGCTCCGTCACCGGGTCGTCCGACCGCGGCCACCAGGCGCCGTGCAGCGGCAGATCGCGGTTCGCCGCCTCCCGCAGGCGCAGCCGCGGAGTCGTCGGTTCCTGCTCGAAACCCGCCACTCGTGACACCGACTGAAACTTGTTCACGACGCGGACCTGGACTCGAACCGAACCTTCATGGCGCATCCCTAGGGTGGCCGGCGTGACCGGCACCTCAAGGTGGATGTCGTCGACTCCGGATGTCCTCACCTTACGCCCTCTCGTAGACGCGCATCCCCGGCCCGCGTGGCTACACGGGTTTGTGTAGGGCGGGTATGGCGGCACCCGGCAGGTTGGAAACAACCGCAGTCCGTCGAGACCTGGGGAGATGACTGACCATGCCGGCCGCTACCTGGTAGTCCCTGCGCTGTCCGAACTCTGGTTACTTACGGGAGTGGTTGTTTCTGGCAACCACTCCCGGCCTTGCTGCCATCTGTGCTACACCTGCTCGCAGAAACCGACCCGGGGTGGCGACGGCTGGGGGCCAGATGCGACTGCGAGTGCTCGGACCGCTGGAGGTTCGGGACCTGGACGACCGGCCGCAGGTGCTGGGGCGGGTCAAGGAGCGAGTGCTGCTCGGCATGCTGGCGCTGCGCGTCAACACGCTGGTGTCTCGAGACGCCCTGCTGGCTGGGCTGTGGGAGGGTCGGCCGCCCCGGTCCGCGCCGGCCAACGTGACGTCGTACGTGTCGAACCTGCGGCGCATCATGCAGCCCGGGCTCGTCCTCGAAACGCTTCCTGGTGGGTATCAGCTGACAGCTGATGCCGATGCGATCGACCTGCTGTCGTTCGAGCGACTGGTCGAGCAGGGGCGCCAGGCTCGGGCCGACGGGCAGCACGCGCTCGCGGTCGAGCGGCTGACACAGGCCGCCGGGTTCTGGCGCGGACCGGTAATGGACGGGCTGCCGGTACCGGACGCCGTACGGCCGGAGATCGCCCGGCTGGAGGATCTGCGACTGACCGCACTGGAGGAATGCATCGATGGCCGGCTCGAGCTCGGGCAGCACGGCACGCTCGCTGACGAGCTGGCCGTGCTGACTTCGCGGCACGAGTTCCGCGAGCGGCTCTGGGGACAGCGCATCCTCGCGCTGTACCGGTCCGGTCGGCAGTCGGAGGCACTGGCGGCGTACCAGGAGGTGCATCGGCTGCTGGACGAGCACCTGGGGATCGAACCGGGTGCTGCGCTGCGTGCACTGCATCAGCAGGTACTGCGCTCGGATCCGAAACTCGAGTACGCCGTCGTTGCCGAGCCCGTGGTCGTCAGCTCGTGGACGCCACCGCGGCAACTGCCGCCGACTGTCTGGGCGTTCACCGGTCGTGCCGACGAGCTGGCGTGGCTTGAGTCGCAGGGTGCTGCGGAGACGATGACCGTGATGGCGCTGGTCGGCACCGCCGGGATGGGCAAGACCGCGCTGGCAGTGCACTGGGCACATCGGGTGGCGGACCGGTTCCCCGACGGGCAGCTGTACGTCGATCTGCACGGCCATGGCACGCAGGATCCGTCGACTCCGATCGAGGTGCTGACGTCGTTCCTCCGTGCGCTCGGCGTACCGAGTGAGCGGATCCCTACCGACGTTGAGACGGCGACGGCGAGCTATCGCTCGAAGCTGGCCGGTCGACGGGTGCTGGTCATCCTGGACAACGCAGGCTCTGCTGAGCAGGTCCGTCCGTTGCTGCCGGGGGAGCCTGGTTGTCTCACCATCGTCACTAGTCGCCGACGCATGACCGGACTGGTCGCTCTGGATGGCGCTCGCGCGCACGTGGTCGGGGGACTCACGCCGGACGACGCTCATGAGCTGCTGACGCGGCTCCTGGGCGCGGATCGGGCCAACGCCGAACCAGCTGCAGTCGCGAAGCTCGGCGAGGTGTGCGCCCACCTTCCGCTGGCGCTGCGGCTGGCCGCGGCTCGGGTCGCCGGTATGGACGGCTCGATCGAGGACTGTGTCGCCGACCTCACCAGTGTGCAGACCCTCGACATGCTCGCCGTCGACGACGAGCCGAGCGCGGTCAGAGCGGTCTTCGACTCGTCCTATGAGCCGCTGAACCCGTTGGCGCAAAGGCTGTTCCGGCTGCTCGGACTAGTCCCTGGCGGCGGATTCACCCGCCGTACGGCGGCCGCGCTGCTCGACGTGCATCCGGACAAGGCAGACGCGGTGCTCGACGTACTGGTGTCCGCGAGCATGATCGAGCGCCGGGCCGCTGGGCAGTTCGTCATGCATGACCTGCTCTGCCGGTATGCCACCGAGAGGGTCGCAGCTGAGACCACTGAGGATCGTGCGGCCGCGCTGGGCCGGTTGTTCGGCAGCTACCTGCAGGACACCGAGACGGCTGTTGTCACGATGGGTTCGGGGATGGCTCGGATCACCCAGCCGCTCGCGGAGATCCTTCCTGCGCTGGAGTTTCAGGGGAGTGGCGAGGCTCTCGCCTGGCTCGATGCGCAGCGGGAGAGCCTGGTCGCTGCCGCGCTGTACGCCGCCGAGCACGGGCCGCATGGTGTCGCGTGGCGGCTGTGCGATCAGCTGCGCGGCTACTTCTGGGCTCGTCGCTGTCATCCCGAGTGGCTGACTGTCGCGGAGGCGGCGGTGACTGCGGCCGGCGACGATCTCGAGGCCGCTGCGGCTGCCAGACACTGCCTGGGTGATCACTTCTGGAGCCTTGGCGATTACGAGCCGGCGATCCGCCAATACGTGCAGGTTGTCGCCGCTTGCGCGGAGGCCGGTCTGGCGCGGCGACAGGTCGGCGTACTGATCAATCTGGGCGCCGTCCATCGCGAGCTCGGTCATCTCAATCAGGCGCACGACCGCCTCCGAGAAGCGCTGGATGTTGCCCAACGCAACGAGTTCGCCGAGACCACGATCCGCGCCAACCTCGGTGCGCTGCACGTGGAGATGGGGCGGATGGAGGACGCCGTACAGGAGCACACGCGCGTCGTCGACGGCGGCCAAGCCTCCGCACCCGAACGAGCGTTCAGCCTCAACTCCCTCGCGACCGCTCACCGCCACCTGGGTCACCTCGACGAGGCGCAGTCCTGCGCCATGGATGCCCTCGCCCTGCATCGCGAGACCGGCAACCGCGCCGGCGAAGCCAGCGCCCTGGAAACCCTGGCCGCGATCCACCTGGACCGCGACCACCCCACCGAAGCCTTCACCTTCGCCAAGGACGCCCTGGCCATCGCCCAAGCCATCGCCAACCCCCGCGCCGAGACAGCGACCCTCACCATGCTCGCCGCCGTCCACCTCCACCAAGGCGACCACACCCAAGCCGAGCACTACTTCACCCTCGGCCTCGAGTCCGCCCGCACCAACCGCATCACCTACACCGAACTGGAAGCTCTCCTAGGCCTAGCCGCCACCCACCAAGCCACCGCCCGCCCCACCACCGCCCGAGCCCTAGCCACCGAAGCCCGCCAAGCCGCCCAAGCCTCCGGCTTCGCCCACCATCAAGCCACAGCCGAAACCCTCCTACGCACCATGTAACCCTCAGCGGTGGTCGAGTTTGCCCAGTGGCCAGGTGGATTCCAGCCAGTCGACGAGCGTGCTGTGGAGACCGGTGTCGAGGTCGGCTCGGTCGGCGCGGACCCAGGTGCGGAGGACGGCGTCGTACTCGGGCTTCTTGGACGGGTAGAGGTAGACGCAGCCGATCACGTCGCCGGTGCCAGGGTCGAGCACCGTGTAGGTGAAGCCGCGGCGGCTGGTGAAGTCGTCGGCATGGCGTTGCAGGTCACCGAGGTTCGCCTCCAGTGACATGCCGTCCAGCGGTGGCCACTGACCCATCTGCGCAGTCGCGCGGATGTGCTCGATACTCCCGCTCCACGCCGCGTGATCGGCGACGTTGTGCTGTGGACCCAGCGGCTCGAGCCGGAACCGCGGATCGACGTACTCGGTCGGCACCTCGAAGTCATCGGGAACCAGCGCAGTGTCTGCCATGTCCGCAACCCTACGATCAGTCCGGGCGGCCCTTCAGGCGGCGGTTGAGGGCGCGTTCGGTTTCGCGGGTGGCTTCGCGTTCGGCGAGGGCGTGCCGCTTGTCCCAGGTCTTCTTGCCGCGGGCCAGGGCGATCTCGACCTTCGCGCGACCGTCCTTGAAGTACAACTTCACCGGGACGATGGTCAGGCCGCTCTCGTTCACCTTGCGCTCGATCTTGTCGATCTGCGCGCGGTGCAGGAGCAGCTTGCGCTTGCGGCGGGAACCACCCTCGAACCAGCGCGCCTGCGAGTACTGCGGGATGTGTACGCCGTGCAGCCAGATCTCGCGGTCCTCGATCTGCGCGAAGCCGCCGACGAGTGAGGCCCGGCCGGCGCGCAGGCCCTTGACCTCCATACCCTGCAGCACGATCCCCGCCTCCCACGACTCACCCAGTTCGTACTCGTGGGCGGCCTTGCGGTTGCGGGCGATCACGGGATCGGTTTCCGGCTTCTTCACACCACGATTCTGCCTCGCCCGACGTTTTGGAGCGTGTTGTTACTCTGGGTGATTCCCTCCTAGCCAACCATGACTGAAGGGTTTACCCCCATGGGCATCTTCGACTCCCTCAAGGACAAGGCCACCGAGCTCTTGTCCGGCGCCACCGACAAGGTCACCGAGGCCACCGGTATCGACCTGTCCGGCGCGACCGACAAGCTCGCCGAGACCACCGGCGTCGACGTCGGCGGCGTCGCCGACCAGGCCACCCAAGCCACCGAAGGCCTGGCCGACCAGGCCCAGGGCCACGCGGAAGCGGCTCAGGACCAGGCAAACGCCTTCGGCGACCAGGTCACCGAAGCCACCGGCATCGACCTGCCCACCGAAGGCCTCACCGACCAGGCCACCGACAAGTTCGGCGAAGCCACCGGCCGCTGACCGTCCTTTCCATCGGCTCCCGCTCTCCAGCGGGAGCCGATCGGTTGGAGCCGACTCAATGCTGAAGGTCCGCGGCATCTCGTACCTGATCGGCGAAGACAGCGCCGTCGTACGACGAGATCTCGAGATCATCGCGCGTGATCTCCACTGCACCACCGTGATGCTGATCGGCGCGGACGCGCACCAGCTGATCGACGCCGCCCGCACCGCCCTCGAGATCGGTCTGGGGGTCTATCTCCGCCCCAACGTTCCGGAACTACCCGAGCCACAACTCCTGGCACACCTGGACACCGTCGCCGTGGCAGCCGAGGAACTTCGCCAGGCCCATCCCGACCAGGTAACGCTCTTCGTGGGCAGCGAGTTCTCCCACACGGTCCCCGGCATCGTCCCCGGACCTAAATCCTTCCTGCGGCTGAAGGTCATCCTGCGATTCCATCGCCTCCTACGGCGCAGGCTCAATCGACGCCTCCACAAGCTGCTCACCGTCGCCGCAACGACCGCACGCCACCGTTTCCACGGCCCCATCACCTACTCTGCGGCCGGCTGGGAGCACGTCGACTGGTCCCCGTTCGACGTCGTCGGCGTCAGCCTCTACCGAGGCCGCCGCAACCACGCCACCTACCCGGACCGCGTCCGCAGCCTGGTCCGCGACAACTCCCAGCCCGTAGTGATCACCGAGTTCGGCTGCGGCGCCTTCACCGGAGCCGAACTCCGCGGCGCCGGTTCCTTCCAGATCGTCAACTGGTTCGCCGACCCCCCACGCATCCGAGGCGACCATCCGCGCGACGAATCCGTCCAGGCCCGCTACCTAGGCGAACTCATCGACCTGTACGACGCGGACGGCGTACACGGCTGTTTCGTCTTCACCTACGCCATGCCCGATTTCCCCCACCGCGACAACCCCCACCTCGACCTCGACAAGGCCGGCTTCGGACTCATCGCGGTCACCGAGGACGGCGTACAAACACCCAAGCAGGCGTTCAACGAGGTAGCCCGCCGGTACGGCGCGATGGCCGCGAAGTGACCCTACGGCGTGGAGAACAGGCCGAGCCCCGGAGGCGTGGGGCCGTCGGCGCGGACGCCGTTGGTGACCCGGAGGAACTCCAGCTTCTCGGCGTCGGTGGAACCCGCGGCCACTGTGTAGACGACGAGCCGGATGTCGCAGCCCGGGACGGTCAGCACGTCGCAGTCGCAGACCACCTCACCCACCTGAGGGTGTACGACGGTCTTGCGGGCCGAGACGTGTGGTCCGACGGTGCCCTCGTCCCACCGGCGGGCGAACTCCGGGCTGGCCGACCGCAGTTCCTCGACGAGGCTGCTCAGGCCGCGGTCGCGGGGATAGTTGACGAGAGCCGTGCGCAGGTCGGCGACCAGGGCGGGCTTGAGGGCGTCGCCATCCTGGAGCACGGGCCAGGACGTGAGCCCGCTGGACCCTGTCGCGAAGACCGCCCGGGCCAGGTTGCGCTCGTTGTGTGCCGATGCGCTGGGGTCGCCCATCAGGACTGCCCATCCGGGAGTCCAGGTCAGCAAGTTCCAGTCGGCGCTGAACACGCCCACCGGGAACTCCCCGAGGCGGGCCAGCATCCGCTGGACCCCGGCCGGAATATGCGTCGAGATCGTCCCCTCCTGGGGAGGCAGCAGCCCGGCCAGCCGGTAGGCGTGATCGCGCTCCATGGACTGCAGTTGCAGTGCCCTGGTCAGGCTCGCGACGACCTGTGCCGAAGGGCTTTTGGCGCGTCCCTGTTCGAGGCGGACCACATAGTCGACCGACAGTCCGGCGAGTTCGGCCAGTTCCTCGCGGCGCAGCCCGACCGCACGACGTCCGGGCCGTGAGGTCAGTCCGACATCGGCGGGCGAAAGGCGGTCGCGCCAGCGGTGCAGTGCCGTGCCCAAGGTCTCGTCCACTCACCCATTGTGTCCGCCGGTACGTCGTCGTGCCTGGTACTGGCTGTCCTACCGTCACGCAGAGCACTGGCTGGCCGCTCGGCCCGGACCGAGAGTGGACGCATGACCACCACATTCATCACCGGAGCAAACAAGTCCCTCGGGTACGAGACCGCCCGCCGCTTGATCGAGGCCGGCCACACCGTCCTGATCGGCGCTCGTGATCCGGAGCGCGGCCAGGCGGCCGCCGACGCACTCGGAGCCCGTTTCGTCCAGATCGACGTGACCGACGACGAGTCGGTGGCCGCTGCCGCCGCCCAGATCGCGGCTCGCGAGGGCAGCATCGACGTACTGATCAACAATGCAGGTATTTACGGGACGCACAGCCCCGCCGACCAGATCACCGCCGCTGATGCCAGCGAGGTGTTCGAAGTCAATGTCGTAGGGATCGTCCGCGTCACACACGCCTTCCTGCCGCTGCTGCGCAAGTCCGCGCACCCAGTGATCGTCAACGTGTCAAGCGGCATGGGCTCGTTCGCGGCCACCCACGACGCCGACCGCGTCGAGTCGCGAAACCTCGCACCGCTCTACACGGCATCGAAGTCCGCGGTCACCATGCTGACCACGCAGTACGCGAAGTCCTGGCCGGACGTGAAAGTCAACGCGGCCGACCCCGGCTACACCGCGACCGACTTCAACGCGCACAGCGGCCCGCAAACCGTGACCGAAGGCACCGACGCAATCGTCGAACTCGCCGCCATCGGCCCAGACGGCCCAACCGGAACCTTCCGCGACCGCCACGGCGACCTGGCCTGGTGACCATGAACGCCGATTCCGCAGCGATCAGCGCAGACTAGAACCAGAAGTCGGCTTCCGGGTTCTCCGGCGTGGGGCCGTTGAGCACCGGTCGTGGTTGACCGAGCAGATGCTGGTCGAAGAACGCACGCACATAGGTGCGAGTCAGGGCCAGCCCACGAGCTCCCTCAAGGCCGCCCGGTTCGGACAGACCTAGCTGGTCGGTCAGGACCGTGAGATCGGTGAAGCTGGCGTGGTCCGACTTCTTGAAGGTGATCCATCGCTTCCACCCGGCTAGCCGTGGGTAGTCCCGATCCCAGGACGGCTCATGACCGCCGGGCACATGTCCGTCGCCATTGCCCAGCAGCAGGAACGGCTTGGTGAACCCGGTCGCCGGAATCGGCGCGAAGAACGTACCGTCCATGTTGATCCCGGCCAGCACTCGACGATCATTCAGCATCACCTGCGATGCGGAGTTGCCGCCGATGGAGTGCCCGGCCATGCCGATGCGCTTCGTGTCGATGATGTTGAGACCCTGTGGCCAAACCGGATCAGGGCCGATCAGCCGGTTGATGACGAAGCCGACATCGGCTGTCCGTACGGTGGTGATCTGCACACTGTTCGCCGTACCGCAGGCAACACAGGTGGTCACGTGGCCGTCGGGGAACTCGGTGCCGTACGACTCGTAGTTGTGACCGATGAGCGCGATCACGTAGCCGCGGCTCGCCAGCTCCTCGGCCAGACCGGTCAAGGTCGAGCGGGTATAGCTGAAGCCCGGCGACAGCACGATCAACGGGAACGATCCGCCTGCGGCCGGCGCGTTGACCCACGCCCGGCTCTTGGTCTGAGCAACCTGCTCGGCCGGGACTTCGGAAGCGCCGAGCCAGTCGAGGAACAGCCTGGCTTCACCAGCGGTCATGTACGGATGCGGCGCACCAAGTGCGCGCCACGCGGGATAGAACATCGTCACCATCAACTGGCGCGCCCCGGACTCCGGCACCCACGGGTCAACGCGGGCCTGGTCAACCAGGTGGAACGTCTTCGTACCGACATACAGCTTGCCGGTAGGAGCCGGGATGGTCAGCGGGGCCGGGGGAGCGGCAGCAGCGGGCACCGCGACCAGCAGTGCGCCCAGCACAGCGATGCTCGTCCGTAAAGCTCGAAACTTATGCATAAACCTTATCTAAGTAGCCACCCACTCCCACCGACACGACCGAAAAGGCAATCCTTCGGGCCGACAGTATTTGACCTGCCCAACCAAGTCGCAGGCGATAACTGACAGTAACAATCGCTCCCCTCGCCCGATGTACCCAATAAGCATCTGACAGTCCAGGGGGGACCGATCATGAACAGTGCTGCCAAGGCAGCCATCTGGGTAGCAGCGATCACCGCAGTCGGCGGGGTAATAACAGCCGTTGCGGTCGCTTTAATCAATCGACCAAATGAAGTCAAACCCGGAGGTGACATTACTTCCACGCCTACACAGGCCGCCCCAAAGCCCACTCCGCCCCCGACCACCAAGAGCCCTGCCCCGGCTCCCTTTGCCGTGACGCTTGACAGCGTGCTTCCACGCGGCGCCCACAAGAGCATCTCGTCCAAGGAGGGCCTGGCAGCCAAGGGCACAGTCAAGAATCTGCCACCCGGCTATTCCATCTGGCTGATGGACCGCGACGACACCGACTATTCCATCGCCCAATCGGCGCGCATATCCAACGAGACCTGGATTGCAGAAAGCTATCCGCTAGGTGATCCCAGCCAAGCGGTGCCCTACCACATGACAGTAGTTGTCGTGAGAGCCAACGGTGTTTGCACCAGTGAATTGCGCAAGCGGGTGCGACAAGACAAGTACCAAATGACGGACCTACCCAAAGGTTGCGCCGAAGCTGCCCAGCAAGACATCACCGTCAGCGAAAAGTGACGTTTTCCGACTGCGAGTGCCCCCCAAGGCTGGTTGGGTGAGGGTCGCCTGCACCCACCATCCATCTTCTCGCCGAAACGGTCGAGCGGTGTTCAAGGTCGCTCGACCACCGCTCCTTGAGCACGCCTCAACCACCTTCCGATCGCGCACATGGCTGACCCGTGCACAAGGTCGTACCGGGCTCGGTAACGCTCTGGGTCCCCGAATCTGGTCGACGCCTGATCATCGGCTGTTCGGCTACGCCCCGCTGCCCCGCTTGCGGCCTGGCGACCACGAATCCTTGTGTCGGATCGGCCGTGGTTTCGTATGGTTGGGGGATGCGGGGTGTCCTTGTCGGACGCGGCCGGGAGCTGGCTGCGCTCGCCGGTTACCTGGATGACGCGCGGCGGGGGCGTCCGAGCATCGTGCTGTGCCGCGGGGAGCCGGGGATAGGCAAGACGAGGCTTGCCGAAGAGCTGGCAGGGCTGGCCGGCGATCGTGGCATGCCGGCCCTGTGGGGGGTCGCAGTCGAGTCCGAGGGGGCGCCGCCGTACTGGCCGTGGCGTCAGCTCCTCCGCGGAGCGGTCGAGCTCGTGGGCATCGCGGGAGTCGACGCGGACCTCGGACGCCTGGTGCCCGAGGTGTTCGGCGGGCCGGCGTCGACACCGGACGCCCTCGCGTCGGCTGAAGACCGCTTTCGCCAGTTCGAAGCCGTCGCGCGGCTGTTCCGCGAGATCACCGCCAACAGCCCGCTCGTCCTGATCCTCGACGACGCGCACTGGGCCGATCGTCCCTCGGTCCTGTTGCTGCGGCACCTCGCGCGAACGATGCGCGACGAACGGCTGCTCATGATGGTGAATCACCGCGACACCGAGCACGAGCACGCCGGGTACTTCGCCGACCTCGTCCGAGAGCCGATCACACGACAGATCGACCTCACCGGCTTGACCGAGCAGGCCGTGGCGATGCACCTCGCGTCGGTGCTGGGACACGATGTCACTCTCGGCGACGCGCGTCGGGTGCATGTTCTCACCGGGGGTAACCCGTTCTTCGTCGGCGAGGTGGGGCGCGTGCTCCCAGCAGGCAAGGTAGCTGGAGGTCTCGCCCCAGTCACCGCCAACGTGCGCGAAGCCATCCGTAGCCGCTTGAGCCGTTTGTCGCCGGACGCCGTGACCCTGATCCACGCCGCATCGATCGTGGGTCGCGAATTCTCGGCCACTGTCGTCGCGCCGATGGTCGGCGCCACGTCGATGAGCTGCCTCTCGTCCCTCGACGAGGCCACGGCCGCCGGCCTGGTCGAGGCGGGAACGATCCCCGGCAACCACAGGTTCACGCATGCGCTGGTTCGCGATGCCGTCGAGGCAGGTCTGTCGACGGCCGAACGTGTGCAACTGCATCGTGCAGCCGCCGAGACGGTCGAGTCGGTCCACGCAGGAAGGACGGAGCGATACCTGTCGGACCTGGCTCGTCACTGGGCGGTCGCAGCGGTTGACGGCGACCTCAGTCGCGCCGTGCACTGGATCACGCTTGCCGCCGACGAGGCCATGGAGGCGCTGGCTTACGAGGAGGGCGCTCGGCTGTACCGTCTTGCGCTCAGCCTCGGTGAAGATGAGCTCGACGATGAGATGCGTTGCCGGTTGTATCTCGGCCTGTCGAGCGCGCTGAATGCCTCGACCGACATCGCGGGAAGCGTCGACGCGAGCGTACGAGCGGCGGCGGCCGCAGGCGCTATGGCCCGGCCGAGCCTGCTCGCCGAGGCCGCACTGGTGCGCGAGGCCAACGCCCCAACGCCGTTGGAGGCGACGACGCGACGACTGTGCGAGCAAGCTCTGGCGGTGGTCGACAGGGCCGACATCGCCCTGCGGGCGCGGCTCCTGGCTCGGCTGGCAGAAGCATCGATCTACGACGCGTGGGGCACCTCCCACGGCTACGAGGAGTACGACGTCGCCGGGCGCGCCAGTGAGGAGGCCCTCACTCTGGCTGAGGAGGCCGGCGACCGCGCGGCACTGGAGGCGGCGCTGCGAGCGAGGCGGCTGGCCCGCTCGGGACCAGAAGGTCTGGAGGAGCGCGCTGTGCTCGCCGACCGCATGCTTGAGCTCGGCCGCGAGGCCGCCGACCCGCACACCCAGATGTGGGCACATCTGTGGCATGTGGACGCCGCGTTCGAACGCGGCGACCTGGTCCGCGTCGCCGGCGAGCTCGAAATGTTGTCGTGGTGCGTCGAGCAGGTCCGCGGGCCGCACGCGCGGTACGAGCTGCTCAAGTGCCGGGCCGTGCTGGCCCAGGCGCAGGCTCGCTTCGCCGATGCCATGATGCTGGCCGATGAGGCGTTCGCGCAGCTGGCGGCAACCGGTGACGACATCGGCTTCCACGAGCGCGCCGGGCTGCTGAACCAGATGAGCCTTCAGATCGGACCTGAAGCCACTGGGGCGCTAGAGGCCAGCGGCTACGCCGGCGTCACTGTGTTCGAGCGACAGCTCCCTACGGCCGGGATCATCATCGCAGTCGCCAACGCGCATCTGCTCGCGTCGGTAGGACGTCTCGACGAAGCCGGCGCGGTGTATCGCTCGCTTGGCCCGCCCGCCGAATGGCAGCCGTCACCACACGCCATCCTTCCCGCCCTGGCGTTCGGCGCCAACCTCGCCGTCGAGCTGGGCGCGGACGAAGATGTGGCCACGCTCGTCACCAGGCTCGGCGCGTACCGCGGTCACCATGTGTGCAGTGGAGCTGGGCAGGTGGCCTACTTCGGTCCCGTCGAGCTATGGACCGGTCACTGCCTGGCTCGTCTGGGTCGGCTCGATGAAGCCGTCGCGGATCTCGAGGCGGCGGCAGATATCTGTGCGGCCAACGGAGCGGTGGGTTATCTCGCCGAAGCGCAGTACGAGCTGGCGTCCGCGCTGGCACGGCGGCGTCGGTCCGGCGACATCGCGTGGGCCCGGTATCTGTTGGCGGCCGGCTTGCGCCACACCTCGGCCCTCGGCATGGGTGTGATCGCGGCCAAAGTGGACGCACTCGTCGAAGAGCTCTCGGCAGCTGGTCCGCTGACCCGCCGCGAATGGCAGGTGGCAGGGCTCGTCGCTGCCGGAAAGACGAACCGGGAGATCGCCCAGGAGCTGTACCTCTCCGAGCGAACTGCGCAGAACCACGTCCAGCACGTCCTCACCAAGCTCGGTCTGTCGAACCGCAGCCAGATCGCGTCGTGGGTGGCACACCAGGAGATGAGTAGCCCGACTGAGTAATTCGGCGGACGCTTTCGCACCGACGGCTCCTTACCGTCGCAGCATCCGAAAGTGTCGCAGCATCCGGGAAAGGGAGTGCAGTCATGGCCATCGTGATGATTTCAGACGCAGGCACGGACACCGTCGAGCAGTACGACCAGATCATCAAGCAGCTCGATGAGGCGGGGCACGGTAACCCGCAGGGGCGGCTCTCGCACATGGCTGCACTCAAGGACAACGGCAGCTACTTCGTCGTGGATGTCTGGGAGTCCGCCGAGGATCTCGAGCAGTTCGCGCAAGTCCTGGTTCCGTTGATCGAGGCGGTCGGTGGTGCCGCACCGGACCTCAAGATCTCACCGCTGCACAGCAGGATCAACGGTCGCTGAGGAAACGAGGAACGAAGATGAAGCTTCCGCCGCTGACCGATCAGGAACTGAAGCCATTCCTGGAGGAGGGGCTCTGGGTGGCAAAGTTGGCGACCAGCAACAAGGACGGCACCATCAGGATCACGCCCCTAACGTACGCCGTGGACGAGGGCGACATCATCTTCAGTACCTGGAAGAACAGCGATGCCGTCCGCAACACGCGTCGTGACGGCACGGCCTCGGTGCTCATCGACAAGGCCGACCAGCCGTACGCCGGCGTGCACTACAACGGGCATGCACGCGTACTCGATGACGGCATAACAGCCGAGCAGTACGGCGACTGGTTCCAGCGCTACATCGGTGACCACGAGCAGGCGGTGGAGTCCTACGAGTTCCTCGTCGGCCTGGGGATCGGCGAACGCGCGTTCATTCGCTTTCACCCCACCAAGGCCGTGACCTGGGACTTCGCAAAGATCCCGGGCTAGCAGCTCGGCGCGCACCCTCGGAACGGTGGTCATGCGCTGGTGCGCTTCGTTGTGCCCCCAGCAGGATTCGAACCTGCGACGCACGGTTTAGGAAACCGACGCTCTATCCCCTGAGCTATGGGGGCGCACTGCGGGGGACAGCTTAGCGGAGAGGGCGCTGGTGGTGTTGGCGGCGATGGTGGTTGGGTCTGTGGGTGGGCGGTTCAGGAGGGTGGTCAGGTCGGGGGTGGTGGTGGCTAGGAAGCCGTGGCGGATGGTGGTGGCGATGGAGGCCAGCATGGCGGGTTGGAACGGTAAGAGGGTTGGGTCGGCGAGTAGACGGGAGCGGTAGTCGGCTAGATCGAGTGTGCGGTGGGGGACTCCGAGGTGGGCGGCTACGTCGTTGGCGCTGATGGGGGTGCCGACTAGGTCGTAGGTCTGGTTGAGGTGGGACTCGGGGGTGGCGGCGATGGTGGCTGTTGCGGCGGCTAGGTCTGTTCGGGCTACTGCGGCTAGGCGGCCTGAGCCGAAGGGGGACTCCAGGCCGTTGGGGGTCCAGGCGATCAGGGCGCCGAACAGTTCGGCGTACAGGCCGTTGCGGAGGATGGTCCAGGCGAGGCCGCTGGCCTTGATGAGCTGCTCGGTGGCTCGGTGGGCTAGGGCGAAGCCGAGGTGGTCGCCGGCGGTGGTGAGGCTGGTGTAGATGACGTGGTCAACGCCGTCTCGGACTGCGGCGTCGAGGGCGGCCTGGTGGCGTGCGATGACTAGGTCGTCCTCTGCGTACCCGGCGGAGACTAGGACCAGGGTTGAGATGCCGGTCAGGTCGAGGGTCGTGGGGTCGTCGAAGTCGAGTCGGCGCTGGCCCTCTGCCGGGGTGCGGGTGCCTCCGATGGCTGGGATTCCTCGCTCGGCCAGGTGGGCCAAGGTGGGGGATGCGAGCTGTCCATTGGCTCCGGTGACCATGATCATTGAAGTTGTTGTCCTCACAGGTTGGTTCTCATCAGTAACTACTGTGAAGATCCTCAGTGTCGGCTTGCTCGTCCCACAAGGAGGCAGTTCCGTGTCAGCGAGGCACACCGAAGTAACCGTCGGGGCTGCTGATCTCGACCCGTGCGGCAAGGTGGATCACCCTGATTGCGGGATCCGCGAGGTTCTGGACCGGGTTGGCGACAAGTGGTCGGTCCTGGTCATCGTTGAGCTCGCGAGCGGGGTCCGGCGGTTTCGGGAGTTGCAGCGGGCCGTTGACGGGATCTCGCAGCGGATGCTGACGTTGACGGTTCGCAGGCTGGAGCGGGACGGGCTGGTGGTGCGGACCGTCTATCCGACGGTTCCGGCGCAGGTCGACTACCGGCTGACTGAAACCGGCGCGAGCCTCACGCATCTCGTGAAGGCGTTGGCCGATTGGTCTCTCGACCACCGGGCGACTATCGCCGAGGCTCGCCACAGCTACGACACCGAGCACCCCGACAACGACATCCGCTGAGGTCAGCCGGTGAGGACGCGGACTCCGAGGTGGCCGGAGATCGAGGCGTAGCGCTCGGCGTACAGGGTGGTGCAGCGGGAGGACGCGCAGCCGGCGCCGGCGAAGGTGATGCCGCGGATGGTGGCGGCGCTGGAGCCGGAGCGGCTGTAGACAGGGCCGCCGGAGTCGCCGCCGATGATGGCGATCTGGCCACCGCGGGTGGCGCGGATGACGAAGGTGGTGCAGCCGTCGACATCGCAGTACTTGGCTGAGGTCGAGCGGACGGTGAGGCCGCAGAGCGACGTACTGAAGCTGCCGGACTGGCAGACGACGGTGCCTACGCCGGGGTCGGCGCCGCCGGTGACGGTGCGCTTGGAGGCGGAGTCGCCGGGGCCGTCCGTCCAGATCCGGGGGCCGTAGGTGCTGCCGGTGAGCAGCGACTGGTCGTAGTCGGGGTAGTTGGTGCGGACCGAGGTGGTGCCGTAGAAGTTCGGGCCGGACTTCCAGGTGGTGCCGACGCCGCCGCAGTGGCCGGCGGTCACCGAGCCGCGCTTGCCGTCGGAACGACGGACGACGGAGAAGCCGGCTGAGCAGTTCTTCGCGGTGGACGAGATGCGGGCGCCACCCCAGTGGCCGCCCTTCGGGGTGTCACTGAGCCGGGACGTGCGCTCGAGACCGCCAGCAATCGCCTGTACGCCGGTCAGTCCGCGCAGGCCCGCGATGGACTCGGGCGAGGTGCTGGCCTCGTCGTACTCGACCTGGATGTTCTCGCTGACCGGGTCGAGGTCGGCCCCGAACGTGGTGCGCTTCGCGTCGTCGGACCAGGCGCGGGCGCCGACCGTGTTCCACGCGTCGGCGATGGACTTGGCCGAGCGGCAGCTGCGCTCCAGGCCGACCATCTGCTTGCCGGCGGCCGGCATGTTCTTGGCGAGGGCGGCGCGGTACTTCTTCTCGTTCAGGACCCTGGTGTCGACCACGACCTTGTAGCCGGTCGTCGCCGTACCGATCACGCCGATCACGCCCTGGCTCAGCCCGAACGGCAGCCCGGACTTCGGGCGGCCGGTCGCGTCGAGCGGCTCCAGCGAGCGGACGGCGATCCCGATGCCTTCGCCCATGGTCTCGCCGAGTGGGCGCGGATCCTTGGTCGACGTCGGTTGGGACAACCGCTTCGCCGCGGCGGCGCTCACACTCGGGCCGCCGTGCGAACAGGCTGCTGCGGTGGTACCGGCAGCAGCCTGTGGCCGCCCGGCTGCAGTGGGGGTGAGACCGACTGCGAGGAGTGAGACTGAGCCAAGGGCCAGCAAACCGACGGTGGCTGAGAGTCGCACAGGGCTCCTTCATCGGTGGACGACCTCGGTCAATCGTCCGCGCAGAGACTCCGCTCAGTCAATAGGTGATCACCGTCCGCAAGCAAATTTGACTACCCTGCGCGAGCGTACTTCGCAAGCTCGTGTCCGTCCGCGGCAGCGAACGTGAGCGTGTCCCCGGTGACTGCGATCCGCTTGGCGGACTGCAGGACGCCGGTGTGCGGAACGTTCTCGCAGCCGATCAGGTGCTGCGGACCGATCTTCGCGGCGAACTCACCGCGCTGACCGATCGTGAACGTGCCCTGGAGGGCGTTGCAGCCATCCGAACCGGACCAGGTGCCGTCCGCCTTGAAGAGCAGGACCGGATCGTCCGGCCGGGGCATCTTCAGGGACTTCGTGCCGGTGATCTGGACAGCGTGCCAGCGGCCGGCGATGGTCTTGGCCGAGAACGGCTGGACCGCAGTCGTCGTCGGGGCTGTGCTCTGGGGGGCTCCGCCGGCGGCAACCGGTGGCTGCTCCGATGTGTTGCCGCCGGTGAGAGCAAAGCCGGTGACGGCGACCGCGGCGACTGCGACCGCTGCCGCACCGGAAACCATCCAGGTACGGCGGCGGGCTTGGCGGACTCCGGTCGCGGCGCGGTCGGACAGACCTGCCGCCGGCGGTACGGAGGCCGCGGCGCGGTCGAGTGTCCCGCGCAGCTCATCCTCGAGATCGGTGTTGCTCACGACAACCTCTCATCAACACGGTTGGACTGCCTGCTCTGCCGGAGCGTGGCCAGCCCGCGGCTGGCCGTCGCCCGGACGGAGGACGGTTTGATGCCGAGCAACTCGGCGATCGTGCGGTCGTCCAGGTCCTGGTAGTAGCGCAGCACCAGAACGACCCTCTCCCGGGCCGACAACTCCTGCAGGGCATGCCAGAGGTCGTCGGAATCCACGATGCCGGTGGCGGGATCGGGCACCGTGCTGTGCGGGTCGACGTCGGCCGTCGGCGCCTCGGTGAACGAGCGCCGGCGCGTCATCGACAGGTACTCGTTGACCAGGATCCGCCGCACGTAGTGATGCGGGTCGTCGGCCTTGCGCACCTTGCGCCAGGACCGGAACGCCTGCATCAGCGCGATCTGCGCCAGGTCCTCGGCCCGCTGATAGTCGCCGGAGACGGTGAAACCGAGCCGCACCAGTTCCTGTCCGCGCGCGGACACGTACTCCTCGAACTCCACTCGCCACTCCCCGGCTGGGCGTACAACACCTCACATCTATTAGATGCATCGAGATGCTCAGAGTGCTGCACAGGTGCTGCATTGGTTGCCGCACAGTCTGATCTCACCGTGCTGCTTTCAGGTGCTGAGTGTCACCGGGCGGTCCAGACCGGGGTGAACCGGTCTGGACCGCGGGTGTGACCCGGTCCGGACGGCTTCGGGGGGCGCGTCCGGCGCAGGGTCAGCGCAGGCCGAGCGACTTGATCAGCTCGGGGGTCGCCTGACGCGGCGCCGGCAGTGCGCCGGGCTTGCCCTGGCCCTCCAGCGAGGTCGCGACCAGGCGGCGGCAGCCGAAGGACTCCACGGTGACGGACAGGACGCCGCGGTCGTTGTCGGTGAACCGCAGGACCCAGGTCGGACCGAGCTCCTTGGTGCAGAAGCCCGGCTTCTTCGCGACCGGCGGCGCTGCGTTGACGAGCCCGAACAGCTGGGTCGCCTGCGCTGCGGTGCGCTTGGTGGTCACGTTGGCGTAGGTCTGTCCGGTCGCGCCTTCGTCGTACTGGCAGATCGTCACGGAGACGGGCTGGAACAGGGACTTGGCCGTGCCGGTTCCCCAGGTCACCTTGTCGGTGGCGGTCTTGACCGCCGCGATGGTGTCTGGGCAGTCCATGCTCGGCGTGCTGCTGGGTGTGCTCGGAGTCGGCGTGCTGGTGGTCGGGGTACTGGTGGGCTGGGCGGCGGGCGGGGACGAGGCGTTCTCGGTACCGCAGGCGGCGGTCATCCCGAGAAGCGCCACGACAAACGTCGCACCGATCAGGCCCCGTGTCCGTAATGCGCTCACGACTGGGTCCTTCCGGTTGGCAAGGTCCCCCATGATGGTCGACAGGAGTCTCACCGCGAGCGCCAAACCATCACGGCGGCGCGTCGTTCCGGTCACACGGGCCGATCGTGCGGCAACCGAACCCGACCTGTAACGCGCACGCGCTGTACGCCGTTGCGCACTACGATGGTGTCCCGTGGGCCGCAACGACAACAGAGCCGGTACGGCACAGCGTGAACGCGACGAGTGGCAGCTCGGCATCGACTGGGCGCGCTGGCTGCTGGGCGGAAACCATCCGCAGCCGTTGACCATCTACGGTCTCGTCCTCGAACCGGGTGAGGTCGCGTACGTCAACACACCCGCGCACTACGCCCGCCTGTACCGGGGGAGTGGCCGCTACACGCAGAGCGGCGGCTTCATCATCGGTCACCCCGCACTCGTGGTCGGAGCGATGGCTGCCAACGCTGCCGTGAACGCGAGCCGCAAGGCTGCAGCGAAGCGCAACACCGAGCTGATGTGGCGAGACCTGCAAGAGGTTCCCACGGTTGCGACGAACTATCGGATCCTCTGCCAGCTGCCCGGCCGCGGCTGGTTGAGCTTCTACTACAACGCAGTGCAGGAGTTCTATCCCGATCCGGCCAACTGGCAGATCACCTTCGGATTCCAGAACGCCGAACCGCTCCAGCTCGGCGGACTCGCGATGCCGACCTTGTCGATCCTGACCGCGTGGTGCGTGCTCGGCAGTGACCGCTGGCACGGCGAACCGGGCATCCAGCCGCTGCTCCAAGCCGCCGTCGCTCCCCAGATCGACCCGAACGCCGTCCAGGGCGAGGTGGTCGCCGACCAGCCACGTGAGCTCGGCACCGGCGAGCCCCGCGGACTCGGTAACCTGGAACCATGACAACTCCGTACGAGGACGACGAGCCGGTGCTGCCCGACCAGACCCGCGACGACGACCCGCGGAGCTGGGGCGAAGGTGACTCCACCAGCGACGACGACGAGCGCATCCTGCGCGAGGTCCCACCGCACCACGGATGAGCCCAACGGTTCTGCTCGTCCATGGCGGTCTCTGGGAACCCATGGACGCCGAGAGATTCTGGGGTACGCCGGGTATCACCGCCGGACTCACTTCCGCCGGCCTGACCGTGCTTGCCCCCGACCGTCCGAAGGATCCGAGCGGTTGGGACGTCGAGCTCGAAGCCCTCGGTGAACTGCTGGCGAATCACGCCGAACCGCTCACCATCGTCGGCGCATCCAACGGATGCACGGTTGCTGCTTTGCTTACATTGGTCTACCCCGATCTGGTCGAGCGACTCGTTCTGGCTTGGCCGGCGACCGCGGGTGACTCCGGAGTCGACACGCTCGTGCTGGCCGGTCTTCTCGGCCGCGGTTGCGCCGCCGATGATGCCGGCAAGCTGTTGGCCGGCGACACCCTTCGAGGTACGACGGACGTCGATCTGATCGACCTGGCTCGGATCCCGGTCGGTGTTCTGCCGTCGCTGCTCGAGAATCCGACACACCAACGTCAGACGGTCGACGCCCTGCTGGGGCTGATCGCGGGAAGCCGGGAGCTGTCCGGTTGCCCGGAACCACCGCGCCCCGACTTCCCGCCGTACCTGGATCAGTTCGTGCGGACGATCGTGGAGTTCGTGAGTTAGGAACGCTGGCGCAGGGAGTCGCGGATCTCGGTCAGCAACTGCTGGTCGGTGGTCAGCGCCTCGTCGTCCGGAGCCGGCTCCTCGCCGCGCTTGCGACGCTCGGCCAGCTTGTTTAGCGGGTACACGATGAGGAAGTACACGGCCGCTGCGACGAACAGGAAGTTCAGGATCTCCTGCAGGATGACACCGAAGTGGAAGGTGGAGTCGTTCAGATGAGCGACCCACAGTTTGCTGACGTCCGCGGCGCCGAAGATCGCGCCGACGAGCGGGGTGATCAGATTCTCGACGATCGCAGTCACGATCTTGCCGAATGCTGCGCCGATGACGACCGCGACGGCGAGGTCGACGACGTTGCCGCGCATGATGAATTCTTTGAAGCCCTTGAGCATTGGAGTGCCTCCACGAAGCGGATGTTGTACTCCGGTCAACGTAGGACCGCACCGCAGGTCACGCGAGGGCACGCGCCGCAGTGATCAACTCGTATCCGGGGTCAGCGCGACACTGATTCTGGAATTCGTCGTGGCCTGGGCCAGTCTGGCGGCGACGGCGGGGGAGACGGCTGTGACGATCAGTGCGCCGGTCGATCGTGAACTCGGCAAGGCGATCACCCGGACGGCGTGCGCCACGAGGCCGGCCGCAGCGGACGTCGTACTGGTGCCGGCGTAGAGGTCGATGCGATCGCCGACCCGGAGCAAAGCGCCGACCTCGGCGTCGTCGATGCGGAACGGATATGCGACCGACCCGGAAGGGACCAGGCCTGGGCCTAGGAAACGGGCATCGGTGAGTGGTTCGCCGGCTCTGACCGGTCCGGTCAAGACGCGACGGGCGAGGTCGGCGCCGGGTCTGAGGGCTGCCGAAGGTACGGAGTCGGCAGGGAGGGCGAGCGTGCGTAGGTCGTCCGCGGTGGGCGTGATTCCGCCCGGTAGGTCACGGGCTGCGGCCAGGACCGTGACCGTGGGTGGGGCGGCGGGAGCGAGGGAGGTGAGGCCGAAGTAGACGGCGGCCGCGGCGGCGACACCGGCCAGGAGGCGGCGGTGCCAGCGGGCGGCTCGGGACAGATCGCGAAGGAACGAAAGGCTTTTCATGCCAGAGAAAGTACGAGTTTCTCCGGCACTCCTTTCAGTTATCCACAGGCCAGATCAGGCAGCGCTGGTGGAGCTGGACGAGCCGCCCGAGCTGGACGTCGTGGAGCTGCTCTTGCTCGACGAGTCCGAGGACTTCGCGGCCGGCTTGGAGTCCGACGAGGAGGTCGACGACGACTCCGACTTGGCCGGGAGCGAGCTCTTACCGGACGAGCGGCTGTCGGTGCGGTAGAAACCGGAGCCCTTGAAGACAACACCCACCGCGTTGAAGACCTTACGCAGCGTGCCCTGGCACGCGGGGCAGACGGTCAATGCGTCGTCGGTGAAGCTCTGCCGCACCTCGAGCGCCTCACCGCAATCGGTGCACTGGTACTGGTACGTGGGCACGGTTGGTTCCCTTCAGGCCGCTGGCACTCCTACTACTCGACTGCTAATAATGCGTCAGCGGCCCGAAGTATTCCAAACTCCCGTCTCAACTGCGCCCCGCAGCCCCCTCCGGACGCAGAGCAACGCAAAGTTCACCGGACCCCATTTGGGGCCACGGGCTGCATTCTCTACGGTTGGGTCCGTGCGTCGCCTGCTTCGAGCCGTCATCATCTGCGGTATCGCGCTCGCCACGGTCCTCGTGGTGATCGCCGGTACTGCCGTCTTCGTCGTCCGCCACTCCTTCCCGACGTACGACGGGACGGTCGAGCTGGCGGGTCTGGACGCCGATGTCGAGGTGGTCCGGGACAGCAACGGGATCCCGCAGATCTATGCCTCGAACCCGGCCGACCTGTTCGCCGCACAGGGCTATGTGCACGCGCAGGACCGGTTCTTCGAGATGGACTTCCGCCGGCACGTCACAGCGGGCCGGCTGAGTGAGCTGTTCGGCAAGGACGCGCTGGAGACGGACAAGTTCGTCCGCACGCTGGGCTGGCGCCGGGTTGCCGAGAAGGAGCTCGGGCTGGTCAGCCCGTCCACCCGGCAGTACCTGGACGACTACGCCCGCGGTGTGAACGCCTATCTGGACAAGCACAGCGGTTCCGGCCTCAGCCTGGAGTACGCCGTACTGGGTCTGGACCCCAATGGTCGCCGGGACTATCGCCCGGAGCCGTGGACCGCGGCCGACTCAATGGCCTGGCTGAAGGCGATGGCCTGGGACCTCGGCGGCAACATGGGTGAGGAGATCAACCGCACCAAGCTGCTGGCCACCATCCCATCCAAGAGCGTCGACTCCCTTTACCCGGCGTACCCGTACGACCGGAACGAGCCGATCGTCCCGACTGCCTCAGTCGGCAAGGACGGCAAGTTCAGTGCGACTCCGCCGGCCACCAACGAGCTGCGCCGCGGCATGCTGACGACCGATCTGCTGAAGTCACTCGACTCGGTGGACAAGGTCGCCAAGGGTCTGCCGCAGCTGCTCGGCCAGGGCGACGGCATCGGTTCGAACTCGTGGGTCGTGTCCGGCGACCACACCGACAGCGGGAAGCCGCTGCTGGCCAACGACCCGCACCTCGGCGCCACCATGCCGGGCATCTGGTCGCAGGTCGGTCTGCACTGCACCAAGCAGAGCCGCACCTGCCCGTACGACGTCTCCGGCTTCAGCTTCTCCGGACTGCCCGGCGTGGTGATCGGCCACAACAACGCGATCTCCTGGGGATTCACCAACCTCGACCCCGATGTCCAGGACCTGTACCTGGAGAAGATCGAGGGCGACAACGTCCTCTACAACAACCGCTGGAAGCCGCTGTCCAAGCGCGAGGAGACCTTCAAGGTCGCAGGCCAGGACGACCCGGTGAAGATCACTGTGCGGGAGTCCCGGCACGGCCCGATCATCTCCGACGTCGGCGCCGAGGAGCGCGAGACCGGTGAGCTGGCCGCGCGGCGCGACAAGGCAGCGACGGCGTACGGCGTGGCTTTGCAGTGGACTGCGCTCCGGCCAGGGAAGACCGCCGACGCTCTGTTCGCGATCAACCGCGCGCAGAACTGGACGCAGTTCCGCGACGCGGCCCGGCAGTTCGAGGTCCCTTCGCAGAACCTGATCTACGCCGACACCGAGGGGCACATCGGCTACCAGGCGCCCGGTCTGGTCCCGATCCGCAAGGTCGCCAGCGGGAAGTGGCCGGTGGCCGGCTGGGACCCGAGGAACGACTGGACCAAGTACATCCCGTTCGACGCGATGCCGACCGAGCTCGACCCGGCCGACGGGATCATCGTCACCGCGAACCAGGCCGTCGTACCGAAGTCGTATCCGTACTTCCTGAGCGACAGCTGGGACTACGGCTACCGGTCGCAGCAGATCCTGGACCGGATCAAGGCGGCCGGCACGCTCGACGCGAGCAAGATGGCGTCGATCCAGTTGGACACCAAGAACCGGGCCGCCGAGATGCTGGTGCCGTCGCTGCTCAAGATCGGGATCAACGACGCGTTCGACCGGCAAGGACAGGACACCCTCAAGGGCTGGGACTTCACCCAGCCGGCCGATTCGGCACCGGCGGCGTACTTCAACGTCGTGTGGCGCAATCTGCTGTCGCTGACCTTCCACGACCAGCTGCCGAAGGCGGCCTGGCCGGATGGCGGCTCCCGGTGGGTCGAGGTCGTGCACACGCTGCTCGGGCAGCCCAGCAACAGCTGGTGGGACGACCTGCGGACGCCACAGCGGGAGAGCCGCGACGACATCCTGCGGCAGGCGCTGGTCGACGCCCGCGCGGAGATCACCAAGAAGATGGCTCGCGAGCCGTCGAACTGGAAGTGGGGTCAGCTGCACAAGCTGACGCTGGAGAACCAGACACTGGGTACGTCGGGCATCGGTGCGGTCGAGAAGCTGTTCAACCGCGGTCCGTACGAGCTCGGTGGCGGTAGCTCGATCGTGGACGCGACCTCCTGGGACGCCTCGGTCGGGTACGGCGTGACCTCGGTGCCGTCGATGCGGATGGTGGTCGACCTGTCCGACTTCGACAAGTCCCGCTGGATCAACCTGACCGGTACGTCGGGGCACGCGTTCTCGAAGAACTACATCGACCAGACGAAGCTGTGGGCCAAGGGCGAGACGCTGCCCTGGGCGTTCACGCGTGGTGCCGTCGAGGCCAAGCGCGAGCACACGCTCACGTTCACCGGTAAGCCTGAGCGCTAACCGACAGGTACCAGTCCGCGCGGTGTGAGCGCCGCGTGGACGAGGTGGTCGTGCGGATCGGACGGTAGCGAGTCGACGACCTCGGAGTCGTAGACGGCCGCCCAGATCGGCGTACCGGGTGTGACGCGCGTGAGCGCCCGGTCGTAGGAGCCACCGCCGCGCCCGAGCCGTACGCCGTCCCGTGCGACCGCCACGGCCGGGCAGAGGACCAGTTCGGCGGTGCTGATCGCGGCCGGGCCCAGATCGGTCCGTGGCTCGGACAGACCGAGCCGCCCCGGGACCAGGTCGGCCGCACCGGGCGCAACACCCCAGCCGAGGTCGTTGTCGGCGTACAGGATCGGCAGGAGCACCTCGCGGCCGCTGGCCAGCAGCCAGTCGATCAGTGCGCCGGTCTGCGGTTCCGCGCCCATCGAGACGTACAGGGCGATCCGCTGTGCACTCAGCAGGAGCGGTAGGGAGCGGGCAGCGGGCAGCAGGTCCTCGGCGGGCCTCGCGGTGCGGGCGGTGAGGAAGTGCTGCCGCGCTACGGCCTTCGACGCGAACACGCTCTGATCGTAGGCGGGCGTGACGCGGTTAACACTGCGATTACCCCGTGTCCCCTAGGGTTGTGACATGAGTGCGGTGGGGTTGAAGCAAGCTCAGGACAAGATGCGGGCGGCTGGGGCGGCAGAGGTCGCCATCCGCGTGTTCACCCACTACTACCGGCTCCTGGAGTCCGGTCAGCAGGGGACGATCCGCGAGGACGACATCGAGCCGGTGGGTGATCTGCCGCATCTGGACCACCTGGACACCGACCCCGAGGCGATGCGGGCCGCGCTGGCCGAGACCGTGGTGATCAAGCTCAACGGCGGCCTCGGTACGTCGATGGGCGTCACCGGACCGAAGTCCGCACTGCCGGTCAAGGACGGGCTGAGCTTCCTGGACATCATCGCCCGGCAGATCCTGAGCACGCGGCGCAAGTACGACGTACCGCTGCCGCTGGTGCTGATGAACTCCTTCCGCACCAAGGAGGAGTCCCTGCAGGTCCTGAGTGAGTACGACGGCCTGCGGGTCGACGGTCTGCCGCTGGACTTCCTGCAGAACATGGAACCCAAGTTGTTGGCCGACGACCTCACTCCGGCCGAGTGGGAGCCGGATCCGGAGCTGGCGTGGTGTCCGCCCGGCCATGGTGACCTCTTCACCGCTCTGGTGGCCTCCGGCACGCTGGACGCGCTCCGCGAGCACGGCTTCCGGCATGCGTTCATTTCGAACGCCGACAACCTCGGTGCGACCGCGGACCCGCGGATCGCCGCCTGGATGGCTGAGCACGACGTGCCGTTCGGGATGGAGGTCTGCCGGCGGACCCGGTCCGACCGCAAGGGCGGGCACGTGGCGGTGCGTAAGTCGGACGGCCGGCTGATCCTGCGGGACAGCGCGCAGGTCGCTGAGGAGGACAGCAAGTACTTCCAGGACATCACCCGGCACCGCACGTTCAACACGAACAACCTGTGGATCGACCTGGACCGGCTGGCCGACCTGATGGCCGGTCACGACGGCATCCTGGGCCTGCCGATCATGGTGAACCGCAAGACCGTCGACCCGGCCGACCCCAGCTCGCCGAAGGTGATCCAGCTGGAGACCGGGATGGGGACCGCGATCGAGACGTTCGAGGGCTCCCAGGCGGTGCTCGTGGACCGCAGCCGGTTCAAGCCGGTCAAGACCACGAACGACCTGCTCGTGCTGCGCTCGGACGTCTACGAGCTCGACGACGCCGGTGACCTCAGCACGACGCACGAGGGTGACGAGCCGTACGTCGACCTCGACCCGGAGCACTTCAAGATCCTGGCCGACTTCGACGCGCACTTCGCGGCCGGACCGCCGTCGCTGGTCCGGGCCGACCGGCTCGAGGTGCGTGGCGACGTGGTGTTCGGCAAGGACGTCACGGTGGTCGGTGAGGTCGAGATCGAGGCCGCTGCGGGTGAGCGGCGGCTGGTCCCGGACGGGACGGTTCTCGAAGGCTCATGAAATACCTTCCCCGCCCCACCGTCCCGGTCGACGACCTCCTGATCCGGCCGCTGGAGCCGTACGACACCGACGAGGCTGCGCAGGTCTGGTGGCGCTCACGGCACGCTCCAGGCGGTCAGCTGCCGCCGGCGATCCACACTGCTGAGCAGGTGGCGACCTGGTTCGCCGAGGTACTGCTCCCGGACGCACAGACCTGGGTGGGACTCGACGACGGCCGGATCGTCGCCGTACTGACGCTGGACGGTGACGACCTCGACCAGCTGTACGTCGACCCGGAGGTGGCCGGCCGTGGCATCGGATCGACACTGGTCGATCTGGCCAAGGACCTGCGGCCCGGCGGACTCGCCCTGTGGACCTTCCAGACCAATCTGAGCGCACAAGCCTTCTACCGCTCCCACGGCTTCACCGAAGTACGCCGTACCGATGGCGCGGCCAACGAAGAGCGCGCACCGGATGTCCGGATGGTGTGGGGTAAGCACCCGGAGGCGGTCACCGACTAGGGTCGGGCACGTGAAGCGCAGTGTTGAGGAGCATCTGGAGGCCGTACTCGGGCGGGTGACCGCACTGCCGGCCTTCGACCAACCGCTGATGGAGGCGCTGGGTCTGGTACTCGCCGAGGACATCGTCTCGGGAGTGAACCTGCCCGGGTTCGACAACTCGGCGATGGACGGTTACGCCGTCCGCGCCGAGGACCTGGCCGGTGCGAGCGGCGCGGCGCCGATCACGTTGCCGGTGATCGGTGAGCAGCGCGCGGGGCAGATGGTGCGGACCATCGTCACGCCGGGCACGTGTATGCGGATCATGACCGGCGCACCGATGCCGCGCGGCGCGGACAGTGTCGTACCGGTGGAGTGGACGGACGGTGGGACCGTCAACGTGCGGATCGACCAGCAGCCGCCACTCGGTGGATCGGTACGGCGGTTCGGTGAGGACGTGCAGGCGGGTCAGCAGGTGCTCGAGCGGGACACGTTGCTCGGGCCGCGGCAGATCGCCGTACTGGCTGCTGTTGGCCGGGCCCGGGTCAAGGCGCGGCCGCGACCGCGGGTTGTCGTGGTGTCCACCGGATCGGAGCTGCGCGAGCTGGGTACCGCTCTGGGTGATGGACAGATCTATGACTCGAACAGCTACACCATGGCGGCGTGTGCTCGGGACGCCGGAGCTGAGGTGTACCGCGTCGGAGTGGTCGACGATGATCCGAAGAAGATCATGGACACGCTGAACGACCAGCTGTCCCGTGCGGACCTGGTCATCACCACCGGTGGCGTCAGCAAGGGCGCGTACGACGTGGTGAAAGAGGTGCTGACCAAGACGGGCACCGTGGACTTCCCAGAGGTCGCTATGCAGCCTGGGAAACCGCAGGGCTTCGGAGTGCTCGGCGCCGACGAGGTACCGATCTTCACGCTGCCCGGGAACCCGGTGTCGGCGTACGTCTCCTTCGAGGTGTTCGTGCGGCCGGCTCTGCGCAAGCTGATGGGCCAGATGCCGTACCGGCGGAGTCTCACCCGCGGAGTGTGCCTGGACGGCTTCAACTCCCCGTCCGGGAGGCGACAGTTCGTCCGCGCAGCGGCCAGGTCCGGCGACGAGGGCTGGATGGCCAGTACAGTCGGCGGGCACGGCTCGCACCTGCTCGGCGGGCTGAGCCGGGCGAACGCCCTGATCGTGGTCCCGGAGGACGTGACGTCGGTCCGGGCCGGTGAGCAGGTGGAGCTCTTGCTGCTGGACGAGGAGACCGGATGACGCAGGACCGGGGGCTGACCCACGTCGACGAGACGGGGGCGGCACGGATGGTGGACGTGTCCGCCAAGGACGCCACCACCCGGCGGGCTGTTGCCTCTGGCAAGGTTCTGGTCTCGGCCGAGGTGGTCGCGGCGCTGCGCGGTGACGGCGTCCCGAAGGGTGATGCCCTCGGCGTCGCACGGATCGCCGGGATCATGGGTGCGAAACGGACACCCGACCTGATCCCGCTGTGCCATCCGATCGCGATCACCGGTGCCAAGGTCGAGCTCGAGGTGGCGGACGACGCCGTACTGATCACTGCTGTTGTGAAGACCACTGATCGGACCGGTGTCGAGATGGAGGCGCTGACCGCAGTGGCTGTGGCCGGGCTCGCCGTCATCGACATGGTGAAGGCACTGGACCCGGCTGCCGTGCTGTCCGACGTACAGGTCGAGCGCAAAGAGGGTGGCAAGACCGGTCTTTGGGAGCGCTCGTGAAGGCGCTGGTGATCAGCATCTCCAACCGGGCCGCTGCTGGGATCTACACCGACACCACTGGTCCGCTGATCGCCGAGCGGTTGAGCGAGTGGGGTTTCGAGGTGTCCGGGCCGCAGGTGGTGCCAGATGGTGCACCTGTCGGTGAGGCGCTGCGTGCTGCGGTCGCGGCGGCGTACGACGTCGTACTGACGACTGGTGGCACGGGGATCTCACCGACGGACTGCACGCCCGAAGAGACGGCGGCTGTCGTCGACAAGGTGGTCCCGGGGGTTGCTGAGGCGATCCGCGCGTACGGCGTCGCGAACGGCGTACCGACTGCTGCACTGTCGCGTGGGCTCGCCGGAGTCGCCGGTACGACGGTCATCGTGAACCTCCCGGGGTCGCGTGGTGGCGTGAAGGACGGCCTCGCCGTACTGGGGCCGTTGCTGCGGCATGCGGTCGAGCAGGTGCGCGGTGGGGACCACGTGCGGACGGACACTGACTGATGGCGATCGTCCACTGGCCTGTCGAGCTCCAACACGGACAGGTCGCACTGAGGCCGCTGCGCGCCGGCGACGGTGCCGAATGGGCAGCAGCCCGGCAGCGCAACGTCAGCTGGCTGCGGCCGTGGGACGCGACGCAACCACCCGGTGCGGACGACGGTGCACGCACGTTCCGCGCTATGGCACGCGACTGGAACCGGCAGGCGCGGTACGGCCGGATGCTCCCCTTCGTCATCACGTACGGCGGTGCGGCCGGCGCAGGTGCCCGGGCGAAGTGGCCGCTGGTCGGCCAGCTCACTGTTTCCGGAATCACCTACGGCTCAGCCCGCTGGGCCAACCTCGGCTACTGGGTCGACGAGCAGTACGCCGGTCGCGGCATCGTGCCGACCGCAGTAGCACTGGCCGCCGACCACTGCTGGTTCACCCTCGGACTGCACCGCATCGAGGTGGCCATCCGGCCCGAGAACAAAGCCAGTCTGCGTGTGGTGGACAAGCTCGGCTTCCGGTACGAAGGCGAACGGCCGCGGTTCCTGCATATCGACGGCGACTGGCGCGACCACCGCATCTTCGCGCTCAACAGTGAGGAAGTCGGGCCGGGTCTCGTCTCCCGATTGGAGTGACTACGCTCCGTACTGTTCACATCAGTCACACGAGTCTTCTTGCGACACACCGTGCCACGTACCCCATCTGACCCGCGCTGGGTCTTAGCGTCGTCGCATGGGGACGACAGGACTGATCTATGTGGCGATCGTCGCCGCGTGGGCTGCCTACCTCGTCCCGATGATGCTGAAGCGGAACGACGAGGCCAGGCGCCGCTCGGCGGTACCGTCGACGGCCGACGCACGCGTCCTGTCGCGCGACCCGTCCACCACCCGGTACGTCGTCCGTCCACCGGGCTCTGTCGAGGTCCCGGACGTCGAGGCCGCTGACGACCTGTCGCCACCGAAGCGCTACGTCCCCAACCGAGCCCGCCGGGTGGCCGCTATGCGCCGCCGGCGGGTCCTGTCGATCCTGACCCTTTCGCTGTTGTCGGTGACCGCACTGGCCGGACTAGGCATGCTCCTGTGGTGGACCGTCGCCATCCCGGCCGGCCTCATCGTCGGCTTCGTCATCCTCACCCGCGTCCAGCTCCGCCGCCAGGCCCGCGACCGCGCCCGCCTCGCGGCAGATCGCCGTACCCGGATGCAGGCCCACCACGACCGCGGCCCCGCCGGTAAGCCCGCCCCGTCCCCCGACGACGAGCTCACCATCGAGGTCAAGCTCCCCGCCGACCCCGCCCCCGTCGTCGAGAAGCCCGCCGCCTCCACCGAAGGCCTCTGGGACCCCGTCCCTGTCACCCTCCCCATGTACGTGATGAAGGAGAAGGCCCCGGACCGCACCGTCCGCACCATCTCCCTCACCGACGACGAGGTCTTCTCCAGCGCCCGTACGACGGACCCCGCCGAGAAGCCCCTGGTCGCCGAAACCCCACCCCCCGCCGCCGAAGAACCCGAGGTCAGGCGAGCCGTCGGCGACTGACTAACCGGTTTTAGAGTCCGGGCCTGAACGTGTTAGAGTTTCGCGGTCGCCAGGGAAACCATGGCGGCCCGATTTGGGGCTGTGGCGCAGTTGGTAGCGCGCTTCGTTCGCAACGAAGAGGCCAGGGGTTCGAATCCCCTCAGCTCCACGAAGTCGATAGGCGAGGTGTGCGGCGCTTGACAGCGCTCGCCGCCTCGCCTTCGTCGTGTTGTGCGTCTGCGCTTCGCTTGCCGCGGGCGGGGGCTTCGCCACCCGCACCCCCTGCGCCTCGCTTCGCATCGGCGGCTTCGGCGGGGGCACGCTGCTTGGTTGCCGACACACTTGGTGGGGGAGCCTGGTGGTGCTTGCGCGAGTACGGTCGGTTGTCATGGAAGAGGCTGAGAGGGTCATTCGGGCGGTGTGCGGGGAGATTGATCGTGCGCTGACTCGGCTGCGGGATGATCCGGGTTTTCAGTTGGTGGGGTCCCGGGGCGCGGGGGGCATGCGGGTTGACGATGCCAGGGCGGCGTTGCTGAGGGCGATGGACGAACTTGATGCCGGTGTGCGACCGGTGCTGGGTGCGTTTGCTCAGTTGGTTCTCCTCGACGACAGAGCGCATCCGCGCATCGCGCCTTACCAGTTGCGGGTCGCGTTCGGTGCATATGTCGAGGCGTCGAGGCTCGCCGCTGACTCTTCCACTCAGACAGACCATGCCTTCGGGGCCTCGCAAACGCCCCAGGCAGTCAAGGTGCGACTGTCCTTGGCCAAGGAGGCACTCGATCGCTGCGTTGCTGACCTCGACCGACCTGACCCTGACCCTGTCGAGGACAGCGGTCCTGGTCAGTGGATTGGAGCGCGTCCTTCGGCTGGGCCGCGGTTCTCCGAGGACGGTGCCAAGAAGCCACGCGAGGTGTTGCGCGAAGCGTTGTACGAGCAGGCGTTGCCTTTCGCCGAGGCGGTCGGAGCGGAGATGGCTGGTGCTACGGAACCCGCCGGAGTCCCCGGGCCCTTTGCCGATGTGCGCGAGCCATGGCTTCGCCGGGTGCTGCGCCGCGGCCGTCGATCCGAGTAGCCGATGACCGGGATATTTCAGAGCGCTCTGACCGGTGGACGCGCGTTGCTGGTCGGCTGGATCCTGCCCAGCCTGATCAACGTGCTGATCTTCGGGGTCGTTGTGACACCGAAGATCAGCAGTTTCGACGCGCTCGATGCCGAGGCTGCCCGCGGGGCGATATTCGGCCTGGTCGTCACTGCAATGGTCGGTCTGGTCCTGGCCGCGCTGCAAACCCCGCTCTACCGTGTTCTCGAAGGCTATCTCTGCTGGCCCAAGTGGCTGGCCCACGCGCGCCGCCGGCGCCACCTGGCACGCAAACATCTGCTGCGTAATCGAGTCGACGCAGCAGCCCTGGCACTGCAGGACCGAACTGGCTCCCTGGCAGTCGCCGACCGGCCGGTCCTGGCCGCCTTCCGCGCCCACGGGGTCATCGGCCGCTACCTCGAAGTCGACCTCCACAAGGGTGCGGTCTGGCTCGCGCTGCTGGAGGAGCGCCTGCACCGCTACCCGGTCGATGATCGACAGGTCGCCCCGACTCAACTCGGCAACGCGATCCGGCGGTTCGAGGAGTACGGGTACAGCCGCTATCGTCTCGACACGCAGGTGCTCTGGCACGAACTCAACGCAGCAGTCGGCGAACCCGCACGCAAGCAGACCGATGACGCCCGGATGAGCGTCGACTTCTTCGTCAGCCTGCTCTTCGGCCACCTGATCGTCATCGTTGCCGCAGTCGTCGGCCTCGCCACCGGCACCGTTGTACGTCCCTGGCTCGTCGTCGCGACGATTGCCGTCCTGCTGCCGCTGACTCTCCTCTGGTACCGCCTCGCCGTCGTGTCCACCGACGAATGGGCCGGTGCGGTTCGAGCCATGGTCAACCTCGGCCGACACCCCTTGGCCGCGGCGCTCGGCCTCACCCTCCCGCAGGGGATCGATGACGAGCGCTCCATGTGGCTTCTCGTCGACGACTTCGTCCGCACCGGGTTCCATCCGGGGCTCACCACCCTGGACGCCTACCGGACCGCCCCCGAGGAACCGGAAGCGGGCGACGCGTCGGTCGCGACCGAGTTGGCACCGCCTGCCTCCTGAACAAGTAATCTCACTACGGTTCCAGGTCGGCGACGCCTTTGCCGGTGGTGATGTCGTAAGGGACTGAGATCTGGTCGTGGGCGATCAGCCAGGTGTCGTTGAGTTTGCGGAAGCAGAAGGTGGCTCGGACCCACATGCCGGGGGTTCGGGTTCCGGTCGGCAGGGTGCCGCTGAGGCGGCCGAAGCCGTGGGCGAACGCGATGTCTTCGCCGACGGTGACCGCCAGGTCGCGGATTTCGTAGCTCACCTTCTGGAAGACGGCGAACACTCGCTCCCAGTTCTTCAGCTTCGCGGCGAGGCCGACGTGTTGCAGGGGTGGGTCGATGTCGAAGGAGACGACGTCGGGGGTGTAGATCCGGGCCAGGGCGTCCAGGTCCTTGGCGCGGAGGGCCTCGATGATCTTGTCGATCTGTCCGGTGATTGCGGATTCGGTCACGTGTCAGGCTCCGAAGGCGGGGGCGTTGTCGCGGGCCCAGTCGGTGAAGGTGAGGGCGGGGCGGCCCAGGAGTGCTGCCACGGTTTCGGTGGTGGGGCCTGGGTGGGTTGCGTAGTCAGCTAGGGAACCAAGGAGGCGGGCTGGGACCTCGTCGGGTAGGCATTGGGCGAGCATGGCTTGGCGGACCTGGTCGGCGGGCAGTTCCTGGAACGCCAGCGGTCGGCCAATCGCGGCGCCGATGATCCGCACCTTCGCGGACTGGTCGAGTGGCTGGGGGCCGGTCAGCGTCAGGGTTGAACCGGCGTGGGCCTTGTCTGCGAGAGCCTGTACGGCGACCGCGGCGATGTCGGCCTCGTGGACTGGTGAGGTGGTGGCGGTGGCGTAGGCGCCGCGGACTACGTCGCCGGCCTTGATTTGCGGGGCCCAGGCGAGGGCGTTGGCGGCGAAGTCGGCCAGGCGGAGGATTGTCCAGTCGAGGCCGGAGTCCTTGACTAGCTCTTCGGCGGCTTTGAACTGAGCTGCGAAGCGCGGCTCGCCAGCGGGGTGCTCCACGGTAGTTGCCGATAGCAACACTGCGCGGCTGACGCCTTGTTTGGATGCCAGTTGCAACAGCTCACCCAGCCCGGGGCCGGTGGCGCGGGGGCTGATCTGGATGGCTTCTACGCCTTCGAGGGTTGGTTCCAGCCAACCTGGGTTGAAGAGGTCACCTTGGACGGTGTTGGGGACGGGGGATGCGCCGCGGGTGACTGCGGTGAGGGGGATGCCCTTGTCGACGAGTTGGCGGGCTACAGCGCGGCCGACGACGCCGTTGGCGCCGGTGAGGAGGATCATCGGGAGCTTCCTTTGCTCAGGGTGGGGTTGTGGCGGCCGCCGGTTCGTTTGGTGAGGGCTGAGGGGATGGGGGATTTGGAGCGGTAGAACTTGAGCGGGCTCGAGCTGACGGCTTCCTTGTAGGCGATGGCGGCTCGGCCCTTGAGGTACCAGCGGCTGGGGGTGTCGTCGGGGTTGGTGAATTGGATGACGGCGTCCTTGCGACCCAGCGACACGGGCTGGTGGATGTAGCCGAAGCGGAATGGGCGCGGGTCTTTGCCGCGCAGGATCCGGGTGATCGACTCGGCCGTGTGGGCGCCGGCGGGGATGGCGCTCTGGCAGGTGCCGTGGATGGTGCCGTAGGCCTGGCGGATCGCGGCCGCGTCACCGATCGCGAAGACCTCGGGGTGCGAGACCGAACGCAGGGCGGAGTCGACGGTGACCCGGCCGGCGTCGTCGACCGCGATGCCGGCTTCTGCGGCAAGACGAGCATGTACGACGCCCGTCGTACACAAGGTGATGTCGGTCGGGATGCGTTCGCCGTCGGCTAGTTCGACTGCGTGCGGGTGGATCCGGGTGACCGTGACGCCGGTGCGGATCTCGACGCCGAGACGGTCGAGCGTGTTCATCAGATAGGTGCGTGCCTTCGAACCCATCATCGAGCCCGGCTCGCCGCGGCTGAGCAGGATCACTCGCATCTTCGGGTACGCCTCGGCGGCTTCGGCGGCCGCTTCGATGCCGGTCAGACCGGCGCCGCAGACGGTGAGGACGCCCTCAGCGTTGTCCCGCAGGGCCTGTGCGAACTGCGGATCGTCGATGGCGAAGGCGTGCTCAGAGCGCGGGGTGGCGCTACCGATCGCGTAGACGAGGTAGTCGTACGTGAGGTCGTTGCCGTCAGCAAGGACCACGCTGTGGTTGGCGGCATCGATCCGGGCCGCCCGGCCCTGAACGAAGGTGACGCCCGCCGGCGCGACGAGATCGGGGATGCGGTGGACGGCGAGCTGCTGACCGACCGCGGCCTGGTGCTGGCGGAGGCGTTCGTTGAAGACGTCGGTCGGGTTGACGAGGGTGACGTCGGCGTTCCTGGTACGGCGCGCGATGCCGTGGGCGGCCATCATGCCGGTGTAGCCGGCGCCGAGGATGACGATGCGGTGCTTCGGGTCCATGGGTTCCTACCGGAGTTCAGGGGATCGGTGCTGATCCACTGTCGGGCTCAGGAAGAACCGGCGGCAACGGCGATGTGCTCAACGGCTGTTCAGCACGGTTGAAGACCCGCGTGAATGCCTCGCCGTCGTTCAGCGTCGTTCAAGGATTGTTTCGCAGGTCCGCACTACTGAGCCGGGGGCCAGTCGAGGATCACCGGACCGTGATCCTCGGCGAGCCGGGCGAACGCCCGGACGAGTTCGGTTTCGCGGTCGGCCCGCCAGATCAGTGCCGACGCGACGGGCGGACCGTTCTCGATCGGCGTGTAGGCGATCCCGGGATGCTGGTTGTACTGCGCGAACTGCGCCAGGATCGGGCCGATGCCCTTGCCCGCCATGACCAGCGCGACACCGGCCTGCAGGCTCTCGACCAGGAATGCGCGCTCGATCGGCCGCCCCGACGGCGTTTGGCTCGGCACGAAGTAGTCGATCCAGTACGCCTCCGGATCACCTGCTGCGACGACGACCGGGTGGTCGGCGAGATCCTCCATCGTGGCGTAACCCCGCCGTACGATCGGGTGGCCCTCGGGTGCGGCCATCAGCAGGGTCTCGCGCAGGACCACCGGTCCGACGATCATGCCGTCCTCGCGGACAGGCAGCGGTACGGCGAGGATGTCGACCCGGTCCTGCCGCAGCGGCCGCAGGTGGTCGCCGACCTCTGCCTCCAGCACGAGACGCACGGTGGATCCGGGCTGACGCGATTCGAAGCTGCGGGCGAGTTCGACCAGGTGCCGACCATTCGCCGTACCGAGGAAGCCCAGCCGGAGCTCGCCGTCGATCCCCTTGGCTGCTTGGATGGTCCGCTGGACGACCTGCTCCACGGCCTCGTGTGCGGGCGCGAGGTCGCGCTGGAACTGCCGGCCGAGGTCGGTGAGGGTTACACCGCGCGTGTTGCGCTCGAACAGGGCGGCACCGATCCGGCGCTCGATCTTCTGGACGAGTTGGGTGACGCGCGCCGGCGAGACCCGGAGGCGCTTGGCGGTCCGGCCGAAGTGCAACTCTTCGCACAGCACAAGGAACGTCTCGATCTCCTGACGTTCCACAGCACCTCACATCGGGTGTTCAACCACGGCGAACAATTGTTCAGCCAACCTGAACACCGAGTATGAGCGATCACCGGATCACCCGTCGAGCCGAAGGCCTTTGAGGATGATGCTCAGGGCGGAGTGGAACTCGGCTTCTGGGTTGCTGGCGGTGGCGGTGTGGGCCATGGCGACCAGGTGGGGGAACTGGTCGGCGGGTAGGGCGGCGGCTTGGTCGGTTGGTGCGAACTCGGCTTGGGCGAAGCCGGTGATGAATGCGGAGACCAGGCGGAAGGCGACCAGTAGGCCGGTTCCCGATCTGCCGCTGCGGGCCAGCGCTTCTAGTAGTGCCTCGGCTGGGGTGAGTGTTGCCGCGTCCAGGATGCGCCGGGTGAGGATCAGGGGTACGGCGTTCGGGTGGGCGCGGACGGCTCGCCACATGCCTTCGGCTACTGCGGCTACTGCGTCGGTCCAGTCGTCGGTTGGGGTGGTGTCCCAGTGGGCCTCGGCCATGACGGCTTCGGTGACTAGCTGCTCCAGCCCCTCGCGTCTGTCTACGTAGTTGTAGATGGTCATCGGGCCGGTGCCCAGCGCCGATGCGAGATTGCGCATGGTCAGGGCGGCCAGGCCCTGTTCGTCGACCAGGGTCAGGGCGACGGTCTGCAGCTGGGCGCGGGTGAACTTCTTCGGTGCGGGCATGGGCCGCACCCGGCCGTCGTACTCGTGCACGGCGGCGGCGCTACCCACGAGATGATGCTCGGCCAGTACGAGCGGTGGTTCTCGGAAGCCGGGATCGCCGTGGTGGCCTTCGACTTCCGGAATCTCGGCGAATCCGGCGGTGAGCCGCGGCAGTTGGTCAGCCAGCGCCGGTACGCCGTCGATGTCGACGCCGCGATCGAATTCGCCCGATCGCGGCCCGAGGTCGATCCGGCCCGGTTGGCGGTGTGGGGGACGTCGTTCGGCGCCAGTCATGCGCTCGCGGCCGCTGCCCGCCACCCCGACCTCGCTGCGGCGGTCGTGCAATGCCCGGTGCTGAGCGGGCGCGCTGTTGTGCTGCGCGCCGGAGCCCGTCACCTCGCCCGGATGACAGGGCCAATCGTCGCCGATCTGTTCCGTGCCATGCTGCGACTGCCGCGGCGATACGTGCCGCTGGTGGGTCGGCCAGGCGAGAAGGCCTTTGTGAACCAACCCGGCGCGCTCGAGGGCTGGCAGTCGGTCACCCCGCCGGGCAGCGAGTTCGACAACCGCATCACCGCCGCTTCGGGACTGGGCATGCTGTTCTACAACGCCGCGGCACAGGCATCCGACGTACGGTGCCCGCTCCTGGTCGCGGCGTGCGACCGGGAGAACCTCATCGCGCCGGAGATCGCCGAGAAGGTGGTCGCCGAGGCACCCCGTGCCGAACTCAAGCACTACGACGCCGACCACTTCACCGTCTATCACCCGCCGGTCGTCGAGCAGGTCGTCGCGGACCAGATCGCCTTCCTCACCAGGCACCTGAGGCCGAGCGGAACCTGGCGCGCCGCAGCGGTGTAGGTGAGTTGTCCAACTGCCTCAGCCCACGTCGGGAGTCCGCATGCATCTCTCCAGGAGCACAGTGCTGATCGCCGGCGCTTTGGTGATCGCCGGTTGCAGTTCGGAGCCGGACCGCGTCATCAGTGTCGCCGAGCAGCCGGCCGCCACCACTACTGCAGAGCTGCGCGCTGGGTCGGTCGGCATCCGGGTTCAGTCCGCCGAGACTCGTACGTCGGTGTCTGTGGCGGGCGGTGCCGGTCGGCCATTGGAGGTTGACGGGCGCTGGGTGCTGCCGCGGGTCGTGGCGGACGGTCCGGCGGACGGCGCGACACCGGATGGCAGCCGGGCCGTACTGGCCGAAGCCGCCGGCTCTCGGGGAGGCGTGAGTCGGTTCATGGTCCTTGACCTGAAGGCGATGGCGTCGAAGCTGGTGGAGTTGCCCGGTGACTTCACCTACGACGCCTGGTCGCCCGACGGGGCCGTCATCTACTTCATCGAGCACCGACCGCCGGCCGATTCCGGCAAGTACGTCGTACGTGCGTATGACCGGGCATCTGCTGCTCTGCGTCCTGACGCGGTGGCTGACAAGCGGACCTCGGGCGAGGAGATGGCCGGGCTGCCGATCGCGCGCGCGTCAACCCGCGACGGACGGAGTGTGGCGACGCTCTATGTCCCCCATCCCAGCGGCTCGCACGGCGACGGACACGAAGGGCTCGGGCGCCCCCACGGGCCGTTCGTACACCTGTTGTTCGCGGCCGACGCGACGGCTTTGTGCGTCGATCTTCCGGCAGAGGTCGCTCGCGGCTGGACCGTTGCCGTGAAGGGGAAAGTCCTCCACATCTCCCGTCCGGAGGTTGCGCGCGCCTACGCGATCGACCTCCTCTCCGGCGAACTCACCACAACCACACGCTGATCGCAGTACGGGTGGTGTACGGGCAGCGGGATGAAGGTGCGCGCTTCTAGCCTGACGTCGTCCTGACGAGCTAGGAGTGATTGTGACTTTTTCTTTGCGACGGGTGTTTGTGGCGGCGCCTTTGGTCGGGTTGCTGATGGCGACCGGGGTGGTGGTGCCGGGGGCCGGCGAGGCTGAGGCGGTGACTTGTGTGCGGTCCTCGAATGAGCCGGACAGCGTTCTGGGTGGGATTGGCTACGGCTACCGGAATTGGCCGGGTGGGGATGCGAAGGTGCGGGTCACGTACTCGATCACGGGCACCGTGAAGATGATCCGCGTGCGGAAGGCGCAGAACGGATCCAGTACCTCCACCACGTTGCTCGGCACGCGGGGGCGCAAGGTCACGAAGACCGTCAGCCTGAACTACCAGCCCCGCGGCGACGGAACGCTGTGGTTCGAGCCGCGCGGCGACAGTTCGACAACGGGGCGCGTCATCTATTCCTTCTGCTTGTACAAGGGATGACCGAACTCAGGTAGCGCTTGATCTGGCGGCTGATCGCTCGTCGCGTCTAAGCGGCGCTCCAGAAGGCGTCTTCTACGGCCTGGTCCTCGCCGATGAGCCAGATCTCGGCGATCTTGTCGCCGTCGACGCGGAAGACGTCGACGCCGTGCTGGTCAAGGTCGGGGAGTCCTTCGCGCTTCGCGGTGAAGCGGACCGTGGTGGAGACGAGGTTGCCGCTTTCGGTGGCGGACTCGGTTTCCAGGGTGAAGGTGCCGTTGCTGAGGGCGAAGAAGCGGCCGAGGTGGGCGACGATGGCGTCGGGGCCCACGTGGTCGCCGGACAGCGGGTTCGCGCCCGGCTGGTGCCAGACGGCATCCGCGTGCAGGGTGGCGGCGAGAGCTTGCAGATCACCGGCCGCGACGGCGGCGCCGTACTTGCCTACGACATCTATGGCTGACATGTCCATCCTCCATGGTTAGCTGGGATCCCAGCGTGCCGGAGGAGAGGGTGGTTACTTCAACGTGACCGGATCGAACCGCGAGTGGACGGTGTTCTCCGCCCAATGCCCGTCGCGAGCATCGCTGGCGCGGATCGCGAACAAGTGGACCGCGATGATCGTGATCCTGCTCCACGAGCAACCGCTGCGCTTCGGCGAACTACACCGTCAGGTGGAGGGCATCACCAAGAAGGTCCTCGTCGACACGCTGCGAGCACTCGAGCGAGACGGCATGGTCGAACACATCCACCAGGACCACGCCTACTACCAACTCACCCCCCTCGGCCGAACCCTCCACGAACCACTCCAGGCACTCCAAGTCTGGGCCGAGTCCTACGTAGACGACGTACAAGCAGCCCAAAACCGGTACGACGACGCCGCCGACAACCGAATCCTCGGCTAGCCCCGCGCGCGGCGCAGGAGGATGTTCACAGTCTCGTTGGGAGACGGTCGGTTGGTGTTGCGGCAGGTAATCTTGACTCATTCCAGAAAAGGGGGAAGACTGCAGGGGTGCCGACCGTGGAAGAGCTCCAGCAGTTGCTGCGGGGGAGTGAGCTGCGTGTGACGCGGCCGCGGGTTGCGGTGTTGCAGGCGGTGTATGCGCACCCGCATGCCGATACGGACTCGTTGATCGGGGCCGTGCGCAACGATCTGCCGGAGGTTTCGCACCAGGCGGTGTACGACTCGTTGCACACGTTGACGGCGGCGGGGCTGGTACGGCGGATTCAGCCGCTCGGGTCGGTTGCGCGGTACGAGTCGCGGGTGGGCGACAACCACCACCATGTCGTGTGCCGGAACTGCGGCGCCATTGCCGATGTCGACTGTGCGGTGGGGCATGCGCCCTGCCTGCATGCGTCGGACGACCACGGGTTCGTGATCGACGAGGCCGAGGTCATCTACTGGGGGCTTTGCTCCGACTGTGCTTGACCTTCTGTGAAAAACACGTCCAGTCCTGGAAGGATTCAGATGTCCGAGAACGACGAGCGGCACGAGCCGCTGCCCGGTGAAGGCAGCGAAGAGAGCCGCGGCGAAGAGAACGCCCAGGCGACCGGCGGCTGCCCGGTGGCCCACGGTCAGGGTGTGCAACCGACCTCGGGCGACGCGAACCGGGCCTGGTGGCCGAACCAGCTGAACCTGAAGATCCTGGCCAAGAACCCGGCCGTGTCGAACCCGCTCGGCGAGGAGTTCGACTACGCCGCCGAGTTCCAGACGCTGGACCTGGCCGCGGTCAAGGCCGACATCGCCGACGTACTGACGACCTCGCAGGACTGGTGGCCGGCCGACTTCGGGAACTACGGCCCGCTGATGATCCGGATGGCGTGGCACAGCGCCGGGACGTACCGGATCAGCGACGGCCGCGGTGGCGCGGGTGCGGGGCAGCAGCGGTTCGCGCCGCTGAACAGCTGGCCGGACAACGCCAACCTGGACAAGGCGCGGCGGCTGCTCTGGCCGGTGAAGAAGAAGTACGGCCAGAAGATCTCTTGGGCCGACCTGATGATCCTGACCGGCAACGTCGCGCTCGAGACGATGGGCTTCAAGACCTTCGGGTACGCCGGTGGCCGGGCCGACGTCTGGGAGCCGGAGACCGATGTCTACTGGGGCCCGGAGACGGGCTGGCTGGACGACGAGCGGTACAGCGGTGACCGCGAGCTGCAGAAGCCACTGGGCGCCGTACAGATGGGTCTCATCTACGTGAACCCGGAAGGCCCGAACGGCAACCCGGACCCGATCGCCTCGGCGCGCGACATCCGCGAGACCTTCGGCCGGATGGCGATGAACGACGAGGAGACCGTGGCGCTGATCGCCGGCGGTCACACCTTCGGCAAGACGCACGGCGCCGGTAACGCCGAGGAGCACGTCGGGGTCGAGCCCGAGGGCGCGGACCTCGAGCACCAGGGCCTCGGTTGGAAGAGCACCTTCAACTCCGGCAAGGGCAAGGACGCGATCACCAGCGGCCTCGAGGTCACCTGGACCACCACGCCGGCCAAGTGGGGCAACGACTTCTTCGAGATCCTGTTCGGCTACGAGTGGGAGCTCACCAAGTCCCCCTCCGGCGCGAACCAGTGGGTCGCGAAGGACGCCGAGGCGATCATCCCGGACGCGTACGACGGTCCGAAGAAGAAGCCGACGATGCTCACCACCGACCTGGCGCTGCGCTTCGACCCGATCTACGAGCCGATCTCACGCCGGTTCAAGGACAACCCGGAGCAGTTCGCGGACGCGTTCGCCCGCGCCTGGTTCAAGCTGACGCACCGCGACATGGGCCCGATCGTGCGCTACCTCGGTTCCGAGGTTCCCGCCGAGACGCTGATCTGGCAGGACCCGCTCCCGGCCGTCGACCACGAGCTGATCGGCGCCGACGACATCGACGCGCTGAAGGCGCAGATCGCGGCCTCCGGCCTGTCGGTCTCGCAGCTGGTGTCCACCGCGTGGGCGTCGGCGTCGAGCTTCCGGGGCAGCGACAAGCGCGGTGGCGCGAACGGCGCCCGCATCCGCCTGCAGCCGCAGGCCGGCTGGGAGGTCAACAACCCCGACCAGCTCGCCCAGGTACTGCGCACCCTCGAGGGCATCCAGCAGTCGTTCCCCAAGCCGGTCTCGCTGGCCGACCTGATCGTGCTCGCCGGCGGCGTCGGCGTCGAGGTCGCGGCCAAGAACGCCGGCGTCGACCTCGTCGTACCGTTCACTCCCGGCCGCACGGACGCGACCCTGGAGCAGACGGACATCGAGTCCTTCGAGGCCCTCGAGCCCGCCGCCGACGGCTTCCGCAACTACTACGGCAAGGGCAACCGCCTCCCCGCGGAGTACCTCCTCCTCGACAAGGCGAACCTGCTCACCCTGAGCGCCCCCGAGCTCACCGTCCTGGTCGGCGGCCTCCGAGTCCTCGGCACCAACTACGACGGCTCGACGTACGGCGTCCTCACGGACAACCCCGGCACGCTCACCAACGACTTCTTCGCGAACCTGCTCGACCTGGGCACCGAGTGGAAGTCGACCGACAGCAGCCAGGAGTTCTTCGAGGCCAAGGATTCCTCGGGCAAGGTCAAGTGGACCGGCACCCGCGCCGACCTGGTCTTCGGCTCGAACTCCGAACTCCGCGCCGTCGCCGAGGTCTACGCCTCCGACGACGCCAAGTCCAAGTTCGTCACCGACTTCGTCGCCGCCTGGCACAAGGTCATGGAACTCGACCGCTTCGACCTGCACCGCTGATCACGTACTGAACGGACCGGCCCGCACCATCTGGTGCGGGCCGGTTTTCGTTGCTGTGGGCGCGGGAAATGCTTGTGAGGGGTGGAGTGGCGTGGCAGGCTGGCGAGGTTTCGCCACCTTAAGGAGCCTGCTATGCGGTTTCACCACGACCGGGAACCCGCGGGGGACCTGACGTTCAGTGATGTGTTTTTGGTGCCTGGGCGGTCTCGGGTGGGGTCGCGGCTGGATGTGGATCTTTCGACGGGGGACGGGAGTGGGGGGTCGATTCCGGTTGTCGCGGCGAATATGACTGCGGTGTCGGGGCGGCGGATGGCGGAGACGTTGGCTCGGTGTGGTGGGTTGGCGGTGATTCCGCAGGATATTCCGGTGGATGTGGTGGGGGATGTTGTTGCCTGGGTCAAGGAACGGGATCCGGTGCATGACACGGCTTTGGTGTTGCCGCCTTCGGGGACGGTGGGGGAGGCGCTGAATCTGCTGCCGAAGCGGGGGCATGGGGCAGTAGTGGTGGTTGATCGAGGGCGGCCGGTGGGGGTTGTCACCGAGGCGGACTGTGCTGGGGTGGATCGGTTCACGCAGCTGGATGCGGTGATGTCGCGGGAGTTGCTGACGGTGCCGGCGGGGATCGATCCGCAGGCCGCGTTCAACCAGTTGCATGACGGGCGGCATCGGCTGGCGCCGGTGGTGGACGAGGCTGGGACGATCGTGGGCATTCTCACGAGGCAGCGGGCGCTCCGGGCGACGCTGTACGAGCCGGCGCTCGATGCTCAAGGGCGTCTGCGGGTCGCGGCCGCGATCGGGATCAACGGGGACGTCGAGCAGCGCGCAAAGGCCTTGCTGGACACGGGAATCGACGTACTGGTCATCGACACCGCGCACGGTCACCAGGCGCGGATGCTCGAGGTACTGCGGACGGTGAAGAGCCTCAGTCCCGAGGTCCCGATCGTTGCGGGCAATGTGGTGACTGCGGAGGGTGTGAGCGATCTGGTCGAGGCCGGCGCCGACATCATCAAGGTCGGTGTCGGACCGGGCGCGATGTGTACGACGCGGATGCAGACGGCCGTTGGTCGACCGCAGTTCTCGGCGGTGCTGGAGTGTGCGACGCGAGCGCGTGAGCTGGGCAAGCACGTGTGGGCGGACGGCGGCGTACGGCATCCGCGGGATGTCGCGCTGGCACTGGCCGCCGGCGCCTCGAGCGTGATGATCGGCTCGTGGTTCGCCGGGACGTACGAGTCGCCCGGGGATGCGCATCGCGACAGCGACGGGCGGATGTACAAGGAGAGCTTCGGTATGGCGTCCGCCCGCGCGGTGCGGTTGCGGACCGCCGAGGACACCCCGTTCCAGCGGGCCCGGAAGGCGATCTTCGAGGAGGGCATCTCGTCGGCGCGGATGTACCTCGACCCGGAGAGCCCGAGTGTCGAGGATCTGCTCGACTCGATCGTCTCCGGAGTGCGCAGTTCCTGCACGTACGTCGGCGCTGCGAACCTCGCCGAGTTCCACGAGAAGGCGGTTGTCGGCCTGCAGACCGCGGCCGGTTACGCCGAAGGCAAGCCGATGGACACCAGTTGGTGACTCACTCCCGGGGTGAGGTTGAGAACACAACAACCTCATACGGAGAGCGATTGGCACGCCCTGTCGGCGGTGGCACGCTGTAGTCAGCAGGGGGGAGAGAACGCCAAACACACTGCAGGTGGTGTTCGATCTCGCTGGGGGAGTGAGATCGAGCAGTGCGGGATGTACGGCGTTCTGGACGTGGTCGCGGGTGGTGGACTGGGATTCGGCCGAGGCTTGGGAGGGCGACTCGGGGATTCCTCCCCACCCGCGACTGCCGTTCAGGGTGGAAAAGTGTTTGCACCCGGTGAGAGAGTCGACATGTGCCGACCACCATCGTCTGTGACGAATCCGGATACGAGGGTGAGAAGCTGGTCGGCGGCGTCACGGATGTCTTCGCGCACGCAAGCATCCGCCTGGACGAGGAAACCGCAGCAGCCTGCGTCGCCGAACTCCGCGACCGCATCAAATCACCGGCCACCATGTACAAGGCCAACCACCTCCTCCGCGCCAAACACCGCGCCACCCTGCTCTGGTTCCTGGGCCCCAACGGCCCGCTCCCCGGCAACGCCAGCGTCTTCGTGATCGACAAGACCCACTTCCTGATCACCGCCCTGGTCGACTACCTCGGCGCGCGCCCGGCGACCATCCCCTTCCTGTACGACGCCTACCGCCGTACCGGGGAAGCCCGCGCATTCCTGGACGCGGCCAACGACTACCTCCGGGCCCACGAGACCGCCGTACTCCCGCGACTCGATCCGTTACTCCCCGCAATCATCCGAGCCGCCGAATACTGGAGCGACGGCACTCCGGTCCACATCGCGCACGACCGCCAGACCACCCTCTCCCCAGCCCGAATCACTGCCCTCCGCCAAGCAAGCCCGGCCATCGCCGCCATCGACCAACTGGACTCCTTCGTCGACCACCGCGTGCAGATCGCCGACTTCCTGGCCGGCATCACCTACCGGATTGCGTCCGGGTACCTGAATGGTGCAGGCGACCCGGAGGTGACCGCGGCCCTCGCGCCGTACGTCGATCCGCAGTCGCTGTGGATTACTCCTTGGCTTTCGGCCGTGGCTTCGGCATAGTCAGGGGTTGTTGATCGATAGAGCAGGGGTGGGTCGTGCCGGAGGACGGACCGGCCCCGCTCAGGGTTGACGCCGAGACCGCGATCATCCTGCGCGAGGCCTATCACAAGATCGAGGCGCTGTTCCGCGCCGATCACTACGGGCTGTACGACTATGTGCGGGTCGTGGTGGCGAAGGTTGCGCGGGTGGACACGTTCTATGTGGGGTTCCTGCACGGGGCTACGCGGGTGCGGTATCCGTATGGGTACGACGACGGGCAGTACGTCGATCCGGACACGCATCGGTTCGGGCCTCAGGGGCAGACCGCGTGGTTGCTGAAGCATCGGCAGACTTATCGGTTCGCGTACGACAACGGCGCCGCGTTGCATGCCGGCGTACCGATCGGGGAAGTAGGGCGGCGGTCGGCGGATGCGGTGACGGTGCCGATCTTCCGGTCGGTGAAGGATGGGGCGGATCAGCTGTTCGGCATGTTGTCGATGCAGAGCTACGAGGCGCATTCGTACGACGCCAACGCCGTACGAGCGTTTGAGTGGATCGCCGGTGTGGTTGAGCGGGTGCTGACGCGGGAGGGGGAGGATCGGGAGGCGTTGCGGCGGTTGCCGGCGGGGGATGTCGGGCCGGGGATGCTCACGTCGGATCATGTGGCGGAGTACCTGACGCATCGGATCGCGTCGATCCGGGAGATCGCGGCGGAGGCGATGACGGCGGACGACGTACCGACTGAGGTGCATGGGCACCTGACCCGGATCGTCGAGACGACCGAGCACATCCAGTCCGAGCTGATCGAGATGCTGATGGAGGCTGACGAGGGGCCGGAACGGCGGTTTGCGGGGCTGACGAAGGCTCAGCAGGGGATCGCAGTCTTGTTGGTGGACGGGTTGGACAACGATCAGCTGGCGGCTGAGCTGGGGATCAGTCTCAACACCGTGAAGACCCATCTGAGCGCGATTTTGCGCAAATACGGGATGGCGCACCGGGCGCAGGTGGCGGACGACGTGCGGAAGTACCTCGCACCGTAGACATACTTGAGCGGTTGAAGTAACTTCCGGGTGGCTCGTTTATTAGGAAATATCCAGTCCGCCCTGGAGGCTCCCGTGGATCCGTTGTCCCGCCGTACGTTCCTGGCCGCGAGTGGTGGGTTGCTGGCGAGCGTCACGCTGCCCGTGGCCGGCGCCGAGGCCGCGCCCCAGCCGGCCGCCGCTCCGCCGAAGACTGATCTGGCGCGGTATCGGCCGGTGCGGGCGTCGTCGAGCGCGTACGCCGCGACGCCGCCCGAGTTCGCGGTCGACGGGCTCGCGGTGCCGGGCGTGCGGGGATCTGGCTGGCGGGCGGCGGGCAACGACCCGCAATGGCTGGTGGTCGACCTGCAGGCGAAGTGCCGGGTGGAGTCCGTGCGGCTCACGTTCGAGGCGACCTCGAAGGACCCGGCCTTCGACTTCTCCGGCGGTAATCCGTACGGGAACACGACCGGTCAGGAGCTGCTCTCGAGTTCGCCGCTGGACTTCCGCGTCGACATCTCGACCGACGGATCTTCGTGGCGGACGGTCCACCAGGCGAGCGACAGTGCTGGTGGCACTGTCGACGTCATGCTGGACAGCCCGGTCACGGCGCAGTACGTGCGGCTGACCGCCAGCCGCCAGGCGAACACGAACGCCCTAGGCCTCAACGGCTTCCAGGTCTACGGCAGTACGACGGCCGCGCGTCCCGCCGCGACTGGGTGGACCGACTGGGGTAAGCACGCCGATCGCCCGCCGGCGCTGACCAAGGCGGCCGACGGAACCTTCCCGATCGAGTCCGGCTGGACGCTGACGATGGACGCCTTCACCGGTATGGATGGCGCCGGTACGGCGGATGGCGCCGTACTAGCGCAGTCCGGTCTGGACACGTCGACGTGGTTGCCGGCGGTTGTCCCTGGAACAGTGCTCGGATCGCTCGTGGAGGAAGGGCATTTCCCCGACCCGGTGGAGGGGATGAACAACCTCGAGATCCCGGAGGCGCTCAGCCGGCACGTGTGGTGGTACCACCGGAAGTTCGATCGCCCGACGGCCTCGGGGACGCGGGCCTGGCTCGAGTTCGACGGAATCAACCATCAGGCGGATGTCTGGCTGAACGGCGTCTCGGTCGGCACGGTGAAGCATCCGTTCGCGCGGGTCGCCCTGGATGTGACGGCCGCGCTGAAGGCGAAGAACGCGCTCGCGGTGAAGATCACGCCGATGCCGCACCCGGGATCTGCTGGGGATAAGGGGGATGCGGGGCAGGCGTTCGTCCAGGCGGCCACGCTGTACCTCGATTCGCCGACCCTGCTCGCCGCGTCCGGCTGGGACTGGATGCCGGCGGTTCGCGACCGGGCGGCCGGGATCTGGAACCATGTCCGCCTGCGGTTCACGGGCGACGCCGTACTGGGCGATGCCCGCGTGGTGACGAAGGTGCCTCGCGCGGATCACGCCACGGTCGCGATCACCGTGCCGGTCCGGAACGCATCAACGGCACCGCGCACTGTCACAGTCAAGGCGGCCTTCGACGGCTGGGCGGGCAGCAAGACCGTGACGCTACAAGGTGGAGCTAGTGCGAAGGTTGCCTTCGACATCGTTGCCATCGACAACCCCAAGCTCTGGTGGCCCAACGGGTACGGCGATCCTGCGCTGCACACGCTCACCGTCACGGCAACTGTCGGTGGTGCCGTCAGCGACAGCCGCAAGACCACCTTCGGCATCCGCGAGTTCGGGTACGACTACGAGATCCCGATCAAGATCGATCCGGCGACGAACAGTGCGTTGCAGACCGTCAACATCGCTCGGCAGACTGCGCGGTACCTGCGGATCCAGGGCCGCCGCCGGGCCACTGGGTGGGGGTATTCGCTGTGGACACTGGCGATCAAGGACAGTGCCGACCCCTCGGTCGACCTGGCCCGGTCCGGTACGGCGAGCGCTTCGGATGATGACGGGAGTCCCGCACAGAACGCGATCGACGGTGATGATCGCAGTCGCTGGTCGTCGGCGTACAGCGATGATCAGTGGATCCAGGTGGATCTCGGCAGCGCTCGCAGTTTTGACCGGATCGAGTTGCTGTGGGAGACGGCGTACGCGTCGCTGTTCGAGATCCAGGTGTCGGATGACGGCAACGCGTGGCGCAAGGTGCAGGAGGTCAACAACGCGCCGGTGCCGTTGAAGATCAGCGTGAACGGTGTGCGGATCTTCTGCCGCGGTGGCAACTGGGGTTGGGACGAACTGCTGCGCCGGATGCCCGAGGAGAAGATGCGCGCGGTGATCGGCATGCACCGCGACATGAACTTCACCATGATCCGCAACTGGATCGGGTCGAGTACGCGGGAGGAGTTCTACCAGGCGTGCGATGAGAACGGCATCCTGGTCTGGAACGACTTCTGGGAGGCCGGTCCGTTCACCGACAACCTGCCCGGGTATGTCGATATCGCGCGCGACACGATCGTTCGGTACCGGACGCACCCGTGCATCGTGGTGTGGTGCGCGGCCAATGAGCAGCACCCGCCGCCCGCGATCCACGAGGGGATCCAGGCCGCGATCCGCGAGGAGGACGACGAGATCCTCTACCTGCCGGATTCGGCGGCCGGGTTCGTGTCGGGACACGGACCGTACTACTGGGTGGACCCGGCCAAGTACTTCGACGCGAACACCTACGACACCTTCAACTTCGGCTTCCACACCGAAATCGGGATGCCGACGATCCCGGTCGTCGAGTCGATGCGCAACCTGGTCGGCGCTGACGATCCGGGGTGGCCGATCGGTACGCCGTGGTACCACCACGACTGGTCGACGCACGGCAACCAGCACCCGGAGACCTATCTCGGCGCGATCGACGAGCGGCTGGGAGCGTCGAGCGGGCTGGAGGAGTTCACCCGCAAGGCGCAGTTCGTGAACTACGAGAACATGCGGGCGATGTTCGAGGCCTGGAACGCGAATCTGTGGACCGACGCGTCGGCGCTACTGCTGTGGATGTCGCATCCTGCGTGGCATTCGACGGTCTGGCAGACATACGACTACGACCTCGATGTGAACGGTTCGTACTACGGCGCCCGCAAGGGCTGCGAGGCGATCCACGTCCAAGCCAACCAACCCGACTGGACCACAGTCGTCCTCAACCACACCACGTCCCCGCTGACCGCTTCGGTAACAGCCGACCTCTACGACCTGAACGGCGTACGCCTAGGTTCGCAGAACCAGTCGATCACCGTTGCTGCCAGCAACAAGACTGAAGGTTTCAAAGTTGCCTTCGGTGCCGACCTCCCGGCCCTGCACCTGCTCCGCCTCAAACTGACCGACGCCGCTGGCAAAGTCCTCTCCGAAAACACCTACTGGCGCTACCGCAAACCCACCGACCTCCAGCGCCTCAACTCACTGGCGCCCGCAAAACTCGACGTACGGTCGACCACATCCCGAGGCAAACTAACCGCCACCATCCGCAACACGGGCAAGACAGTCGCAGCCCTAACCCGCTTGTCGTTGCGCGACCGCACCGGCAACCGAGTCCTCCCCGCCACCTACACCGACAACTACATCTGGCTCCTCCCAGGCGAAACCCGCACGGTCACGGTCACCACCCCCACAACCACCACCGGCCTAAAGCTAGAAGCCACCCCCTACAACAACTAACCACCCACCACCCGAGCCAACAGAAGACACCAGCCACCGCCCCCGGGCTGGAGCCACACCCTCTGCCACCACTCCAGCCCCGCAACCGCGGTCTGGTGGGGAGGAACATTCCGAGGTAGTCGGCCGCAGCGGCGAGGGAGGGGCAGGGTCTGCCCGGCCGCATCGCCGCTGCGGAGGTGGTGGTTAGTAGGAACGGGCGACGAAGGCAGTCAGACCGCGTTCGTCGTCTTCCACCGGCAGCGAACCATCGGCCCGCTGGAGGCAGCGGACGGTGAGGGCGGCGGTGGCTAGACGGTCCTCGCCTGATTCGCCGATGGCGTCGTACGGGAGGGTGGCCCAGCCGGTGGCGGCGGCTTCCATGGCTTCGTCGACGGTGGAGACCGCGGTAGTGCGAGCGGTTTGGCGGGCGAGGGCTTCGTCGTGGATCCAGGTCTGGTCGGCTGCCAACGCGTCCACCACGGTTGTCACGACATCGCCCAGTCCGACGGCCGACTTCGCCGACGCGCGCAGACGTCGTACGACGGTTGCCACGCCCGCCGCCTGGTCGCGGGGACCGATCTCGACGCGGATCGGGACGCCCTTGAGCTCCCAGTTGACGGCTCGGCGGCCGAAGGGCTGGTCGGTGCGTTTGTCGAGGTGCACGCGGACACCGGCAGCGCGCAGTTCGTCGGCGATCTGACCCGCCGCAACCAGAGTCTCGTCTTTGACGGCCAGTACGACGACCTGGGTGGGCGCGGCCAGGGGCGGGATGCGGAGGCCGGCGTCGTCGCCGTGGACCATGATCAGGCCGCCGAGCATCCGGGTCGAACTGCCCCAGGACGTGGTCCACGCCAGCTCGCGTTGGCCTTCGCTGGACAGGTAGCCGATGTCGAACGCGCGGGCGAAGTTCTGCCCGAGCTCGTGCGACGTGCCCATCTGCAACGCCTTGCCGTCACCCATCATCGCCTCGAGCGCGATCGTGTTGACCGCACCCGCGAACCGCTCGCGCCGCGTCTTGCACCCGACCACGACCGGAATCCCGAGGACGTTCACTACGACATCGCGGTAGACCTCCACCGCGATCCGGGTCGCATACGCACGAGCTTCCGCCGCGGACGCATGAGCCGTATGCCCTTCCTGCCAAAGGAATTCGGTCGTCCGCAGGAAGGTCCGGGGCCGCAGCTCCCAGCGAACCACGTTGGCCCATTGGTTCAGGAGCAGGGGCAGATCGCGGTAGCTCTGGATCCACTTCGCCATCGACTCACCGATGATGGTCTCCGAGGTCGGCCGGATCACGGCGGGTTCCTCGAGCTGCTTGCCGCCGGCGTGCGTGACGACCGCGAGCTCGGGGCTGAAACCCTCGACGTGCTCAGCCTCCCGCTGCAGGTAGCTCTCGGGAATCAGCAGCGGGAAGTACGCGTTCTCAGCGCCTGCCTCCTTGATCCGCCGGTCCATTGCCGCCTGCAACAGCTCCCAGATCCCGTAGGCATACGGTCGGATGACCATGGTCCCCCGCACCGGCCCGTTGTCGGCGAGCTCGGCTTTGGCAAGCACATCCTGGTACCACCGGGGAAAGTCCGTCGCCTGCGCGGCAAGCACGGATCGGGTCGCTGTCATGCCCGCCAGTGTAGGAACGCAATCCCGCATGCGGCCACGCATTTGTCACCCGAACGACAGGACGTATACGTGTGCGACGGCGCTCGCGCGGTGACTCCAGGCGGGGCGCCGGGGTCTACGTAGACGGATACATCCTGTTGTTCGGAGGCTAGCCGTAGAGGTGCTGGTACTGCGCGGCTGCGCCGGAATGCAACGGGATCGGGGTGGTGACGACTAGCGACTGGAGATTGAGGTATTGCGCTCCGACCGCGGATGGCGGAACCAGCAACCGGGCCTGCCGGACCAAGGTGTTGGTGACCTCGCGGGCGACCGCGTTGGGCAGATCGGGCCGGCAGAGCAGGAGGTTGGGGATGCCGAGGACGGCCACCGCGCTAGGCGCTTTGTAGACACCGGCCGGGACGAGCACATCCTGATAGACGGATCCGAAGGTACGGCGGAGTGGGGCGAGCCAGTCGCCGAGTGGCAGCAGGCGGATCGGCGTACGGCGGCTGAGCTTGTCGAGCGTGGTGGTCGGGACGCCGCCGGACCAGAACATCGCGGCAATCTGGTTGTCGGCGAGCGCGGTAGCGGCCTTTTCGAGCGGGAGGTGGTTCTGGGTGCAGTCGACACCAGCCGCGGCGAGCAACCGAGCCGCGGTGACAGCTGCCCCGGATCCGGCCGCACCCGCGGAGATCGTCGTACCGGCGAGGTCGGTCAACACCTTGTGCGGGCTGTCCGCGCGCACCACACACTGCAGGTAGTTCTCGTAGACGCGGCCGAGCGCGCGGATGGACGGTCCGGAGGTGATGGCGTCCGCGAGGCTCAAAGCCAGATCCGTTTCCCGGGCGGCGAGCAGCCGCAGGTTGTCCGTGCTCCCGCCGGTTTCCCGAACCACGACCTCCCGGGCAACCCCCGCCACCCGCAACTGAATCGCCAGCAACTGCGCGAACTCGAGATAGAACCCACCAGCCTCCCCAGCCGCGATCGTCACCCGCTCAACCGCGGGCCCACGAGCACATGCAGTAAGTGCAAGGCCGGTGGCACCTAACAGCACTGTTCGACGCTTCACGGGGCCTCCGGCAACTTGATGGTGGCGGTGAGGCCGTGCGGGTCCGTTGGCGACAGCTCCAGGGTGGCGCCGATGGCTATGGCGGTTTGGGCGGCTATGGCTAGGCCCAGGCCGGTGCCCACGGCCGTCGAGGTGCCTCGCCAGAAGCGTTGGGTCGCCAGCGAGAGGTCCGGGACCGGGATGCCGGGGCCGTTGTCGGAGATCTGTACGACGAGGCCGTCGGGGGCTCGCGTTGAGGTGACGATGACGGTGGTGCCGGGGCCGGCGTACTTGATGGCGTTGTCGAGGAGGACTCCGACCAGCTGGCCGAGGTCGTGGTCGTTGACGGCGGCAACCAGTCCGGGAGCGGCGTGCAGTTCCAGAGTGATGTCGGCCGCCGTCGGTTGCCAGGTGTCGATTTCTTCTTCGAGGACGGCCTCGACCAGGCAGGTGGCGGTGGTGGGTTCGGCGCGGCCGTCGGTGATGCGGCTCTCGATCGCGGCCAGCTTCAGCAACCCGGCCAGCACGTTCTCCAGCCGCTCCAGATCGTGCTGCACATGCGCAAGCCCATCAATCCCCGGATCGAGCGAATCGACCCGCAAACGCAAGGACGCCAACGGATTCCGCAGCTGATGGGAGGAGTCGGCAACCATCTGCCGCTGTACGTCGATCGACCGCTGAACCGTCGCCCCCATCACCTCGACCGATCGCGCCAACCGCCGTAACTCAGGCGGTCCACTCGCCTGCAGCGGCTGGTTCCATCCACCCGACCGCCCCAGCTCGACGACCGCATCCTCCAACCGACCAACAGGACGGATCACCCACTGCGCGGCTTTCGACGCCATGAACAGCAACAACAACTGAGCAGCCACCGCGGCCGCGCAGATCACAGCCCACGACCGCGTGACGTCGTCAAGAGCCGGGCGAGCAGCCACCGCCAGCACAACCGCACCGGCCGGCTCCTGCGGCGAACCGACCGGCGCCGCAATCAACGGATGGGACGAGCTCCACGGTCGCAGCGTGTCGATGGTGAGCTGGGGCAGGTCCCGAGCCGCCAGCTCCGCAACCGCACCCACCCCGGGCGACGCGAGAGCCATCCCGCCCGTCGACACCACCACGCGCCCGGAAGCATCGGTGATCAGGACAGATTCGGCGTACAGGTCCTGATGGCGCTCGGCCTCCAGCCGGACCCCGCTGTAGTCACCATCGGCCGCAGCCCGCCCGGCCAACCCGGCGAACCGGTCGAGCGCGGCACTCCGAGCGAGCTGCAGAGCCTGCGTGCGGGTGTCGGAAACCGAGTCCAGGAAGGGGATGACGAGAGCCGCCAGCAGGATGAACGAGACGACCGCGAGCACGCCCATCAACCGGGCCCTCATGGTTCGAGCCGATACCCGAAGCGCCTGATCGTGGTGATCACCGGTCGACCGAGCTTGCCGCGGATCTCGTGCAGGTGGACATCCAGAGCCTTCGACTTCGTGACGAACGCGTCGCCCCAGACCTCGTCCTGGATCACCTCCCGGCTGACCGCTGTCCCAGCCCGCCGAGCCAGGACGGCCAGGATGTCGAATTCGGTCGGCGTCAAGTGGATCGCCACCTCATCCAGCGTCACCGACCGCACCCCGAAGTCGATCCGCAGCCCACCTGCCTCGTACGTCGTCCCGTCCGGAGCCGACCGTTTGTATCGCCGAGCCGAAGCCTCGATCCGCGCCAGCAACTCGGCCAGCCGGACCGGCTTCGTCAGGTAGTCGTCCGCGCCGAGCCGGAGGGCCAGTACGACGGAGCGTTCGTCATCGCGGGCGGTCAGCACGATCACCACCACGTCGTCGACCCGGCGGAGTTTGCGCAGTACCTCGAGGCCGTCGATATCCGGCAGGCCCAGGTCGAGCAGGATGACCTGGGCCTCCGCGTGCCGGAGCAGAACGTCTTCGCCCCGACCGACCAGCGTGACGTCGTGACCGTTGGCGCTCAGCACATCCCGGAGCGAACGACCTAGTGTCTCGTCGTCCTCGGCGATGAGTGTGCGCATTGGGTCATTGTGCCGTTGGCGTCCGCGGTCGGCCTACCGGGCGCTCCGCAGCGTGCTGAGCCTTCATGCGACCGCGCGTCTCCGACATCGTCAGGTAGACGATCAGGCTGATCAGCGCGCAACCGCTCACGTAGTAGTAGAACGACGACTCGTGACCGGCGTCCTTGAGCCACAGCGCGACGTACTCCGCCGTACCGCCGAAGATCGCGACCGTGACGCCGTACGGCATGCCGACGCCGAGCGCGCGGATCGCGGTCGGGAACAGCTCGGCCTTCACGATCGCGTTGATCGACGTGTACCCGCTGACGACGACGAGTCCGGCGAGCATCAGCAGGAACGCCGTCACCGGTGTCGCATCCTCGAGGGCGGTGAGGATGGGCACGGTGAGCAGCGTGGCGCCGAGGCCGAAGAAGATCAGCAGCGGCCGGCGTCCGATCTTGTCCGAGAGCATTCCGCCGAGCGGCTGGAGCGCGACGAAGATCAGCAGGGCAAGGAAGTTGATCCAGGTGACCTGCGACTTCTCCAGGCCGGTCGTGTTCACCATGAACTTCTGCAGGTACGTCGTGAACGTGTAGAACGCGACGGTCCCACCGAGCGTGAGCCCGACGACGGTCAGCACCGCACGCGGGTGCTTGGCCAGCTCCCGGAGTGAACCCTGCTTGAAACGACGGTTGACCGGCTGCGCCTCGAACTCCGCCGACTCGTCCATCGACCGCCGCAGCCAGAACACGATCACCGCAGCCACGGCCCCGATCACGAACGGGATCCGCCAGCCCCAGGTCGCCAGATCCTCCTTCGACAGCGTCTGCTGCAGCCCGATCTGGACCGCCAGCGCCACCAACTGACCCGACGCCAGCGTCACGTACTGGAAGCTGGAGAAGAACCCGCGCCGGCTGTCGGTCGCGACCTCGGACATGTACGTCGCCGATGTCCCGTACTCTCCACCGACGGACAGACCCTGCAGCAACCGTGCTGTCACCAGCAGCACCGGTGCGGCAAGCCCGATGGTCGCGAACCCCGGCGTACAGGCGATCACCAGCGAGCCGGTTGCCATCAGCGTGACCGACAACGTCAGAGCAGCCCGCCTGCCGTGCCGATCGGCGTACCGGCCGAGCAGGAAACTGCCGACCGGCCGCATCAGGAAGCCGACCGCGAACACTCCCGCGGTGTTCAGCAGCTGGCTGGTCGGGTCGCCCTTCGGAAAGAAGACCGGGGCGAAGTACAACGCGAACGCCGTGTAGACGTACCAGTCGTACCACTCGACCAGATTGCCCATGGAGCCTTTGAAGATATTGCTGACGACTCGTCGTGAATCCACGATGCCTCCTCGGAACGTGAGTTGCCGCCACTCTCCGGGCTACGGAAAGTGGCGGCAACAGCGCTCAAGGCATCCTTAACGCGCCTTAATTTACAAAGCAGCCAGCGCGTCGTTCCAGGTCTTCGACGGGCGCATCACGGCGGCGGCCAGGGCCGGGTCGGGCTGGTAGTAGCCGCCGAGGTCGACCGGCGAGCCCTGTACGGCGATCAGTTCGTCGACGATCGCCTGCTCGTTGGCGGCCAGCGTCTCGGCGAGCGAGGTGAACTGGGCGGCGAGGTCGGTGTCGTCGGTCTGCTTGGCCAGCTCCTGGGCCCAGTACAGGGACAGGAAGAAGTGGCTGCCGCGGTTGTCGATACCGCCGACGCGGCGGGTCGGCGACTTGTCCTCGTTCAGGAAGGTCGCGGTGGCCCGGTCGAGGGTGTCGGCGAGGACCTGCGCCTTCGCGTTGCCGGTCGCCTGGGCCAGGTGCTCGAAGCTCGCGGCCAGAGCGAAGAACTCACCCAGGCTGTCCCAGCGCAGGTAGTTCTCCTTGACCAGCTGCTGCACGTGCTTCGGCGCCGAACCGCCCGCGCCGGTCTCGAACAGACCGCCACCGGCCATCAGCGGGACGACCGACAGCATCTTCGCGCTGGTGCCCAGCTCGAGGATCGGGAACAGGTCGGTCAGGTAGTCACGCAGCACGTTGCCGGTCACCGAGATGGTGTTCTCACCGCGGCGGATCCGGTCCAGCGAGATCTTGATCGCCTCCACCGGCGCCAGGATCTTCAGGTCCAGGCCCTCGGTGTCGTGCTCGGTCAGGTACTTGGTGACCTTGGTGATGATCTGAGCGTCGTGGGCGCGGGTCTCGTCCAGCCAGAACACCGCCGGGTCGCCGGTCGCGCGGGCCCGGGTGACGGCCAGCTTGACCCAGTCGCGGATCGGGTCGTCCTTGGTCTGGCAGGCGCGGAAGATGTCGCCCTGCTCGACATCCTGCTCCAGTACGACGTTTCCGTCGCCGTCGACGAGGCGGACGACACCAGCGGCCGCGAGCTCGAACGTCTTGTCGTGCGAGCCGTACTCCTCGGCCTTCTGAGCCATCAGACCGACGTTCGGCACCGAGCCCATGGTGGCCGGGTCGAAGGCGCCGTGCTCACGGCAGTCGTCCAGGACGACCTGGTAGATGCCCGCGTAGCTGCTGTCCGGCAGTACGGCGAGGGTGTCGGCCTCGGCGCCGTCCGGGCCCCACATGTGGCCCGAGCTGCGGATCATGGCCGGCATCGACGCGTCCACGATCACGTCGGACGGTACGTGCAGGTTGGTGATGCCCTTGTCCGAGTCGACCATCGCCAGCTTCGGGCCGTCGGCGAGCTCGGCGTCGAAGGAGGCCTTGATCGCGTCGCCCTCGGGCAGGTTGGCCAGCCCGTTGAGGATGCCGCCGAGACCGTCGTTCGGGGACAGACCGGCCTTGGCCAGCGTCTCGCCGTACTGGGCGAAGGTCTTCGGGAAGAAAGCGCGGACCGCGTGGCCGAAGACGATCGGGTCGGAGACCTTCATCATCGTCGCCTTCAGGTGCAGCGAGAACAGGACGTCGTCCGCCTTCGCCTGGGCGACCTTGGCGGTCAGGAACTCGCGCAGCGCGGCCACGTGCATGACGGACGAGTCGACGACCTCACCGGCGAGCACCGGGACCGACTCGCGCAGCACCGTCGTCGTACCGTCGGCGGCGACGTGCTCGATCCGCAGCGAACCGTCGGCCGCGATCACGGTCGACTTCTCGGTGGACCGGAAGTCGTTCTCGCCCATGGTGGCGACGTTGGTCTTCGAGTCCGAGCTCCACGCACCCATCCGGTGCGGGTGGGTCTTGGCGTAGTTCTTGACCGAGGCAGGGGCGCGGCGGTCCGAGTTGCCCTCGCGCAGTACCGGGTTGACCGCGGAACCCTTGACCTTGTCGTAGCGCGCCTGGATCTCGCGCTCCTCGTCGGTCTTCGGCTCGTCCGGGTAGTCCGGCAGCGCGTAGCCCTGGGCCTGCAGCTCGGTGATCGCGGCCTTCAGCTGCGGGATCGAGGCGGAGACGTTCGGCAGCTTGATGATGTTGGCTTCCGGCGTCTTGGCCAGTTCACCGAGCTCGGCCAGCGCGTCCGCGATCCGCTGGTCCTCGGTCAGGTACTCGCCGAAGAGGGCGATGATCCGGCCCGCCAGCGAGATGTCGCGGGTCTCGACCCCGACACCGGCCTGCCCGGCGTACGCCTGGATCACGGGAAGGAACGAGTACGTCGCCAGCGCGGGGGCCTCGTCGGTGTGGGTATAGATGATCGTCGAGTCAGTCACAAGCCCACCTTAATGGGCCCCTGGTCCCGGCCTGCCCGCACGTGGGCAGGCTCACTCCACCTCGTCCGGGTGGGTGAGCGTGATTCCGGCGGCTTGGGTGACCGCGGTGGCGAAAGTGAGGGTGTCGATGGGGGAGGAGGCTGCCACGGTGGCGCCGGCCAGCGACGACAAGCCCTTGGCGCCGTCCCAGGTGCAGTCGACGAACACCGCGCCGGCGGCCTTGACCTGGGAGAACTCCGCCCCGCTCAGATCACACTGCCGGAAGACCGCCCCGGTCAGGTCCGCCGACACGAAGTCCGCATTCTGCAACCGGCAGTCGGAGAGCTCGACGCGCTGGAACTTCGCGAACCGGAACGACGCGTAGTCGAGCAGACTGTCCCGCACGGTCGTGTGCTGCAGGCTCGTCCCCGGCCCCGCGAACCCGGTCATCCGCGAGGACACGATCGCCACCCGCGTCACCGCCGCATCCGACCACCGAGCATTCGCCACATCACAGTGCAGCAGCTCGCTGTCCACCAGAATCAGCTTCTCCAGATCCGACCCGGCCAGCTTGCCCCGAGTCAGCCGGCACCCGCCGATCTCCAGGTGCTCAGCCTCCAGATCACTCAGATCCACATCCTCCAGCCCCAGATCCAGCAACCGAGTCTCATCCTCGATCACCTCCGGCAGCACCGAATCCAACTGCCCCCGCACCCGAGGCACCGCAATCTTCCGAGAACCCATCCCCGGACCCTAGCCCCGCCCACCGACAGCCCGATCCGCGTTTGGTGGGTGAACCACCCAGGTTGGAGGTTCCCCCACCGAATTCCGGGGTGGGAACCCCCAAGGCGGTGGGTGCACCCACCAAATGGGATTCGTCAGGGGGTGCGGAGGGAGTGGGCGGCGGTGCCGATGAGGGCGGCGTGTTCGGTGTCGGGGGTGGCGACCACGTCGAAGGGGAAGACGTCGTGGACGAGGTCGAAGGCGCCGGAGATGGAGCCGCCGAGGACGGTGCGGGTGACGCGGAAGCGGTCGATCCAGGGGGTGAGGGCTTCGGCCAGTACGGCGAAGCCGGCGCGGAGGGATTCGGCGGCGGCTGGTTCGCCGGCGCGGGCTCGGTCGGCGATCTCCTTGACGCCGATACCGGGTTCGTCGGAGCCGGTGCGGGCGAAGTAGCGCTGCAGGAGGGCTCGGCCGGAGATCGAGTCCTCCAGGGGGTGGCCGTCGTAGTCGGTGCGGTAGAGCTCACCGCCGGGCGGGACGTTGCCGCCCTCGCGAACCACGTGACCGTCCGCGAGGAACGCCGTACCGATGCCGGTGCCGACGGTGACGCCGGCGCAGCGCTCGACGCCGCGGGTGAGGCCGGCCGTCCACTCGCCGACGGCGAAGGCCTCGGCGTCGTTCACGAACACCAGCCGGTCCAGGTCGAGCTCGGAGCGCAGCGCGTCGCCGAGCGGGAAACCGTAGAGCGCGTCGAACTTCGTCTGACCCTGGTACCACCCCACGCCGGTCGTGAAGTCGAACGGGCCGGGGATCGCGATCGCCAGCCCTTCGAGCGTCGGCAGCTTGCGGGCGGCTGCCGCCAGCTGCCCGACCACCGCCTCGGCCGCCTGCTGTGAAGCCAGATCGATCCGCTCCACCACCTCGACCCGCCACCCGTCCGGCGCTACCACCGCCGCGGTGACGTGACTTCCCCCGACCTCCAGAACCGGCACATACATGCGGCCATCATCCATGACATAGGACGTCTGACGCGATCACCAGGTCCCGCGGCTGATCATGTACCCGTCCGGCTGGTACGACGCCACGCTCACCAAGGGCTGTGGGCCGGGCCATGGGGCTTGCTGGACGGCTCGGTAGACGTAGTACGTGCCGGCGATCTCGGCCTCACCGAACGGAACGACCGTGGCGAACGTGGTCTGCTTGATGAACGAGGGGAGGAGCTTGTCGCCGGAGTTGCCGACGGCGACCAGAACCTTCCCGCCGTCGCGGACGTAGACCCGGCCCATCACCGTGACCACCCTGTTCCGGGGGTTGATCGGAGTCACCCGGACGACGATGCCCTTGCGCTGGGCGAGCGGAACGACCGTGGTCGGGGCCTCGGGCTGGGTGAAGCAGTAGGCGACGCGGTCCGGGTCATTGGGATCGCGCCGCAAGGAGGCGGAGCCGTAGCCGTCGACGATCGTCGTGATCTCCGGCCAGCCCCAGGAATCCTTGCCCAACCGGCGGCCGCTCGAGGTGTCGCACTGTTTGTAGGAATCCTCCACGCGCCCAGGCAGACCGGCGACCGGGGCCTCGTCCTCCTGCAGGACCAGGCTGGTCCCGGCGGTCAGCACGACGAGTACCGTCAGCACGGTGGCCGCGACCCGGAGGTTGCGGACCCGGTTCCGGCGCCGGCCGGCGGCCAGGATCGCGGCCGGGTCCGGGGCGAAGTAGTGGTCGGAGCGGTCACTCTCCCGCTCCATCAGGGCCTTGAGTTCTCGGGTCATGTCAGCCTCCCAACCCCGGCGAGTTCGGAGAAATGAGCCAGTGCGGGATTTTCGCGCAGCTTCTCCAGCGCACGCAGGGTCTGGCTCTTGACTGTTCCGGGACGACAGTCGAGGGCCAGGGCGGTCTCTTCGACGGACAGTTCGTCGAAGTACCGCAGTACGACGCACGCGCGCTGACGGGGTGGTAAGGAGGCGAGGGCCTGGGTGATCACGAGCCGGTTCTCCAGTACGCCGAGGGGGTCGGAGTTGTCCTGCTCACCCGTGAAATAGGTGTCACCGCCGACCACCTCCTGACTGGATTTGCGGCGGAGTGCGTCCATCGTGGTCGAGACGACCACCTTGCGGGCGTAGGCGCTGACGCTGCCCTTGCGCTGGATGCGGCCCCAGATCCGGTACAGCCGGATCAATGCCTCCTGGGTCGCGTCCTCGGCCCGCCGCCAATCTCCGCACAGCAGGTAGGCGGTTCGGCACAGAGCGTTGGCCTGATGGCGCACGAAGTCCACATAGTCCTGTTCGTCAGCACTTTTCATACCCCGCCCTCCCCACCCATGCAGCACAAACGTGCTCACCCCCGCCTCCGGTTGCACGATGCGGCACACTTTCTTTCGTGCCTGAATTCATGGTCGACGGCGTGCGGGTCACCTATCACGTTCACGGGACCGGACCGGTCTGTATTGCCCACTCGGGCGGGCCCGGCGTGCATTGGCCGTACCTGCGGATGCCGTACCTCGAGGACCGGCTGACGATGGTCTACATCGAGCCGGTCGGGACCGGGCACTCCGATCTCCTGCCGGGCGGCGACTACTCGATGGAGGTCTACGCGTCGTACGTCGCCAAACTGGCGGAGCACCTCGGGGAGTCCAAGGTCTTCCTGCTCGGGCACTCGCACGGCGGTTTCGTCGCGCTGCAGACCGCGCTGGACTTCCCGGAGCTGCTGAACGGCGTGATCGTCTACGACTCGATGGCGTACAACGGGCCGGAGCTCGGCGCCCAGGCGTTCGCCAACGTCGAGAAGTACGTCGCCTCCCGGCCGGAGGGTGATGCCCTCGCGACTCAGGTGCTGGACGCCTGGAACGCCTCGCCGGAGGGGCACGACAAGCAGGTCGACGTCCTCGCGCGGCTGCTCCCGGTCTACTTCAAGGACTTCGAGGCGATCGATCCGCAGCTCACCGAGTGGAAGACGCTGCTCGACATGACGGTCGATCCGGCCCGCCAGGACGACCAGTGGGACATTCGCCCGCGGCTCGGTGAGATCGCCGTACCGACGCTGGTGATCGTCGGCGTCGCCGACTTCATCTGCCCGGTGAACTCGGCCGAGGAGCTGGCCGACGGGATCCCGGGCGCGGAGCTGGTCGTGCTGCAGGAGAGCGGGCACTTCGGGCACGTCGAGGAGCCCGAGATCTTCCGCGATATCGTGCTGAAATTCGTCGCCACGCACTGAGGGATCCGGAGCCCCTGGCTAAAACGTAGAGTTGTTTCATTAGGCCAGAGGGAATGAGGACACGTGCGCGCCCAAGCCGGTACGACGTCCGTGATCGCGGCGCTCAGCGTCGTGGTCGCGGCGGTCGGTCACGTGCTTGCGGGCGGCGGTCCGATTCCGCTCGCCGTGGTTGCCCCGTTGCTGGCGTTGACGGGTGTCTGCTGGCTGCTGGGTGAGTACCTGGCGGACGAGCCGGTGCTGGTGGCCGTCGTACTGGCCGGAGTTCAGCTGTTCGTGCACGTGACGCTGGATTCGGTCCACCACCCGATGCCGATGTCGTCCGGGATGGGCGGCAGTGTGCTGATGACGTTCACGCACCTGGCCGCGCTGAGCGCCGGGGTGCTGGCGGTTGGGCGGGCTCACGAGTGGGGCCGGCGGGTGGCCGGGATCCTCGCGCGGCTGTGGCCGGTGGTTCCGGTTGTCACGGTGGTGCGGCCGGTGAGCGCCGTACAGGTGGTTGTCTCGTCGACGCCGCGGATCGTACGGCGGTGGGTCGGTTCGAACGTGTCGCGGCGCGGACCGCCTTTGGTCGGAGTGGATCCAGTTCTGCTCTGACCGGCCGCGTCTTTCGTGGTCGGGTCCGCCCCATGTGATCACGAAAGGTTCTTACTGCCATGTCCAAGAAGATTTTCCTGCGTGCCGGAGCGATCGCCGCCGCGTCCATGCTCGTGCTGGCCGGTGCGTCCGGTTCCGCGTCGGCGCACGTCACCGTGTCGTCGCCCGACGCCAAGCCCGGTGGGTACGCGAAACTCGTCTTCCGGGTACCGACCGAGTCCGACAACACCTCCACCACGAAGCTGGTCGTTTCGCTGCCCAAGGACACGCCGTTCGCGCATGTCGGTGCGCAGGTGAAGGACGGTTGGAAGGTCGAGAAGACCACCGAGAAACTGGCTTCGCCGGTCAAGGTCGGTGACGTGACGCTGTCCGAGGCGATCACCACGGTGACCTGGACCGCGCTGAAGGGTGGGATCCCGGCGAACGACTTCGACGAGTTCGCGTTGTCGGTCGGGCGGTTGCCCGAGAAGGTGGACTCGCTGAGCTTCCCGGCGGTTCAGACCTACAGCGACGGCGAGGTCGTCAAGTGGGACGCCCCTCGCACCGAGGGCGCCGAGGCTCCCGAGCACCCCGCCCCCGTCTTGAAGCTGGCCGCTGCCATCACCCCGGTCGCTGCGGCCACCGACACCGAGAAGAGCTCGTCCGACCCGCTGGCCCGCGGTCTCGGTGGCGCCGGCCTGCTGCTCGGCCTGATCGGTCTCGGCCTAGGCCTACGCCCCCGCAAGGCGGTCGAGGCGAAGGTGCAGTCGTAATCGTGCGTCGTCTCACCGCTGTTCTGATGGCGTCGCTGCTGGCCCTGGTGATCACCACCGGGCCGGCCGCGGCGCACGCCAAACTAGAGTCGATGACCCCCGCCGACGGCTCCTCAATGCCCGCCCCGCCCACCAAGGTCGTCCTCACCTTCAACGAACCCGTAGGCAGCAACGGCACCCAGATCCAGGTCAAATCCCCAGCCGGCGTCAACGTAGCCACCGGCGCCCCCCAAGTCCTGGACAGCACCGTCACCCAGCCCGTAGGCGCCATGATCGAAGCCGGCCGCTACCAAGTAGAAGCCCGAGTAGTCTCCGCCGACGGCCACCCCATCACCGTCAGCGCCTCCTTCACCATCACCCACGCCGGCCACGCCCCCGACGCACCCCCGGTCGACCCCACCGCCCAACCCCCCAACAACTCCAACACCGTCACCGTCGTGGCAATGTGCCTGGTCATGCTGGTCGTAGTAGCCCTAGCCATAGTCATAGTCCGCCGCCGCCCAGCCCGATGAACAACAACCAAGAGCCAACCGCGTCACCCCCGCCCTCCCCACCACCATCAGATCCGAAGGCGGTGGGGGTGCAACCGCCTGGCGCGGAGCCGCAGCGGGGCGCCTCACCTCAGCCAGCCACCTCACCCCAGCCCACGGCCGAGGCCCTCGCCACGCCCCCTCCCGCGACTGCCCCTTCAGATCCGGAAACGATGGGGGTGCAACCGCGTGGCGCTGGCCTGAGGGTGGTTGCCGGAGGGATTGCGGCGGCGGTCGTCGTACTGGTGATTGCTTTGGTGGTTGCTGGTGGTGCACCTCAGCGGGCTCCTGAGGGGTTGTTGGGGGCTGGATTGCCTTTGTCTTGGTCGGTTCCCGCGTTCCGCCTGCTGGCCGACGGAGCCGCGATCTGGGTTGCGAGTGGTGTGCTGACCGCCGGTTTGTTGCTTCCGGCAAATGATGTCGTCCGGGCCTGTCAGGACGCGGCAATCGCGGCCGGCATCTGGGCAGTGGCGAGTATCGGCGGCCTGATCGCATCAGCAGCCGTGATCCTCGGCATCCCGCTCTCACACCTCGCCGAGCACGCGTCGATCGCCGGCGAGCTGACCCAAGTCCGAGCACTCGCCATCTCCGTCGTACTGACCGCAGTCCTAGCCGTAGTCCTCAGCGGCGTCCGAACCACCCGCGGCGCCCGCATCGCCCTAGCCCTGACCGCCCTGGCCCTCATCCCACCCCTCCTAACCGGCCACGGCGCCATCGAGCGAACAACGATCTGGTCGGTGACCGCAACGACCTCCCTCGTCATCCACGTGTTCGCCGCAACAGCCTGGATCGGCGGACTGGCCGGCGTACTGCGCTATGCCCGCACCCGTGCCGCCGTAGAACGCTTCAGCACCCTCGCCCTCACCTGCGCCATCGCGATCGGCCTAACCGGCCTCCTAACCGCCGAGATCCACCTAGGCGGCCGCGCAGACGGCTGGGCCCTCATCACCCAATGGGTGACCACCGGGTACGGCGCTCTCGTCTTCGCCAAGACCGTCGCATTCGCAGCGCTCGTCTACGTCGGCTGGCGGCACCGCCAGTCCACCCTGCCGAGCCTCGCCACCGGCAACCCAGCCGCCTTCCGCCGACTCGCCATCGGCGAACTCCTCCTGATGGCAGCAACAGTCGGCCTAGCCGTCGCCCTCTCCCGAACCCCCTGACGCGCGAGCACTCGGTGATATGTCAACAGATGTCCGTACACTGGCTCAATGACGGAACCACGCTGGCTGGACGCGCGCGAGGCGCAGCTGTGGCAGGCGTACCGTGACACGCAGCGGGAGCTGACGCGGGTCCTGGAAGGCCGGCTGATCAGCAACTCCGGTCTGTCCGGAGCCGACTACGCCCTCCTGCACCCCCTCTCCACAGCCGAGGACGGCGTCCTCCGAACCCGCGATCTCGGCCGCTCAGTCGGCTGGGAGCGGAGCCGGCTCTCCCACCAGGTCAGCCGGATGGAGAAGCGCGGTCTCGTCTGCCGCGAGGAGTGCACCTCGGACGCCCGGGGCTCGATGGTCCGCCTCACCGACCTCGGCCGGAAGGCCGTCGAGGCCGCCGCGCCGGACCACGTCGAGGCTGTCCGGACCTACTTCTTCGACCACCTGACCGCCGACGAGCAGCAGCAGCTCACGACGCTGTTCGAGCGCGTTCTGCACGGGATCCCCACCCCGGCCTGCCCGGCCGCGGAGTGCGACGACCCGCCCGCCGACTGCACCGAATAACCCCGGCCCGCCGCCGATCCCGGAAGAGACCTCCATCACAGAGGAGTTGACACGTCACCCCAACTGAGTATTTTGGTGACGCATCATCAAAACTTTCTCCCGTGAAGGAATCTCATGCCCAAGATCGCGATCATCCTCGGCAGCACCCGTCCGGGCCGGAACGGCGAAGCCGTCGCCCACTGGGTTCTCGACCGCGCGAAGCAGCGCAGTGATGCCGAGTTCGAGCTGGTCGACATCGCGGAGTACCAGCTGCCGCACCTCGACGAGGCCTACCCGCCCGCGATGGGCCAGTACAGCCAGCCGCACACGTTGGCCTGGGCCGAGAAGATCGCGTCGTTCGACGGCTTCGTCTTCGTCACCCCGGAGTACAACCACTCCACCTCCGCCGCGCTGAAGAACGCGATCGACTTCCTCTTCGCGGAGTGGAACGACAAGGCGGCCGGCTTCGTCAGCTACGGCTCGGTCGGCGGCGCCCGCGCGGTCGAGCACCTGCGCCTGGTGATGGCCGAACTGAAGGTCGCGACGGTCCGTGCGCAGGTCACCCTGCCGCTGGCCACCGACTTCGAGAACTACTCGAAGTTCACCCCGCTCCCGCACCAGGAGCCGGCCCTCGACGCCACTCTCGACCAGGTCATCAGCTGGTCCAACGCCCTCGCCACAGTGCGCACCGCAGCCGCCTGATCGGTACTTCACCCGGATGGGGGAAGGGAGGGGATCCCCCATCCGGGGGAAGATTTTGACGTCGGTTGAAGAGGGTGCGATGGGCAACGGCCCGTGCGACGGTTGCCGGGCACGGAGGGAGTGCTCATGCGGAGAATCGCCGCCCTGGTTCTGGCAGGTGTCATCGGTACGTCGGCTCTGGTCGTCCCCGCGGAAGGTGTCTCGGTCGGAGGTGCTGTGCCGAATCAGACGGTACGAAATCTCGCGGTCGGTGCCACCGCAACCGCGAGTGACAGCCTCACCAAGTTCGAGCCTGCAAAGGCGATCGACGGCAACAGCTCGACGTACTGGGCCGCCTCGAACGGCTCGATGCCGAAGTGGTTGCGGGTCGACCTCGGTCGCGTCCGTCAGCTGACTTCGGTCGAGCAGAGCTTCAAGGATGTGGACACGCACTCGTTCCTGATCGAGGCGAGCGTCGACGGCAACGGCTGGACCGCGTTGCTGGATCGGCGCGCAGGGACTCGCGGTCACGTGTTCACGCAGGCGGTCACCGGCTCATATCGCTATGTGCGGTTGACGGTCACCGGTTCGGCTGGCAATCGCTGGGCCGGCAGTACCGAGTTCGCCATCAACGGGTACGACGACGAGCCGCACAATCTCGCTCGTGGTGTCTCGGCCACGTCCTCGTCGCTCGGCCCCGGTTACGAACCGTTCAAGGCGGTCGACGGCGACCCCACGACGTACTGGGGTGCGGAGAAGCCGGACATGCCGCAGTGGTTGATGCTTGACCTGGGCAACGATATTGCGGTCAGTCGGATCGAGCAGTCGTTCGTGGACAACGATCGCTGGAAGTTCCGGGTCGAGGGTTCGCGCGACAAGACCAGCTGGCAAACCCTTATGGACAAGGACGAAACCGGCCGCGTCTTCGGGCAGGACCTCGCTGGCACCTATCGCTACATCAAACTCACCGTGCTCAGTAGTGGTGCCGGTCATTGGGCGTGCAGTCAGGAGCTGAAGGTCTTCGGCTCCGGTGAGCCGGTCACCACCAAGTGGTGGGAGGACCGCTCGGGTGTGATGCGGTTCTACCCGATCTGGCAGCAGCTTCGACTGGATGCGATCACCGCCCAGCTCGACACCCTGAAGGCTCGCGGCTTCCGCGCGATCGAGCTCTCGCCGGTCAATGACGGCGACCGTGATCTCTGGGCCGGTCTGCCGGTGATGGATCTCTACACGATCGATCCCGATATCGGCACCATGCAGGACTTCGAGGAACTGCTCGCCGCTGCGCATGCCCGCAGCCTGAAGGTCATCATCTTCACGAACCCCGGTTACGCGTCGATCAACTCGCCGTACTTCCGGAAGGCCGAGGACGACTTCCGCAACGGCGTGCAGAGTCCGGAGCGATCGTGGTTCGACATCCGCAAGCAGCCGGGGGAATACCCGGAGAAGTGGCACTACAGCGAGCGTGCGCAGGGCTACTACTGGGGGACGTGGGACAAGAAGGCACCGTCATTCAACTACTCGAGTCAGGCCTGGCTCGACAAAGCTCGGCACTACCTACGGTTCTGGATGGACAAGGGTATCGACGGGATCGCTCTCGATGCGCCGAACGTCTACCACACGTCGACTGTCGAGAAGAACAACTACGCGATCACCGACGTCCTGCGGAACTACGACACGTTCATGAACGGCGAAGGCGTCCGCGAGCCGACGTACATCTACGACTGGCACTACAACAGCTTGCAGGACTACCAGATCACGCAATGGGGTATCCCGCCGGGCCAGGGCAGCAGCGCAGTCCTGAAGGCGATCGACTCCGGTGATCCGAGCGGTCTCGAGGACACGCTGAAGGAGTACCGCGACCTGATGGTGAATGCCGGCGGCATCACCCAGACCGCGCCGAACTGGGGCCGCGTGAACTACCCGGTCGACGGCCGGCTGCTGGAGATCGCGATGCTGACCACGATGGGCACGCTGTTCTACCTGCACAACGACTACTACACGATCCTGCCGGACGAGCAGGAGATCCCCGACTGGACGCCGGAACAACGCGCGATGCTCGACAAGCTGATGCGCGCCCAGAACGCCTCGCCGGCACTCGCGCCGCTGGGTCTCCGTGTCCGCATCCCGACCAACGACGACCACAAGTACTACGCCTACAAACGCCTCAACAAGGACGGTACGGCGAAGGCGCTGGTGCTGCTCAACTTCCGCAACACCGCGCAGACCGTCTCGGTCGACCTGACCGGCACCGGCATCGCGACCTCGCAGACCCCGACAGATCTCGTCGAGTCGAAACCCGGCCCGCCGATCAGCGGTTCGACGTACCAGGTCCGCCTCCCAGCCTTCGGCTTCACGGTCCTCTCGGTGCAGTAACCGATCCACCCCGACTCCGTTGGGCGAAGCCACCGCGACGTCCTCGTGCACATCCTCCCCAAATCGCTTTGGGGAGGAAACTCGGCACCCACTGGCACCAGCGTGCGCTCGCCCAGTGGGCCCCGGTGGGCGCGTTTCAGTGTGCGGCGCACGGCGGGCTCAGTGGTGGGGGCGGACCTGGAGGCCATCACAAGTGGGTTCGGTGGGGCGAGTTGAGGCTCGTGGTGGCGGTAGCTCGGTGATTGTGATGGCGTCTGGGTTCGGGTACGGCGACCACCGGCCCGCCACCCTGCTTTGAGCGACGCGCCGTCGTGATCGGACATCCGGCGTACCGCGGTCGCCTACTGCGGACTGGTGACGGGGAGTGTTTGGCGGTGGGATGTCTCAGACACGCCGTTACGGAGAGCAGTCGGTGGGGTGCGGCGGAAAGAATGAGGGCGTCCCGTTCAGATGCGCGCTGAATTGACAATCGTTTTCACTAACGTGAGGATGGTGCGCGTGTCCAATGCGCTGAACCGACGTGGATTTCTGGGGCTGGCCGGTGCGCTGGGAGTGGCGGCGCTGAGTGGTTGCGGTGGCGGTAGTTCTGCGTCGTCGCAACCGAAGGCCGGCGGTCGCCTGCGGGCTGTGTACGCCGGCGGCGGGGCGAAGGAGGTGCTCGACCCGCACGTGCAGAGCCTGTTCGTGGACATCGCCCGGCACAAGGCGATGTTCGAGAAGCTCGTCGAGCTCGGGCCGGATCTGAAGCCGGTCCCGCGGCTCGCGGAGAAGTGGGAACACGACGGCAAGGCGCTCACCTGGCGGTTCTCGCTGCGCGACGCAACCTTCCACGACGGTAGCAAGCTGACCGCGGAGGACGTGCTCTACAGCTTGGCCCGGATCGCGGATCCCGCCGTACCGGATCGGGTCGCGCAATCCTCGCTCGCGACGCTCGACCTGCGTCGATGTAAGGCGGTCGACCCGCGGACGGTTGAGCTCGTGCTGGCTGCGCCGAATGCGGAGTTCCCCGCGTTGCTGGCCGGGATCGGGACGCAGATCGTGCGGGACGGGTTCAAAGATCCGACCAAGCCGGTCGGGACCGGTGCGTTCAAGTTCGTCTCGTTCGAGGCCGGACGATCGATGGTCGCGAGCCGGTACGACGACTACTGGGACGGTACGGCGAAGATCGAGGAACTGCAGGTGTTGTCGGCCGACGCCGAGGCGCGGGCGAACGCCGTACAGGGTGGTCAGGCTGAGTACGCGAATGACATGACCGCAACGTTTGCGCGGACTGCCGAAGCCGGGAAGTCGGTGCGGATCGTGGCCGCGAAGGCGAGCACGATGCAGGCGTTCGTGATGAAGGTGGATCAAGCGCCGTTCGACAATCCTGATGTGCGGCTGGCGTTCAAGCTGCTGGCGGATCGGCAGCGGCTGGTCGACGTCGTACTGGCTGGGCGGGGGACGGTGGGGAACGACCTGTTCGGCAAGGGGTTCCAGTACTACCCGGACCAGTTGCCGCAGCGCGAGCGGGATGTCGACGAGGCCAAGGCGCTGCTGAAGAAGGCCGGGCTGGTGAACAAGGAGATCGAGATCTTCACCGCCGATGCGTCGGCCGGGTTCGTCGAGGCGGCAACGTTGTTCTCCGAGCAGGCCGCCGAGGCCGGGGTGAAGCTGAAGGTGACTACGGGGAGTCCGCAGACCTATGCGAAGGACCTGCTGACGAAGGGTGCCATCGGCAACCATCGGTCGGGGGCGATGCCGATCCCGCAGTACGTGACGGATCGGTTGTTGTCGAAGTCGCCGTTCAATGTGACGCATTGGCGGAAGCCGGCGTTCGATGCGGCCTTTGCGGCGGCGCAGGTGCAGACCGACGAGACGGCTCGCGCGGCGTCGTACGGTGAGCTGCAGCGGACCTTGTACGACGATGGCGGGATACTGGCTTGGGGTCTGCCCGATTACCTGGTCGCGGTCTCGCCGAAGGTTCAGGGGGTGGAGGCGGTGCCGCCGAACACCGTGGACTTCGGCCGGTTCGACAAGGTGTGGCTGGCCTGAATGCGGTCGTACGCCGCTGGGCGGGCCGCACTCGCCGTCGTCCAGCTCGCGGTGCTGTCCGTACTGGTCTTCGTGCTCACCTCGCTGTTGCCGGGGGATGCGGCGGACCTGCGGTTCACCGAAACGCTGTCGCCGGAACAGGTCGCGCGCTTGCGTGAACAGCTCGGGCTGGATCAGCCTGCGCTGGAACGGTTCCTGCACTGGTTCGGCCAGGTGCTGACGGGCGATCTCGGTACGTCGCTGATCAGCGGTGGTCCGGTGAGCTCGATCGTGCGGGATTCGGTCGGGGCGACGTTGGTGCTGACGTTGGCGACGCTCGCTGTCGTGATCCCGTTGGCTGTTGCCCTGGGCATCTTGATGGGGGCTCGGGAGAACGGTCGGCTCGATCGGGCGATTACGTCGGTGACGCTGGCGTTGAGCGCGATCCCGGACTTCGTGATCGCGGTCGTGCTGGTTGCGGTGTTCTCGTTGAAGCTCGGCTGGTTGCCGGCTACCTGGATCGGTGGTTCGTTGCTCACATCCCCGGTTTTGCTGGTGCTGCCGGTGACTGTCTTGCTTGGGCGCACGGTCTGCCTGCTATCGCGTCAGGTCCGCGCCGGCACCATCACCGCGCTGAACGCGGACTACGTCGTCCAGGCGCGCCGACTCGGTGTGCCGCGACGTCGGCTACTACTCCGCCACGTGCTGCCGAACGCCGCCGTACCGGGTGTGCAGGAGCTGGCGCGAACCGGTGACACGCTCCTCGGTGGAGTCCTGGTGGTGGAGGCAATCTTCGCCATCCCCGGTTTCGCGACAGCGTTGGTGGACGGGGTGGAGACCCGCGACATCCCAACAGTCCAAGGCCTCACGCTCGTCCTGGCCATCGCCGCCTTGTTGATCAACCTCGCCGCGGACCTCGTCTGCAACCGCTTGGTCCCCCGAACGGAACTCCTCCGATGAGGGCCCGCATCCCTTTGGCCCTCTCGGCCGTACTCGTGGTCGTGCCACTGCTCATCGCTCTCGCCGGCCCCCTCATCTCCATGGATGTTAAGCCGGGGCTGCCGTACTCCGCGGACGGCGTACTAGGAACGGACGGACTGGGCCGAGATGTTCTCGGGCTATTGCTGGTCGGTGGTCGAACAGCTCTCGGTATGGCGTTCGGTGCCGTCCTGATCGCGTACGTCGTCGGCGGTCTGATCGGCTTGGTCGCAGCGTCAACCCGACACCGCTGGCTCGACGAGGTGCTGATTCGCCCCCTCGACGTACTACTCCCACTACCGTCGTTGCTGGTCATCAGCGTGGTAGCCGTCGGCTGGCAGGCCTCCGCACCCGCAATCACCCTGGCCGTTGCCATGGTCAACGTCCCAACCGTCGCCCGCCTCGTCCGAGCCGCCGCCCTCGACGCCGCAAGCTCACCAGTAGTAGAAGCACTCCGCATGCAACGCGAGTCCTGGACAACCATCCAACTCGGCTACGTAGGCCGCGCAGTCATAGGCCCAGTAGCAGCCGACCTCGGCACCCGAATCACGCTAGCTGTCTTCCTAGTAGCCTCAGTCAACTTCCTAGGCCTAGGCCTAAGCCCAACAGCCTCGGACTGGGCCGTAAGCGTCTCCCGCAACCGCGAAGGACTCCTACTGCAGCCGTGGTCAGTCCTAGCCCCCGCCCTCCTCCTAGTCTCCTTCACCCTAGGCTTCAACCTCCTAGCCGACCGCCTAGTCCACCAAACCCACCGCCAACCGGCGAGCCCCACATGAGCGCGCAGGAAGGTGTTTCGCAACCGAGCGAAGGCGCGCCCACCTCAACCCAGCCCACCCCACCCACGAACGCGTCACCTGCGGCGACCGACTCAGCCCACGACACCTCGACCACAGGCGCGCCGCCCGCGACCGACTCCACCGCCGACACGCGCCCGCCCTCCTCCGCACGTGAGGCTGAGTCCACGGCGCCGCACGAGGACGCCACAGGCGCGTCACTTGGGGCCTCCACCTCAACCCAGCCGGTCGTAGCCACGGAGGCGCTGCCGGCGAGTGACTCCTCCCGCGACACCACGCGTCGGCTCTCCCCATCACGTGGGGGTGAGTCCACGGCCCAGCCCACCCCAACCACCATCACGTCGCCCGCGGCGACTACCTCAGCCGAGTCCACCTCAACCACGGAGGCGTTGCCTGCGGGTGACTCCTCCCGCGACACCACGCGCTTGCCATCCTCATCACGTGAGGGTGAATCCGCGGTGGTTGCTCGGGTGTGGGGGTTGGGGGCGTCTGCCGGGTCTGTGGTGTTGGTGGATGGGGTGGGGTTTGAGGTGTTTGCGGGGGAGGTTACTGCGCTTGTCGGGGCATCGGGTTCAGGGAAGACGACTTCGGCGCTGGCGTTGTTGGGGGAGAGCGGGAATGGAGTGCAGCTTGTAGGGCAGGTGGTTGTCGACGGGGAGACTGTTGTTGATGGCAACGGGCCTACGGAGGCGGCCGAGCGGCTGAGGGGTCGGGTGGTGGCTTATATGCCTCAGCATCCTGGGAGTGCGCTCAACCCCGCCCGCCGCGTGGGGGCGACGTTGCGGGAGTTGGAGCGGTTGCATCATCCCGGTCAGCACGTGGTGCAGGACGCGTTGCGGGGTGCTCAACTGCCGGGGGATCGGGAGACACTGAGGCGGTTTCCGCATCAGTTCTCGGGTGGGCAGCGGCAGCGGGTGGCGTTGGCTCAGGCTTTGACTTGTCGGCCGAAGGTGTTGGTGCTGGATGAGCCGAGTACCGGGCTGGACTCGATCACTCGGTTGCAGTTGGCTGGTGAACTAAGACAGCTTGCCCAAGGAGGACTCGGCATCCTGCTGCTGAGTCACGATCTCGGTCTGGTCCGCGAGCTCGCGACCCATGTCGTCGTACTGAACGCCGGCCAGGTGATCGCCGCCGGCGGCACCGACGTCCTCCCGCAAAGCTGGGAACCGCAGCCGACGGGAACCACCACCCCGGGCAAACCGTTGCTCCAAGCAATGAACCTGTCCGCGTCGATCCGCCCCCGCGGTCGCATCCCGGTCCTGCACAACGTCGACCTCACAGTCGAGTCAGGCAGCAGCATCGGCGTCGTCGGTCGCTCCGGCAGCGGCAAAACCACGCTCGCCCGCTGCCTCGCCGGCCTGCACGAACGCAGCACCGGCAAACTCCTCCTCGACGGCGAACCACTCCCGGTCCTGCGCAAGCGAACCCGCGAACAGAACCGCCGCGTCCAGTACGTCTGGCAAGAAGTTCGAGGCTCCTTCGACGAACGTCGTCCGGTCGACCAGCAAGTCGCCCGCACAGCGCAACGCCTCCGCGGCCTACCCCCGGACCAGGCGCAAGCCGAAGCCGTGTCCACCCTTGCGAGACTCGGCGTCTCCGCGATGACCGCGGCTCGTCCGCCGAGCCGCCTCTCCGGTGGCGAACTCCAGCGCGCCGCGCTTGCAAGAGCGGTGCTCGCCGAACCCGACGTACTGATCTGTGACGAGATCACCACCGCGCTCGATGACGACGGTACGGCGCTGGTGGTCGACCTCCTTACTGAACTAAAGAACCGCGGTATTGCGCTGGTCTGGATCGGGCACGACCTCGGCCTGGTCGCGGCGGTCACCGATCACGTGCTGGTGATCGACGACGGCCGCATCGTCGAACAAGGCCCACCTGCAACCGTCATGACCGAACCACAGCACGAACTGACCCAGCGGCTGGTGAGCGCAGCCCGCCTGGGTCGGACCGAACTTCCGCCAACGTTGCCCACTGCCGACACGAGGAGCGAACCGCGGCGATGAAGTCTGCGCGACTGCACGACCACCTGGCGGAGGCGATCAAGGACCCGGACCCGATCCGGGTCAGCGCCGAATCAGGGGACGACCTGATCTGCCTGCGGTTCGAGACCATGAAGGTGTACTCCGCGCTCGGCGCCGTCCGGCATCTGCTGGAGACCGGCGTAGTCCGACCCGGCGACACACTCATCGACAGCTCCAGCGGCATCTATGCGCACGCACTCGCCCTGGCCTGCCACCGGTACGGGATGCGCTGTCACATAGTCGGTTCGACCACGGTCGACCGGACGCTCAAGATCCAGCTGGAGATCCTCGGCGCGACCGTCGAACAGGTCCCGTCGTCGAACAACCTGCACCTGGACCAGAACCTGCGCGTCCGCCGGATCAGCGAGATCCTGCGCGACAACCCGTCGTACCACTGGATGCAGCAGTATCACGACGACATCCACTACCTCGGGTACGGCGCTGTGGCGGACCTGGTCGCGGATCTCGTGCCGGACGGGCCGTTGTGCCTCGTCGGCGGGGTCGGGACCGGGGCGTCGACCGGGGCGATCGCGGAGTACCTGCGCAATCGCGGGCGGGACGTGAACCTGGTCGGCGTCCAGCCGTTCGGGAGCATCACGTTCGGGGCCGGTCACACGAAGGATCCGGAGATGATCATCGCCGGGATCGGCAGCTCGATCGAGTTCCGCAATGTCCGCCACGAGTTGTACGACCGGTTGCACTGGGTGTCGTTCGACTACGCGATGTCGGCGGCGGTCGACCTGCTGCGAACCTCCGGGGTCTTCGCCGGGCTGTCGGCCGGCGCGGCGTACCTGACCGCATTGTGGGAACACACCTGCGACAGCGCGCGGACGCATGTGTTCTTGGCGGCCGACACCGGCACCCGGTACGTCGAGTCTGCTTTTTCCCGTCATGCCGAGGCTTTGCCGATGGCGTCGATGCGACCGCGCGAGATCGACTCGCTGGATGAGCTCGCGGTGCCGTGGTCGGCGATGTCCTGGGACCGCCGGGAACCGGCCGTGAGCCGTCGTGCAGAGTTTCCATCCGCGACCCCGTCGCATTACCGTAGGTGAGGTGACGGGGTATGTACTGCTGGAATCGTTGTTCACGGCCACCGAGGTCGAGCGCCTGCGCGGCGTCGCCGAGCAGGTCCACGCCGAGGTCGTCTCCGCGGCCGAGGCCGGTGAGACCGACGTGACCGTCTGGCCGGACGGGCACCGGCTGGAGAAGGTCCGCGGTACGACGATCCACTGGGAACCGGATGCCGTCGGCAAGGCTGTCCGCAGCCTGTCGCCGGTCTCGCAGTTGCACCCTGCGTTGGATGCCTTGTGGGACGAGCCCCGGCTGGTCGATCCGATGAGCACGTTGATCGGGGCAACGGCCGGCCGCTTCGTCGCCAAGCTGAACTTCAAGCGGGCCGGAGTCGGCTCGGAGTTCGCCTGGCACCAGGACTTCCCGTACTGGTACTGCTGCGCCGGCGACGCCGCCTACGACATCGCCACCGCAATCGTCATGCTCGACGACAACACCATCGCGAACGGCGCCATGACGCTCATCGAGGGAAGTCCCGCCGACGGCCCAGTCCGCCGCGACGCCGACGAACCCACCGGCCTCCTCGTGGACCCCGCCGTCGTCGACATGTCTCGTGCGATGACAGTCGAAGCACCCGCGGGTTCGGTCCTCATGTTCCCGGGGCTGATGGTCCACCGCTCAGCTCCCAACCGCACCGCCACGGATCGCCGTTCCCTCCTGTACTGCTTCCAGCCCGCTGGTCGTCCCGAGTTGTCCGCCCTCACCTACGACCCCGAAAGGCTGGCCCGCCTGCCATGACCAACCCCAAGCTGCCTCCCGCCCCGACCACGGTTGCGGAGCTCACCTCCGCGGTTCTGTCCGGCAACCACGGACCTGACCCCGCCGGCCTCTCCGTCACGAGCGCGTTCTGGTTGCACAACACGACGCGACTTCCTGGGGCTGACGTCACCTACCGCAACTACTACGTGCTGCTGCGCGTCGGCGAGGTCTTCGGTGCGTGCGCGTTCGAATCCGACGAGGTCGACCCGTCGTACTGCGCAGACACGTCCGGCCGCACAGTCGCCGACGTACTGCGTTCTGACGACCCACTGCCGATTCGCATCGCTGCACTCGACGCCTACCTGGCTGCGGTCGAGCCGCATCACACCGCAGACGCTCACGAGATCGTCCTCCCGGCCGGTACGCCGGATGTCCGCGCCCGTGCACGGGATGCCGCCGTCGCTGGGCTGCTCGATGTTGCCGCAGGCACCAAAGTTGCGTTGATCGGTGTGGTCAATCCCTTGGTCGACGCGATCACCGAACGCGGCGGAACCTGTCTACCCTGCGACTTCAACCTGCGCGAAACCGCGTCCGGATTACCGGTATCGCGCGACATGCTCGAGGTGATCGACGCGGCCGATGCCGTCGTCGCGACCGGAATGACGTTGTCCAACGGTTCGTTCGACATCCTCCTGAGTCGTTGCCGTGAGCAAGCGAAGCCGCTCGCCATCTATGCTCAGACCGGAAGCGCCGTCGCCCGCGCTTTCCTCGGTTCCGGCGTCACCGCCCTCTCCGCCGAACCCTTCCCCTTCTCGCAGTTCTCCGCCCGCCCCACGTCCCTCTACCGCTACAGGATCGACGAATGAACACCCCACCCCCAGGTTCGTTGCCCGCAGCCCCCGTCCTGTCTCCAGGAGGCGGCGCCCTCCCGGCCCCCAATACCCCCGCCCTGAACGGCGGCCCCCGCCCGGCCCCACGTCCGGGCGGCGGCGCCCCCGCGGAGGAGGTGCCGAGCGACTGGCGGATGGCTCGGCGGCTCTGGCCGTTCCTGCTGGCGTCGACCGTCAGTCTGATCCCGTTCACGGTCTTCGGCATGTACCTGGTGCCGATCGCGGCGGCTGCAAACGGAAACGTGGCAGAGATCGGCGGGCTGCGGGGGCTCGGTGGTCTGGCCGCATTGGTCGTCGGGTTCGCGCTGGCACCGTTGATCGACCGGTTGGCGCGTGAGCTGGTCGCGGCCGGCGGGTTGGCGCTCCTCGGCCTCTCCGCGCTATTAGGTGCCATTGGCAACGTTTGGGCACTGGCCGCGTTCTGTCTGCTGATCGGCGCCTCCACCTCGGTGCTCGCGCCGTCGATCGGCGCCGCCGCGGCGGACCGGTTCCGGACGCCGGCCGCGGCAGGCCGCGCGGCGACACTGGTGTCCGCGACCACCTCGGCGATGGCGATGCTCGCTGCGCCGGTGCTCGCCGTACCGGGGATCTGGTGGGGTTGGCGCGGCAATCTGATCGCGGCGGCGGTGATCTCGCTGACCCTGTCGGCCGCGTTCTTCTGGCGTGGTCGCGGGCGGAAGGCGCCGTTGCGTGCTGATGGTGCGCCGCGGATGAGCTACCTCGCGACGTACCGCGAGCTCGGGCGGATCCCAGGCGCCGTACCGCTGCTGGTGATCGCGATGCTGCGGACCGCGGCCTTCATGGGGTACCTCGCCTACCTGGCCGCGTTCTACGACGAGAAGTTCGATCTGGCGCCTGGCTGGTTCGCGCTTGTTTGGTCGCTGAGTGGCGCGTCGTTCTTCCTCGGCAACCTGCTGTCCGGCCGCTACCTCGCGCTCGACCGGCCGTGGATCGGGCCGGAGCGGATGCTGCTGCTCGGCCTCGGAGCCGCGCTGGTGAGCGTCTCGGCGTTCTACTTTTCGCCGACCATCCCGCTGACCTTGCTGCTCACCGCGCTGATGGGTGCCAGCCACGCGACCGTCGCCGCCTGCGTCACCACCCTGCTGGTACGGCGAAGTGGCGACCTGCGCGGATCGGCGCTGAGCGTGAACGCGGCCGGGATGAGCCTCGGGACGTTCCTCGGCGCTGCGCTCGGTGGTGTCGGGCTCGGTCTCGGTGGATACCCCGGGACGGCCCTGATCTTCGCCTCGATCACCCTGATTGCGGTCGTTTGCGCGCTGCGCGTGCGCCGCTGAGCGATATATCGTTCCGTCTTATGGAGAATCTGCCCGACCGCCCGAACCCGCACGCGCACCTGCGCGCGTCCGACATCGACCGCGACCAGGTCGTCGACGTCCTGCGGGACGCGCTGATGTCGGGCCGGCTGACCCAGGACGAGCATGCGGAGCGGCTCGAGCAGACCCTGCAGGCGCGCACTCTGGGCGAGCTCGAGCCGATCACCAGTGACCTGCTCGTGCCCGACGGTCACCAGCCGCCGCTCCCGTCCGTCGCGCCGGTCCGGGCGGTGTCGAACAGCCCGGTCCCGATCGAGGAACCCGCTAACCCCGACGACAGCTTCTCCACCTTGGTCGCGATCTTCGGTGGCGTCGAGCGCAAGGGCCTGTGGCGGGTGAAGCGGCGTACGAACGCCTTCGCGGTGTTCGGCGGGCAGGACTTGGACATGACGGATGCCGTCTTCGAGGGGCGCGAGGTGACCGTCTGGGCGTTCGCGGTCTTCGGCGGAATCGACGTCACCGTTCCGGAAGGTGTCACCGTCCGCAACGAGGGCGTCGGTATCTTCGGCGGTTTCGCGGCCCACGGCAGCGACAACCCGCACCCCGACGCCCCGGTTGTCGTCGTCAAGGGCCTCGCCCTCTTCGGCGGCGTCGGCGGGCAGTCCGCCGCCAAGCGCCACAAGAAGCGCTTCCGCGACGGCCACGGCCATGGCCACGGCCAGCTAGGCCACTAGCCAAGGACACCGCCTCCGGCGGCGACAGTTCTGCCGGTGCAGGACGGAGGCGCTTAGGCCCTCACGCCATGCGGCGAGAGATGCATGTGGTGATGAGGGGAGTGCAGCGGCGAGGGCGTTGGTGCTGGGGGCGTGGAGGACACCGCCTTCGGCGGCGGCGGTTCTTTGGAACCTTCGGCGCGGGCGGAGGTGGTCGGGCACTCACCTCATTCGGCAAGAGATGCGCGTGATGATGGTGGAGGAACGCGGCGGCAGGCGTTGGTGTTGGTGCTGGGGCTGTGAAGTTGGGTGAATGGTGTCGAGCGGCCCGGTCGTGCTCGCGGTTGGCGCGGGTGAGCAACGGCTGGTTCGCGAGGCCCCCGCAGGAGTGCAAGACAGGCCCTCAGGCTCAGCAGCCAGGCTCACCACTTCACCTCAGCTCAGCTCAGCCTCACCAGGTGTCCCCAGCGCGCGACCTCCTCCCACCAATCGCGTGCACACTGGCCGCAACCAGGTGAGGGTGACACCTCGGACGACCTGCGCCGAAGGCGCCAAAGGAGCTGTCGCCGCCGCAGGTGGCGTCCTTGGTCAGATCCAGGTTTTGAACCACATTCGGCTGAGCCAGTCGGGGTGGGGGAGGACCTTGTCGGTGAGGATCGGCCAGATGTAGGCGAAGTTCAGGACGACCAGTACGACGAAGGCTCCGACGATCGCGCTGCCGATCAGGCGGCGGGGTGCCGCGGTGCCTTCGAGGGTTTTGGCCGGGCCGAGGATCTTGCCTAGGACGAGGGCTACTGCCATCACGGTGAACGGGATCATCGTGACGGCGTAGAAGAAGAAGATCGGTCTGTCGTCGTAGGCGAACCAGGGCACCCAGCAGGTGACGAAACCGATCACCGGGATGCCGAATCGCCAGTCGCGCTGGCCTATCCAGAGCACGACCGAGGCGAGTAGCGCGAGAGCGCCGGCCCACCACAGGATCGGCGTACCGACGGCGGAGATCACCGACAGGCAGTTCGAGCCGGCCGGCGGGTTGCAGCCGGGGGAGCCGGGTTTGATGTCGTTGACGGCGTCGAAGCCGATCGGGCGGGCGATGATCGGCCAGCCGGCCGGGTTCGAGGCGTACGGGTGGGTGGCCTTCTTGATGTAGTCGCCGGTGTGGAAGTCGTAGACCTCCTGGTGATAGTGAATCAGCGACCGGAAGTCGTCCGGGACCACCTTCATGATCCCGGTGGCCGGGTTCTTGGACGCGTAGTCGTGGTCGTAGGCGTTGTCGTGCAGCAGCCAGCCGGTCCAGGTCGCGGTGTACGTGATCCCGGCGACCAGGACGATGCTGACGAACGCCGGGATGCCGTCCACCAGCACCGATTTCACGAACGTGAACCGCGACCCGAGCGCCCGCCGGGCCCCGAAGTCCCACGCGAAGACCAGGATGCCGAACGCGGCCAGCACCCAGACCGCCGACCACTTGGTACCGAGCGCGAGCCCGAAACAGACGCCCGCCAGGATCCGCCACGGCCGGATCAGCAGCCAGCGGCCGAACTTCCGCGGCGCGAAGTCATCTTGTTTGGCCAGCGAATCCGCGTGCCGGCGACGGGTCCAGTCCCGGTCACAGACCAGGCAGGACACCGCCGCAACCAGCCAATACGCGAGGAACACGTCGAGCAACGCCACCCGCGACATCACGAAATGCAGCCCGTCGACCGCCAGCAGCAGCCCGGCGACCGCGCCGATCAGCGTCGACCGGGTCATCCGCCGGACTGTCCGAACTACGAGTAGAACAGTCAGCGTGCCGAACAGCGCCGGCATGAACCGCCACCCGAAGGGCGTCATACCGAAGAGTTGTTCACCCGCCGCGATCATCCACTTGCCGACCTCAGGGTGCACGGTCAGGCTCGGGGTGCCCTTGAAGACGTCCAGGTTCCCGGCCAGGATCGCCTTGTCGGCGGCCCCCTCGGGCTGGTCGATGAACTGCCGCGCATACCCGAACTTGAGCAGGCTGTACGCGTCCTTGGCGTAGTACGTCTCGTCGAAGACGAACTTCACCGGGTTGCTCAGGTTCCAGAACCGCAGGAACCCCGCCAGCGCCGTGATCACCAGCGTCGCGATCCACCCGCCCTCGAAGTCCCGCGGCATCGCCGGATACAACCGCTCCCGCAACGACGGCAACCGCCTTCCCAGCACATCCCTGCCCAGCGCCTCGCGCTCCTCGGCAGTGTCCCCCCGCCGTGCAGTTCCGTCCTCGATCAAGGCAGTCACGCCCGCCATCGTACGGAGCCCGCAGTACCACCGCCTCCTCCCCTCGAACGAACAGGCCGTGGATAACCAAGATTCAGGCGCCGGCCTCCTACACTTCGGCCACATGAGTGCGCCCAAGGACGAGATGCACGCGTTGATCGATTCGCTCTCGGACGAGGTCGCGGCTGACCTGCTTCCTGAGCTCCAGCGGCTCCACCTTCGGTGGGAGGCGCGAGAGGAACGCCGCCCCGCCGCACGCCCTTGGCCGCCGGCGTGGTTTGGCTCTGTCAGCGGCAGTAGTTCGGACGTCGCGTCCCGGAGTGAGGAGATCCTGCGCGAGGAGCTTGGCCAACGCTCCTGCGCCCCGGGCGGTAGCGGCTTGTCTGACTTGCACTAAGGACAGTGGTGTCGGGCTGGATCGGGGGCGAGGGGGATTGGTTCAGGTGTGCGGGCGGGTATACGTAGACGACTACCTCCTGTTCTTCTGCAGTGCCCTGCGATGATGGGTCCTGTGACCGGGCGATTGGTGTTGGCGGGGACGCCTATTGGGGACGTTTCGGATGCGTCGCCGCGGTTGGGGCGGGTGTTGGGTACGGCGGATGTGGTGGCGGCGGAGGATACGCGGCGGCTGCGGCGGTTGACGGGGGATCTGGGGATCAGCCTGAGTGGGCGGGTGGTCAGCTACTTCGAGGGGAATGAGCGGGAGCGGACGCCGGAGCTGCTGGAGGCGCTGGTGGCGGGGCAGACCGTGGTTGTGGTGACGGACGCGGGGATGCCGAGTGTTTCGGATCCTGGGTACCGGCTGGTGGCGGCGGCTATCGAGGCTGAGATCGAGGTGACCGCCGTACCGGGGCCGTCGGCGGTGTTGACGGCGCTGGCGTTGAGTGGGTTGCCGGTGGATCGGTTTACGTTTGAGGGGTTCTTGCCGCGGAAGCCGGGGGAGCGGTTGCGACGGCTGACCGAGCTGGCTGACGAGCCCCGGACGATGGTGTTCTTCGAGGCGCCGCACCGGCTGACGCAGTCGCTGGAGGCAATGGCCGAGGCGTTCGGCGACGATCGCCGTACGGCGGTCTGTCGCGAGCTGACGAAGACGTATGAAGAGGTCAAACGCGGCCCGGTCGCGGACCTGGTCGCCTGGTCGAAGGACGGCGTACGCGGCGAAATCACGGTCGTCGTCTCCGGCGCGGACCCGAACAAGGTCATGACTCCGGAGGACCTGGCCCGCGAGGTCGCCGTCGACGAAGAAGCCGGCACGCCCCGCAAACAAGCCATCTCCGACGTCGCCAAACGCTTCAACGTCCCCAAACGCACCGTGTACGACGCCGTACTGGCCAACCGCAAATAACTGTCGGACCCGCCTGATAGTCGTTGGGTGTGATCAGCGACAGCGACCTGCAGGCGCTCGTCGTGCGCGCCAAAGCGGCGACGTACGCCGGTGACGGCGACCTGTACGCCGAGGGTCGCTTCCTCGGCGGGTTCACGTACGGCGACGGCCAGCTCACCTATGTCGACGAGAACACCGGCGAGGTCGGGCGGTTCGAAGGCGTCGAGCACATCAGCGGCGCGGACGGGACGCCGTACTACCGGCTGCAGTACCACGGCGGCCGGATCGTTTGAGCCGTGGTCAAGCGGACTGACGCGCGGCACTACCCTTGAGGTATGTCCGAGAAGGCCTATTACGTCACGACCCCGATCTACTACGTCACGGCGCCGCCGCATATCGGTAGTGCTTACACGACGGTGGCTGGGGATGTTCTGAGTCGTTGGCACGCGCAGCGGGGTGAGCGGAAGTGGTACCTGACGGGTACTGACGAGCACGGCGAGAAGGTGCTGCGCAGCGCCGAGGCGCAGGGGGTGTCGCCGCAGGAGTGGACGGACAAGCTCGTCGAGGAGGCCTGGAAGCCGGCCTGGGTCGACATCGACGTTCAGTACGACGACTTCATCCGGACCACCGAGCCCCGGCACACCGAGCGGGTTCGTGAGTTCGTCCAGAAGCTGTACGACCAGGGCGACGTCTACAAGGGTCAGTACGAAGGCCTGTACTGCGTCGGCTGCGAGGAGTTCAAGCTCCCGGCCGACATCAAGACCGCCGAGGACGGCACCCAGCTGTGCCTGATCCACGGCACCGAGGTGGAGACGCTCTCGGAGACGAACTACTTCTTCAAGCTTTCGGCGTACGCCGATCGGCTGCTCGCGCTGTACGAATCGCAGCCGGACTTCGTGGCCCCGACCAGCGCGCGCAACGAGGTCATCGCATTCGTCAAGCAGGGCCTGCAGGACCTGTCGATCACCCGCTCGACCTTCGACTGGGGCATTCCGGTCCCGTGGGACGAGAAGCACGTCCTGTATGTCTGGGTCGACGCGCTGCTCAACTACGTCACGGCCGCCGGGTACGGCGCTGACCCGGAGCGCTTCGAGAAGCTCTGGCCGGCGAACGTGCACCTGGTCGGCAAGGACATCCTCCGCTTCCACGCGGTGATCTGGCCGGCGATGCTGATTGCCGCCGGCCTGCCGGTTCCGAAGCAGGTGTTCGCGCACGGCTGGCTGCTGGTCGGCGGCGAGAAGATGAGTAAGTCGAAGCTGACGGCGATCGCCCCGCACGAGATCACCGACCACTTCGGTTCGGACGCCTTCCGGTACTACTTCCTGCGGACGATTCAGTTCGGCTCGGACGGGTCGTTCTCGTGGGAGCACCTGAGCGCGGTCTACACCTCCGAGCTCGCCAACGGCCTGGGGAACCTGGCCAGCCGGATTGCCGCCATGGTCGGCAAGTACTTCGATGGTGCGCTGCCCGAGGCGACTGACCACGGACCGGCCGAGCAGGCGCTGGCCGACAAGCTCGCTCAGGCGGTTGCCGCGGCCGAGCAGGCGATCGAGACCCTCGCGTTCCATGACGCGCTGGCCGCGATCAACGACCTGGTCGGCGCGGTCAACGGGTATGTCTCCGAGCAGGAGCCGTGGAAGGTGGCGAAGGACGAGTCCCAGCGGGACCGCCTCGCCACCATCCTGTACACGTCCGCCGAGGTGCTGCGGGCGGTCGCCGTACTGCACAACCCGACGATGCCGAAGACGTCGGAGAAGCTGTGGACCCTCCTCGGCGCCGAGGCCAAGCTCGGCTCGCTGGCTGACCAGCGTGTCCAGGACGCCGGCACCTGGGGCCAGCTCCCCGCCGGCTCCGTCCTCACCAAGGGCGACCCGCTCTTCCCCCGGCTCGAAGAAGCCTGAGCCGCGGCCGGCGCCACCATCAGTGGATGGTGGCGACCGGCTGCTGGGTGATGTGCCGCTTGCGGGTCGGCATGCCGAGCATCGGGTTGGCGACGCCGACGTACGCGCCCCAGCAGATGATCTCCTTGTACGTCGCCGCGATCCGCCCGCGCAGTGCGGACTGCTTGGTCCGGTCATCCGCGGTGACGAACTGGATCAGCCCTTCCTTGCGTCCCAGGCTGATGCACTGCTGGAAGTAGCGGATCGTGGTGTTCGGCAGCTTCCCGCCGGTCAGCCGCGCGGCGAGCGCATCCGCCGCCTGGTACGCCGTGAATGTCCCCGAAGCGCACGACATCCGCAGCAACTGACCGTCGGAGCCCTTGGCCTGAGCCGCGTCACCGACCGCGTACACGTCCGGGTGCGAGACCGACGCCATCATGTCGTCGACCACGATCTGACCGTTCGGCAGCGTCTCGAGGGACGTCGCCGCCGCAATCGGGTGCACCGCGAACCCGGTGGTCCACACGGTGACATCCGACGGAATCGCCGTACCGTCCGCGGTGACGATCGCGTCAGCCTCAACCCGGGCGACCTTGGTGTGTTCGTGGACGGTGATGCCGAGGCCAGCGAAGACCTTCCGCAGGTGCGCCTGTCCCTTCGTCGAGACCCAGTCGCCCAGACCACCGGCCGCGACCAACGCAACCTTCAGGTCCGGCCGCGCCTCCGCGATCTCGGTGACACCCTCGATCCCGGTCAGCCCGCCGCCGACCACGGTGACCGTCTGCCCGGCCGTGAGACCGGCCAGCCGCTCCCGCAGCTTCAGCGCACCCGGCCGGCTGGCGATCTGCTCGGCGTACTCGGCCACCCCCGGGATGCCGTGGTCGTTCACGCGGCTGCCCAGTGCGTAGACGAGCGTGTCGTAGCCGAGCTCCTCGCCATCGTCCAGGGCCACGGTCTTGGCGGAGACGTTCACGCCGGTCACCTTGGCGAGCCGCAGCACGATTCCGGTGCCCTTGAACACCTCGTCGAGCGGGCGCGGCTTGAGCTCCCGCCCGGAGGCCAGTTCGTGCATCCGGACCCGCTCGACGAAGTCGGGCTCGGCATTGACGACGGTGATCCGGACGTCGTCGCCGTGCAGCCGCCGAGCCAGCCGGCCAGCCGCGACAGCTCCGGTGTAGCCGGCGCCGAGAACAACAATGCGGTGCTTCATAAGCGTGCTCCTGTCTGCGTGGTTATGCCTCCTGAACCAGATGGCCCACGCATTCCTGACACACTTCAGATGTGAAGCAGCTCACACGCCATTCACCAGGCGCGGATTAGGGGGTCGCCGTGGTTGGTGGTGTTCCAGCGGGCGGTGGCGCGTTCGAGTTTGTCGGGGTTGACGGCTGAGTGGATCGCGGTGATGCCGTCGGCGGTGACCTCGAGGTTCATGATGCCGACGACGCGGTTGTCGACCACGATGACGATCGACGGTTCGCCGTTGGCGATGTCGGCGTACGCGTCGGGGCTGCCGCCGATGTAGGAGCGCTTGATCTCGGCGGGTTTGAACAGGCCGCGGATGAACGTCGCCACGGCCTTCACGCCGACGAAGGCGCTGGCGCGGGCGGGGACCTTGCCGCCGCCGTCGCCGACCGCGATCGCGTCACCGGTCAGCAATTTCACCAGCGGTTCGGTCCGGCCGCTGGTGGCCGCGGCGAGGAACTCTTCGACGATCCGGCGGGCGGTGGCCTGGTCGACCTCGGTTCGGGCCTTGCCGTCGGCGACGTGCTGTTTGGCGCGGTGGAAGGTCTGCTGGCAAGCGGCTTCGGTGCTGTCGAGGATGGTGGCGATCTCGCGATGTGAGTAGCCGAAAGCCTCTCGCAGGACGTAGACCGCGCGCTCGTTCGGCGTCAGACGTTCCATCAGCACGAGGACCGCGATCGAGACGGAATCACGCTGTTCGGCGGTCTCGAGCGGGCCGAGCATCGGGTCGCCGGAGAGGAGCGGTTCCGGCAGCCATTGGCCGACGTACGTCTCGCGCCGGGCCCTGGCCGAGGTGAGCTGGTTGAGGCACAGGTTGGTGAGCGCCTTGGTCAGCCACGCCTCGGGGACCTCGATCCGGTCCCGGTCGACGGCCTGCCAGCGCAGGAACACCTCCTGTACGGCGTCCTCCGCCTCGGCGGCCGAACCGAGCATGCGGTAGGCGATGGCGCCCAGGCGCGGCCTGGATGCCTCGAAGCGGTCGACATCGCTGATGGTCAGGGACACCTGGACAACACTAATGCCGAGTCAGACCCCGGCGGTCGCGTGGTAGAGCGCCGCGGCCTGGGTGCGACTGGTGACGTCGAGTTTGGTCAGGATGTTGGCGACATGGAACTTCACCGTGGACTCACTGATGTGGAGTTCGTCCGCGATCGAGCGGTTGCGCGAACCCTCGGCGATGCGTTCGAGGACCTCTAGCTCGCGAGTCCCCAGGGCAGCCAGCGGGTCTTCGAGGGGATGCGGTGTCGCGCCGGGTTTGAGAGTGATCCGGGCAGTCAGACCCCAACCGGGTACTGCTTCCAGCTCCAGTTGGCCATCGCCGAACCGGAGTCGTTCGGACAGCTGACCCAGGACCAGTACGCCGTTCAGCTCGCCCGGACCGTCGTCGCGCACGGTGGCGTGCAGGTCGGTGCCGTTCCACTGCCAGCCGACGCGGATCCGCCGTACGGCGTCCTGGGTGAGCATCGCCAGCACCACCGAGCGGACCGCCACCCGCGCGGAGTGCGCGAGGTCGCCCGGGACGAGCTTGTCGTTTCCGGGAGCGTCGAGTTCGAGCTCGACCGTGGTGTGCCGGAGCAGCCCCCGCAGCGAGTCCGCGAGCCGGTCAAACGCGCGCGCAGCCGGTTCCTCACCGTGGTACCGCTGATCCTGCCGGGTGTCCGTCCGCAGCTCGGCCAGCGCGTTGAGCGCGAGCTCGACCGCGTTCGTGCGGGCGGCTGCGTCGTCGATCCGCTGGTTCCGCAGTACGCCGAGGAGGGTGGCGAGCGTGGCTGCGTGCGCCTCACCCAGTTCCGCGGCGACCTCGAACCGCGCCCCGGCGACCGCTCTGGACTGCGCTGTCGCGCTGGGCTCGCCATTCAGAGTCAGCCGATACATGTGGATCGTGACGAGGTCCCACAGCGGCTGGATGTACGCGTCCACCTCGGGCACAGCATCGTCGTACCGGCGCAAGAGCAGCAGGATCGAGCCGCGGGGTGCGCGGTCGCTGGCCACGGCCAGGGCATGGTGCTCCTCGCCGGCGATGGTCAGTACGCCGTGCCATGGGCGGCCCGCGGTCACCGTCCCGAGGAGGCCGGCCAGCTCGGCGCCCGTGATCGCCCGGGCGAGCGACGGTTCGCCGTACGTGTAGACCGGCGTGGTCGCGCACTGACTGGCCAGCTGCGCGATCGCCCGGTGCGGGATCACGTCCGCGAGCGAGGCCGACAGTCGGTGCAGCATCTCTTCTGGCGGCCCGTCGAGGATCTGCGCCGCCACCGTGAGTACGTCGTGCATGTCCTTCAGCGTACGTCGGTTGACGTATCCACCCGAGCCCGTCCTTCGGCCAGTGCACAACTGTCCGTTCGGCCAGTCGGGAATATCCCCGGCTGGTAGAGCATTCAATTGAAGCATCAAGCAAATTCTCTGGAGGCATCAATCATGCAAGCGGTGGTATTCGAGGAGTTCGGCGGTCCCGAGGTACTGACGGTGCGCGACGTACCGGAGCCGCACGCAGGCGCCGGCCAGGTCCGGATCAAGGTCCAGGCGGCCGGTGTGAACCCGATGGACTACAAGGTCCGCCGGGGCTATATGCAGGGGATGTTCGACGTGACCTTCCCGGCGACGCCGGGTCTCGAGGTCGCCGGTGTGGTCGACGAGGCCGGTGAAGGCGCTGCCTTCGCGGTCGGCGACGAGGTCGTCGGCTGGGCGGCCACCGGTGCGTACGCCGAGTTCGCGATCGCCGGCAATGTGACGCTCAAGCCCGAAGGCGTGAGCTGGGAACAGGCGGTCGGCCTGCCGGTGGCCGGTGAGACCGCGCAGCGCGTGCTCGACCTGCTCGGCGTGAAGTCCGGCGAGACCATCCTGATCCATGGCGCCGCGGGTGCCGTCGGCTCGATCGCCGTACAGCTCGCCGTCGCCGCCGGCCTGAAGGTCGTCGGTACGGCGTCGGTGCGCAACCACGACTTCCTTCGCACGCTCGGCGCGACGCCGATCGAGTACGGCGACGGTCTGGTCGACCGCGTTCGCGCGGCGGCGCCGCAGGGGATCGACTCGGCGTTCGACACCGCCGGTCTGGGCGGTCTGAAGGAGTCGATCGAGTTGCTCGGCGGTCCCGAGCGCATCGTCACGATCGCCGACTTCAGCGCCGGTGAGCTCGGCATCCACGCCTCGGCCAGCGGCACGGCCACCCCGGAAGAGGTGCGTGCCGGTCTCGACTCGCAGCTCGCCCTGGCTGCCGCAGGCAAGCTCACGGTGCGCGTCGCCGAGACCTTCGCCTTGGCCGACGCTGGGAAGGCCCAGGAGGTCAGCGAGGGCGGTCACGCCCAGGGCAAGCTGGTCGTCCAGCCGTAATTCCGTGGTCTCGCGGCTGACTGTGTCCCTACAGTCAGCCGCATGACCAATGTTCTGTCTGCTGTTGCCTGGCCGTATGCCAACGGCCCCCGGCATATCGGCCATGTCTCCGGGTTCGGTGTGCCCTCCGACGTGTTCAGCCGGTACTCGCGGATGGCCGGTCACGACGTACTGATGGTGTCCGGAACCGACGAGCACGGTACGCCGATCCTGGTCCAGGCCGAGCAGGAAGGCGTGAGCCCGCGCGAGCTCGCGGATCGATACAACCGAGTGATCGTCGAGGACCTGCAGGGACTGGGGTTGTCGTACGACCTGTTCACCCGGACGACCACCCGGAACCACTACGCCGTTGCCCAGGAACTCTTCAAAGTCGTTCACCGCAACGGATATCTCGTCCCGCGGACCACGCAGGGCGCCATCTCGCCGTCCACCGGACGCACTCTGCCGGACCGCTATATCGAGGGCACCTGCCCGATCTGCGGGTACGACGGCGCCCGCGGTGATCAGTGTGACAACTGCGGTAACCAGCTGGACGCCATCGACCTCCGCAACCCGCGCAGCCGGATCAACGGCGAGACCCCGCTGTTCGTCGAGACCGAGCACCTCTTCCTCGATCTGCCCGCACTCGCCGACCAACTCGGCGGTTGGCTGCAGACTCGGTCCGGTTGGCGGCCGAACGTGCTCAAGTTCGCCCTCAACCTGCTGGACGACGTGAAGCCGCGCGCGATGACCCGCGATATCGACTGGGGGATCCCGGTGCCGCTCCCGGGCTGGGACGGGAAGCGGCTGTATGTCTGGTTCGACGCGGTCATCGGGTATCTGTCGGCCAGTATCGAGTGGGCCCGCCGTACCGGGGACCCGGACGCGTGGCGGCGCTGGTGGTGCGATCCCTCGGCCGAGTCGTACTACTTCATGGGCAAGGACAACATCACCTTCCACGCCCAGATCTGGCCGGCCGAGCTGCTCGCTCACAACGCGGCCCCGGGCCCGTACGGCGTACTGAATCTGCCGACCGAGGTGGTCAGCAGCGAGTTCCTCACGCAGGAGGGGCGGAAGTTCTCGTCGTCGCGTTCGGTGGTGATCTACGTCCGCGACGTGCTGGCGCGGTACGGGCCGGACCCGTTGCGCTACTTCCTGTCGGTCGCCGGGCCCGAGACTCAGGACACGGATTTCACTTGGTCCGAGTTCGTCCGCCGCAACAACGACGAGCTGGTCGGTACCTGGGGCAACCTGGTGAACCGGACCGCCTCGATGATCAACCGCAACTTCGGCGCGATCCCGGCCGCGGGGTCGTTGACGGACGCCGACCAGGATTTGCTTGCCAAGAGCAACCAAGCCTTCGGCGCGGTCGGCGAGTTGCTACGGCAGCATCGAATCAAGCAGGCCTTGGGTACGGCGATGGGCAACGCCGCCGACGCGAATCAGTACCTCTCGCAGCAGGCACCGTGGAAGGAATCGGACCTGGATCGCCGCGGCACGATTCTGCACGTCGCCGCGCAGGTGGTGGCCGACACGAACCGCCTCCTCGCGCCCTTCCTCCCGCACTCGACCCAGCAAGTGCACACCGCACTCGGCGGGACCGGCGACTTCGCACCGAGCCCCGAGATCCGCGAGGTCGACGACTTGGACGGCGGACCGTCGTACCCGATCATCACCGGCGACTACACCGGCCAGCCCCGCTGGGCCTCGGTCCCGATCGTCCCCGGTACGCCGGTCGCCAAGCCCACCCCGATCTTCGGCAAACTCGGTCCGGAGGTCGTCGAGGAGGAATTGGCGCGTTTGTACAAGCGCGACTGACGGAATCAGTCGTACGGTCGAGGTATGACTGACTATCTGGCACGAGCTGAGATCGACATCGAAGCGACTCCGGAGCAGGTCTGGGCGGTACTGACCGATCCGGAGCAGCTGAAGGAGCTGTGGTTCGGATCGGACGTGGAGACGGACTGGGTGGTCGGCAGCCCGATCACCTGGACCGGCGAGTGGGAAGGCAAGCCGTTCCAGGACAAGGGCGAGATCCTCGAGGTCGACCCCGGGCGGCTGCTGCGGTTCACCCACTACAGCCCGCTGACCGGGCAGGACGACGTACCGGAGAACTACCACACGCTGACCTGGACGCTGGACGGATCGACGCACCTGACGCTGACCCAGGACAACAACGCAAGCCCCGAAGAGGTTGAGCATGCGAACGGCATGTGGTCACAACTGCTGGGCAAGGTGAAGAGCGCCGCCGAAGTAATCTAGGCCGCATGGGTTCAGATGGTGTGGAGGTCGAACGGCCGACGCGGGAGCGGGCGGCGGTCAGTGAGGACGGGCGATCGCGGGATCGGAGCAGGCCGGCGGTGCCGGATCCGTTGCCGATGAGTGTGGTCGACGCACACTGCCATCTGGACATCGCCGACGGCGAGGACGGGGCCTGGCTGAGTCCGGCCGAGGCGATCAAGCTTGCTGCGTCGGTGGGTGTCACGCGGATCGTGCAGGTCGGTTGCGACCTGCCGGGGTCGGCGTGGGCGGTCGAGGCGGCGACGCAGTACAAGAATCTGATCGCCGGGGTCTCCCTGCACCCGAATGAGGCGCCGAAGTTGAAGGCGGCCGGTGAGCTCGACAGCGCGCTCGCCGAGATCGAGCGGCTGGCGCAGAGTTCACCGAAGGTCCGGGTGATCGGCGAGACCGGTCTCGACTACTTCCGGACCGGCGAGGACGGTCGCGACGCGCAGCACGAATCGTTTGCCGCGCACATCGAGTTGGCCAAGCGGCTCGACAAGACGTTGATGATCCACGACCGCGACGCGCACGACGACATCCTGAAGATCCTGGATCGCGAAGGTGTCCCGGATCGCCTTGTCATGCACTGTTTTTCGGGTGATACCGAGTTCGCGCGCGAGTGCGTCAACCGCGGTGCGTTCCTGAGTTTCGCCGGGGTGGTGACCTTCAAGAACGCCAACTCGCTGCGCAACGCGCTCGCCGTGACGCCGCTCGACCGGGTGCTGGTCGAGACCGATGCGCCGTACCTGACGCCGTCTCCGCACCGCGGGCAGCCGAACGCGTCGTACCTGATCCCGCACACGGTCCGGAAGATGGCCGGCACGCTGAACATCTCGGTCGCCGAGTTGTGCGAGGCGCTCAACAAGAACGCCGATCGGGCGTTCGGAGGGACCTGGTAGATGGAGTTCAGTGAGGTGGTCCGGCGGCGCCGGATGGTGCGGAACTACGACGCCGACCGGCCGATCCCCGACGAAATCCGCGAGCGGATCCTGGAGAACGGTCTCCGGGGCCCTTCCGGCGGGTTCACGCAGGGCTGGGCGTTCCTGACGCTGGAGGGTGACGACCGCGAGCGGTACTGGAAGATCGCGGCCGCGAACCCCGATGAGAAGTATGTGGAATGGATCACAGGCCTGCGCCGGGCGCCGCTGCTGATTCTGGCCTTCGCGCACAAGGACGCGTACCTCGATCGGTACACCGAATCCGACAAGGGCTGGACCGACCGCGACGAGGCCCGCTGGACGGCGCCGTACTGGATCGTCGACACCGCGATGGCGTCGTTGCTGATGCTGCAGACAGTGGTCGACGAAGGCTTGGGAGCCTGCTTTTTCGGGCCTCCGGCGGAAACCGTGCCGGCCTTGCTGGCCGAGTTCGGCGTGCCGTCCGGGTTCGACCTGATCGGGCTGATGTCGGTCGGCTACCGGGCGCCTGACAAACGTTCGCCATCCCTCAAGAGAGGACGCCGTACGACGGCCGAAGTCGTGCATCGGGGGCAGTGGGGGAATCACGCGGTGTAGTGGGCCCATTACACCTTTTTGCGACTCGCCGACTAGAGGATTGGCTTTAGCGCGACATCTTCGTTACTGTCCCGTGATGTTGGCCGGGATCGGGGAAGATGCCGGACAGCACGCCCCTCGGCGTCGACCGTGGTAGCCGGACCACCAGTCCGGAGATTGTGGCCGGTGCCTGTGCTGTCCCACCTCGTGCCCGGGTAGCCCTACCTGGGAGCATTAGTGCGTAAGTCCATCATCGCGGCTGTCGGCGCGACCGCCGCGTTCGCCGTCATCGGTGGCTCCGTGGCCTACGCCGCGAAGAGCAAGACGGTCACTCTCTCCATCGACGGCCAGGTGCAGAAGGTCCACACCTTCGGCTCCACCGTCTCCGACGCCCTCAAGGCCGAGAAAGTTCAGGTCGGTGACCACGACGTGGTTGCCCCGGCCATGGACTCGAAGCTGCAGGACGGCCAGGAGATCGCGGTGCAGTACGGCCGCCAGCTGACTGTCAACGCCGACGGCGTCAAGAAGGCCTTCTGGACCACGGCCGACACCGTCACCGAGGCACTCGCCGATCTGGGTCTGCGCTACGACAGCTCGGCGTTCTTCTCCACCAGCCGGAGCGCGCCGATCGGGCGCGAAGGACTGGACCTGGTCGTCAAGACCCCGAAGACCGTCTCGATCGTCCGGCAGGGCAAGGCCTCGACCGCGAAGCTGATGGCTTCGACCGTCGGTGAGGCGCTGACCGCCGCGAAGATCGCGTGGGACAAGGACGACAAGATCACCCCCGCGCCGACCACGGTGCTCAAGTCGGGTGTGAACACGATCGGTTTCGTCAAGGTCGACCTCAAGCGGGTCACCAAGACCGAGCAGATCGCCTATGGCAGCGACAAGACCGAGTCCGCCACGCTGGTCGAAGGCACCAAGAAGGTCACCGCGCCGGGTAAGACCGGTTCGAAGACCGTCACCTACCTGTACACGTACCTGGACGGCAAGCTCAGCGCCACCAAGGTCGTGACCACCAAGGTGCTCACCGAGGCCGTCGACGAGAAGGTCACGGTCGGTACCAAGCCGAAGCCCGAGGCTCCGGAGCCGCCGGCCAGCGGTAACGCCGGCGCCTGGGACCGGATCGCGCAGTGCGAGTCCGGTGGTAACTGGCAGTCCAACACCGGTAACGGGTACTACGGTGGTCTGCAGTTCAGCAGCGGCACCTGGGCCGCCTACGGTGGCCGGGCGTACGCGCCCAACGCCCACCTGGCGAGCAAGGCCCAGCAGATCGCGATCGCCGAGAAGGTCCGCGCCGCGCGCGGCAGCTACGGCGACTGGCCGGTCTGCGGCAAGAAGGCCTGACCTGTAATAGTGGCGAGGTGACCTCGTCTGATTCATCCACTTCCGCCGGACCGAGACTCCTCGGTCCGGCGGAAGTGCGTTCACTGGCCGCCGCGCTCGGCGTCCGCCCGACCAAGCAGCGCGGCCAGAACTTCGTCATCGACCCGAACACCGTCCGCCGGATCGTTCGGGCCGCGGACCTGTCCGCGGACGGCGAGACCGTGCTGGAGGTCGGGCCGGGGCTCGGTTCGCTGACCCTGGCGTTACTTGCCGAAGGCCACCGGGTGACGGCGGTCGAGATCGACCCGGTGCTCGCAACCGCGTTGCCGTCGACCATCGCGACGTACGCGCCCGGTCAAGCCGCTGCCTTCACGGTCGTCGAGGCGGACGCGATGACGGTCACGCCGGACGAGATCGGTTCGCCGACGGCGTGCGTGGCGAACCTGCCGTACAACGTCGCCGTACCGGTCCTCCTGCACCTCCTGCAGGTCTCGCCGTCGCTGCGGCACGGGCTGGTGATGGTCCAGTCCGAGGTTGCCGACCGGCTGGCGGCCGGTCCCGGTTCGCGGACGTACGGCGTACCGTCCGCCAAGGCCGCCTGGTACGCCGACGTGCGGCGCGCCGGTCCGGTCGGGCGGAACGTGTTCTGGCCGGCCCCGAATGTCGATTCCGGTCTGGTTGCCTTCTCGCGCCGTGAGCCACCTGTCACCGCAGCGTCGCGGGAAGAGGTGTTCGCGGTGATCGAGGGAGCCTTCTCGCAGCGCCGCAAGACGATCCGCTCCGCGCTGGCCCGCTGGATGCCCGACCGCGCTCAGCTCGACGAGGTGTTCCGGATCACAGGCATCGACCCGGGACTGCGCGGCGAGATGCTCGGAATCGCCGAGTTCGCCGCACTGGCAGGCGCAGGACAGTCGTTGTCGTCCGGTTGATGCCCTAGCCTGTGCCCGTGCCACCTTCTGCTGAGGTCACGGTGCGGGCACCGGCCAAGATCAACCTGGGTCTGTCGGTCGGTCCGCCGTTGCCGGACGGCTTCCACCCGGTGGCCACGGTCTACCAGGCCGTGGCGCTGTACGACGACGTGACCGCCGTACTGCGGGAGGACGACCCGGCGATCTCGGTCGAGATCAGCGGCGACTTCGCCGACGAGGTACCGACCGACGACACCAACCTCGCGGTCCGCGCAGCCCGCCTGCTGCAGGCGGAGTACGACGTCGAAGAAGGCGTCGAACTGACCATCCGCAAGACCATCCCGGTCGCCGGCGGAATGGCCGGCGGCTCAACCGACGCCGCGGCAACCCTGGTCGCCTGCAACCGCCTGTGGGGCCTGCAGCTGTCGCAAACCGAACTGCAAGGACTCGCGGCCGAGCTGGGCAGCGACGTACCGTTCTGCCTAGTCGGCCACACCGCCCTCGGCCGCGGCCGCGGCGAACAGGTCACCGAAGTCATGTCCCGCGGCGTCTTCCACTGGGTCTTCGCAATCGCCGACGGCGGCCTCTCCACCCCCGCCGTCTACGCCGAGCTCGACCGCCTCCGCCCCATCCGCCGCGTCGAACCACCCCAGGTCCGCCCCGAACTCATGTCCGCCCTCCTCTCCGGCCGCCCCGAAGCCCTGGCCATTGCCCTCAGCAACGACCTCCAAGCCGCTGCTTTGTCGTTGCGCCCCGAACTGGGCGAAACCCTCCAGTTCGGCCTCGACCAAGGCGCCCTCGCCGCCATGATCTCCGGCTCCGGCCCCACCTGCCTCTTCCTCGCCGCCGACTCCCGCTCCGCCGTGGACCTGGCCGTAGAACTCGCCGAATCCGGCCTCTGCCGCATGGTCCGCCAAGCCGAAGCCCCCGTCCCCGGCGCCCGAATCCTCCCCGCCTCGGTGGCCAGGTAGTAGACTTAGCTAACCTAGCTAAGGAGTGCCCTGGGATGAGCGAACCCGCGACGCAGTTCAACATCCATGAAGCGAAGACTCAGCTCTCGCGCATCATCGACAGAGTCGAGCACGGTGAGACCGTCATCATCAGCCGCGCAGGTCATCCAGTAGCCCAGGTGGTTCCCCTTCCGAAGGTGCAGCGGCGTTCGGGGCGCGGATCGCTGGCCGGCCGACTGACTCGGTCCGTCGACTGGGACTCGCCGGAGACGAACGACGAGATCGCCGACGACTTCGGTATGCCGTCGTGAACCAGACAAGACTCCTGTTGGACACCCATGTCCTGCTGTGGTGGCTCGAGGACAGCCCCGAACTGTCTGACGAGCTGATGAACCGCATCGACACCGAGCTCGAGGTCTACGTCAGTGCGGCGACGATGTGGGAGCTTTCGATCAAATCGGCCTCCGGCAAGCTGACCCTGCCCGACGATCTTCATGACTGGATCGCGCGGGGCGGCTTGAGCGATCTGCCGATCAGCATGCGGCATGCGGAGCTCGCCGGTCGGCTACCGGTGATCCACCGCGATCCGTTCGACCGGATGCTGATCGCGCAGGCGTTGACCGAGCGGATGGTGCTGGTGACACGCGACGGTTTCATTCAGCAGTACGACGTACCGATCCTCAAGGCGTAATTCGGTCGCCGGCTGGAATCGGGTGGTGTTACGTTGCGGGTGATCCATCGATCGGCGAAGGAGGACGGCATGCGGTGCTCAGTGACCTGCCTGACCAGGACAGTTCACTTCGAAGCATTCGCGAGGACCGTTGAACTCTTTGACGATGGGTATCGTGGCGCATGTCGACGCCGGTAAGACCAGCCTGACCGAGCGGCTCCTGCATGCCGCCGGCATCATCGACCACGTCGGCCGGGTCGACGACGGCAACACCCAGACCGACTCCATGGACCTGGAACGCCGCCGCGGCATCACCATCCGCTCCGCCGTGGTCTCGTTCACCCTGGGCGACCTCCCGGTCAACCTGATCGACACCCCCGGCCACTCCGACTTCATCGCCGAAGTCGAGCGCGCCCTCTCCGTCCTGGACGGTGCCGTGCTGGTGCTGTCCGCAGTCGAGGGCGTCCAAGCCCAAACCCGCCTCCTGATGCGAACGCTGACCCGCCTGCGCATCCCCACCCTCCTGTTCATCAACAAGATCGACCGCGTAGGCGCCCGCGACACCTCCCTACTAGCCGACATCAACCGCCTACTCACCCCACACGCCCTACCCATGACAACGGTCGAGAACCTGGGCACCCGCACAGCCACGATCTCCCCACTCTCTGACTTTGGGGAGTTCCTTGCTGAGCGCAACGACCTCTTCCTGCAGCGTTACCTGGAAGACGATCTGCGTCCGGCCGACTACGAGGACGAGCTGCGCCGCCAGGTCACCGCCGGCCACGCTCACCCCGTGCACTTCGGTTCCGCGATGACCGGGATCGGCGTACCGGAACTCATCTCCGGCATCCGTTCCTGGTTGCCGCGAGCAACTGGTGATCCAGGTAATCCCTTGCAGGCAAAGGTGTTCAAGGTCGAACGCGGTCCCGCCGGCCAGAAACTCGCCTCGGCGCGCATCTTCGCCGGAACCCTCACCGCGCGCACACCCATCGACGTCCACCCCGCCGACGGAACGCCGTACCAGGTCCGTCCAACTGCAATCGACCGGTACGACGACGGCGGCCGCCGTACCGTGGCTTCCGCCGAAGCGGGGCAGATCGTCGCACTGCGCGGTCTCAAGGACATCCGGATCGGCGACCAACTCGGCGTACCGGCCGCCGTCACCGGGCAACTCTTCGCCCGCCCCACCCTGGAGACCGTCGTCACCGCCCGCGACCGCGTCAAACTCTTCCAGGCCCTCACGCAGCTGGCAGAACAGGACCCGCTCATCCAGGTCCGCCAAACCGCGGACATCACCGTCCGCCTGTACGGCGAGGTGCAGAAGGAGGTCATCGCGTCCCTCCTGGAGTCGGACTACGGCCTCGACGTGACGTTCAGCCAGACCAGCCCCATCTACATCGAGCGTCTCAACGGCACCGGTACCGCCCACCGCGACATCGCCGCCCCCGGGAACCTCTGGGCCGCCGGCCTCGGCTTCCGCGTCTCCCCGAACGACGAAGGCATCCACTACCACCTGGACGTAGAACTAGGCGGCCTCCCGAGAGCGTTCCACACCGCCATCGAGGAAACAGTCCGCCAAACCCTCCACCAAGGCCTCTACGGCTGGGAAATCCCCAACATCCGCGTAGACCTCACCCACACCGCCTACTTCAGCCCCGTCACCACAGCCGCCGACTTCCGCCGCCTGACCCCACCCCTACTACTCCAAGCAATCGCCGCCGCCGGCACCACAGTCCTAGAACCCATCAACCACTTCGACCTGGACATTCCAGCCGATTCCCTCTCCCGAGTCCTCGCCCTCCTAGCCGAAAACCACGGCACCCTCGACTCAACCACCCTCACCCCCACCACCGCCCACCTCACCGGCACCCTCCCCGCCGCCACCACCCACACCTTCGAGTCCCATCTCCCCACCCACACCCACGGCGAAGCCCTCCTCACCACCACCTCCACCACCCACCACCCCACCCCGCCGCCCTACCCCACCCACCCCCGAACCGACGGCAACCCCCTCAACCCCCACGAATACCAATCCCACCTGAACGGACCCCGATGACCACCGGCTGGACCGAAGACCCGCCGTACCAAGTCTTCACCGACCCTGCCTTCGTCCTCCGTCTACTCCTGGACCCCGGCGAGCCCCTCGACCAGGTCTGCAACGTCGACGCCTTCCTCGACATCCCCGGCAAAGGCACATGGGCCGCCACCGTCTTCTCCCTCGACGAGGTACGTCGCCTCATGGACCGCTGGCGCACCACCGGCGAGAACGCCAACGGCGCCTACTTCGCAGGAGTGGACAACATCATCGTCCGCGAGCCCGGGGTTGATTCGATCGTCGCCGCCGTCAGAGACCTTGTGGAGGAGGGCTCATACGACCTCTTCCTCGTCCAGTGCAACGACGAGGATTCCGCTGACCCGTTGGAAACGCTCCAAGAACTTATCGGCATCTCTGACGCAGACACCTCTGATGGACACATTCGCTGGTCGATCTACCAACGCGCGATGAGCATCCCGGAGGCCCACCGCGCCCTGCGCATCGCGGTCACCGACGAGCCGGACAAGACTCTGGCAACGGCCGTCGTCGTGGCTCTCTTCGACCATGTCGCTCCGCCCGATCGCGCCTCCTGGATCAACGCTCTCCCTCGACGTGCACGCGCGTTCCCAACCCGCCGTTCCGACGAGATGCTCGTAGCCGAAGCCCATCACTCCGGTCCACCACCCGTCGATATCTCCACCTGGTCCGACTGGCTCCTCCGCCGAGTCGCCGCCTCCAGCACCAGCAAGCAAACCCTGATCAAACTGGCAGCCGAGGCCCGCACCAAACGAGCCCGCAACCTGGCCGCCACACGTGCCAAGACGATCAACTTCACGCCTGCGGACTCCAGGGCCATCACAAATGAAGATGACCGGGATTCGTGAGCCTGAGCGCGCCGGTTCAGGTCAGTTGTGATGGCCCTGAGGTTCGCTCTCCAGCCCGAGGATTTGGTTCGGAGGAGTTTGAGGGAGAGTGTGGGGATGGCTGGGAAGACTTGTAGTTGTGGGCGGGCGGTTGACGGGGCGAACCCGAATGTGCGGTTCGTGCTGCCGGATCCGGTGCTGGAGTTGCCGGAGCGGGAGGGGACGCCGGGGACTTGGATGAGCCACGGCACGGCTCGGGAGTCTGTGATGATGCAGGTGCCGGGGGCCGGGCCGTTTGTTCGAGTGCTGTTGCCGATTCAGCTCGATCGTGGGCACACGCTGACGTACGGCGTGTGGTTGGCGGTCAGTCCTGATGATCTGCAGCGGACGTTCGCGGTGTGGTGGGAACCTGAGTACGCCGACCTGCGGCTCGACGGGCTGCTGGCGAACGCGATCCACCCGTGGGGACTGCTCTACACGCCGGTGACTGCCACGGTTCGCGATCCGGAGGAGACGCCGTACCTGACTGGATCTCCGGATCCGTTGCTGGCGAGGGTGCTGACGGAGACCTGGGTCCACGACGAGGTTGTGCCGCAATGAGACAGCGCCCGAAGTCTGTGGGGGACTTCGGGCGCTGCGGGGGAGGTCACTTCTTGGTGATCTCGAGGTACTGCTGCTTGGTGACGAGGCCGGCGACGGCGACGCGGAAGTAGTTCTTGCCGACGCGCGAGGACTTCACGTAGACCGAGTAGGTGCCCTTCGAGGTGACCTTGGTGGTCGCGGGGAAGATGACCCACTTCTTGCCCTCGAGGCGCTGGACCTGGACGGTGGTGTTCTTGGCGATGCCGGTGGTCTTGCCGAAGTAGCGGACCTTGGAGCCGGCCGGGACGATCCAGTCGCTGGCGTCGATGGTGACGCTCTTCTTGACGGCGGCGGTGGAGGCGGCCACCGTGGTGCTCTTGGTCTCCGCGCTGGCGGACGTGGCGCCGACGATCCCGGCGATCGCACCGGCCGCAAGCCCAAGCCCGGCAGCGGTGGCGGTAACCCGGCGAACCAACTGAGAACGAACGCGCATGATAGTGATTTCCCCTCGTGTGCAAGGGCTCCCAGTGAGCCCGCCGCCCATAGAGACGCAGCCACACACCATTTGGTTGGATCACAGCCGGATCACGAAGTCATACTGGTGGATGCCTTGGGCAACAGGAGTTGCCATGTGCCTGAAAGGGATGCCCGGAGGGTGACTCGGATGCTTGTACGACGGATGATGGGTGCCTGATGCGATTCGAACTCGACCCGCCACGCGGTGTACCGCCTCTCGAAGTCGGCATGAGCCTGGCTGAGGCCAGGGAGGCCATGGGGTGCTGGGGTTCACCGGAGGAAGTACCGGGTGGACTGACGCCGGCGCTTCGGGTGCGAGATGCTTAGCTCGCCTTTGACGTTTTCGCGCACTTCGAGGACGGAGTGTCCGTGACCGCGGTAGAGCTCTGGAGACCGCTCGGGCCCGGAGCCGCTTCGGTTGTGTGGAACGGTGTCGACGTGTTCCAGACCGCTCCAGACGTGGTGCTGCAGAGACTTCGTGAGTCTGGGGCAGACGTCGATGTGTCAGATCCTCGGAGTCCCTTCTGCCCGGACGTGACCATCGGCTTCGACAGGTCGGGAGGACCACAGTTCGCCGGGCCTGACCTACCGCCGTGGTTCGAGTCGGTGCTCGTGGCCGCGCCGGGCTACTACTCGCTTGCGTGACGTGACTCGGTCAAGTTGAGCTAGGACGATCAGGATCGCTGCGGGCGATTGCTGCGGAGGTCAACGCGATCTGTGCGAGAACTGGAGCGCTGGTCGTGTGGAGTGATGCCGGGCCGTTCGGGGCCTAGGTGGGCCAGGGCGGCTGGCTGTGTTGGTACGTCGGATAGGGTGGGGCGGTTATGGCTGCCGCTAATTTGGTCAACTTGGAAGCTGTGTCTAAGGGCTTCGGGACTCGTGTGTTGCTGGACTCCGTGAGTCTGGGGGTGGGGCGGGGGGACCGGGTTGGGGTGGTTGGGCGCAACGGGGACGGGAAGTCGACGTTGTTGTCGGTGCTGGCGCGGCGTGAGGAGCCTGATAGCGGGCGGATCACGCATATGCGGGATCTGCGGCTGGGGTATCTGGGGCAGACGGATGAGCTGAACCCGGAGGAGACCGTGCTGCATGCGGTGCTGGGGGATGTGGAGACTTATACGTGGGCCGCGGATCCGCGGGCACGGTCGGTGATGGAGCACTTGCTGGGTGAAGTTGACCTTGAGGCGAAGGTGGGCACGCTCAGTGGTGGGGAGCGGCGGCGGGCTTCGTTGGCCAAGTTGCTGATGACTGAGGTCGACCTGTTGGTGCTGGATGAGCCGACGAACCACCTGGATATCGAGGCGGTCAACTGGCTGGCTCAGCATGTGGTGGATCGGGCCGGGGCGTTGATCGTGGTGACGCACGACCGGTGGTTCCTCGACGCGGTGTGTACCAACACGTGGGAGGTGCAGGGCGGCAACATCTCGTCGTACGACGGTGGGTACGCCGCCTATGTCCTCGCGAAGGCGGAACGCTCGAGGAGCGCCCAGGTCAGTGAGGTCAAGCGGCAGAACCTGCTGAAGAAGGAGCTGGCGTGGTTGCGGCGGGGTGCGCCGGCGCGGACTAGTAAGCCGAAGTTCCGGATCGATGCGGCGAACGCGCTGATCGAGAACGAGCCGGAGCCGCGGGACAAGCTGGCCTTGTCGAAGCTGGCGACGGCGCGGCTCGGCAAGGACGTGTTCGACGCGGAGGACGTGAGTCTGAAGTTCGGTGATCGGGTGATGCTCGATCACGTGACGTTCCGGCTGGGCCCGGCGGACCGGATCGGGTTGCTGGGGCCGAACGGGGCCGGCAAGACGACGTTCCTGAAGGTGCTGACCGGGCTGCTGCCGCCGGACCACGGCAAGGTGAAGCAGGGGAAGACGGTTCGCGTCGCCAACCTGTCGCAGCATCTGGAGGAGGTCGACGGGACGGTGACCGTCCTCGACCACATCACTGCCATCAAACGTACGGCGGCGCTCGCGGGCGGCGGCGGTGAGATGACGAGCTCGCAGTTGCTCGAGCGGTTCGGGTTCACGGGTGATCGGCTGACGACGCGGATCTCGGATCTGTCGGGTGGTGAGCGGCGGCGACTGCAGTTGCTGCGGATCCTGCTGGATGAGCCGAACGTGCTGATCCTCGACGAGCCGACCAACGATCTGGACGTCGAGACACTCACCGTGCTGGAGGACTTCCTCGACAGCTGGCCGGGTGTCGTCGTCACCGTCACCCACGACCGGTATTTCCTCGAGCGGGTCAGCGACATGGTCTACGCGATCATGGGCGACGGCCGGGTTCGGCATCTGCCGCGCGGGGTCGACCAGTACATCGAGGACCTCGACGCCGGCGTCACCCGCCGTACCGATGCCAAACCGGTCGAGACCGTGGACACTCCCAAGACCGCACAGCCGCAGCCGCCGGTGGATGCGGCCGTGGTGCGGGCGGCGAAGAAGGAGCTGAACCGGATCGAGCGGCAGATCGCGAAGATCACCGAGTCCGAGGCGAAGCTGCACGATCAGATCGCCGCGAACGCGAGCAACTACGAGCGTCTCGCCGAACTCGACACCGAGCTGCGCAAACTCGGCGACGAGCGTTCCGAGCTCGAAACGCTCTGGTTCGAAGCCGCCGAACGGGCCGAATAAACACCAGCAAATGAAAATAGCTGTCGCGCCCTCCGATCCCCTGTGATTCGGAGGGCGCGACAGCTTGGGTGAGCGGGCCCCGTGCCGATCGTCGTTGTCCGGGCCCCGAGCCCCGGACACCAGCGACCGCTTTCGGCGAACCACCTCTAGCCGCCGAAGTCACCGTTTGTTCTAACTTGCTGTAGTCAAATAACCACCGACAGTGAGGACCCTAGTGGCCTCGATCACTCTGTGTCGATAGACCTCCGCTACAGCAGTCTCTCGATCTCGTTGCAACTAGCAACGATTCGGGAGATGCGAAGTGACGGGGTGTGGTTTTGCAGAATGGCGGCATCATTCTGCGGAATGTGTATACAAAAAGTCAGTGCTTTTCCAGGTCGAACGGCCGCACGAGTTCGCGCAATACCTGCGCGATCCGGGTCTGGTCCCGCGCACTGATCGACCCGAGCAACGTCCGCTCGTGCGCCAGCAAATCGGCCATGGCCGCATCTACCGCATCACGCCCGGCGTCGGTCAGTTGAACCAGTACGCCGCGCCGGTCGCCCGGATCCGGAAGCCGCTCGACCAAACCGCGTGCGGTCAGTCGATCAACCCGGTTCGTCATCGTCCCCGAGGTCACCAGGGTTTCCTTCAGCAGCTTCCCGGGAGACAGTTGGTACGGCGATCCCGCCCGCCGCAAGGCCGCCAGTACGTCGAACTCCCACGACTCGAGCCCGTGAGAGTCGAAGGCCTGGCTGCGGGCCCGGTCCAGGTGCCGCGCGAGCCGGCTGACCCGCGACAGTACCTCCATCGGGGTCACGTCGAGGTCCGGCCGCTCCCGGCGCCAGGCCTCGAGCAGCCGGTCGACCTCGTCTTCCATACTCGCGAGCGTACGCCATCAAGACTCTTGACATCAAGAGATCTCCAGTGCCTAATATATCTCGACATCAAGATAAATATCGAAGTAAGAGGTGCAGCATGCGCACGTCACCCGTCTGGAGCCCCGAGCAGTACGGCACGTACGCCGACGAGCGCGGCCGCCCGTTCGCCGACCTGGTCCGCCGGATCCGGGCCGACGACGTCCGCACCGTCGTCGACCTCGGCTGCGGTCCCGGTGGATTGACCGCGACCCTGCGCGAATCCTGGCCCGAGGCAACGATCGTCGGTGTCGACAGTTCGCCGCCGATGATCGCGGCCGCGCAGGAGTTCGCCGATGACCACCTGAGTTTCGAGCTCGGCGACGTACATGACTGGTCGGCGCCCGAAGGCAGCCTCGACGTGATCGTCACCAACGCGACCCTGCAGTGGATCCCCGATCAGCTCGACCTGCTGCCCGGTTTCGTCAAGGCGCTCCGCCCCGGCGGCTGGCTCGCGATCCAGATCCCCGGCAACGGCAACGCGCCCTCGCACGCGATCCTCCGCGAACTCGCCGCCAAGGACCCGTACGCCGAATTCGCGCGCGACCGGTCGCTGCGCCCCGACGTCCCCGGTCCGGGCGACTATGTCGACGTACTGAGTGCCGAGGGCTGTGTCGTGGACGCGTGGGAGACGACGTATTTCCACCTTCTCCAAGGTGATAACGCCGTACTCGAGTGGGTGAAGGGGACCGGCGCGCGGCCGGTGCTGCAGTCGCTTCCGGATGGATTGCGGCAGGAGTTCGAGGCCGAGTACGGCGCTCGCCTGGCTGAGGCCTATCCGCAGCGCGACTACGGCACGCTGCTTCCCTTCCGCCGGATTTTCGCAGTAGGGCAGAAGCGATGAGGCTCGACCACGTGCAGGTCTCCTGCCCGCCCGGCGGCGAGGACGTCGCCCGCGCCTTCTACCGCGACGCCCTCGGGATGACCGAGCTCGAGAAGCCCGAACTGCTCAAACCGCGCGGCGGCTGCTGGTTCCGCGCCGGCGATGCCGAGATCCACGTCGGTGTCGAACAGGACTTCCGCCCAGCCAGGAAGGCTCATCCGGCCCTCGCAACCGATGACCTCGACGCGCTCGCGACCAAGCTAGAAACAAGCGGGTATCCAGTTGCCTGGGACAACGAAACGATCCCGGGCCGCAGGCGTTTTCACACCGCCGACGGCCACGGGAACCGGATCGAGATCGTCTGACATACAGCGGCTCGCCCAGCCCCCTCAAGCCGGGCGAGCCGCTAGCTCATCACTCCGTCGCGAGCGCTCCGGCCGGTGCGACCTTGGCGGCCCGGCGGGCGGGCAGTACCGAGGCGAGCAGACCGGCCACCGCGGCGATCGCCGCAATCGCGACCAGCAGTCCGACCGGTACGGCGTACTGGACCTTGCCGTCGATCGTCTGACCGCCCATCAGCGCACTCGTCCCGGTCCAGCCGTAGGCCAACCCGAGTGCGATTCCGAGGCCGGCGGCAACCAATGCCATCAGCAACGATTCGATCGCGAGCATGCTGCGCAGCTGACGTCGGGTCAGACCCATTGCCCGCAGCAACGCATTCTCCCGGGTCCGCTCCAGTACTGACAGGCTGAGTGTGTTGCCCACGCCAACCAGTGCGATCAGGACCGAGACCCCGAGCAGACCGATGCCGACGGCAAGCAGGACATCGAAGATCTTCGTGTACTCCGTCCGCTTGGCCAGGCCACCGCTGACATCGAGCTCCTTCACCGACGGCAGTGACTGGCTCACTTCCTCGATGACCTTCGAGCCATCGGCCTTCGGATCCGAGGCCAGCCAGTACCCGGCGATCGGCGCGGTCGGCGCCAGCTTGGCGAGATCCGTCGAGGTCACGTTGAACGGATCCAGGCCGAGTCCGAGCTGCAGTGTCACCGTCAGCTTGTTCTTGCCGGAGACGATCGTGACCTTCGAGCCCTCCTTCAGCTGCAGCCGATGAAGCGTGCTGTAGTCGACCAACGCCGTACCGGACTTGAGCTTGTCGACGAGCGCGGGGTTGTGGATGACCGTGCCGGCTGTGGTCTGGTCGATGCCCGTGACCGAGTACTCCTCGCCCTTGGACTTCACGACCATCTTGTGGACCGGGACGACCTGGGTGATGCCCTTGATCGCCTTCAACTGCTCGGCGGCACTGGCCGGCATCTTCTCGTTGTAGGTCATCACCGTCAGGTCGACCGGGTACTGCCCGTCCATCGACACGTCGAACGTCTTGCGGACCGAGGCGATCCCGACACAGGTCAGGCTGATCAGCGTCACGCCGATGAGGAGCGCCGCGGTGGTGGCCGCCGTACGCTTCGGGTTCCGTACTGCGTTCGCGACCGCGATGCGGGACGGAACGCCGGCCCGTGCCGGCAGGGCGCCGAGCACCTTGATCAGCGCCGGCACCAGGAGCGTGCCGATCGCCAGCACCCCGAGGAACGAGATCACGCCACCGGCGACGCCGACGATCACCTGGTGCTCGGTTGCCGCCAGCCCCAGCAGCGCGCCGCCACCGGCGAGCAGCAAGAAGCCCAGGACCAGCCGGAAGACGCCACGCTTCGAAGCAGCCGCCGGTGCGACGTCAGGCCGCAGCGCAGCCAGCGGTGCAACCTTGGTGGCCCGACGAGCCGGTACGACGGCTGCCGCGATCGTGGCGACCGTGCCGAGCAGCAGCGGCAGGAAGATCGACAGCAGGTCGAGATGCAGCGAGACCGGCGGCATCCCCCAGTCGAACTCGCGGGACAGCGCCAGCGCCAGTGCGGACAGTGCGACCCCGAAGACCACACCGATCGCGGAGGCGATCACGCCGACTACGGTCGCCTCGGCGAGTACCGAGGAGAACACCTGGCGGCGGGACGCGCCGACACAGCGCAGCAGCGCCATCTCGCGGGTCCGCTGGGCGATCACGATGGTGAAGGTGTTGCCGATCACCAGGCAGGCAACGAAGAGCGCGATCACGGCGAACATGCCGAACACCCCACCCAGGACGTCGATGCCGTTGGTGTAGTTCTTGACCTCGTGCTCGATCCAGCCCTTGCCGGTGAAGGCCTGGACGCCGTTCGGCAGCACGGCCTGCACGGAGTCGGCCAGCGCCTGCGGATCAGTACCGGGCTTACCGGCGATCTTGACGCCCTGGATGTAGCCGTCCGGCTCGAAGATCTTGACCATGGCCGGCGTGGCGACGGCCCCCTGACCGAAGGCGCTCTTGTCGTCGATGAGGCCGACGATCTTCACGGTCCAGGACTTGTTGTTGTACGACGTGATTCGCAGCGACTGGCCCAGTGTCAGGTTGTGCTTGGCCGCGAGCTTGTTCGGCAGCGCGATCTCATTCGTTGCGGTCGGCAACTTCCCGGACGACGTACCGGGGGAGGAGATCTGGGTGGTGGGCTGCAGCGCGTCGATCGGCAGTGAGACCGGCCGGACCAGGCCCGGGAAGCTGGCCTCCATGTAGGCGGTCGCGATCGGGACCACCTCCGCGACCTGCGGCAGCGCCTTCACCTTGGCGACGGTGGCCGGGGTGATCGACTCCCGCTCGGGGTACACGTACGCGTCGACACCCTTGTACTGCGCGCCGATCGTCTCGTCGATGCCGTGTGATGCGGAGCTGTGCGCGGTCAACGCCAGGGTGCCGAAGCCGACCCCCAGCACGATCGCCAGACAGGCGGCGACCAAGCGGCCCATGTGGGCGCGCAACGAAGAAAGGAGCGAACGTCGCACGTCAGGCCCCCAGCTGGCGCAGCGCGTCGAGAACGGTCTCCGGCTTCGGGTCGTACAGCTCGCCGGCCAGCTTGCCGTCGGCGAGCATCACCACGCGGTCGGCGTACGACGCCGCCAGCGGGTCGTGGGTCACCATCACCACGGTCTGCCCGAACTCACGGACACTGCGGCGCAGGAAGCCGAGGACCTCAGCGCCGGAGCGCGAGTCCAGGTTGCCGGTCGGCTCGTCGGCGAAGACGACCTCCGGCCGTCCGACCAGCGCACGCGCCACGGCGACGCGCTGCTGCTGGCCGCCGGACAGCTCCGACGGGCGGTGCGTGAGGCGGTCCTCCAGACCCAGTACGTCGACCAGCGTGGCCAGCCACTGCTGGTCGGGCTTGCGGCTGCCGAGCTCGAGCGGGAGCAGGATGTTGTCCTTGGCGGACAGCATCGGCAGCAGGTTGAAGGACTGGAAGACGAAGCCGATCCGGTCCCGGCGGATCTTGGTCAGCGCGGCGTCCGGGAGCTGGGTCAGCTCGGTCTCACCGAGCAGGACCTGGCCGCTGGTCGGCGTGTCCAGACCGGCCAGGCAGTGCATCAGCGTCGACTTGCCGGACCCGGACGGGCCCATGATCGCGGTGAAGTTGCCGACCGCGAAGTCGACCGAGACGCCGTCCAGCGCGGCCACGGCAGTGTCACCCTGTCCGTACACCTTGCGCAGCTCGTGCGCGCGGATCGCCGTACGCGGCATCCCGTCCTGCGGCAGCCGCCCCGCCGCAAGCTCACCGGTCTGCAAACTCATGTCACTCCCTGGTTCCACGACAGGCCCGCCCTGTCATGACACTCAAGTTAGTGAAATGCGCTCCCCGGTACGTCGTCCCACGGAACGTAATCCGTGTAGTACCTGGGTATTACTTGGTCGGCCGGACCAGCCCGGTCTCGTACCCGAGAACGACGAGCGCGACCCGGTCCCGCAGTCCGGTCTTGGCCAGGATGCGGCCGATATGCGTCTTCACCGTTGCCTCGGACAACGTGAACAGCTTGGCGATCTCGGTGTTCGACAGACCGCGCGCCACCTCGACCAGTACCTCGCGCTCCCGTGCGGTCAGATCGGCCAGGTCCGGTCGCTCGACCCCCGAATCGGGGAGGGCTCCGGCGAAATGCTCGAGCAGGCGCTTCGTCGTACTGGGGGAGACGACGGCGTCACCGGAGTGCACCTGGCGGATCGCGGACAGCAGGTCGGCCGGCGGGGTGTTCTTGAGCAGGAACCCGGCCGCACCGGCCTTGATCGCGGCGAACGCGTACTCGTCCAGGTCGAAGGTGGTCAGCACGATCACCTTGGGGGCCTGTGGCAACGACTGCAGCCGGTTCGTGGCCTCCACCCCGTCGAGCCGCGGCATCCGAACATCCATCAGTACGACGTCGCACGCGGTCACGGAGATCTTCTCGACCGCCTCACCGCCGTCGCCGGCCTGCCCGACCACCCGCATGTCCGGCTGGGAGTCCACGAGCATCGTGAAGCCGGCCCGGACCAGCTCCTGGTCGTCCACCAGGAAAACCCGGATTACGTCCTCATTCACTGCTGGCCTCCGTTGGGCAGGTGATACGGCAGCTTGGCGATCACCTCGTAACCGCCGCCCGCCTTCGGTCCGGCGTTCACCGTACCGCCCGAGACCGATGCGCGTTGATGCATCCCCACCAGGCCGTGACCTGGTTCGGTGCTCGGGGCAACGCCACCGCCGCGGCCGTCATCGGTGACCACCACGGTCAGCATCTCGCGCCCGAAGTCCAAGGTGACGGACGTGTGCGCTCCCGGCCCGGCGTGTTTGAGCGTGTTGGTCAAACCCTCCTGCACGATCCGGTACGCCGTCAGTCCGAGCAGCGCGGGCAGATCCCGCGGGGCGCCGGTGACCTGGTAGTCGACCGAGAGGCCGGCGTCCCGGACGTTGTCGATCAGCTCGGGGAGGCTGGAGACGCCCGGCTGGGGGCGAGGCTGGTTCGGATCGAGCTCCCGCTGCTCCTCCTGTTTGAGCAGGCCGAGCATCTTGCGCATCTCGGTCAGGCTGGCGCGGCCGGTGTCCCCGATCGTGGCCAGCGCCTTCTTCGCCGCCTCGGGCGACTGGTCGGCGGCGTAGAGACCGCCGTCGGCTTGGACGATCATGATCGACAGACCGTGCGCGACCACGTCGTGGATCTCGCGCGCGATCCGGGTCCGCTCGGCCGAGACCGCGAGCTTCGACTCTCGATCGCGATCACGCTCGGCCTGAACAGCGCGCTCCTCGAGTTGGACGACGTACAGGGCTCTGGTGCGACGGCGTTCGCCGAACGCCCAGACGCCGAAGACGAGCGCGCCGAGGGCGACCATCATGGTCACCTGCTGGCGCCAGTCGGAATTCGACCAGTAGCGGGAGGTCGCCATCAGTACGCCGAGACCGCCGACGCCGAGCGCGATCCGGCTGAGGCGGACGTCGCCGTACACGGAGATCGCGTAGAGGGCGACGATCAGGCCGACATTGCCGGGCTGCAGGTCGACACCGCCGAGCCACTGCAGGACAGCCACTGACGAGACCGCGAAGAAGACCAGTTCGGGGTGGGTGCGGCGCCAGATCAGCGGACCGAGCATGGCGAGACCGAGGAGCCCGCCCCACCGCGCCTGCGCGAGCCCGAGGAAGCCGGCCGACACGACGAGGGCGCCCGCGAACAGCAGATCGAACGCCTTGCTGCGCGCAGGCAGCGGCCGCGCGGTCAGTAACCCCGTCATCCGGCCAGGGTACGGGTGAGCGCCCTGGCCGCGAGTCATGCCACGGTCGGATGTCGCCGTACGACCAGCGCCCTAACGACAGGACGTAGGCATCTACGCATACCGCTCCACACGCCTGGGTCCGGCGCGGATCGGCCGTCAGTGGACGTATACGACCTGTCCTTCGGAGGATTTATTTGTGCGGTCGCGTCGACAACACCGGTTTGGGCTCCAGACCGGACAGCCCGTTCCAGGCGAGGTTGACGAGGTGGGCGGCGACGTCCTGCTTGCGCGGGCGGCGGGCGTCGAGCCACCACTGGCCGGTGAGCGCGACCATGCCGACCAGCATCTGGGCGTACATCGGGGCGTTCTTCGGGTCCAGGCCGCGGCGCTTGAAGTTCTCGGCCAGGATGTGCTCGACCCGGGTACCGACATCGCTCAGGATCGAGATGAACGACCCCGTCGACGAGCCGACCGGCGAGTCCCGGACCAGGATCCGGAAGCCGTCGGAGTTGTTCTCGATGTAGTCCAGCAGCGCGAGCGCCGCCTGCTCGACCAGTTCGTGCGCCCGGCCCGCGGTCAGCGACTGGGTGACACCGTCGAGCAGCGCGCGAACCTCGCGGTCCACGATCACGGCGTACAGGCCTTCCTTGCCGCCGAAGTGCTCGTACACGACCGGCTTGGAGACCTCGGACCGGGCCGCGATCTCCTCCACCGAGGTGGCGTCGTAGCCGCGCTGCGCGAACAGGCCGCGGGCGACCGTGATCAGTTGCTCGCGACGCTCGGCACTGGTCATCCGGATCCGCCCGGAGCGGCGCGGTTTGGGTTCCGTCACGTCGAGATCACGTCAGCATCATGCCGCATTTCGGGTGTTGCCGGTGGGAGTTTTACGGTCAGGCCGCCTTCAGAGTACGGCGGGCGTCGTCCACGCGCCGGGCTTCCAGCCGTTCCTTGACCGGCCAGCGGACGTCGCTCACCCAGCCCATCTTCTCGAAGAACCAGATGGTCCGGGCGGAGGTGTCGAGCTGACCCTTCAGCACGCCGTGCCGCGCACAGGTCGGGTCCGAGTGGTGCAGGTTGTGCCACGACTCGCCCTGGCTCAGGATCGCCAGCCACCACACGTTGCCCGACTTGTCCCGGCTCTTGAACGGCCGGTCGCCGATCGTGTGACAGATCGAGTTGATCGACCACGTCACGTGGTGCAGCAGTGCGATCCGGACCAGGCTGGCCCAGAAGAACGCGGTGAACGCGCCCTCCCACGACCACGACCACAACCCGCCGATCACAGCCGGCAGCAGCAACGAAACCGTCACCAGCACCGGGAACATCCGCGACACCCGGACGATGTCCTTGTCCTTCAGCAGATCCGGCGCGTACTGCCGCTGCGGAGTCTGCTCGGTGTCGAACAACCAGCCCACATGCGCGTGGAAGAACCCCTTCGTCAGCGCCCCCAACGTGTTCCCGTACTTCCACGGGCTGTGCGGATCGCCGTCACGGTCGGAGAACTTATGGTGCTTACGGTGATCAGCCACCCACCGAACCACCGGCCCCTCGATCGCCAGCGAACCAGCGATCGCCAGCGCATACTTCATTGGCCGATTCGGCTTGAACGACTTGTGCGTGAACAACCGGTGGAAACCGATCGAGATCCCGTGCCCCGACACCGTGTAGAACACCACCGCGAGCACGATGTCCCGCCACCCCAGGAACCCGCCCCAGGCAATCGGCACCGCAGCCAGCACAGCCAGGAACGGAATCCCGATGAACAACGCCAGCGCGACCTGCTCCCACACCTGCTTCTGCTCACCCCCGAGCGTCCCCGTATCGACGTCGAGCACGTCGTCCTGCGCAACGCGGTCCGGAGCCTCCGGCGCGGCAACGGCGGGTGGAGTCATCGCTGTCTTCCCTCGGTCGGCGGACACCTTACCTACGCAACCGTAACCTACGGACCCGTAGGTAAGGAACCCCTCAGCTTGTCACCGACCCCACTCATGGCACACTGTCTCGGCAACCACGATCCCCCGTGGGGTAATCGGCAGCCCGCGAGACTTTGAATCTCGAAGACCTGGATCGAAACCAGGCGGGGGAGCAACCGAACCCCGGCTCGGGTCTCCTGAGCCGGGGTTTTGCTATCGCTCGAGGTGCGCGCGGAGTTTGTGGGCGTAGGGCTCGCGGTCGGCGCGGGTGGCGGGGGTTGGTGGGTGGCGGGTGTTGTAGAGGTTGTCGCCGGGGTAGCGCGGGAAGACGTGCACGTGGTGGTGCCAGGCGTCCTGGTAGCCGGCTGGTTCGTTGTGCTGGCGGGTGGAGACGCCCGCGCAGCCGTAGGTGGAGCGGATGGCGATGGCGATCGCGCGGACGGCGTCGTGGACCGCGTGACCGTCTGGCGCGGGTAGGTCGTACAGGTTCTCGTGGTGGGTGTTCGGCACGACGAGCACGTGGCCGAGGTTGTTCGGCCACCAGCGGGAGGCGACGAAGGCCGTGGCGCGGTCTGTTCGCAGTACGACGTCCTGCTGGCTGGTCAGGTCGTCTTCGCCGCCACGAACGACCAGGCAGAGCGGGCATTCGTAGCCCGCGGGCTCATGGTTGAACATGGCCGGACCAGGTGGCTAGGCATTGTTCGGTGCCGTAGGCGTGGTAGCGGGTTAGCTCGGTGAAGCCCAGCTTGGTGGCTAGGCGCAGGGAGCGTTCATTGGCTGTTTGGGTGGTGAGGACTACTGCCTCGCCGGGGTGTGCGGTGGCGAACCAGGTGAGCGCTGCGGCACAGGCCTCGGCGGCGTAACCGCGGCCCCAGGTGTGGGGGAGGAACAGGTAGCCGAGCTCGACGTCGCCCGCTTCCGGGTGGAGGTAGTCCGGGCTCTCCACGTTGCGCCCGCTGAGCGTGACCGTGCCGATCGCCGAACCGTCGAGTTCGACAACGAAGAACCCCGGCCGCTGACCAGGCACCTCGGGAAGCGCCCGCTCCAGCTCACCACGGTCCTGCGCACCACCGACGTACGCCCCGACCTCCGCCGAAGCCAGCAACTCGACGATGGCCGCGCGATCCCGCCCCTCGGACTCACGCAGTACCAGCCGCTCAGTCCGAATCGCCACAGGCGGCCAAGCAACACTCCCAAGCATCCCGCGAACCTACCAACCGCACACGCTCACCGGTCGAGGAGGAACCAGTAGTTGACGGTGGGGCCTTGGTCGGCGAGGCCGCCGCCGAAAGCGTCGTACAGGGAGCGGGCGGGGTGGTTGTCGGCGCCGGTGGTGAGGAACATCTTGGTGGCGCCCGCTTGGGTGCCGGCGGTTATGAAGGCTTGGAGGAGGGCTCGGCCGATGCCGCGGCGGCGGTGGGGTTCGGCTACTGCTAGTTGGTGAAGGTAGAGCATGGAGGTGCCGTCGGGGCGGGGGAGGTGATAGCCCCAGCACCAGCCGAGGACTTCGGGGTCGGCGGCTACGAAGGCGAGGGTGGCTGGTGAGTCGAGGTAGGTGGCAGCGGGTTCGGCGCCCATGAATTTGTGTACGGCGGCCTCGAGCAGGTCGGGGGTCGCGGCCTGGATCTGGATGCTCATCAGGGGTTGCGGACGAAGCCGAGTTCGTTGCCGTCGGGGTCGGCGATGGTGAACTTCCGGGTGCCGTAGGGGGTGTCGAAGAGGGGCTCGATGACGACGGCTAGGTCTTTGAGTTTGGCCCAGAGGGCGTCCGGATCGTCAACGGAGAAGTTGAAGCGTGCGCCTCGGCCCTCCGCCTCCATGACGGCGAAGGTCGCGCCGGACTGCGTGCGGAAGTGGGCGTAGTTCGGCGACTCCGGCGGCCAATACGCCTCCACCTCGAAGCCCAGGACCGTCGTGTACCAATGAACGGCAGCATTGAGATCGGTGACATTCGCACGGACGTGTTCGAGGCGTGTCCCACTCATCACCGCAGCCTGCCACAGAACTCTGCAGACCAGCACAAATTTTCTCTCTACGGTGGGGGGATGCGTTATTACGAGGTTGAGGCGCGGGCTGTTTACGGGCGGGTGGTGCGGGAGGGGTGGACGCAGTGGAACGAGGTTTTTGAGGGTGGGGGTGGGTTTGCGGACTTTCCTAATCGGGGGTTCTTGGAGGGGGTGGTGGATGAGCTTGCGGTGGGTGGGCGGGTTTTGGAGTATGGGTGTGGGACTGGGCCGGCGGCTTGTTTCTTGGCGGGGTTGGGGTTTCGGGTTGATGCGGTCGACTTGATTCCGGAGGCGATCGCGTTGGCTGAGGGGTTTGCGGAGGAGTTGGGGGTTCGGGTCAACTTCGGCGTACAGGATGTTTGTCGTTGGCCTGTTGAGGTGGAGACGCGGTACGACGTGGTGCTCGACAGCTTCTGTTTGCAGAACATCGTGCTGGACGAGGATCGGTCCGCGGTGTTTCGTGGGGTGCGGGATCGGTTGTTGCCGGGCGGGCGTTATTTGATCTCGACGGCCTTGTACGACGAGGATCGCGGGTACGGCGAGGAGTTCCGGTACGACGCGGTCACCGGGATCTGCTACCGCGGTGAGCTGCCGTATCGGCGGCATCTGAGGCCGGCCGCGTTGCGGGCTGAGTTGGTGGCGGCGGGGTTCGAGGTGTTGTCGTTCAACGGAAATAATTTGGTGTGCGCGCGGGGGTAGTCGCGGATACCGTGCACGGATGACCGCCTTGTTGCCACGGTCGACGCCTGCAGCAATGGGGATGTCGTCGCGTTCGATCATCGCGCTGCTGGATCGGATCGCGGCGGATTCCGTCGAGCTCCACTCGATCATGGTGGTACGCCGGGGTCACGTCGTCGCGGAAGGCTGGTGGACGCCGTACTCGGCGGATCGGCCGCATCTCCTGTACTCGTTGACGAAATCGTTCACGTCGATCGCGGTCGGGCTGGTGATCGCGGACGGGTTGTTGTCGCTGGATGATCGCCTGGTGGACGTGTTGCCTGAGCAGGTTCCGGATGATGTTTCGGAGCAGGGGCGTCGGATCACCGTGCATCACTTGTTGTCGATGACGGTTGGGCATCCGATCGACAGTCTTGGTGAGGCGTGGGAGCTGGAACCGGATGATCTGGTGAAGGGCTTCTTGCGGGTGCCGTTCACCGATCCCGAGGGGACGAAGCACACCTACGACAACGCGACCACGTTCATCCTCGCGCGGATGGTGGAGCGCGTGACTGGCCGCGGTCTTCCGGAGTTGCTGGATGAGCGGTTGTTCAAGCCGATGGGGATCGACCACGCTGAATGGGATCGCGTGGCGAGCGGGCTCGCGTTCGGGTTTCACGGGCTGTATCTGCGGACCGAGGCGATTGCTGCTTTCGGGGAGCTGCTGTTGCGCGGCGGGCGATGGGGTGATCGTCAGCTGGTACCGCGTGAATGGGTGGAGCTCGCGACGAGTCGGCAGATCGAGACGTTGCAGGTCGAGGATGCATGGGCCGCCGAGGACTTCTTGTGTGGGTACGGCTACCAGTTCTGGCGGTCGCGGCACGGCTTCTTCGGGAACGGCGCTTTCGGTCAGCAGTGTGTGGTCGTCCCGGAGCATGAGCTCGTCATCGCCGTGACGTCCGCGCTCGATGAGCGGCAGCCGATCCCCGGCATCTTCTGGGACTATCTGCTGCCCGCTCTCGACGAACCGGCGAGCGCCGAGGACGACGAGCTCCTCGCCGAGCGTCTGCGGCAGCTCTCCCTCACGCCGGTCCCGGGCGAGGCCGCGCCGGGGCATTCCGCCAAGGCGACACTCGATGCATCCGCCGAGAACTCAGCACTGCCTGACGGTACGACGGTCGTCGTCGAACCCGTGGACGGCGGATGGCTGCTGCGGTTCGGCTCCTGGCCGAGTGTCGGGGCTGGCCACGGCAATTGGCGGGAAAGCTCACCCCTCGGCCGCCCAGTCGTCGCAACCGCCGCCTGGCACGACGACACGTTCGTCGCCGAGCTCCAGATCATCACCAGCCCACACCGAGTCCGCCTGGAACTCGACACCACAACAGCAACCGCAGTCGCCACCTGGAACGGCGTACCGCTAACCGGCCCCAACCTCGAGCGCCTCCTGCGCGCACCCCTGATGACCCGCCCAGACGTCTCCTGACCGAGGCCTAGTCGGTGGGGAGCCAGCAGAGGCAGAAGGGGTGGCCGGCGGGGTCGGCGTAGGTGGATACGCCGCGGGGTGCGGTGGGGTTTTCGGCTGGTTTGAGGAGGCGGGCGCCTAGGGAGAGGGCTTTGTCGTGGGCTTCGGCGTGGGCGGGTTGGCCTTCGAAGTAGAGGTCCAGGTGGATTTGTTGGGGTTGGGCGTCGTCGGGCCAGGTGGGTGGTTGGTGGTCGGGAGCGTGCTGTACGCCGAGGGCCCAGCCTCCGTCGACCCAGATGGCGTGCCAGCGGTCGTTCCACTTGTCGACGGTGCCGTCGAGGAAGCCGGCCCAGAACGTGCTTTCGGCGTCCAGGTCGGCGGCGTCGAAGACGATCATGCGGTGCTTGATGTCCATGGGGTGAGTCTCCAATGACGGGGCAGTTCAGGCGAGAAACTCGTTGAGGTGTTGGGCCCACACGTCGGGGCGCTCGAAGTGGCACATGTGGGCGGTGTCGGGGATGACGGCTAGTTGGCTGTTCGGTACGGCGGTGTGCAGGCGCTCGGCGAGTTGAAGCGGGAAGCCCATGTCCTTCTCGCCGTGCAGGATCAGGATCGGTCGGCCGAAGTCGCGGAGGATCGTCTCGGGATCACCTGGGCACCAGGGGTGGTAGAGACCGGCGAGTGCGCGTTCGTAGCTCCAGTCGCCCTCGTCGGTCCCGAGGCTCTCCAGCAGTTCGAGGTACGACGGGGCCTTGGCGAGGTCCCAGACGAAGATGGTCGAGTTGCGTTGCTCGGGTTGCGCCAACCGCTCTCGTCGCTGGTACTCGTCCCAGCCGGCCAGATACTCCTCGGCCGCACGAGCGTCGTACGCCGAAGTCGACGCCAGCACCAACCGCCGTACCAGCTCGGGGTGTTTGTCCACGAACTGCATCGCTGCGCGCCCGCCGGTCGAGAACCCCAGTAGGTCGACCTGCCCGAGCCCGAGCTCCTCGATCAGCCGCCGGGTGTCCTCCACGACGTACTCCGGTTGCAACCGATCGGCAGGAAGCCCGCGAGTGCTTCGCCCGCACCCTCGGAAGTCGAACAGCACGACATGTCGCCGCACGTCTGCGAACCCGGGCACGAGATACCCATGCCCCACATCCGGCCCACCGTGCATCACCACCAGCGAAGGCTCATCCCCGCGCTGCCCCAACTCGCGAACGAACAGCTCCACCTCACCCACATCCACCACACGCTCCATCCCCGCACCCTGCCATCCGCCACGGACAGTTCTAGGTGCTGATGGGGATGCCAACATCCTGGACCTCGCGGATCTCGCACGGGGAGGGCAGGAGGTCGGTGAGGTTGCGGGTGGTGGTCTGGTCGGGGAGGTCGACGAGGTACGCGCCGTGCAGGTCGGTCGGCGGTGTGGTGGGAAGAAGCGGGAGGACGGCGTGCAAGGTGCCGTGGGTGCGGACGGCGGTGGCGAAGGCGGCGAGATCTGTCAGGTACTGGTCGCGCGTGGCCTGGTCTGCTGCGTCCCACTGCGCGTAGTGGTCGGGCCTGGACATCAGGATCAGGAACTTGGGCATGGAGAACCTCCTCGACGAGTGCGGTTGTCCTGAGGTTGACGGACGGCGCAGGCGGAAATCGACAGCTCCGTCAGGGGTGGATGAGGCAGAAGAGGGTGCCGTCGGGGGCTTGGAGGACGGTGAAGTCTGCGTCCTCGGGGTAGGTCCAGTCCTCGACGAGGTGGGCGCCGAGAGTTTCCAGGCGGGTGATCTCGGCGGCGAGGGTGGTGTCGGGGGTGAGCCAGAGGTCTAGGTGGGTTCGGTCGGTGGAGTCGAGGTGGAGGCGGGTGGCGGCGCGGTTGGGTGGGATGAGGAAGTCGGGGTTGCTGGGTTGTGGGGTGTAGTCGAGGGCCTGGCTCCAGAAGGTGGAGGCGGGGGTGGTGTCGGGGACGTTGAGGACGATGGCGCCGAGGGTGAGACCCATGATTTCTCCCGGTTCGGGGTGAGGTTTTCGCCTGGAGGCAATGGTCTCGCAGGGCACCGACAGAAAGCAGAAGTCCAGTCGGAGAAGTGCTTGCTGCGGGCAACGACCCATCCATCCGGATGACTTACTGGGTGGGTGGGTCGTTGGGGTGGGCATGAAGCGGGTCGGGTGGTTGGTCGTCGGTGGGCTGCTGGGTGCTGGGCTGGTGGTGGCGCCTGGTGGTCCACGGGTGGGCGTACTGCCGGTTGCCGCTGAGCTGGGGTTGCCGTCGGCGGGTGACGGCCGGGTGGAGCCGGTGGTGGGTTCCGCGGTGGATGTTGCGTTGGCTCGGCAGGCGGTGGCCTTGCGGCGGGGGGATGCGGCCGGGTTCCTGGCTGAGGTGGCGCCGGGGGCTGCGGGGCGGCAGGCGCGGGTCTTCCGGGGACTGCGGGCGCTGGAGGCTGAGGTGGGCTTCCGGCGGCGGGAGGCCTGGGTGGATCCGGGGGCGGTACGGCGGTATGGGGCGGGCGCGGTGACGTTCCGAGTGAGCCTGCGGTACGCCGTGACGGGGCTGCCGCCGGCGGTGGCGGATCTCGGGTACACGTATGTGGTGCGGGGCGGGGTGGCGCGACTGGTGGATGTGAACCGGCTGGACGCGGTACTGAAGAGCAACCGGCAGCCGTGGGATGTGGCTGAGCTGGAGGTTGTACGGCGGCCTGGTGTCGTCGTGCTCGTGGATCGGGGCCAGCGCGCGCGGGGTGTGCGGATCGCGGCGGTGACCGCGCAGGCGGCGGAGGTGGTGGACCGCCTGTGGCCCGGACCGCTCCAGAAGATCCCACTGGTAGTTGCCCTGAAGAACCCCACCGTCCCCACCAACCTGCCGGCCACGCTCTCGGGGCAGGAGCCGATCCGAATCCAACCGATGCACAGCGCGAGGCCGGACGGTCGCCCTGTCGGGGGATGGGTAGTGGTTGAGCCGTCCGACAGCGTGCCGAGTCTGGCTGAGGTGGTGCATGGGCTTACTCACCTGGCTGCGGTGAAGATGGGGGATGAGGCGCCTCGGTGGCTGGCTGAGGGGTTTGCGGCTTATGTGGCGAACTTGGTTCGGCCGGCGGACGCGGTGGCTCGGGAGCGGGCGGCGGTGGCGAAGGCTGTGCGGGGGCGGGTGGAGCGGTTGCCTCGGGATGACGAGTTCGGAACTACGGAGAGTTACCGGGTCAGCTGGCTGGCGGTGGAGCTGATGGTGCGGGCGGTGGGTGTGGGATCGGTCACGCGGTTCTACCTGCAGGTCGCCAGGCGGGGATACAGCGAGTTCGCGCGGGCGCGGATGATGCAGGAGTACGCCGGGATCACGGCCGGCGACCTGGTGGTGAACCTGCGGGGACCGGCTGCCTGAGCAGCCGGATGCGGAAACCCCGGCGAAGAGCAAGTAGGCTTGCGCGGGCACCGATTCGAGTGCCTGTGCAGATACTTGTTCCAGAAACTCGCAGGGAACTCGAGGAGAAGACCGCGTGACTTCCCATCGCCCCGCGGCGGTCGTGATCATGGCCGCCGGGCTCGGAACCCGGATGAAATCGTCGACCCCGAAGGTGCTGCACGAGATCGGCGGGCGCAGCCTGGTCGGTCACGCGGTGGTCACCGCGCGTGCGCTCGCCCCGGAGCACCTCGTGGTCGTGGTCGGCAACGGCCGGGAGCTGGTCGAGGCCCACCTGACCGCGCTGGACCCGGACGTGAAGACCGCCGTCCAGGAGCAGCAGCTCGGGACCGGAGACGCCGTGCGCTCCGGACTGACCGCCGTACCGGCTGCTTTCGAGGGCTCGGTGATCGTCACGTCGGGTGACGTGCCGCTGCTGCAGGCCGAGACGCTGCACGAGCTGGTCGCCGAGCACGACAAGCAGGGCAACGCCGTCACCGTGCTGACCGCGCGGGTCGCCGACCCGACGGGGTACGGGCGGATCGTCCCGGGCGCCGACGGCACGGTCGCCGCGATCGTCGAGCACAAGGACGCGACTGCCGAGCAGCGCCAGATCGACGAGATCAACGCCGGGATCTACGTCTTCGACGCGGCCACGCTGCGCGACGGGCTGAGCCGGCTGACCACCGACAACGCGCAGGGTGAGCTGTACCTGACCGACGTTCTGTCGATCGCCCGGACCGACGGCAAGCGCGTCGGGGCGTATGTCACCGAGGACGCGATGCAGACCGAGGGCGTGAACGACCGCGTCCAGCTGGCCACGCTCCGCGCCGAGCTGAACCGCCGGACGCTCGACAAGCTGATGCGCGGCGGTGTCACGATCGTCGACCCGAACACCACCTGGGTGGACAGCACCGTCGAGCTCGCGCAGGACGTCACCCTGCTGCCGAACACGCAGCTGCACGGCGCCACCACGGCCGGCAGCGGTACGACGATCGGTCCGGATACGACCCTGACCGACGTACAGATCGGTGCGAACGCGACGATCATTCGCGCGCACGGCTCGAGCTCGGTGCTCGGCGACGGCGCGAGTGTCGGCCCGTTCGCCTACCTGCGCCCCGGTACCAAGGTCGGCGTGAAGGGCAAGATCGGCACGTTCGTCGAGACCAAGAACACCAGCATCGGTGACGGCGCCAAGGTGCCGCACCTGACGTACGCCGGGGACGCGACGATCGGCGAGGGCGCGAACATCGGCGCCGGCACGATCTTCGCGAACTACGACGGCCAGAAGAAGTACCCGACGTTCATCGGCAAGCACTCGTTCATCGGGAGCAACTCGGTGATCGTCGCCCCGCGGACGGTCGCGGACGGCGCCTACCTGGCCGCCGGCACCGCGCTGACCGAGGACGTCGGTCCGGGCGAGATCGCCGTCGCCCGGGGCCGGCAGCGCAACATCAAGGGCTGGGTCGCGCGCAAGCGGGCCGGGACGAAGACGGCGCAAGCTGCTGCGGAAGCAGAAGCCGCGGCCGATACTGGCGACAAGAAGTAGAGCGTGTCTAGGGACTTCACGCCTACTGCGCAGCACTCGGTACGGCACCTCGCCGCACTGGTGCAAAGGCCACGATGGACAAACATCGAGGCCTCCGCCCCAGCACGCCGAGCTACCGCACCGAGCACTTGCTCGCTACGGCGAGAAGTCCCCAGACACACTCACACGGGAGGCCGGCCATGAGCGGGATGAAGCGAACCACCGAGAAGAACCTGATGGTGTTCTCCGGCAGAGCCCATCCCGGGCTGGCCGAGGAGGTCGCCGAGCAGCTGGGATCCGGCCTGGTGCCGACCTCGGCGTACGACTTCGCCAACGGCGAGATCTATGTCCGGTTCGAGGAGTCGGTGCGCGGGAGCGACGCCTTCGTGATCCAGAGTCACACCTCGCCGATCAACGAGTGGATCATGGAGCAGCTGATCATGGTCGACGCGCTCAAGCGCGCCTCGGCCAAGCGGATCACCGTCGTGCTCCCGTTCTACGGCTACGCGCGGCAGGACAAGAAGCACCGCGGCCGGGAGCCGATCTCGGCCCGGCTGATGGCCGACCTGTTCAAGACCGCCGGCGCGAACCGGCTGATCTGCGTCGACCTGCACACCTCGCAGATCCAGGGCTTCTTCGACGGACCGGTCGACCACCTGATGGCGCTGCCGATCCTGAGCGACTACGTCCGCGACAAGTACGGCGACCAGCAGCTGGCCGTGGTCTCGCCGGACGCCGGCCGGATCAAGGTGGCCGAGCAGTGGTCCGCCCGCCTGAACAACGCCCCGCTGGCCTTCATCCACAAGACCCGCGACATCGACCGGCCGAACGAGACGGTCGCGAACCGCGTCGTCGGTGAGGTCAAGAACCGCGTCTGCATCCTGGTCGACGACATGATCGACACCGGCGGCACCATCACCAAGGCCGCCGACGCCCTGATCGCCGAAGGCGCCGCCGGCGTGGTCATCGCCGCCACCCACGCCATCCTGTCCGGCCCCGCGGTCGACCGCCTGAAGAACTGCCAGGCCAGCGAGGTCATCGTCACCAACACGCTGCCGATCGCGGCGGACCGCCGCTTCGACAAGCTGACCGAGCTCTCGATCGCCCCGCTGATCAGCCGGGCCATCCGCGAGGTCTTCGAGGACGGCTCGGTCACCAGCCTGTTCGAGGGTCGCGCCTAAGCAGTACGTCGCCACGCGTAGTACGCCGTCCCGAGGCTTGCCGCAGTCATCGGGACGGCCGTGACGAGTCCGGCGACGCCGTTCCCCGGGACGATGAAGGTGGCGATGATGGTCAGCCACAGGATCGGGATCCAGCGCGGTACCGCCTTGGAACGGAACAGCCCGACGGCCTGTACGACGGTCCCGAGGGCGACGAGTAGCGCGCCCGGGATCATCACGCCGAAGACGTGCGCCGAGTCGGCGTTGATGCGGTCCATCACGGACGGGTCGACGCCTGGGGCGGTGGCGAAGTAGTAGGCGGCTGCCCAGCCGGCGCCACCGACGGCGTACAGGGCGGTGCCGATCCACATCATCACGCCGCCGACGGTGGCCCAGGCGGCGCCGCGGGTGCGGACGAGCCGGACGGTGAGCAGGGCCTGGGCGGGCACGTTGATGACCAGGTTCGCGGCCAGTACGACGAGCAGTCCCCACCACAGGTCACGCTGCGGCTGAATGTCGCCGTACGTGTAGGTCTCGCCGCCGCCGGACGGCTCCGGCCACAGCAGCCCGCCGGGGAGCGCGATCAGGGCGGTGACGGCCAGCGCGAGGGCGACGAACCCGACGCGCCGCCGGGTGGTCGGGCTGGTGCGGACGAGGGTTTCGGTGGACATGACGGGTACCTCCTGAACGGGTCGATCTGACCCCTTCAGCGAACCGCTCCGGACCGGGCCGGCACATCGGAGCGAGCGCGGAGATGGATCTCCGTGCTGACTCGGAGGCCTGGCTGAAGACTCGGTCTTAACCTGACGGTATGTGGTGGCCGCGATGGGCGACCCTCGGCGTTTTCCTGCTCGTACCGGCGATGGCCGTGGGCAGTGGCTGGCTGCTGCTCACAGAGCCCACCAGTCCAGCTACTGTGCGCAACTTCGTGGCACTCGGAGCAGCCGGTACGGCGATCGCTGTACTAGGCCTGGTGATCGGCCGGAAGGTCCCGGGGAACCTGGTCGGCCCACTGCTGGTCTGGGTCGGGGCGATCACGATGTTCCTGGCGGCCCGCGACGTGTACTACGCCGCGGTGGTCGAGGACAGCCGGGTGGTCGCGTTCTTCAACGAGAGCGGCTGGTGGCTGTTCGTCGCCGTTGCGCTGCTCCTGCTGCACTTCCCGGACGGTCGGCTGCCGAGTCCGCGCTGGCGAGTACCTGCCGTGCTGCTTCTGGTCGGCGGTGTCGGGCAGCAGGCCTTCGGTGCCTTTGCCAACCTGTCGCTGTTCTGGCGGGTACTCAGCGAGACCGTCTTCGTGCTGACGCTAGTGCTGTCGCTGGCTGCGGCCCTGTCCCTAGTGGTCCGGTTCCGACGGTCGACCGGTCGGGTGCGTGCACAGCTGAAGTGGTTGTCGCTGGCCGGGCTGGCGGTCGCCGTCTACCCGTTCGTCTGCCTGACCGAGATTCTGATCGCCGGCCAGACCGGTGCGGTCTCAACAGCGTTCGGCATCGGCACTTTGATCGCCCTGCCCACCTCGGTGGCCGTGGCGATGCTCCGCCACGACCTGTACGACGTGGACCGGGTCATCGCGGACACGGTCACCTACGCCATCGTCGCGGTCGCGCTGCTTGGCACGTACGGCGTGACTGTGCTGACGCTCGGACTGTTCCTCGGCAAGGGATCCGCTCCGGCCGCAGCTGTCGCTACTGCGGCCTGTGCGCTCGTACTGAGTCCACTACGCACGCGGTTGCAACGGCTGGTCGACAGAAGGCTCTATCCGCCGCGGCGAGCGGCGTTGGCCGCGATCGAGGACCTGCAGCGGCGCATCCACACCGAACAGGCGCAACCGGAGGAGCTGGAGAAGTCCCTGCAGACAGCACTCCGCGATCCGACGCTGCGGGTCGGACTGCTGGTACCGGGGGCGTCTGGGTTCATCGACGCCGCTGGTCGGCCGGTTGGTGTCGAAGGCGGCGTAGCGGTGATGCTCGGCGGCGTACAGATCGGTTTACTGGCTGGGGCGAGCGGTCCGGCGGTTCTGAAGGCTGTGGCGACCGGTGCGGCGAGTCTGGTCGAGGTGAGCAGGCTGCGGGCCGAGCTGGCCCAGGCGCTGCGGGATGTCGAGGCTAGTCGGACGCGGCTCGTCCAGGCGGGCGATCAGGAACGGCGGCGGCTGGAGCGGGATCTGCACGATGGTGCTCAGCAGCGCCTCGTGTCGCTCGGCATGGCTATGCGATTGGCGCAACGGCATCTGCACGACGGCAGTGTCGATGTGAACGGCCTGCTGGACCAGGGGGTGGCTGAGCTGTCGACTGCGATCGCAGAGCTTCGGCAGATCGCTCACGGCCTCCGCCCGACCAGTCTGGACGACGGACTGCATGCGGCGCTCACCGCGATCACCCGCACGTTGCCGATCCCGGTGCGGTTGGACATCGGTCCGGGGGAGCTCCCTGATGAGCTGGCGACCACGGCGTACTTCGTGACGGCCGAGGCGGTCACGAACGCCGCGAAGTACTCGCGGGCGAGCGCGATCGCCGTACGGGTGGAGCGGTCGGTCGACGACGTGCGGATCCGGGTTGAGGATGACGGCTGTGGTGGTGCGGCACCGCGACCTGGTTCGGGGCTGAGTGGTCTGGTGGATCGCGTGGCGGCCATCGGTGGCTCGTTGTCGATGAACAGCCCGGCTGGGCGCGGTACGACGATCGAGGTGGTGCTGCCGTGCGGATTGTGATCGGCGAGGACTCGGCGCTGTTCCGCGAAGGACTGGCGCGGTTGCTCGATGACGCCGGGCACGAGGTGGTTGGCCGGGCGGCCGACGCGGTCAGCCTGCTGACGGTGGTGGCAGAGACGTTGCCGGACCTCGCGGTCATCGACATCCGGATGCCGCCGGACCACACCGACGACGGTGCTCGGGCCGCACGGCTGCTCAAGGAGAGCCATCCGGGCATGGGGATCGTCCTGCTCTCCCAGCACATCGAGACCCGGCACTCGGTCGAGCTGGTCAGCTCAGGTGGTTTCGGCTACCTGCTGAAGGACCGGGTGCTGGATGTGGAGCAGTTCCTGGATGCGTTGACCAGAGTGGCCGCGGGTGGTTCCGCGCTGGATCCGGAGGTCGTGGGTCGGCTGCTCGGCCGGCCGGAGCGACTCGGCGCGCTGACACCCCGGGAGTCGGAGGTGCTGGCGCTGATGGCGGAAGGGTGCACGAACGTGGGCATCAGCCGCAGGCTGTGGCTCAACGAGCGCACAGTCGAGACGCATGTCGGCAGCATCATGTCCAAGCTCGGACTGGTCTCGAACGCCGAGGACCACCGGCGCGTACTCGCAGTACTCACATATCTCGGTCACACCTAATCTGCTCTCGAGCTGCTGGGGAGTGCTATCCGTCGTTTTCGGGCGGTAGGGCTCCCCAGCCCTTCAGCGCGGACAGTGCAGGTGGGACTGCAGGGGGTTGGGTGGCCGGGCCAGCCGCGGTGGGTGAGTACGGCGGCGACTTGGGCTGCCGCAGCGCAGGGATCGCCGGCCAGCTGATACCCGAAGCGAAGGGTCACCATGGCGTCAACTGCCGCGGCGTTGTCTCTCGCCATGTCCCGCCACTGCGACGCGACATCCGCGTGCCCGGTGCGTCCGTCGAGCTCGACGATCACGCCGTACGGGTCGTACAGGCAGTCCCGCCGAACCGTTGCACCGCCCACGGACGCAACGATCTGGCGGCTGGCCGTCGGTAGTCCGTGAGCACGCTCCACTCTCTCGAGGTAGACGAGCTCCAGCCATGACTCGACCCCGGCGTTGGCGTCACGTAGCACCTGAGTGATGGCTCTGCGGCGCGGGAGATTCCGCAGCCGGTCCAGTTCCTCCAGCAGGCGCCGCGGGGTGGTCCGGCGCTGACGGCAAGCATCCAGAATCAGGGCCAAGGCGGCATCGGTGGTCGGTCGCCGGCTCGCGACCGTCAGAAGGGCAACCTCCAGCCGCACGATCGGTGGCTCACGGCTACCCAGCAAGCGGCCGTCCAGATCGCGGCAGCGCCGAATCACGATGCCCGGTTGCCGACGTACCCGCCGGTGGTGTGGGAGGTCCAGCCACACCGGCTCGGCCGCCCAGTCGCCGTCCAGCCCGTACCGGCGCAGCGCGGTCTCACCACCCAGCGCTGCATCAGGTCCGTAGGCCAACCACGCCGCCCCAGATCCGCGTTTCCCACGGAACCGCTCCGGTGAAATTGACGTACGCACCGCGATAAACCCGCTGGATTCGCCCCGACCGCAGCCGCGCCGTGATCATCTTGTCCGACACTCCCTCCAGCCGCGCCTGGCGCCAGCTGAATGCGCCCAGCTGCTTCTGCAGCAACTCCCCGAACTGTTTCCCCAGAAATCCATTCACACCCCAGAAGATGCACCCATCCCGCCCCTCCTCACCCCCTCCTCCCGTCCCCTGTGGATAACCAGAGCTGGGGAGGCTTAACCGCTGTTTTCGGGTGGTGAGGCTCCCCGGCGTTGGCATATCTCGGTCAGAGCTGATCTGCTCGAGCCATGCGGATCACCGTCTTTCACCCGGGTGCGATGGGTTCACGGCTCGCCGGAGAACTCGTCAGCGCTGGTCACACCGTCAGTTGGATCCCGGAGGGGCGCAGTCAGGCCTCAGTTGAGCGGGCTGAGGCCGCTGGGCTGGTCGGGCAGTCGTTCGCTGAGGCTGTTGCGGGGGCTGAGGTGGTGTTGTGTTCGTGTGCACCGCAGGGGGCGGTGGACATTGCTCGGCAGGTCGGGGGTGCTGGGTTCACGGGCCTGTACGTCGAGGCGAACCCGCTGTCGCCGGTGTCGCTGCGGGAGGCCCAGTCCGCCGTACCGGGGGCGACGTTCGTGGACGCTGGGGTGATCGGGCCGCCGCCGAGTGGTGGGGCCAGTCCGACGCATCTGATGCTGTCCGGAGGCGCTGCGGGCGATGCTGCTGCGCTATGGGCCGGTACGACGGTCACTCCGCGCGTGGTTGGCGCGGATCCGGGGGCGGCGAGCGCGGCGAAGTCGGCGTACGCGTTGTACAACAAGGGGAAGGCGGCCCTTGCAGTGCTGGCGTTTCAGCTCGCTGAGAAGCACGGGGTGACGGACGCGCTGGTCGCGCAGCAGGTGCGCGCGGATGCGGGTTCACTCCGCGACCCGGAGTTGCCTGAGCAGTTGCGGTCCGTGGCGTGGCGCTGGGGACCGGAGTTCGACGAGCTGGCCGCGACGCTGGACGACGCCGGGCTGGAGGGCGATGCGGCCCGGGCGCTGCGTCAGGTGTGGACCAAGCTCAGCTGAAGTCTTTGAACACGTACGGGTCGATGCGTTCGAGTAGACCGTCGAAAGCCTCAGTGGTGTGCTGGACGGTGTCTGCCGTCCAGTAGCCGACGTTCCACGCGATCAGCACGCCACCGTCGATTCGCCACTGCAGCTTCGGGTAGCGGAGCAGCCATTCCAGCACCCGCGGTGTGAGGAGCGCACTGGCAAAGCGGCGGTCCGAACACTCGACCGAGAACGTCCGGTTGAACTCAGCGCTCTCGAACTCCAGGTTGTCCGGGAGCATCGGGTTCTTCGGGAACACTGCCAGTGGAGGCAGTGCGGTCGGCAGACTCATCGCAACCACGTGACACTTGGCGGCGGTCGCCGTACGGGATGCCTGGTAGGTGAAATCGCAGGCCCACAACCGCTGGTCGCGAACCATCCGCTCCGCGTTGCCTGGTACGCCGAACGCGCGGCTGGCCGCATCAGCAAGCCATGGCTCGACAGGTGCCGGTGTGAGCCCCACCGCAGCCACCCTGTCCGCAAAGAACGCCCGCTGCCGCTGCTGCATCCGCAGGTAGAGCGCACCGAGCCCTGCGGCCAGTACGGCGATCACTACGACTGTGATGATCATGCGACCGCGTAGTCCGTGAGCACGAACGGCGGGATCCGGTCGATCACTCCAGCCATCGCCTCCAGCCGGGCCAGGACCTCGGCCACCGGAACCTCGCCGTACCCCCAGGACACCAGTGCGTTGCCGGCCAGGTGCCACTGCAGATCAGGGTTCTGCAACATCCACTCCATCAGCCGCGGCTGCAGTACGGCGGAAGCGAAGCGCTGGTCATCAGCCTGCACACGGAACCGGTCGTTGAACGCCTGACTCTCCAACTCGATGTCATTCCCCAGAACCCGCGTCAACGTCGAGTCCCGCGACACCGTCAACCGCGGCAACCCGACCGGCAAGCTGAGCGCGATCAAATGCACCGGCGCCGGCCCGCGCCGCGCAGTGAACTCATAGTCGAGCACCCGCACCCCCCGCCCACCGAAGTCCCCGGTGAACATCTGCGTAGCCCGCCCCTTAATAGTCAGCCGCCCAGCAAGCTCCACCAGCCAAGACTCCGCCGGAGCCACCAACCACCGCTGCGCCCCCATCACCGCAGCCCGCCGCCTCAGCGCAGCACCCCGCCTCCGCCGCCGTACGAGGAGTATCGCCACCCCACCCACCAGAATCAGCACCCCCAACGCCCCCGTCCCCACGGGAATCCACCAGACGTTCATGCGACGGTCCAGTCGTCGCGGAAGACGAACCGCGGGATGCGGTCGATCACGCCGGCCATCGTCTCCAGCCGCGCCATGACCTCGGGCATCGTGAGTTCGAAGAGCTCCCAGGTCACGAGGATGTTCCCGGCGATGTGCCAGCGCAGTCTGGAGTTGTGCAGCATCCACTCCATCAGCCGTGGCTGCAGCACCGCGGAAGCGAACCGTCCCGAGTAACCCTGGACGCGGAACGTGTCGTTGAACGCCTGGCTCTCCAGTTCGATGTCCTGGCCGAGGAGGCGCTCCAGCCGCACGTCCGGCGACACGGTGAGCGGCGGGAGCTTGCCGGGCAGCGTGAGCCCGATCAGATGCGCCAGACCTTCGCCGTCGGTCGGGGTGAGCTCGAAGTCGATCACGAACAGCCGCCGCCCGTCGAAGTCGCCGGTGAACATTCGCGCCGGCTGGCCGGGGACGCCCAGCCGGGTGGCGACGGTGACCAGCCAAGGATCCGGGGGAGCCAGGGACCACCCGAGTCTCGCCACGATGGCAGCCCGATACGCGAGCGCCACCCGCCGTCTCCGGTCATAGACGATGAACACCACCACCACGACCACCGCGGTGATCAGCAGGATCACTTTGACGGCCGCGTACCCGAACTCGTCGCTCACAGGGGAGCGCCGTAGTCGCGGAGGACGAAGGGTGGGATGCGGTCGATGACGCCGGTCATGGCTTCTAGGCGGGCTTGTACCTCGGGGGCGGTGAAGGGGCCGTAGCCCCAGGAGACCAGGGCGTTGCCGGCTAGCTGCCATTCGAGGCCGGGGTTGGCTAGCGTCCACTCCATCAGTTGGGGGTGTAGGACGGCTGAGGCGTAGCGCCGGTCGGCGCAGTCGATGCGGAAGGCGTCGTTGAACGCTTGGCTCTCCAGCTCGATGTCGTTGCCGAAGGCACGTCTCAGGGCGGAGTCCTTGGACACCGTCAGTGGTGGGAGTGCGCTGGGGAGGTTGAGGGCTACTAGGTGCACGTTGTGGGTCTGGGACGACTTGCCGTTGCTGGTTGTGTAGAAGTAGTCCAGCGCGCACATGCCGCGACCGCGGTAGTCGCCAGCGAACATCTCGCCCGGTCGACCACGGGTGTACAGTCCGGCGGCCACGTCGGCCAGCCACGGGTTGGCGGGTGCCAGGTGCCAGCCGTACTGCGCCATGGCGTGCGCTCGCTCTTGCAGCGCGGCCCGGCGGCGTTTGGTGTACTCGATGATCACCAGCACCACGGCCACGATCACCGCAGTACCGCCCAGCAGCAGCACGATCATGAACGCGGTCACCACGGCAATTTAGCGTTCGCGAGGTGCAGGGGGCTCGGCGCCGAGCCCCCTGCCTGTGTCGGTGCTGTTACGGCTGGACGGTGAAGGTGTAGGTCTTCTGTCCGGTGGTGATGGCAGTGCCGCCAGTGGTGGTGGCGGTTACTTCGAAGACTGCCGTGTAGGTGCCGGCGGCTTCGAAAGCCCAGTTGGCGTGGGCGTGGGTGTTGATGGCGATGGAACGGGTGTCCGGCAGGCCGTTGCCGCTGTCGAACCACACTGTCGGCGTACCGAGGGCGTTGGTGGTGTAGACGGAGACGTCGTCCGGTCCGCTGACCGAGACCAGCTTCACGGACACGGTGTTACCGGACAGGACGCCGCTGGGGACGCCCTCCGTGCTGAAGCCGGGCCACACGATGTTGCTGGCCTGCGTCTGCGGCAGGATCCAGACCGGGTCGCCCGGCGCGCCCAGGAACGAGTACGCCGAGCTCGACGGGACTGTGGTCTTGCTGGCCGACACTGCGTTCAGTACGACGTCCGCCGGGGCGCGGTCGACCGCAGGGGTCACCGTGCTGTCGCGGAGGTCGAGTGTCAGCGCGGACCCCGTCCAGTCGACGTCGATGGCGTCGACGTGACCCGACGAGATCGTGGTGGCGGCGAACGCCGGGCCGACCGACAGGACAGTGGCAGCGAAACCGGCGATCAGGGCGCCGGCCACCCCACGGGCCTTCACGCCTGCACCTTGAAGGTGTAGGTCGCGATGGCCGACGTGACCTTCTGACCGGTCGCAGCGAGCGTGCCGCTGACCTTGAACTTCAGCTTGTACGTACCGGCCGCCTCGAACGCCCAGTTGGCGTGCAGGTGACCGCCGGCCGTCGTGCTGATGGTGTCCGGCAGACCGTTGCCGCTGTCCGCGAGCCGCGTCGGCGTACCGAACGCATCCGTGGTGAAGATGCTGAAGTCGGCCGGTCCACTGACACCGACCAGGGTGACCTTCAGTGCGTCGTTGGTGAAGACGCCACTGGCGATCTCCTCGGCGCCGATCCCGGGCCAGAGCAGCTCGGGGTCCTGGACCTGGGGCAGCACCCAGGCGGCGCTGCCCGGCGTACCGAGGAAGCTGTACGCAGCGTCATCCGGTACGGCGATCTTCGCGCCGGGCTTGGCGACGAGCTGCACCGCGGACGGCGCGTACTCGGTGTCGGTCTCCTCGTCGTGCACGTGCACGTTGAAGGCGTTGTCCTCCCAGGCGATGCCGACGACGTCGACATGTCCCTGGTCGAGGGTTACCGAAGCCGACGCCGGGACAGCGACTCCAGTGAGTGCGAGGACTGTCGCAGCGGACAGCACAACGCGATGAGACTTACGCATCGTGTTCCTTTCAGGGGTTGGCGGAAACCACTGCCGCCGTACGTGAGGTACGGCGGGAGAGCAGACCGTGCCGGGGTGCGAACACCCAGCACGCGATGAACACCGCGGTGGCGGTGAGGACGATCAACCCGCCGGCGGCGAGGTTGAAGGCGTAGGACAGGTAGAGACCGGTCAGGCCGGAGACGGCGCCGATCACCGGCGCGATCACCATCATCACGCCGATCCGGTCGGTGAGCAGGCGGGCGCAGGCGGCCGGGGTGATCAGCAGCGCCAGCACGAGAATGTTGCCGACGGCCTGGATCGAGATGACGATCGCGACCGTCACCATCGCGTACATGGCCAGGTCCAGCCAGAAGATCGGCAGCCCGACCGACCGCGCGGTCTCGCGATCCAGACCGACCGTGACGAACTCCTTGTGCAGCGCCCCGGTGATCAGCAGCAGTACGGCGCCCGCGATCGCGACCGTGATCACGTCCGCGTTGCCGATCCCGAGCACCGAACCGAACAGGAACGATTCGAGCGAACCGCCGTACCCGGGCGCCGTACTCATCACGACGATGCCGAGACCGAACGCGGCCGCGAAGAAGACGCCGATCACGGTGTCCTCCTTGAGTCGCCGGTTCTGCGAGAACACGGCCACCGACAGCGCGGTGATGAGACCGGCGACGATGCCGCCGAGAACCAGGCTGGTCTTCAGCACGAACGCGATCGCGATCCCGGGGAAGACCGAGTGCGCGACCGCGTCCCCGATGAACGCCATCCCGCGCAGGGCGACGTGGGTGCCGATGACGCCGCAGACGATGCCGGACATCAGCACGACGAGGAACGCGCGCTGCATGAACACGTGCGTCCACGGCTCGGTGAAGAACTCGATCATCGGGTCACTCCCAAGCTGTGCAAGAGCTGCTCGGACCGCGCGACCCCGAAGGCCCGCAGCCAGATCGCCGGATCCCGCAGCTCGTCCGGGGTGCCGTCGGCAACGACCGTGCCGTTGAGCAGGCAGAGCCGATGGCAGGTGTCGGCCGCGGCCGGAAGGTCGTGTGTGGTCATCAGGATCGCGGTGTCCTCGGCGGTGAGGTCCTTGAACAACCGCGTGAGAATCTCTTGCGTCGGTACGTCGAGACCGGTGAACGGCTCGTCGAGCAACAGCAGGTTCGGTTTGAGCGCGAGTGCGCGCGCGACGAGAACTCGTTGCCGTTGGCCACCAGATAGCTCGCCGATCGGCCGATTGGCGAGCGCTGTCAGGTCGACGCGCTCGAGAGCTTCTTGTACGGCGTCGCGGTCGGCCTGACCCGGTCTGCGCAGCCAACCGATGCGGTGCGTGCGACCGGTCATCACCGCGGTCCGGACCTGGACGGGGTAGTCCCAGACGAACTCGTGGCGCTGCGGGACGTAGCCGATCGAACCGCGAGCGTCGGTCGGTGTCTTGCCGTCGATGGTGATGGTTCCGGCGGTGATGGGGAGGAGGCCGAGCAGGGAGCGCAGGAGGGTCGTCTTGCCGGCGCCGTTCGGGCCGATCAGTCCCACGTGTTCGCGGGCTGCGATGGCGAGCGAGACGTCGTTGAGGACCTCGCGGCCGCCGAGTTCGACGGCGACTCCGGTGATGGTGAGGACGGTCATGAAGCCCTCCTCCTGATCACGACGAAGCCGGTCGTGGTGAGGACGAGTACGACGGCGCCCGCGATGAACCACCACAGTTCGATCGGTTGGCCCTCCTGGGGTGTCGCGTTGGCGGCCGGTATCGGCGTCGGCGTGGCGAGCGCCGTACGGGGGTCTCCCTCGCCGGCGTAGATGCGGAGGGTGCGGCGGTCGGTGACGGAGCTGCCGTCGGTGAGCTTGGCGGTCATCGCTACGTCGAGCAGGTAGGTGCCTTGGGCATCGAAAGTCCAGTTGCCGTGGACATGGGTATTGACGTCGATCCCGGTTTGTTGCGGGAAGGGTTTGCGGCTGTCGAAGACGGGCTGCGGTTTGCCGAAGTCCGAGTTGAGGAACAGCGTGAACGCGCCCGGACCGCGCACACCTTCGAGCGACCAGGTCACCTCGCGGTCGACCCTGGTGGCGACTTCGGTGTCCTGCGTGTTCCAGCCCGGCCAGACGATTCCTTCTTGCTGGACTTGCGGGATCACCCAGATCGACTGGCCCGGCTTGCCGAGGAACTGGTACGCCGGATCGGCCGGTACGGCGATCTTCGCCTTGCTGGTCGCTTGGAGGACGACCGTGTCCAGGTCACGCCAGGTCGCGGGGTCGGTGGTGTCGTCGCGGAGCTGAACCGTCCACCGACCGTCGACGAACTTCGGACCGAGGTCGACGTGACCGTTGCCTATGACAACTGGATCGGCTGTGGGGGCCAGTGGGGCAACTGCGAGGAGGAGAGCGGCGAGGAGTTTCATCGGTGGTCTCCCAGGCAGCGCTTCAGCTCGTCGGCGTTGTGGCGCATCATGTCGACATAGTTCCTTGCGTGGTCGTCGAACGCGTCGCCGTACAGCGAGCAGACCTGGACGCCCTGGTCGCGGGCGACCTGGATCAGGACGGATGCGCGCTGGGCGAGGTTCGGTTCGGTGAAGACGGCTGGGACCTTCAGGTTGCGGATCGTGTCGGAGAGTTTGCGGACCTGCTCGACACTTGGTTCCTGTGCTGGGTTCGGTACGACGAAGCCGGCGACGGTCATCTGATACGCCGAGGCTAGGTATCCGAATGCGTCGTGCGTGGTGATGAGTTGGCGACGATCCGGCGGGATGGTGGCGAGCGTCGTACGGAGGTACTCGTCGAGCTCGTCGAGTTTGCGTAGGTAGGCGGTGGTGTTGGCCTCGTAGGTCTGCTTGCCGGCCGGGTCCTTGGAGATGAGGGTGTCGCGCATCAGTTGCACGTAGGCCTTCGCATTGGCGACGTCCTCCCAGAGGTGGGGGTCGATCTCGCCGTGGACGTGCTTGCCGAGGACGGCTTGGGGGAGTTGGTGGATCTGCGTGCCCGGTTTGCCGAGGAAGGCGAATCTCGGGTCGTCGGGGATGGGGACGAGGGCTTTGTTCGGTACGTCGATGACTACGTTGGCGGCGGGGACTTGGGTCTGCGCGCCGGGCTTCTTGGCGTCTGAGTAGGCGTAGACCTGGCCGGAGTCGAGGTCGACGGTGAGGTCGGTGTGGCCGTCGTCGAGGACTGTCGTCTTGCCCTTCACCGAGTGCGGGTCTACGCCGACGGCGAAGGTGAACGTGCCTTGGCCGAGGGGCTGGAGTTTGCCGTCGTTGTTGTCGAGGGCCCCTTTGAGGGTGAGGTGGTAGATGCCCGGCTTGGTGAACGCCCAGTTGAGGTGCGTGTGCGCCGCGGGAGGGAGCGTCGTACTGTCGGCCTTGTCGAGGCCGTCGGTGGAGTCGAAGTAGCGGTCCGGCTGGCCGAGTGATTCGGTCAAGTAGGCAACCAGTTGACCGGGACCGTCGAGTTTGGTGGCTGCTAGCTGGACGGATGACGTTCTGGTGGCACCGCGTTGTTTGCCGGTACCGCGGACCCGGAGTCCTAGCCAGAGGACGTCGAGCCCGATGTTCTCCACGAGCGGGATGACATGCGCGCCGTACGACTCGGCCGCTTCGGCGAGGGAGACGTTGGGCGCGTCGTTGGCGGCGTTCGCGTCGATGGTCTTGATGAGGCTCTGCGGTTCGAGCAGCAGGTGATTCGTGAACGTGACGTCGGCTTTGGCCACGCGCTTGGCGTCGGCCGGCGTCGGTTCGTAGGAATGCGGGTCCCCGCCCGGCGGAACCAGACTCGTCGCCGCCACCCGGTCGCCGCCGACCTGCTGCACAAGGTCAGCCAAGATCTCGGTCGTGGTGACGACGTTCAGCTTCCCGTCGCTACCTGCTGCCGTGGTGCTGCACCCGGTGAGCAACGCCAATGCCGTCGCTGCCGCAACAGCCCGCTTCACTTCGTGCCTCGCTTCGACACAACCAGCAGGCCGGTGCCGAGCAGGATGAACAACCCAGCCGCCACAAACCACCCAACCGATACGTCAGCCCCGGTAGCCGCCAGCCTGCACCCCGACCCCGCACCTTGTGCACCCACCAACCCACCTTGAGCACCCACCAACCACTCGCCGGCCGCACGAACGGCCGAACCGTGCTCAAGGTCGAGGGCGCGGGCGCTTTGAGCACCCGTCAACCACTTGTCGGCGGCGTGAATAGTCGAGCCGTGCTCAAGGTGGAGGGAGCGGGCTCCGCCGGTGGGGGCTACCTCGACCTTCAGGGTTGAGGTGGTGTGGGAGGTGGGGGTGGAGTGGGTGAAGGTGAGGTTGTAGGTGCCTGGTTTGGTGAAGGACCAGTTGCCGTGGGCGTGGGTGCCGATGGGAATGTTGTAGGTGTCGGGGAGGCCGTCGGCGGAGTTGAAGATGATTTGGGGCTGGCCGAAGGAGTTGAACTCGAAGACGGAGACGCGGCCTGGGCCGGTGACCTTGTCCAGGCGCCAGGTGACTGCGTTGCCTGGGATCTGGCCGGGTTTGAGTTCTTCGGTGTTCCAGCCGAGCCAGATGACGCCTTCTTTCTGGGTCTGGGGGATTTGCCAGACGGGGGTGCCTTTGGGGCCTAGGAAGCTGAAGGCGCCGCCGGGGGAGGTGGTACCGGCTGCTGAGGTGAGGCGGATGGTGACCGCGGCCGGGTCACGCCAGACCGGCGTACCGGACTTGGTGCCGTCCTTGATGCGCGACTGCAGTGCACCGGCAACCAGTCGTACGGCGTAGTCCGCATGACCGCTCGAGAGTGTCGTGGTGGTTGCGGGCGGGGTGGTCGGCGCGGTCGGTGCGGTTGCGGACGTTGGCGACGGGGTGGTGGGGGCGGGGGTGGTGATGCACGGCTTCGGGGTGCTGGACCCCGGCGTGGTGGTGGGTGCGATTCCGGACTGCCCGGCCGGGGAGGTGCGGGGTGCGGTCGGTGCGCCGGAGGGGGTGGTGCAGGGCGTGCCCGGGCGCGGGGCGGGGCAGGACGTGGGTGGGGGTGGCGTGGTGGTGCAGGGCGTGCTCGGGCGGGAGGTGGGGCACGAGGGCGGGGTGGTTGGGGGCAGCGGAGTGGTGGTGGGTGGGTTGGTGGGGCAGAGGGGGTTGAGGTCCTTGCCCACTACTACTGGGAGGGTGGCGGTGTCGGTTAGGTGTTTGCCAGTTTTGGTGGTGGCTGCGTAGGTGAAGGTGAGGCGGTAGAGGCCTTGGTGGGTGAAGGCCCAGTTGCCGTGGGCGTGGGTGGGGGCGGCTAGGGCGATCGACTGGGGGAGGTGCTTGCTGCTGTCGAAAGAGATGAGTGGGGCGCCGAATTGGTCGAATTGGAAGATGGCTAGTTTGCCGGGGCCTTGGACCTTGTCGAGGGACCAGCGGACTGGGCCGTTGAGGGTGGTGTAGTCGACGGACTCGGTGTTCCAGCCGGCCCAGAGGAGGTTGTCGGACTGGGTTTGGGGGATCTGCCAGATGGTTGCGCCGGGGGTGCCCAGGAAGCGGTATCTCGGGTCGGCGGGGACGGTCTCGGCGCCCTCGGGTTTCACCTGGAAGGCGACGGTTGCCGGGTCGCGCCATACCGGGGTGCCGCGGGTGCCGTCCTTCACCTGGAACCGCAGCCGGTCGCCGACAGTACGAGCGGCGACATCCACGTGCCCGACCGACAGCACCGTGGTGACGCAGGGGGTGGTCGTCGGGCCAGGGTTCCCCGGCGTGGTGGTCGGCGTGGTTGTCGGGGTGCCGGCCGGGGGTGTGGGGGAGGTAGGCGGCGTCCCCGGAGTGCCCGGAGTGCCCGGAGTGCCCGGTGGGGTGGTGGGCGGCGTGCCCGGGGTTCCCGGTGGGGTGGTCGGCTCGTAGGGGCCTACTGCCCAGGTGTAGGTGATGGGGCCTGAGGTGACGGGGGTGCCGGTTGGGGTTACGGCGGTGGCTTCGAAGGTTAGGTGGTAGGTGCCTTGGGCGGCGAAGGACCAGTTGGCGTGGACGTGGCGGCCTACGGGCTGGTGGAGGGTTTTGTACGTCGGGTCCACCGAGCTGAAGATGCGGGGGACCGTGCCGGTGAACTCGTCGTAGTTGGCGAAGACCTCGACGGCGCCTGGGCCGTCAACACCCAGGAGGGTCAGGTCGACGGTGTCGTCACGTAGTGCGCCCGTGGGGATCGTTTCGGTGTCCCAGCCGGGCCAGATGAGGTCGGGGTCCTGGGATTCGGGGGCCATCCAGACTGTGCTGCCTGGCGTGCCTAGGAAGGAAAAGGCCGGGAGGTCGGGGAGTTCGACCCGGGCCGAGCCGCGGTCCTCCAGGTTGAAGATCAGGTCGGCCGGATCGGCCTCCCGGTAGGTGCCGGTGCCTATCCGGGTGGCCAGCTTCAGTGCACCCCCGTCGTACGTCGTGTGGAGGACGTCGGTGTGGACGGCGCGCAGCACCTCGGGGGCGGGGGTGGCGGCTGCAGTCCAAGGGACCAGAAGGCAGAGGAGGCCGAGGGTGAGGCTCAGGAGGGCAGACAGCAGCGCGGGACGGGAGTGAGTGGCGGTCACAGCTGCGGACTTTATCTGAATCGACAATCATTTTCATTAGAGTCGATCGTTTCCCGCCTGGATGGCGGTCAAAAGTCGTGCTCCGCGGCCGGGGACCCGGATTTCCTGTCTGAGCGCCTGCGTGGGTAGACTGTTGAGGTTGCCTCGGCGAGGGACGCCCCCCGAGAACTGATGGGCGCGGCTCCGTGATCGACGCGGTGGTTCGTTGCTTGATGCCTTCTCGGTGTCAGCAGGCGCCCGCTGAGGCCGCAGCCGAGTTTCAGCCAGTCAACAGATCACCGCAACGCATCTGAGGAGTTCATCTCGTGGCCGAGGTCAAGATCCAAGCCGAATCGCGCACGGAGTTCGGCAAGGGTGCTGCCCGCCGAATCCGCCGGGACAACAAGGTGCCCGCCGTTCTCTACGGCCACGGCACGGACCCGGTCCACATCACGCTGCCTGGTCACGACACCATGCTGGCGCTGAAGACCGCCAACGCCCTGCTGCTGATCGAGGTGACCGGTAGCGAGAGCCTGCTGGCGCTGCCGAAGCAGGTTCAGCGCGACCCGCTGAAGGGCACCATCGAGCACGTCGACCTGGTCATCGTGAAGCGCGGTGAGAAGGTCGAGGTCGAGATCGCCGTGCACGTCGAGGGCGAGGCCGTCTCCGGCACCCTGGTCGTGCTCGAGAACGCGACCGTCCTGGTCGAGGCCGAGGCGACCCACATCCCGGACGGCGTGACCGTCTCCATCGAGGGCCTCGACGCCGGTACGGCGATCCACGCCTCCGACCTGAAGCTCCCGGCCGGGACGACGCTGGCCGTGGACCCGGAGACCCTGATCGTGAACATCACCACCGGTACCACGGCCGAGGAGCTGGAGGCCGACCTGGCCGCCGCGCCGGGCGCCGAGGCCACCGAGGCTGCCGCCGAGCCGGTGGCTGCCGCCGCCGAGTAGTCTGCGGCCGACAGCAGCAACAGTTTCAGGAGGGCCGGGATCCGTGGCGGACGACGTGTGGTTGGTCGTCGGACTGGGGAATCCCGGCCCTTCCTATGCCCGGACCCGGCACAACATCGGGCACCTGGTGGCCGACGAGCTGGCGGCCCGGACGGGCAGTACGTTCAAGCAGCACAAGCAGGTCAAGGCCGAGGTGATCGAGACCCGGATCAGCGGGCTCCGCACGATCCTGGCCAAGCCCCGGTCGTACATGAACGAGTCCGGCGGACCGGTGTCCGGCCTGCTGAAGTTCTTCAAGGTGGACCCGGCCAACCTGATCGCCGTGCACGACGAGCTCGACATCGACTTCGGGGTGCTGCGCTGCAAGTTCGGTGGCGGCGACAACGGGCACAACGGGCTCAAATCGCTGCGGAAATCGCTTGGCACCGGTGAGTACTATCGAGTGCGGTTCGGTGTGGGTCGTCCACCGGGCCGGCAGAGTCCCGCCGACTTCGTCCTCAACGAGTTCTCCTCGACCGAGCGCAAGGATCTTCCGTTCGCCGTGGACCGGACCGCGGACGCCGTGGAATCACTGATGACGGCGGGCCTCGAAACAACCCAAGGCTTGTACAACTCCTGAAATGGGCTCCTCGTGAAACTCAGCGGTCTGGTCGACACCCTGGTCACCGATCCGGTGGTGGCCGAGGCCGTTCGTGATGCCCGCGGCGAGGTGGTCACGGCCCTCGACCTGGCGGCTCCCGGCCCGATCCGGCCGGTCCTGCTGGCGGCTCTCGCCGCCGAGCGCGGTGCGGATCGCCCGGTGCTCGCGGTCACGGCGACGTTCCGTGAGGCCGAGGAGCTGACCGAGGCGCTGCAGTGCCTGGTCGAGCCCGGTTCGGTCGCCTACTACCCCGCCTGGGAGACGCTGCCGCACGAGCGCCTGTCGCCGCGGTCGGACACGGTCGGCCGACGCCTCGCCGTACTGCGGCGTCTGGCGCACCCGGATCCGTCGGACGAGACGACCGGGCCGATCAAGATCCTGGTCGCGCCGGTGCGGTCGGTGTTGCAACCGCAGGTCGCGGGGCTGGCCGACCTCAAGCCGGTGCAGCTGCATGTCGGCGACACGGTCGAGCTGGCCGATGTCACCGAGCGGCTGGCCGGAGCGGCGTACAACCGGGTTGACCTGGTCGAGCGGCGTGGTGAGTTCGCGGTCCGCGGCGGCATCATCGACGTGTTCCCGCCGACCGAGGAGCACCCGCTGCGGGTCGACTTCTTCGGTGACGACGTGGAAGAGATCCGGTACTTCGCAGTGGCCGACCAGCGGTCCCTGGAGATCGCTCAGCACGGTCTGTGGGCTCCTCCGTGCCGCGAGCTGCTGCTGACCGACGAGGTGCGGGCGCGCGCCGCCGTACTGGCCAAGGAGCACCCGGAGCTGGCTGAGCTGTTCGAGAAGCTCGCCGAGGGGCACGCGGTCGAGGGCATGGAGTCGCTGGCTCCGGTTCTGGTCGACCACATGGAGTTGTTGGTCGACCTGATGCCGGCCGGGACGCATGTCGTGGTGAGCGATCCGGAGCGGGTGCGGGCGCGGGCGCACGACCTGGTGGCGACCAGTCAGGAGTTCCTGGAGGCGTCCTGGGCGGCTGCGGCCGGTGGTGGTGAGGCGCCGATCGATCTGGGCGCAGCGGCGTATGTCTCGCTCGGTGACGTCCGGTCGCACGCGCTGGGCAAGGGCCTGGCGTGGTGGAGCCTGTCGCCGTTCTCCGCGGCGCCGACCGACGAGCCGGAGCTGCGCGACTCGATGGGTGCGCGCGTCTCGCTCGACATCGACACTGACTCCGGTGCGGTGTCCAGCCGGGTGGTCGCCGCGCACGAGGTCGATCCGTACCGCGGTGAGACGGCGGCTGCGGTTGAGGACATCCGCGGCTGGTTGCGCGACGGCTGGCGCGTTGTCTGCGTGACCGAAGGACACGGCCCCGCACAGCGATTGGCCGAGCTGCTGTCCGAGGCCGAGGTCGCGGCCCGGGCGGTCGAAGGGATCGACACGGTCCCCGAGCCCGGCGTCGTACTGATCTCGCAGGGACAGCTCGATCACGGGTTCATTGCCGAGGGCATCAAGTTCGCCGTACTGACCGAGAACGACCTGGCCGGGCAGCGGTCCGCGGCCGAACGCCGTTCCCAGCAACGGATGCCGAGCCGGCGGAAGAAGGCGGTCGACCCGCTGGAGCTGCAGCCCGGCGACTTCGTCGTCCACGAGCAGCACGGCGTCGGCCGGTACGTCGAGATGATGCAGCGTACCGTCGGGACGGGTACCCAAAAGGCCACCCGCGAGTACGTCGTGATCGAGTTCGCCCCGAGTAAGCGCGGTCAACCGGGCGACCGGCTGTACGTGCCGACCGACCAGCTCGACCAGGTCACGCGGTATGTCGGCGGTGAGCAGCCGAGCCTGGACAAGATGGGCGGCGGCGACTGGGCCAAGCGCAAGGGCCGCGCGCGCAAGGCGGTCAAGCAGATCGCCGGTGAGCTGATCAAGCTGTACGCCGCGCGCCAAGCGACCAAGGGACACGCGTTCGCCAAGGACACCCCGTGGCAGCGTGAGCTCGAGGACGCGTTCCCGTTCGTGGAGACGCCGGACCAGCTGGCCACGATCGACGACGTGAAGCGCGACATGGAGCGCGTCATGCCGATGGACCGGATCGTGTGTGGTGACGTCGGTTACGGCAAGACGGAGATCGCCGTACGGGCTGCGTTCAAGGCGGTTCAGGACGGCAAGCAGGTCGCCGTACTGGTGCCGACCACGCTGCTCGTGCAGCAGCACTACGCGACCTTCGCCGAGCGGTACGCCGCCTTCCCGGTCAACGTGGCGCCGCTGTCGCGGTTCCAGACCGACAAGGAGGCCAAGGGCACGCTCGACGGGCTGGCCGACGGGTCGATCGATGTGGTGATCGGTACGCACCGGCTGCTGTCGGGCGAGGTGGCGTTCAAGGATCTGGGCCTCGTCATCGTCGACGAGGAGCAGCGGTTCGGCGTCGAGGCCAAGGAGCAGCTCAAGCGGTTGCGGACGGCCGTCGACGTGCTGACGATGTCCGCGACGCCGATCCCGCGCACGCTGGAGATGTCGATCACCGGTATCCGCGAGATGTCGACGATCGCGACCCCGCCCGAGGAGCGGCACCCGGTGCTCACCTTCGTCGGCGCGTACGAGGAGGGCCAGGTGACCGCGGCGATCCGGCGCGAGCTGCTGCGTGAGGGCCAGGTCTTCGTGGTGCACAACCGGGTCAACACGATCGAGAAGGCGGCCGCGCGGATCCGGCAGCTCGTGCCCGAGGCGCGGGTGTCGGTGGCCCACGGCCAGATGAACGAGCACACCCTCGAGCAGGTCATCCAGGGCTTCTGGGAGAAGCAGTCCGACGTCATCGTCTGTACGACGATCGTCGAGTCCGGGATCGACATCTCGAACGCGAACACGATGATCGTCGAGCGGTCCGACCTGCTCGGGCTGTCGCAGCTACACCAGTTGCGCGGTCGTGTCGGTCGTGGCCGTGAGCGGGCGTACGCGTACTTCTTCTTCCCGCCGGAGAAGCCGCTGACCGAGACCGCGCACGACCGGCTGGCGACGATCGCCCAGCACGCCGATCTGGGTGGCGGTATGGCGGTCGCGATGAAGGACCTGGAGATCCGCGGCGCCGGCAACCTGCTCGGCGGTGAGCAGTCCGGGCACATCGCGGATGTCGGCTTCGATCTGTACGTGCGGCTGGTCGGCGAGGCGGTGGCCGAGTACAAGGGTGACACCCCGGCCGAGGAGCCCGAGGTCAAGATCGAGCTGCCGATCGACGCACATCTCCCGCACGACTACGTGCCGTCGCAGCGGCTGCGACTCGAGATGTACCAGCGACTGGCCGCCGTACGGGATGCAGCCGGGATCGCGGAGCTGGTCGAGGAGCTGCACGACCGGTACGGCGAGATCCCGGCCGCGGTGCTGAACCTGATCGAGGTGGCGAAGTTCCGCAACCACGCCCGGCAGGCGGGGTTGCAGGACGTCACCCTGCAGGGCAATCTGATCCGGTTCGGGCCGGTGGACCTGCCGGACTCGAAGGTGCTGCGGCTGAACAGGCTGTACCCGAAGAGTCTGGTCAAGCCGCAACTGCGTACGATCCTGGTGCCGAGACCTGCCACCCGGCAGATCGGCGGCCAGCCGCTCCGCGACCAGGAGCTGCTGCAATGGTGTACCCGGTTGATCGACGACGTGATCGCCGAACCGATCGTGGTACCGGCGTGACTTCGACTGGAGATGCGAGGAGATTTCGGTGAGCAGAGCGCTTAAGGCTCTCGGTGTGGTTGCGGCCACGGTGCTGCTGGCGAGCGGCTGTGCGGCCGGGACCCACCCGGGCGCGGCGGCCGTGGTCGGCGACACCGAGATCAGCGTCGGCGACGTCGACAAGGTCTCGCGCGCGGTGTCCGGCGCGCTCGGACAGCCGTTCGAGACCAAGGTGACGCTCAGCGAGCTGGTCAACAACGCTCTCGTCCGGCAGGTCCGCGACCAGCGCTCGGTGACCGTCAGCGACGCCGAGACCGCGGCCGCGATGAAGCTCGTGGTCCGCGACCCGGCGGCGTACCAGAAGTTCGAGTCCGACCCGGTGGCGAAGGACTTCCTGGCCCAGGTCGCCGCGACCGCGGTGGCGACGATCAAGCTCGGCGGCGGTACCGGCGTCACCGACCCGCAGGTCCAGCAGGCCCAGAAGGCCGGCCTGACCGTGGTCAAGGACGCCTCGAAGAACATCGAGGTCAACGTCGCCCCGCGCTTCGGCAAGTGGACCGACGGCGCCATCGACGGCGCGATCTCCGGCTCGCTGTCCGAGGAGTCCGCGCAGGCCAAGGCCAAGCGCGAGGCTGCCGAGGCTCAGCAGCAGCAACAGCAGCAGCCGCAGGGCTGAGGTTCTGTCGATGTCAGGTGCACCCGGTGGGTCGATCACGGTCGTCCTGACCAGCCCCCGGGTAGCCCCGGGCCTCCTCACCCGAGTCGCCTGGACGGCCCTGTCGTCCGCCGACCTCATCGGCGCCGACGCAGGCCCGACTCGCGCCGATGCCGAGGCTGCCGCCGTGCCGTCCCGCGCCGACGCGGTCGAGGCCGCCGCCGGGCCGACTCGCGCTGACGTGCAGGCGATCGTGGGCTCCGGCTTCGTCGTGACCGCGGTCGTCGGCGGGGTCCGCGACCACTGGGCGTGGCTGTCGGACGCCGCCGCTTCCGGTCAACGCGTTGCCTGGTTGATCGGTGAGGACGGCGAACCCGGCCTGCTCCGCCTCGTCGCGGAACACCTGAGCGCCGAGCCGCGCCCGCCGTACGAGGTCGAGATCCTGCACGGCTCGTACGACGTCCCGGGCGCCCGCCTGATCGACCTCGTGCGCGTGATGGACCGCCTCCGCCGCAACTGCCCCTGGGACCAGGAGCAGACCCACGAGAGCCTGGCGAAGTACCTGCTCGAGGAGACCTACGAGACCCTCGAAGCCATCGACACAGGCGACCGCGACCACCTCCGCGAAGAGCTCGGCGACCTGTTGCTCCAGGTTGCCTTCCACTCCCGCATCGCCGAGGACGACGACGCCTTCACCATCGACGACGTGGCCGGCGGCATCGTCGAGAAGCTCGTCCGCCGCCACCCGCACGTGTTCGGCACGGTCCACGCCGCCGACGCGGCCGCCGTCGAGGCCAACTGGGAATCCATCAAGGCCGCCGAGAAACAACGCAGCTCAGTCCTGGAAGGCATCCCCACCGCCCTCCCAGCGCTCGCGCTAGCCGACAAGATCCTCGGCCGCGCGTCCAAGCTCACCACCGAGCTCCCCGCCCCGACCTCCGACCAGGACCGCATCGGCGCCCAACTCCTCGCGTTGGTCCAAGAGTCCCGCGCCCTCGGCGTAGACGCCGAACAGGCCCTCCGCACCACTCTCCAGCACCTCGCCACCGAGATCCGCGCAGCCGAATCCAGCTGACCCCGGACCGCCCCCACTCACCAACCTCTGCCACTGCCCCTGCACCACGCTCAGCCCACCCCTTCCAGAGCCCCAATCGGCACGTTGGTGAGTGCCGGCGGTCCGCTCAGAGCTGATCGGCGCGAACGACGGCGATCCTCTTCTCGTCGCCGGCCAACGCGGTCAGATCGTCGAGGTCGGAGGTCGCGACGAGCGACTCGAGGATGGCGGCTTCGGTGGTGGGCCATGTCTTGAAGAGGTAGCGGTTCGGTACCACGGGCGTGATGGCGGCGATCACGTCGGGCTTGTCGTCGACGAAGTGGGTGATGGACAGCTCGGCGCAGTGGTCGGCCTTCTGCGGTCGGCGCAGGCAGAAGCGGATGTGGTCGGCGGGGATGCCGGTGTGGTGGAAGAAGTCATGGTGATGCAGCCATTCCAGCGAACGCTGCTGCACACGCGGACCGCACTTGGACACCAGCCAGGTGTCGGCGAAGCGTGGTACCAGCCGAGCGATCGCATCGAAAGCGCCCGGTACGGCGGGAGTTCGGAGCATGGCCGCGGTGTCGCCGGCGAAGAACGACGTGTCACCGGGACCGCTGGTGCCGTTGATGATGACTCGGCCGATGTCGATACCCAATCTGTTCATGGATTCAGCGTGCCGATTCGGGCTCTTCAGCAGAACTAGTATTTGTCGACAGAGCTATAGTTTCTGGCGATGACTCTGGTGGCTGAGGATCTGCGGGTGTTCGCGGTGTTCGCGCGACACCGGAACTTCACGCGGGCTGCGGTCGAGTTGCACGTGAGTCAGCCGGCGTTGCACACGCGGATCCGGAAGCTGCAGGAGCGGCTGGGGCATGAGCTGTATGTGAAGCGCGGGCGGTCGTTGCTGCTCACGGATGCCGGTGAGCGACTCGCGTTGTTCGCCAACGATGAGGCTGATCGGGCGACGGACTTCCTACGCACACTGGGGATCGAGTCGCCGCGACCGACTGTGCTGATGGCCGGCTCGGGCGCTTACCTCTACCTGTTGGGCGAGCCGATCCGGCGCTACGTTGCGAAGGGTCGTGAGCTGCGGCTGCTCACCGGCGATGCGTCACGCACGTTGGAGGCGGTGCGCGACGGTACGGCGGATGTCGGCGTGACCGCGCTCGGCGTTCCGCCGACTGACCTCGACTGTGAGTTGCTCGGACAGTTCCCGCAGACGTTGATCACGCGGGCCGATCACCGGTTGGCGGAACGGCGTTCGGTTCGGCTGAAGGACCTGCAGGACGAAGCCCTCGTCGTACCGCCGAAGGGTCGGCCGCATCGGGAGCAGTTGGAGCGTGCCCTGCTTGACCAGGGGGTGCGGTGGTCGGTGGCGGTCGAGGCGGAGGGGTGGGAGTTGCTGGTCCACTTCGTTCGCCTCGGGATCGGCCCGGCGGTCGTCAACGGCTCGGTCCGTACGTCGGGTGCCGTGCGGAAGGTCCCGGTCAAGGACCTCCCACCGATCCGGTACTACGTGGTGTCGCGCGGCGATCGCGGTGCGGAGCTGAAGGAGCTGCTCGCGAGCCGACGACCGCCGGGGAAGCCGGTATGAGCGCGGACAGCCGGGCTCTGTCGCGACTCCTCCGGCACACCGCGGGGGAGCGCGGGCTCGCGATGACCGCGGACGGGTGGGCCGCGATCGCCGACGTACTGAAGGTCCTCGGGTTGGAGCGCGCGGCCCTCGACCGCGCGGTCGAGGTGAACGACAAGCAGCGATTGCAGGTGGACGGGGAGCGGATCCGGGCTTGTCAGGGGCATTCGCTCGCCGGGATGCCGGTCACCCGTGAAGCTTTGGAGAACAGTTGGGAGCGGGTGTACCCGGATCATCTGTTGTGGCATGGAACTACGGAACGTGTGATCGCGGTGATCCGGAGTGAAGGGCTGAAGCCCGGGCGGCGGACGCATGTGCACCTGGCCCCCGCTCAGGACAGCCTGGTGGGGCGGCGAACCAAGGTGGACGTGCTCTTGACCGTGGATCCTGTGAATTTGGCCGTGTATCGGGCGCCCAACGGGGTGTTGCTGGTTCGGGAGGTCCCGGCGGATGCGATCGTGGACGCGGTCCACCCTGCTCGGTGGTCTCACCGCTAGGCTCGGAGCCGATTCGTCATCGAAACCTGGGAGTCAATTGTGGCCACCATCGAGGCCGTCGGCGCCCGCGAGATTCTCGACTCGCGCGGCAACCCCACTGTCGAGGTCGAGGTTCTCCTCGACGACGACACCGTTGCCCGGGCCGCAGTGCCGTCGGGTGCGTCCACCGGCCAGTTCGAGGCCGTCGAGCTCCGCGACGGCGACAAGGCCCGGTACGGCGGGAAGGGTGTCCTGAAGGCCGTCACGGCCATCCTCGAGGACATCGACAAGGAGATCGTCGGGTACGACGTCCACGAGCAGCGGCTGATCGATTACGCGCTGCTCGACCTGGACGGCACCCCGAACAAGGCCAAGCTGGGCGCGAACGCCATCCTCGGCGTCAGCCTGGCGGTGGCGAAGGCGGCCGCGGAGAGCTCCGGCCTGCCCCTGTTCCGCTACGTCGGCGGCCCGAACGCGCACGTCCTGCCGGTGCCGATGATGAACATCCTGAACGGTGGCTCGCACGCGGACAGCAATGTCGACGTGCAGGAGTTCATGATCGCGCCGATCGGCGCCGCGACGTACAGCGACGCCCTGATGCAGGGTGCGAGCGTCTACCACGCGCTCAAGGCGGTCCTGAAGGAGCGCGGCCTGTCCACCGGCCTCGGCGACGAGGGCGGTTTCGCGCCGAACCTGGCCAGCAACCGCGAGGCGCTCGACCTGATCGCGGTCGCGGTCGAGAAGACTGGCCTGAAGCTCGGCACCGACATCGCCCTGGCGATGGACGTGGCGGCCAGCGAGTTCCACACCGACGGCGTCTACGCCTTCGAGGGCGGCAAGAAGTCGGGCGACGAGATGATCGCCTACTACGCCGACCTGGTGGCGTCGTACCCGATCGTGTCGATCGAGGACCCGCTGAACGAGGAGGACTGGGAGGGCTGGAAGAACCTCAGCGCCCGGCTCGGTGACAAGATCCAGATCGTCGGCGACGACCTGTTCGTCACCAACGTCGAGCGGCTGCAGCGCGGCATCAACGAGAAGTCGGCGAACAGCCTGCTGGTCAAGGTGAACCAGATCGGTTCGCTGACCGAGACCCTGGACGCGGTCGACCTGGCCCACCGCAACGGTTTCACCTGCATGATGAGCCACCGTTCCGGCGAGACCGAGGACACCACGATCGCCGACCTCGCGGTCGCGACGAACTGCGGCCAGATCAAGTCCGGTGCGCCGGCCCGGTCCGACCGTACCGCCAAGTACAACCAGCTGCTCCGGATCGAGGAGGAGCTCGACGACGCGGCGACGTACGCCGGTCGTTCGGCCTTCCCGCGGTACCAGGGCTGACATGTCGACGTCCCGGCGGGATTCCGGCTCGCGTCCAGGTTCACGGCCGTCCAGCCGTACCCAGACGCGTCCACCGGCCCGCCGGGGCGACCAGCCGAAACGCCGTCCGGCGGTTTCATCCGGCTCCGGCCCGGTCCGGACCCGGGGTTCGCGTAACCTCACCGGCCGGGCGGCCGTCGTACTGCTCGTGCTCGGTGCGCTGATCGTTTCGTACGCGCAGAGCCTGCGGGTGTGGTTCGACCAGCATCAGCAGATCACCGCGTTGCAGCAGGAGATCCACGACCGCGAGAAGCGGGTCAAGGAGCTGAACGACGAGATCTCCCGCTGGGACGACGACGCGTTCGTGAAGGCGCAGGCGCGGCAGCGGCTCGGCTGGGTGATGCCGGGTGAGGTCGGGTACCGCGTGATCGGTGCCGACGGCAAGCCGGTGGGAGCCCCGCCGGAGCCCGGGACGCCGGTCGAACCGGGTGACGAGGCGCCGAAGCCGGTTTGGTACACGAAGTTGTGGGGGAGTGTCGAGGGCGCCGGGAAGCCGCCGGCCGCACCGACGAAACGGCCGGCCAAGCCGACGCCGAAACCGATCCTGACCCCCTCGCCCGAAAGGTGAACCGTTGAGCGTCAGCCCCGACGACATCGAGGCCGTCGGCAAGCAGCTCGGCCGGACCGCGCGTGGTATCCGGTCCATCGCACACCGCTGCAGCTGCGGCCTGCCGGACGTGGTCGAGACCGAGCCCCGGTTGCCGGACGGGACGCCGTTCCCGACGACGTACTACGTGACGTGCCCGCGACTCGCGTCGGCGATCGGCACGCTCGAGGCCGAGGGTGTCATGAAGGACATGACCGACCGGCTGGGTTCGGATCCGTCATTGGCCGAGGCCTATCGGGCTGCGCATGAGTCGTATCTCGCGCATCGGGAGTCGATCGAGCACGTCGACGAGATCGACGGGATCAGCGCGGGCGGAATGCCGACCCGGGTGAAGTGCCTGCACGTCCTGGCCGGCCACTCGCTGGCCGCTGGGCGCGGTGTGAACCCGCTGGGCGACGAGGCGCTGGACGCTTTGCAGGACTGGGGTCGCCGGGGGCCTTGTGTTTGAGCACGTCGTGTCTGAGCGGGTGGCCGCAATCGACTGCGGCACGAATTCGATCCGCCTGCTGATCGCGGAGGCGGGCGCGGACGGTGGTCTCGTGCAGCTCGACCGGCGGATGCAGATCGTGCGGCTCGGACAGGGCGTGGACGCGACCGGACGATTCGCCCCCGAGGCGCTCGAGCGGGTCTTCAAGGCGTCTGACGAGTACGCCGAACTGATCCGCGCGGCCGGGGTGTCGCGGACCCGGTTCGTGGCGACGTCGGCGGCGCGGGACGTGAGTAACCGCGACGAGTTCTTCGCCGGGATCGCGGCGCGATTCGGGGTGCAGCCGGAGATCATCACCGGGGCGGAAGAGGCTTCGTTGAGTTTCCGTGGAGCGACCGGTGGGCTGGCGGCACTCGCCGTACCGGGTCCTTATCTGGTTGCGGATATCGGTGGTGGGTCGACCGAGTTGATCCTCGGGGACGCGTCCGGGGTGATCGCGGCGGAGTCGCTGAACGTCGGGTCGGTGCGGATGACCGAGCGACACATCAAGGCGGACCCATCGACGGCTGCGGAGTTGGCGGCTGCGGGCAAGGACATCGACGCGCTGCTGGACTCGACCTCCGTGCCGATCACCTCGGCGCGAGCGCTGATCGGGGTTGCCGGGACGGTGACCACGGTGGCTGCAGTCGTGGGGAAGCTGGTCGAGTATGACTCGGCCCGGATCCACCACGCCCGGATCTCGGGGCCGCAACTGCGCGAGACGACGTACTGGCTGACGCGGTCCACCAAGGCCGAGCGCGTCACGAACCCGGCGATCCACCCGGGCCGGGTGGACGTGATCGGCGTCGGCGCGCTGATCCTGCAACGCCTGTACGACCGGATGGCCGTCGGCGAAGTGATCGTGTCCGAGCACGACATCCTGGACGGGGTCGCACTCTCCCTGCTGCGCTAGCGGGCGCGGACTCCGTCCAGGGCGATCTGGAGGACTCGGTCGCGCTGGGCGTTGTCGACGAAGCCGGCGCCGGTGAGGCCGCTGACCATGCGAAGCAGGTCGTCGAAGGAGACGTCGGTCCGGGCTTCGCCGGCGGCCTGGGCGTGCTCGAACAGCGGGGTTCCGGCGGCGTACATCGCTTCGCGGGCCTCTTGGAAGTTGGCTGTCTCGCGGTTCAGCGACTCCCAGAGCGCGCGCTTTGTCGCGACGTACGCGACGAATCGCTGCAGCCAGGTGGTCAGCGCCTCCCACGGCGGGAGGTCGGCGACCTCCTCGGCGGCGATGCACAGCTCCTCGATCTCGCCGAAGTAGACCGCGTTCAGCAGGTCCTGGCGAGCGGGGAAGTTCCGGTACAGGGTGCCGATGCCGACGCCGGCCCGGCGGGCGATGTCCTCGAGCGAGGCGTCGACGCCGCGCTCGGCGAATGCCGCTCGGGCGGCGGCGAGCAGGGCGTCGAAGTTCCGCCGCGCGTCGGCGCGCTGCGGCCGCTTGATGTCGACCCGGAGCGCGGGTCTGGTGGTCTCGGTCGCCATGGCCGCACCTTCTCATTCTTGATACCGGAGGCAACCCTCCGCTATAGTGGAGGCATACCTCGACTTTACCAGGCCGAGAAACTCCACACTTCGTTCGAAGGACTTTGGCATGCCTGGAAACTCCTCGCGGCGCACGCTCGCGGTGCTCGCCACCGTGGTCGCCGCGTTCTCCATGCTGCAGTCACTGGTCAGCCCCGCGCTGCCGGTGATCCAGCATGATCTGCACACCACCTCGAGCACCGTGACCTGGGTGTTCACCGCTCTGCTGCTGTCGGTTTCGGTCTCCACGCCCCTGCTCGGCCGGGTCGGCGACATGTACGGCAAGGACCGCACGCTCCTGATCGGGCTGGTCGCGCTGGCCGTCGGCTGTCTGGCCGCCGCCCTCGCCCCGACGATCGGCGTACTGATCGCCGCCCGAGTCATCCAGGGCATCGGCGGTGTGGTCTTCCCGCTCGCGTTCGGAATCATCCGCGACGAGTTCCCGACCGAACGGGTCCCCGCGACCGTCGGCGTGATGTCCGCGATCATCGCCGCCGGTGGTGGGCTCGGGATCGTGCTCGCCGGGCCGATCGTGGCGAACCTCGGCTGGCGCTGGCTGTTCTGGCTCCCGCTGGCCGTCATCACCGTCGCCATCGTGCTGGTACGGCGTTTCATCCCGGCATCACCCAGTCGCGCACCCGGCCGGATCGACTGGCTGGCCGCCGTCCTGCTGTCGAGCTGGTTGATCGCGCTACTGCTCCCGTTGAGCAGCGGACGGTCGTGGGGCTGGGGTTCGTTCCGCACCATCGGTCTGTTCGCGGCGGCCGCCGTACTCGCGACTGCTTGGGTCACCGTCGAACTGCGGTCGAAGAACCCGCTGATCGACATGCGGGTGATGCGGATCCCGGCCGTGTGGACGACCAACCTGGTCGCGCTGCTGTTCGGTGCGGCGATGTTCGCGGTCTATGCGTTCGTCCCGCAGTTCCTGCAGATCCCGACGGCGGCCGGCTTCGGGTTCGGCTCGACTGTGTCGGAGGCCGGGCTGCTCATGCTCCCGATGCTCGTGACGATGGCCGTGACCGGCTCACTCAGCGGCCACGTGGCGCCGTACTTCCCGGTGAAACTGCAGGTCATCAGCGGTTCGGCGCTGAGTCTGGTCGCCTCGCTGGCCTTCGCCGAGTTCCACGATCAGCCTTGGCAGGTCGCTGTCTCGACCGCGATCTTCGGGATCGGACTGGGCCTCGCCTACGCCTCGATGACCAGCCTGATCGTGCAGAACGTGCCGCGCGAACACACCGGCGCCGCCACCGGCATGAACGCCAACATCCGCACGATCGGCGGTTCGATCGGTACGGCGCTGGCCGGCTCGATCATCACCGGTCATCTCCAGCCCGGTGGTCTTCCGGCGGAGTCGGGGTTCATCGACACGTTCATCCTGCTGTCCGCCTTCTCCGCGGCGGCCGTCGTACTCGCGCTGGCGATCCCCACCGCCCGCCGTACCGCTCACGCTTTGGTCTGAACGAGTTTGGCCCTCGGTACTCCGTGCGGAGTACGGGGAAGTGTCATCCGTGGGCGGATGAGTCGGGCGGGCCGAGCTGGGAGCGTGATCTGCACAATCCCAGCGAAGGAGCACAGACGGAATGGAACCGACCAAGCAAGACCCACCGCGACGGTTGCTTGGGCGCCGCGGGTTTGTCGCCGGCGCGGCCGTACTCGGTGCCGGCGTCGGAATGTCCGCAACGGCACTCGCGACCCGCGACGGCGACACAAAGGACCCGCAAATCTCGCGCACCAAAGAAGAGATCGCACTTCGTGACCAGGATCTGAAGTTCATCGGCACGGAAGAGACCTTCTCGACTTCCGAGCTGATGAAGCTGAACTCCCTCAACAAGGATCACATCGCGTTCCTCACGGAAATCGGTCTGGCGGATCTGGACGCACGCCGCATCCGCGACATGGACCAGGGGGGACTCAATGTTCAAATCCTCTCCGCGCATACGCCGTCCGTACAAAATGTCCCTGGGAAGAAGGGGATCGACTTTGCCTATCGCCTCAATCGGCTGCTGGTCGAGGGGCCGATGGCCAGTCACCCGGGCCGCTTCCAGGCATTCGCCACCTTGCCCTTGCAGAGCCCGGAGGCGGCGGCGGACGAACTGGAACGATCGGTTCGCGAAGACGGCTTCCTGGGTGCACTGACCAACGGTCACATCTCCAAGAAGTACCTCGATCATCCGGATTTCGAGCCTGTGCTGGCACGTGCCGAAGCTCTCGATGTGCCGATCTACCTGCATCCCGGGTATCCAGCCGACGAGATCTACGACATCTACTACCGCACGACCCGATCGGAATACACCAAGGAGTTCCAGGACTACATCTTCAGTGGGTCCGGACTTGGCTGGCACCAAGAGGTGCTGATCCAATGCGTCCGCATGATCGCGTACGGGGTTTTCGACAGATTCCCCAAACTGAAGATCATCGTCGGCCATATGGGGGAAGGCCTTCCGTTCTACTACGAGCGGATCGCCAACGACATGGGCGAGCCGACCGAGAACTCGCTCGAGAAGCCCTTCGAGCAGTACTTCCAGGACAACTTCTGGTTCACCACCAGCGCATTCTTCCAGGACGAACTGCTCCAGCTCCTGCTCAAGTACATCAGTGTGGATCGGGTGATGTTCGCCACCGACTATCCCTTCATCGACAGCATCAAAGAAGGGACCGACTGGTTCCGGGCAGTCGATCTTCCGCGGGCGGACAAGGAAAAGATCGCGTTCCGCAACGCCGAGAAGCTGTTCGGCATCAAGGTCTGACGGATCGGGCTCATCGCGGGTGCCGACCGCCCGCCGTACGGCGCTGGTCGCGGTTTAGTCTGCAGGGGTGGAGTTGCCGCATCCGTTGACCGGGAAGCTGTTCGAGAGTCCGGTCCCGCCTGGGACCGGATGGCCGGAGGATCCGGCTTCGCCCGGTACGGCGGTTGCTCGGTCGGCGGATGAGGTCCGCGAACTGGCGGTCGGTGGGCTTGCGGAGCTGGAGGCGCGGGTCTCGGTCTGCCGGGCCTGCGATCGACTGGTGGAGTGGCGCGAAGAGGTTGCCCATAGCAAGCGTGCGTCGTTCGCGGACCAGCCGTACTGGGGCCGACCGATCCCCGGCTGGGGTGCCGCCGAGCCGCGGATCCTGATCGCCGGGCTGGCGCCGGCCGCGAACGGCGGTAACCGGACCGGCCGCGTCTTCACCGGCGACCGGTCCGGCGACTGGCTGTTCGCCGCTCTGCATCGGGTCGGGCTCGCCAATCAGCCGACCTCGACGCATGCGGGCGATGGCCTCGCACTGCATGCCACCCGCATGATCGCCGCCGTCCGCTGCGCCCCACCCGCCAACAAACCCACGCCGGTCGAGCGCGACGCCTGCGCCCCATGGTTCCGCCGCGAACTCGAACTGGTGCTGCCGACCACCCGCGTCATCATCTGCCTCGGCAAGTTCGGGTACGACGCCCTGCTCACCGCGCTTGGGCCGGCCGTCCCCAAACCGCGCCCGAAGTTCGGTCACGGCGTCGAGGTGCCGGTCGGCCAGGTGACCGTCCTCGGCTGCTTCCACCCCAGCCAGCAGAACACCTTCACCGGCAAACTCACCGAGGCCATGACCGACGCCGTACTGAATCGAGCTCGTGTCCTGGCTGACGTCTAGCCGCAGAAAGCCTTGTCCAGGAAGGGATCTACGACGTCGTCGGAGTCGCTGGTGAAGTTCGGGGTGAGGACCAGGGAGACGCGGTGCCGGAGGTCTGCCGTGGTGAATGACCAGCTTTGGTAGGCCAGTGCGTCACCATCATTGCCGTAGGCACGCATTCCGCATGTCGTGTCCCGCCAGGCCAGTCCGAGGCCGTAGTGACCGTCCTTGGTGCCCGGAGTCTTCATCTGTTTGAGCAGGTACGGCGGGAGCAGCCGCCCGCTGAGCAGAGCGGTCATGAATCGGTCGAGATCATGAGTTGTCGAGATCATCTCGCCGGCCGCACCGAACAGCGACGGGTTCATCTCGGTGTAGTCGAGTAGCGTCCGATCCGGGTTCGGAACATACCCGTGCGCGTGCGGTTCCGGGAGCTGCGGTGTGGTGCCCGGAAGGCTGGTGTGCTCGAGGTTGAGCCGCCGGATGATGCGTCGCTCGATCTGCCGGGCATACGAACGACCGGTCACCTTCTCGACGATCTCGCCGAGCAGTAGGTAGTTGGTGTTGGAGTACTTGTACTTCTCGCCGGGCTCACCTGTCGGCGGATTCGCGAGCGCTCGCTGGATCAACTCGTCGGCCGTCCAGGTCCGCCACCGGTTCGCGTAGAACTCCGGCTGCGGTGGTCGGGGCAGGGTGTACAGGACGTCGTACAGGCCGCTCGTGTGGTTCAGCAACTGCCGCACGGTGACGCCATCGATCTCCGGGAACCAGTTGGAGACCGGATCATCCAGCCGCAACCGCTTCTCCGCCACCAACTGCAGGACCACGGTCGCCAGGAACGTCTTGGTGATACTCCCGATCCGGAAGTGCCCATCCAGCGGCACCGGCTTCGTCGTACCGACTTCGGCGACGCCGCTGCGACCGCGCCAGACCGAGTTCCGGTCGCGGACTTCCACCTGCGCGCCGACGCCCGCCGTACGGACGACTTCGTCCAGGCCGCGTTGCAGCTTGTGCGGTGCTGCCTCAGCTTGCAGCGGTGCGGCGAGCAGCGCGAGGGCGGCGATCCCTACCAGTGTCTTCATCCCTCCACCCTGACCGGGCCGGGCGGCCGCGGGTACCCGGGAACGCCCGGAGCTCTCCCTTAATCGGTTGACACCTCCGGCAGCGGTCGAACATGGTGGCCTTTTCCCACCAACCAGGAAAGGTGAATCGACCCATGCGCCAACTCGTGAGCACGCTGCCCCACTCCAACTGCTCACGAGGACTTTCATGGATCGAACACCCCTTGCTACCGCTGTCCCGCGCCGCTGGCTGAACCTGGGCGTCCTGGCCCACGTCGACGCCGGCAAGACCAGCCTCACCGAGGCGCTGCTACAACTAGGCGGCGCTGTCGCCGAGCGCGGCCGGGTCGACGACGGTACGACGCAGACAGACAGTCTGGCGATGGAGCGCCGCCGCGGAATCACGATCCGCGCTGCGGTAGCGACCTTCTATGCCGCGGATGTCGGGGTCAACATCGTCGACACCCCGGGCCACCCTGACTTCATCGCCGAGGTGGACAGATCCCTGGCCGTGCTCGACGGCGCCGTACTGGTCGTCTCTGCCGTCGAGGGCATCCAGGCGCAGACGATCGTCCTGCATCGCGCTCTCCAGCGCCTCAACGTGCCGACGATCTTCTTCGTCAACAAGGTCGACCGGATGGGCGCGGACGTCGACCGGACGATCGGGAAGATCCAGCGGTACCTCACCGAATCCGTTGTGGTGTTGGGCTCTTCAGCTGAGCGGCTGTGCGCAGACCTCGCCGGGTACGACGATCTGCTGCTGCAGGAGTGGATCGACGGCGGACTGCCGTCGCCGGACCGGCTGTGGCGCAGTCTCCGCTCGCTCACTTCCGGGTGTGTTGTCTCACCGGTCCTTTCCGGATCTGCACGCACTCTGGCCGGTGTCTCGGAGTTGACCGACGCGATTCTGCGGTTGTTTCCCACCTCCTCCGACCGTGACCTCGACGGGCCGACGGCCGGGCAGGTTTTCAAGATCGAGCGGACGGCCAAACGGGCACGCCTCTGCTCGATCCGCCTGCGCGCTGGTTCCCTCGCCGTACGGGATCATGTTGCCCAAGGCACCGTCACTGCTCTGCAACTGCATCAGCCCGGCGGCGCCGTACCGGCCGCTCGGGCCACCGCCGGCCAGATCATCCAGGTAGAAGGCCTCGACCAGGCTCGCATCGGCGACTGGATCGGTACCCGGCCAACCGGCGTACCCACGCCGAACTTCCGCCCACCCGCGCTGCAATCCACCATCACTGCCAAAGACCCCGCTCGCCAGAACGACCTCTACCAAGCCCTCGCCGAGCTAGCCGACATCGACCCGCTGATCACCTTGCGAGTCCAGCACGACGAACTCCACGTCAGCCTCTACGGCAAGGTCCAGCAAGAGGTCATCGCCGAAACCCTCGCTACCGAGTACGGCATCGACGTCTCTCTCGGCCAACCTTCTGTCATCTGCATCGAACGCCCTGCAGGCCGGGCACACGCCGTCCTCCGCTACGGCGAGCACCAATACCCAGTAACCATGGGGCTCACCATCGAGCCCGCCCCACCAGGCAGCGGCATCACCCTGAAGATCACCGCCGAGCACGGTTCCCTCCCACTCCACGTCTACAACACCACCGAAGCCTTCCGGGAAGCCGTCCGCGGCTACCTGAACGACCCGCTCACCGTAGGTCCCCACGGCTGGCCCGTCACCGACGTCCACATCACCCTCACCGAATCCGGTTACCCACCAGCCTCCCCCCGCCCAGCCGAAGTCCGAGCCACCACAGCCCTGGTTGTGACCGAAGCCGTCCGCGCTGCCGGCACCACCATCTGCGAACCCATCGACCACATCCGCGTCGAGTTCCCCGCCGACACCATCTCCGAAGTACTCAAAGTCCTAGCCCGCCACGGCGCAATCCCCGAAACCACCACCACAACCGACGACACCGCCGTAGTAGAGGCCCACCTCCGAACCGGCTCCGTAGACGCCCTCCGCCACGAACTGGTAGGCGCCGCCCACGGCCTAGCCGTAATAGACGCCCACCTACACCACTACGCCCCACTGCGCTGAGCCGGACCTGCAGCACCGTCCAAACCGTTCCCGAGTCGGCCGGGCCGGCGTGCTGAGCGTGAACCAGGGAGGCCGCGCGGACATAGACGGTGATGGCGGTCCGCCCCACGGTGGCTTCGCTCGACGCGCCATAACCACAACCCACCTCGACTGTGCGAAGAGTGCCGCCGGTAAACGATGTACAACGGCACGGAGGTCGCACTCGACAACACACTCCTCACACTCACTTGTGCTGGCTTTCATCAGGGAGGGTCTGATCGATCGGGACGTAGTCGGTGCCGGTGGGCGATCCTCCACTCGCCGTCCTCGCGGCGAAAGATGTGCGTGACGCGCAAGGTATACGGCTCAACCGGCACCCCGACGACCGAGTTGGCGATGTGCTCGAACCCGACGATGTACGCCAGGTCCCCACTAACGTCCGCCGCAACAACCTCGAACCGGTACGCCGTGGAGTCGGACCACCGCCCCGCCAGCCAGGTCAGGACCTCGCTGATGTCCTTCCATCCCTGTCTAACCGGCACTTTCGCCCCGAACACGGTCACCGGGTCCTGCCTCGCAGTCAGCTCCACGCGCAGACTCGCGTCGCCGTTGATCAGCGCCCGCTCCGCCTCCAGTTGACGGGCCAACGTCGGCGTCAGAAAGTCGTCGAGGTCACTCATGCGCGCCTCCAAGGCTCGGACTTGCCCAGAGATTGGGGCCGGGGCGTTGTCTCGGCACAGCGGTGGGCATCCCATGTTTCCCCGCGCACATACGCCTGGCAACCCTCCGCAGAATGGGTCGAGGTTGCCTGTTCGTCAGAATCCGCGTCAGAGCTCAGCCTGTGCGCACCGGCCCGCCACAGCGGGGTCGGTCGCGCGGTAGCGCGTGGGCGGGCGGCAGCCCGCAAGTAGAGGACGGCGAATAGACGGGGGTGGGTGGGGTGCGTGTGGAGCGGACGCGTTGAGGAGCGGAGCGACGAAGGTAGCGGCTGCGGAGCACGCGGGGCTGATCGTCGTACAGGTGCCCGGGACGGGATTCGAACCCGTACGCCTTTCGGCTGCGAGGTTTAAGCTCGCTGCGTCTGCCGTTCCGCCACCCGGGCGCGGGGTCGAGAGTACGTTATTTGTAGACCTTGCGGGGGTGTACGGCGTGCGCTCCGGCTACTCGGTCGAGGAAGAGTTTGCCGTTGCAGTGGTCGATTTCGTGCTGGAGGGCTCGGGCTTCGAAGGCATCGGTGGTGATGGTGACCTGGTCGGTGGTTCCGGGGAGGACGCCGGTGACTGCGAGGCGGGTGGCGCGTTTGACGTCGCCGGTGAAGTCGGGGACGGACATGCAGCCTTCGCGGGCTTTTTCCTGGCGAGAGGCTTCGGTGACTACTGCGTTGCAGAGGACGAAGACGCCGTGGCAGGTGCGGGTTTTGGGGTGGCCGGTGACGTCCAGGGCGAACATCTGGGCGGAGATGCCGACTTGAGGGGCGGCGAGGCCGACGCAGCCGGGGGAGACGCGCATGGTGGCGACGAGGTCGGCGGCCAGGGCGATCATGACCGGGTCTAGGGGGTCGACCGCTGCGCCGGGGGTGGCGAGGACCGGGTGCGGGGCACGGACTACTTCCAGGATGTCGCCGACTAGGCCTAGCTGGGCAGGGCTCCAACTGGCGAGGGTCTGGTTGAGGTGCGCGACGCTCACAGGTCGTCGCTCTCCGCCGGGCTCAGGGTGACGCCGACTCCGAGCTCTTCGGCGGTGATCTCAAGGGCGCGTTCCAGCGTCTCGAGGTCGGCGGCGACCGGGAGTTCGACCTCGGCGGTCAGGACGTACAGGTCGCCGCTCAGCCGGGTGGCCAGGTCGGTGATGGTGCCGCCGACCGCTGCGACCATCCGGGTGACCGCGGCGACGATGCCGGGGCGGTCGGCGCCGTGGACGCTGAGCAGGTACGACGGTCCGATCGCGGCGTGCTCGTGTTCCGGGCCCATGGCGCGGACGGTGATGACGAGCTCACCGCGGAGTGGTTCCACGGCGGCGACGACCTCGTCGAGGGAGCCGGAGCAGACGATCATCATCGCGAAATGACCGCGCAGAAGCGTCATCGTGGAGTCCTCGAGGTTGACGCCGGTACCGGCGAGGGCCTCGGTGACGTCCGCGATGATGCCCGGGCGGTCCGGGCCGATGACGGTGACTGCGAGCTGGCTCATGCCCGGGAACCTACCGTCAACCAAAGGAGGAGATCACACCGACTTCGGTATCCGGACAGCCCGGAACGCGCCAGCGAGCGGTTTCCCGGCGGTACCGTCAGGTCCATGGAACAGCCTCGGCGCAGCCCACGCGACTGGATCGTGGACAGCGTCGTGTTCGTGTTCGCGATCGTCCTCGGCCTGATCATCTTCGACGACAGTGCCAAAGCGTCCGAGGGCATGCGCGTCCTGGACGTGTGCCTGGGCCTGGCGCTGAGCCTGACGCTGTGGTTCCGCCGGCGATGGCCCGTGCAGCTGGCCTTGCTCGCCTCGGCGGTGTCGGTGTTCTCCGAGGTGGCCAGCGGGCCGACCCTGATCCTGATCCTGTCCGTGGCGGTCTACCGCAGGCTGCGGACCACCCTGCTGGTCTTCGCGGTGAACGCGCTGTCGCTGGCGGCATACCTGCAGGTCAAACAGCAGGCTGACGGGCCGGCGGTCGCGGTCGCGGCGATCGCGATCTACATCGCGACCGCGGGCTGGGGCCTCTACATCCGGTCCCGGCGGCAGCTTCTGCAGACGCTGCGCGACCGCGCCGACCGGGCCGAGATGGTGGCCCGGCTGCAGGCGGAACAGGGCCAGCTCCGGGCCCGCGAGGAGATTGCGCGCGAGATGCACGACGTACTCGGGCATCGGTTGTCGTTGCTGAGCGTGCATGCCGGAGCCCTCGCCTATCGGCCAGATGCGTCCACCGCGGAGGTCGCCGACGCCGCCGAGGTGATCCGCGCGAGTGCCCATCAGGCGCTGCAGGATCTGCGGGAGGTGATCGGCGTACTGCGGGCCCCGGTCGGCGAGCTGCCTCAGCCCAGCTTCGCGGACCTCCCGGCGCTGGTCGAGGCCTCCCAGGCGGCCGGGGTGCCGGTCGAGTTCCAGCAGGACGTCGCCGGCGCGCTCCCCGATCACATCGGACGTACGGCGTACCGGATCGTCCAGGAAGGTCTCACCAACGCGATGAAACACGCACCGGGGGAGCGGGTCACGATCGCGATGAACGGTGCCCCGGGCAACGGCTTGACGGTCGAGGTCCGCAACCCGGCGCCGGACCGGCGGCGTGGCGACGGTCAAGGGCTCCTCGGGCTGGCCGAGCGCGCGGCCCTGGTGGAGGGCCGGCTCGAACACGGCCGCACCCCCGACGGCGAGTTCCGGCTGTCCGCCTGGCTACCGTGGCCGTCATGATCCGGGTACTCATCGTCGACGACGACCCGCTGCTGCGCGCCGGCCTGAAGCTGATGCTGGGCGGTGCGCCGGACATTCGCGTGGTCGGCGAGGCCGGCGACGGGACCGGCGTCACCGGGCTGATCGAGCGGCTCGCGCCGGACGTCGTACTGATGGACATCCGGATGCCGAACACCGACGGCCTGACCGCGACCGAGACGGTACGCCGGAGGCCGGGCGCACCGGAGATCATCATCCTCACCACGTTCGACGCCGACGAGCACGTCCTGCGAGCGCTCAGAGCCGGGGCCGCCGGATTCGTGCTGAAGGACACCCCACCGGCCGAGATCGTCGAGTCGGTACGGCGGGTTGCCGGCGGGCAGCCGGTGTTGTCGCCGGCCGTCACCAAGCGACTGATCACCCGAGTCGCAGCGTCCGGTCAGGATCAACGCAAGACGAAAGCCGTCAGCAGGCTGGCCGGATTGAACGAGCGGGAGCGTGAGATCGCCGTCGCGGTCGGCGAGGGGAAGTCGAACGCGGAGATCAGCGCGACCCTCTATCTGAGCGTGCCGACGGTCAAAACCCACGTCTCGCGGATTCTCACCAAACTCGATCTGAACAACCGCGTGCAGATCGCCCTCCTGGTCCACGATGCGGGCCTGCTCCACGAGTAGGACACCTACCGGCCACCTGCGCCTTCTATCGTTGGAACGTCCGTCCGCCAACGGGAGGCTCCTCCATGCGCTTGGTCGCAGCTGGTCTCGCACTCGCTCTACTGGTCCCCGCCGTACCCGCTTCGGCGAAGGCGCCGTACGACCCGGCCGCGTACGTCGATCCGCTGATCGGCTCGCTGCGTGACGGTACGACGTGGCCGGGTGCGGTCCGGCCGTTCGGGATGATCTCGTGGAGCCCGACGAGTACGCGCGGCGACCAGACCAGCACCGGCGCGGCGAACGGCTACCAGTACGACGTCACGCGCGTCCGCGGGTTCAGTCTGACCCATCTGAGCGGCGCCGGCTGTAATCCCGGTGCGGCCGGTGACATCCCGATCCTCCCGTACGTCGGGGCGGTCGACTCGTCGCCGACGGCCGACACGAAGGACGCGAAGTACGCCACGAACTTCAGCCACGCGAACGAGAAGGCCGTACCGGGCCGCTACACGGTCACGCTGGATTCCGGCGTCAAGACCGACCTGGCCGTGACCACGCGAGCCGGCGTCGGCGAGTTCACCTTCCCGGCCGACCAGACCGCGAACCTGCTCTTCCGTACGTCGAACTCTCTGAACGGCAGCGAGGATGCGGAGATCACCATCGACCCGAGTGGTCGCAAGGTGACCGGATCCGTGCTGACCGGCGCGTTCTGCGGCCGCCGGGCCAACGGGGGAGTGAACAACCGCAAGACCTACTACCGGCTGTACTTCACCGCCTCGTTCGACCAGCCGATCGTTGCCAACGGCACCTGGAAGAACGGAGACCTGGCCGCGGGCAGCACGCACACCACCGGCGGCGAGGGGTACGCGACCGGTGCGGACCGGGCCGGGCGTGGTTCGGGCGGGTACGTGACGTTTGCCCCGGGCGCCAAGGTACGGATGCAGTTGGGGATCTCGTACGTGAGCCTCGCGGGTGCCGAGCAGAACCTCCGGACCGAGGTGCGGCGCAACGCGACCGTCGCTCAGTTGGCAGCCGACGGGTACGACGACTGGCGGCGCGAACTGCAGGCGATCAAGGTGACCGGCGGGACCGATGCACAGCGGACCACGTTCTACACCGCGCTCTATCACGTGCTGCTGCAGCCGAACGTCTTCAACGACGTCGACGGACGCTACCTCGGATCCGACCTGAAGATCCACCGGCTCGCGCGCGGTCAGAAGGCGCAGTACGGAACGTTCTCCGGGTGGGATCAGTACCGGGCGCAGATTCAGTTGCTCGCCCTCCTCAAACCCGACGTGGCGGGCGACTTCGCCCAGTCGATGTATCAGTTTACCCAGCAAAACAAGGGTATCTGGGATCGCTGGCTGCACAACAACGGCCCGACCCATGTGATGACCGGCGACCCGGCCGCGCCCACGCTGGCCACGTTCGCCGCGATGGGCGTGCGCAACTTCGACGTACAAGGTGCCTTTGCGTCGCTGGCTCAGCAGGCGCGCGTCCAGAACGCCGAAGCCGAGCTAGATGGTGGTTGCCCAGGGCAATGCACCGGCCAACGCCCGGCCCTCAACACCTACCTGGCACACCAGTACGCGCCCCAGGACGCCTGCCACTGCTGGGGCGGCGCCGCCGAAACCCTCGAAAACTCCCTCGCCGACTACTCCCTCGCCCAGTGGGCACAGCGGCTCGGAACCAGCGCACCGGATCTGAAAGCCCGCGGTAGCTGGTGGAAGAACACCTTCGACCCCGCAGTCGGCTACCAGCGAGCACGCCGCGCGGATGGCACCTGGGAGCCCAACTTCACCCCGTCGACCCAGACCGGCTTCGCGCAGGGCTCCAGCGCGACGTACACCTGGATGGTCCCGCAAGACGTCTCCGGTCTGGCCGCGCAGATGGACGGCAAGGCTGTCGAGCGGCTCGACGCCTTCTTCCACGACGAGCAGGGCAACTGGGCGGTCAAGGGCGGCAGCGCGCTCCGCTACGACCCGACCAACGAGCCCGGTCTGCACACGCCTTGGCTCTACAACGGCCTCGGCGTCGCCTGGAAGACCCAAGCCACCACCCGCGAGATCGTCGACACCGTCTACGGCACCGGCCCGGCCGGGCTGCCCGGCAACGACGACCTCGGCACGCTCTCGGCCTGGTACATCTTCGCCGCCATCGGCCTCTTCCCGCAGACCCCCGGCCGCGCCGAACTCCTCGTCGGCAGCCCGCTCTTCCCGAAAGTCGAGCTCCGCCGCAGCAACGGCGTACGGATCACTGTGGAGGCACCAGCCACCTCAGACTCCAACCAGTACGTCGAATCGCTGGCCCTGAACGGACATCCGCGAACCGAGTCCTGGTTGCCGGAATCGTTCGTCACGCGCGGCGGCCGCATCGCCGTACAGCTGGTCGACACCCCGACCACCTGGGGCACGGCCCCGATCGACCGCTGACCTTTGCGCGTCGGCGCAAAGGTCGGGCAAGTCGCCTTCCCCGGACCTAGGCTGCGGCCCGGAGAAGGGGAGGGCCCGATGAAGTCACGAATCGCGGCAGTCATGGCCGCCGGCACGTGCGCCGTACTGACCTTGGCCGCACCAACAGCAAGCGCAGCGGACGATGTCACCGCTCCGGTGCAGGTCAGCGCCGATGCCGGCGCGTTCTTCCGGAATGCGGCCAGTGTGACGCTGAAGTACGCGTTCAAGGACCCGGGGACGGAGGAAGAGCCGGGCAGCGGGCTCGCCGACTACGACGTGCGCTACCAGGAGAAGAAGCTCGGCCAGCAGGAGTACGGCGAATGGGTCCTCCCCGCGGAGTGGCAGAAGACGACCGCCACCACCGTCACCCACACCGCCGAGCGTGGTACCGAGACCTGCTTCCAGGTGCGAGCCCGAGATGTGACTGGCAACGAGAGCGCGTGGAGTGAGTACTCGACCTGCTCTGTCTGGGACGGGACCCCGCCGGTGTACATCGGCGGCTACACGAGCGGCCGGGTGTCGATCGATGCGTTCTGGCGGGTCTGGTTCGACGACGACAGTGCCCACGAGGACACTGTGGACGTCGCCTACCGGGATCTGGTCCCCGGGAAGCCTCGCGGCCCGTGGGTGTACCCGGACTACTGGCACGACCAGCGCAAGAGCGACTTCTTCTGGGACTCCGTGCCTGGCGTGGACCGGTGCGTGTCAGCGCGCGGCCGGGACTGGGCCGGCAACGTGTCGGGCTGGACGCCCGAGACCTGCGTTCTCGCGCCGTGGGACGACCGCTCGTTCACCTCGACCGGAACCGTCAGCAGGGTGCTCGAGCCGATGGGCTACCGCGGCACCGTTAGCACGCTGAAGTCGAACGGCGCCGCCCTCGTCAAGACCGCTCAGACCGGCAAGCAGATCGCCCTCGTCGCCACGCACGGCCCCGGCCAGGGCACCGTGGACGTCTACCACGCGGGGGTGAAGCTCGGCCGGGTGTCCTTGGCCGCCCCAGCCACGGAGTACCGGAAGATCACCTACCTGCCCGCCGGTGTGCAGCGCACCGGCGACGTCAAGCTCGTCGCAGTCGGCACAGCGCCCGCCGCCATCGACGGCATCGCCGTCATCAAGCTCTGAGCCACTGCAGTAGCAACCGGCCGGGCGACCGGCCGGTTGCTCCGCGGTTCGCTAGGACTGCGTTGCGCGGCGGAACTCTTCGCGGGGGGCCTGGAGGGTTCCGAGCGAGGTGACCTCGCGGCGGAAGAACAGGGCCAGGGTCCAGTCGAGGATGACGCGGGCCTTGCGGTTGAAGGTGGGGACGCGGGAGACGTGGTACGTGCGGTGCACGAACCAGGCCGGCCAGCCCTTCACCTTGATGCCGAACAACTGCGCCACACCCTTGTGCAGGCCGAGGCTGGCGACCGAGCCGACGTACTTGTGCTCGTAGTCCTGCGGCGGCTTGCCGTCGACGGTGCGGAGGATGTTCGCGGCGAGCCGGTTGGCCTGCCGAACCGCGTGCTGGGCGTTGGGTGCGCAGTACGCGCCGCTGTCCGACGTCAGATCCGGTACGGCGGCGTTGTCGCCCGCGGACCAGGCGTCGGTGACACCCTCGATCCGCAGGTTGGCGAGGCACTTGACCCGGCCCTTCTCGTCGAGCGGGAAGTCCGTGGCGGCCAGCGCCGGGTTCGCCTTCACACCGGCGGTCCAGACGATCGTGTCGGCGTCGAACTCCTCGCCGTCGCTGAGGACCACGCGGCCCTTCTCGCAGGACTCCAGCCGGGTCTCCAGCTTGATGTCCATGTTCCGCTTGCGCAGCTGGTCGACCGTGTACTTGCCGAGGTCAGGGCCCACCTCGGGCAGGATCCGGTTGGTCGCCTCGACGAGCACCCAGCGCATGTCCTCGGGCTTGATGTTGTCGTAGTACCGGGTCGCGTACCGGGCCATGTCCTCGAGCTCCGCGAACGCCTCGACACCGGCGTACCCACCACCGACGAAGACGAAGGTCAGCGCCGACTTGCGCAGCGTGGGGTCGGGCTGCGAGCTCGCCACGTCCAGGCGGTCCAGCACCTTGTTGCGCAGCGCGATCGCCTCTTCGACGTTCTTGAACCCGGTCGCCTCCTCGGCCAGCCCCGGGATCGGCAGCGTGCGGGCGATCGAGCCGAGCGCGACCACGACCTGGTCGTAGGCCAACTCGTACTCCGGGCCCTCCTCGGGCATCACCTTCGCGACCTTGTGCGCGTGGTCGATCCCGGTCACCCGACCGGTCACCACCCGGCAACCCTTGAGTGTCTTACGCAACGGCACCACCACGTGCCGCGGCTCCACCGAACCAGCCGCCGCCTCCGGCAGGAACGGCTGGTAAGTCATCACCGACCGCGGGTCCACCACGGTCACCCGGATCTTGCCTTTCCTGGCCGCGCGACGCAGTCCGTACGCGGTGTACATCCCGACGTAACCGCCTCCGACGACGAGGATGTGCGGCACCTGGGCTGTCATGCGGTTCACTCTCCCTGAGTGGCTCTACGACTTCATGTCTACTTCAGGTTATCCGTTCGTGAAAACTTTCACAAACCCTCTGGGGAGTGATCTCACCCACCGGAATCCCTCGTGCGAGTGACCACCCATGGGCCTATCGTCACCCGGTTCCCACCCACCGCCGAGCTATCCACCCACCCGTCACGCAACCGCAAGATGCCCGGGCCCGATGGCACGATGATCGGCATGAGCTGGACTCTGATGGTGTCGCCACTGCATCTCGTGGCCGCGGACGGCCCGCTGGTCGTGTTCGACGACGGCCTCGAGGCGGTGGTCGTCGTGTCCCCGGGCGACGATCCGAGGGTGCTGGCCGAGCACTGGCCCTGGTAGGCGGACCCCAGACACTCACCAACCTGTCGTGGGGCCGTCCGCTGAGCGTGGCGTGCGCTTCGGAAGTGGGTGAAACGGAGGTTGGTGAGTGGGGGCGGTCCGGCAATCAGGTGAGGCGGTAGACCGAGACGTGCGAGGGGGAGTCGGCGGTGAACTCGGTGCCGGACCAGTCGGCGTGGCGGGATTCGAGGGTGAAGCCGGCTAGTTGGGCCATCAGGTCCAGTTCGGCGGGCCAGATGTAGCGGTGGGGGGTGCGGGAGAGGGTGGCCTCGTAGCCGTCGTCGGCGAAGCGGAAGTGGTGCGAGACGACGTGCTGGTTCAGTACGTCGTACGTGTCCAGGAGGATGTAGTTCGGGTCGGCGATGCCTACCGTGGCGGGGATGCCGGGTGGGAGGCGGCGGAGTTCGGGGACCCAGAGTTCGATGACGAAGCGGCCGCCGGGGGTGAGGTGGCGGGCGGCGTTGCGGAAGCAGGCGACCTGTTCTTCCTGGGTGAGCAGGTTCGAGATCGTGTTGAAGACCAGGTAGACAAGGGAGAACTCGCCCGGCACGCGTACGGCGGACATGTCGCCGATGGTGACCGGGATGGTGGCCTCGTCGGCCTTGGTGCGGAGCTGCTCGATCATCGGCGGGGAGAGCTCGATACCGCTGACCGGGACGCCACGGGCAGCCAGCGGTACGGCGACTCGGCCGGTCCCGATCGCTAGTTCCAGGGCCCGGCCGCCGGCGGCTAGTTCGGCCAGGCGGGCGGTGGTCGGGCCGAGGACGTCGTCGGCGAACATGCCGACGCCGGGGGTGTCGTAGGTCGTGGCGAGCTCGGTTGTCCAGATGTCGTGGCGCCAGCGGAGTTTGTCCTCGCGGTCGTCTTCGGCGTACTGCAGGAAGCCGAGGCGGTCGTAGAGGCGGCGGGCGTTCGGGTTGTCGCGTTCGACGCCGAGATCGAGCGGTACGCCGCGGTCGGCCGCTTCCTGCTGCAGTTGCCGGATGATCGCCGTACCGATGCCGCGGCCCTGGACCGACGGATCCAGCTGGATGCCGTTCAGTTCGATCCGGGCCGCCTCCCGAGTGACGCGAAGACGGCCGACCGGGCGGCCGTCGAGCTCGATGACGCTGGTGGTCGACGGGCCGTCGGAGATCTGCCGGCGGGCCAGGTCGAGGTAGCCCTCGCGCCAGCCTGGTTCGTCGGCTGCGGCCGGTAGGCGGCCCTGATCGCGAGATGCCTCGATGGAGACATCCAGCAAGAAGTCGACGTCGTCGAGGGTGGCCGGGCGCAGGGTGTGCATAGCTCAGCACGGTAGGACGCGGAGGCTCTGGCGGCCACTGGATTACGGCTGATAGACGTTTGTGAGAAGGGTTGATCGCGGGTGGGGTCGCGAGGGTCAATGGGATTGTGAATCGCAACCGTGTGCTCGCAATCGGGCTGGTGGTCCCGCCGGCGGTGTGTGCTCTGCTCGCGTTGCTGCGCGACAGCTTCGACAACGCGAACGCCGCCTTGGTGCTGGCCGTGGTGATCGTCGGCGTCGCCGCGTTCGGGCACCGGTCGGCCGGGGTGCTCGCGGCTGTGTCGAGTGCGGTGTGGTTCGACTTCTTCCTGACCGTTCCGTACAACCGCTTCACCATCGACAGCCGCGACGACATCGAAACCACGATTCTGCTGGTGGTCATCGGTGTCGCCGTCAGCGAAATCGCCATCTGGGGCCGTCGGCAACAAGCCCGCGCCTCCCGCCACCGCGGCTACCTGGACGGCGTGATCACGACCTCCCAGGCCGTCGCCACAGGTGGTTCGACGCAAGACCTGATCGATCACGTCCGCGCGGAACTGACCGTCGTACTGGGGATCGACGGCGTGAAGTTCGTTGCCGGAAACAACCGAACCTCGGCACCGCAGCTGAACCCCGACGGCACAGTCACCCGCGGCGGCCACATCCTCAAGGTAGAACGCGACGGCCTCCCCACGAACGCCGAGATCGAACTCCCCGTCCAGCACGCCGGCCGCATCCGAGGCCGCTTCCTCCTCACCGCCGCCACCCACATCGCCCGCCCCGACCTGGACCAACGCCGAGTAGCCGTAGCCCTCGCCGACCAGGTAGCCGCCGCCCTCACCACCCAACCCCACTGACCGGCCTGCGGGAGCACCACGTCCCGGGTGGCCGCCGGCAAGCGTCGTACCTGCCCATACAGGTACGACGCCACGCCGTTTCCATCGGTGGCTGATTGAAATCGTTGGTGGGGTTGGGTTTCGGTTGGGGAACGAGGGGTGGATTCTCAGATGTTGTTAAGGGTGGGACCGTAGTATTTCGATACGGCCCCGGATGTGGGTCACCAGGAGGAATGTCATGCAGAGCAGTAACCCGGTCCTGAACCGGTCGAGTGCGTTTGCGCCTGGCCATGGCCAGGCTTATCCGGGGGCCGCTCCGTACGGTCAGCAGCCCGGTCAGTACGGCGGACCGGGTGTGCCGCCCCAGCAGTACCAGGGTGCACCGGCCGGCAGCCGCCCCATGACGCTGGACGATGTCATCGTCAAGACGGCGATCACGCTGGGTGTTGTCGCCGCGACCGGCGCCGCCGCCTGGATCGCGGTCCCGGACCGTTTGGTGTTGCCGGCCTTCCTCGGTGGCGCGTTGCTGGCCTTCGCGGTGGCGATGGTGCTGTCGTTCTCGCGCCGGATCAACCCGGCGCTGGTGATGGTCTACGCGGCTCTCGAGGGTGTCTTCCTCGGTGTCGGTAGCAAGGTCATCGTCAACGTGTTCGCCCGGGGCGACGCGAGTATCGTCGCGCAGGCGATCCTGGCCACGCTGGTGACGGCGGGTCTGACGCTGGCGGCGTACAAGTACTTCGCGATCAAGGTGACACCGCGGTTCCAGAAGATGGTCATCCTCGCGACGATGGGCTTCGCCGGCGTGCTGCTGGTCAACCTCGTGCTCGGGCTCTTCGGGATCACCACCGGGATCAGCGGGATGGGCCCGTTGGGGCTGCTGTTCGCCGCACTCGGTGTCGGCCTGGCGGTCTTCAACCTGATCCTCGACTTCGACATGGTGGAGCAGGGCGTCCGCGCCGGCGCCCCGCAGAACGAGGCCTGGCGCGCTGCCTTCGGCCTGACCGTCACGCTGGTCTGGCTGTACTGGAACATGCTGCGCATCCTCGCCATCCTGCGTGGCGGCGACTAGTCACACCCGCACGACAACCCGAAGGGCCGGTTCCGCGAGGAGCCGGCCCTTCGGCCGTTTCTGGCCACCGGACGGGGAATGTCCGGAATGAGTTCTAGGGTGCGGACATGGACGCCAAACTGACAGGGCTGGGGACGTGGATCGACGCGCCGTCGTTGAGCGCCGGAGCCGCGCTGGTGGGCCGGCTGGCGGAGGCCGGCAGCCTGCCGGACATCGACCTGCGCCCGAGCGGCCTCCGGGTGCGACAACCCCGCGGCGACAGGGCATCCGGCGACCGGATCGGCGGCGACCAGGCCGTCAGTCGGCCGGGCTCTGACCCCGCTGCGCTGCAGGAGTTGCGGATTGTGTTCGACGCCGTGGACACCGCCGCCGTACAAGAGTTTTGGGGTACGGCGTTTGGTTACCGCGTGACCGGTGGTGGGCGGCTGGTGGATCCGTTGCACCGGGGTCCGGACGTGATCGTGCTGCCGACCGACGAGGTGCGACCGCTGCGGAATCGGTTCCACGTGGACGTCGTACGGCCGAGCGCGGTGGTTGAGGCGGTGCGGGGAGATCGTGAGCCGGCGGGACCGTGGGGTGTGATGCTGGCCGATAGTGAAGGCAACGAGGTGGATCTCGTGCCGGGCGACGCGCTCGCGCCAACCGCCACCGACTGGCAGACGTTGTTTGCAGCAATGACTTTCTACCGAACGAGCTCAGCAGCGCAGGCGGTTCAGTTGGTGACGGCGGTCGCCCAGCTTGCTGATGCGGCTGGGATTCCGTTGATGCTGGACATCCGGGCCGGCGGCGTGATCATCGACCACGGCAAGGACAAGTGGGAAGAAGCCGGAGAAGCGTTCGTCGACCTGGCGACGCGCATCCAGGGTGCCGCTCGCGACCTCGGCCTGGCCGCGAACACCGACGAGTTGCGGTTCGTGCAACTAGGGCTCGACGCGGTCGACGTACCGGCGGTTCAGGCGTTCTGGACAACGGCTCTCGGCTACACGCGTGATCCGCGGTTCGAGGTCGGCGACAGCTACGATCCGCTAGGTCTCAACCCGGGCTTCATCTTCCAGCATTTGGACCCAACCGAGTCCGAAAGGCGGGAGCAGCGCAACCGCATCCGGCTTGAACTCGACATCGCGCCCGACCAGTTGCCACAGCGCATCGAGCAAGCGGTCCAGGCCGGTGGGACGATCCGCAACGAACTACCGGATCGTTGCTCACTCACCGATCCCGAAGGCAACGAACTCGATCTAATAGCCCGAAAACCCTTGTAGAACAGGAAGGGCCCGCCCCTCCACCTGTAGGGGCAGGCCCTCCGAAATCTCTTCTCCTGTTCGGCTGTCAGCCCATTCGCCGGTGTGCTTTGACGAGGTCGTACTCATGGACGATGGCGGTTGCGTGCCCGTGCGCGAGTTCGTACTCGCTGGAGAGCCATCGCACTCTGTCGTCGAAGCGCAGGAACGACGGTCCGTCGTTCATCAGCTGGAACCACTCGGTCATTCCGCGTCCGGTGCATCTGGGCACCTTCTCCACCAAACGCTGGTGCGTTTCCTCGGAGTGGTTCAAGCCCATCGTTGCCTCCCGTTATCGGGGTACCGCGTTGCTATCGACTGTGCACCACGAGGACGCCTACAGGCAAGAGGTTCTTCATGTCTGTCCCATTTCAGTGGCCGGTTTCAGGAGACCCCCGTTTCAGTACTTCGTGTAGCGGACCGAGTCGTACGTCGCGGTCAGTTGGCCTGTGTAGTTGAACGGACCCAGCCAGCCATCGACACCGATGCCCGGCCAGAGGTTCAGCATCACCCGCATCGGCCGGGTCGGTAGCGCGCCGCGGGACCCGTTCTCCTGGTGCACCAGACGACCGTCGACGAACCAGTTGATCGTGCCCTGGTTCCACCATTCGATCGCATAATCGTGATAGCCGGCTGCGGCATCGAAGCCCAGGTTGATGATCTTTTCGTGCCCGCCGACACCGTTGGTGAAGTAGTTGGTCTGCAGTTGGGTCGTGTTCTTGCCGAGGATCTCGACGTCGATCTCATCCCAGGGCTGGTTGTCGCTCGGCCCCGTGTAGGTGAAGAACGACGTCACCGTGCCGGACGCTTTGACCGCTTTGAGACGGGTCTCGAACCGGCCGTACGAGAAGAGGTCGTTGGTGCGGTACTCGCCGGACGCATAGGGCTTCCCCGAACAGCCGCCCGGGCAGGACGCGTTGTCCAGGTTGAGGCCCATCACCCCACCGCTGAACCAGACATGGTCGGCACGCCAGCCGACGTTGAACATCGAGCCGTTGCTCCAGCCGTCGGCCTTGTGCCAGCGGCCGGTGTCGAACCCGTCGAAGTTGTCGACGAAACTGCCGCCGATCGCGGTGGTGGCGGCCTGACTGCCGGTCGGCGTCAGGACGCCACCGACCAAGGTGAGCGCAGCCAGGGCGAGCAGGGCGGGGCGGAACCTGGTCATGGTGACCTCCGGAGCGGTGGGGCGGGCTCCGATCGTGTGTTTGGAAGCGCTCCCAGTCAACCGGCTGCCGGTTCCGGAACTTGATTCAGATGTTGATCAAAGACTCGGATTCAGCCGCGGTCTCCGGCTCGACCCGGTCGACCTCGGCCTTCGGGTGCCGACGACGGTGCCGCAGCTCGGCCCAACGGCCGCGCGGTCCGCGCTCGCGCCCAGCCACCTCGGTCGCGGCGACCTCGGTGCCGGCCGTGCGAGCAGCCTGTACGGCGGCCTCCGCGATCGGCAGGATCGCCTCGCCACGGAACGACTCGGGGTGCACGAACGACTCTGGGCCGACCCCCATCGCGGCCGCCACGGAAGGCAGTAGCGCGGCCGAGGCAGCGGCGTACCCGATGGCGGACGGGTGGAAGTTGTCCCGGCCCCACATCGTCGGGTCGGACTTGAAGGCCGGTCCGAGCAGTGAGCCCAGCGAGACCGTCCGCCCGCCGGCCTCGACCACGGCGATGGTCTGGGCCGCGGCGAGCCGGAGACTCCAGGCGCGGGCGAACTGCCGCAGCGGCGGCACGAGTGGGCGCACCACGCCGAGATCCGGACAGGTGCCGACGATGACCTCACAGTTCGCCGCGCGCAACCGCCGTACCGCAGCGGTGAGCAAGCGGACCGAGACCGACGGCGACATCTGCGCCTTCACGTCGTTCACCCCGATCAGGATGACCGCGACGTGTGGGCCGGCCTGCAGCGCGGCATCGACCTGCTGGGCCAGGTCGGTCGACTTGGCGCCGGTCTTGGAGACGTCGACCAGCCGGACCGGGCGCTCGGCCAGGTCGGTCAGGCCGGAAGCAAGGATCACCCCGGGCGTCTCGTCCGGGGTGTCAGTGCCGTAACCGGCTGCGCTGGAGTCGCCGAGCATGGCGAACGTGATCGGTAATCCTGGGTATCTGCCGTACAGACCGCTCCCCGGAGTGGGGTAGTAGCGCATCGGTCCGATCACGCGCTTCACGTACTCGGCCTCTGCGGTCAGTACGCCGTACAACGTGGCACCGATGAGTCCGAGTCCCCCGCCCCCGAAGGCTGCGGCCTGGGCGAGCCTCTTGGCCGCCCTGGCTTTGCCTTTACTCATAGGTACAAGGATTACACGCTGTCACGCACAAGCAAGTGAAATAGGGGAAACGACACGACAATCACTACAGTGAGAGGGTGCGCTACGCAGAATCTCTCCTGGACCTCGTCGGCAACACCCCGCTCGTGAAGCTGGGCAAGACCACGGACGGGGCCACACCGCTGGTCCTGGCCAAGGTCGAGTACTTCAACCCGGGCGGCTCGGTGAAGGACCGGATCGCGGTCCGGATGATCGAGGCGGCGGAGGCCTCCGGCGAGCTCAAGCCGGGCGGCACGATCGTCGAGCCGACCTCCGGTAACACCGGTGTCGGGCTCGCGATGGTTGCCCAGCAGAAGGGCTACAAGTGCGTCTTCGTCTGCCCGGACAAGGTGAGCGAGGACAAGCGCAACGTACTCAAGGCGTACGGCGCCGAGGTCGTGGTCTGCCCGACCGCGGTCGCGCCGGAGCACCCGGACTCGTACTACAACGTCTCCGACCGCCTGGTCCGTGAGATCGAGGGCGCCTGGAAGCCGAACCAGTACGCCAACCAGAACAACCCGCGTTCGCACTACGAGACGACCGGTCCCGAGCTCTGGGAGCAGACCGAGGGGAAGATCACCCACTTCGTGGCGGGTGTCGGCACCGGCGGCACGATCACCGGCACCGGCCGCTACCTCAAGGAGGTCTCGAACGGTCGCGTCCAGATCATCGGCGCCGACCCCGAGGGCTCGGTGTACTCCGGGGGAACCGGCCGGCCGTACCTGGTCGAGGGTGTCGGCGAGGACTTCTGGCCCGAGACGTACGACCGGGACATCTGCGACCGGATCATCGAGGTCTCGGACGCGGACTCGTTCGCGCTGACCCGGCGGCTGGCCCGCGAAGAGGCGATGCTGGTCGGCGGCTCAGCCGGTATGGCGGCCGCCGCGGCGATCCGGCTCGCGCACGAACTCAACGACCCCGAGGCGGTCATCGTCGTACTGCTGCCAGACGGCGGTCGCGGCTACCTGACGAAGGTCTTCAACGACGACTGGCTCGCACAGTACGGGTTCCTCGCGGGGGCCCGGCAGGGCACCACGCTCGGTGACGTGCTGGCCGGCAAGGACGGCAGCCTGCCGCCGCTCGTGCACACCCACCCGCACGAGACGATCGCCGAAGCGGTCGCGATCCTGCGCGAGTACGGCGTCTCCCAGATGCCGGTGGTCCGCGCGGAACCACCGGTGATGGCTGCCGAGGTCGCCGGCGCGGTGTCGGAGCGGACGCTGATGGACGCGTTGTACTCCGGCAAGGCGCGGCTGGCCGACATGGTCGAGCTGCACATGGACCCGGCGTTGCCGTCCCTGGGGGCCGGCGAGGCCGTCACGAAGGCGGTCGAGCTGCTCGAGGGTCGGGACGCCCTGATGGTGCTGGACGACGGCAAGCCGGTGGGCGTTCTGACCCGGCAGGACCTGCTGGTCCACTTGTCCGCCGACTGACTTCCCCGTGAGGGAAAGACTTAACGGTCTACAACCGTAGGCACGATGGCGAGCAGGGCCATGACGACGATGCCGATGACGACGGCTGCTGCTCCCGCGATCTGAAGGATTTCCATATCTCAAGAATCCTTCAGAGTGCCCTTTCAGACATCGGTCCCTAGACCGGTCTTGGCTTCATCCCAAGGTCGTACACGCGACCCTGGGTAGTCATCCTTCCGGAGTCCGGGTAACCCTTATTTGACCAGCACGAAGTCCGCTGGATCGAGCTTCCGGGTACGGCGCCAGTAGGACACCGTGAAGTCCGGCCAGATGCCCGAGTTCCGCCCGGTCGCGTCCAGGTACCAGCTGTTGCAGCCCGCGTCCCAGACCGTGCCCTTGAGGTCGTCCTGCAGCCCGTCGACGAACTTCTGCTGGGCCTCCTCGCGGACCTCGACGTACGTCGCTTTGCGGCGCCGGAGCAGGTCGAGCGCCTGCATGACGTAGCGGACCTGCGCCTCGATCATGAAGACCGCGGAGGAGTGGCCGGTATTGGTGTTCGGCCCGATCAGCAGGAACAGGTTCGGGTAGCCGGCGACGGTGATGCCGAGATGGGCGCCGATGCCCTCGCGCTTCCAGTGCTCGCCGAGGTCGGTGCCGTCCTTGCCGAGGATCGGCATCCGGGTCAGGTTCCCCATCACCGAGAACCCGGTGCCGAACACGATCGTGTCGCAGGGCCGCTCGATCCCGTCGGCGGTGACGATACCGGTCGGCGTGATGCGCGTGATCGGGGTGGTGACGAGGTCGACGTTGGACCGGTTGAAGGCCGGGTAGTAGTCGTTCGAGACCATCATCCGCTTGCAGCCGATCTGGTAGTCCGGGGTCAGCCGGGCGCGCAGATCAGGGTCCGGCACCTGCTTGCGCAGATGCTGTTTCGCCTGCATCTCAAGGACTTTCATCAACTTCGGGTTGGCCGCGAAGCCGGCGCCGCGAGCTTCCAAGGCCCAGTAGATCGTGTTCCGGATGAGTCGCTGCCCGGCCGGGAAGGCGGCGTGCAGCCGCCGCTCCCGCGGTCCGATCTCGCGGTCCGGTTTCGGCGTGATCCATGCGGCGGTCCGCTGGTACACATCCAGCTGCTCGACCTGCGGAGCGATCTGCGGCACGTACTGAACCGCCGAAGCGCCAGTGCCGATCGCGGCCACGCGACGACCGGCGAGGTCGTGGCTGTGATCCCAGTGCGCCGTGTGGAACGACGTACCGGTGAAGGAGTCGAGTCCCGGGAGGTCGGGCATCTTCGGTTCGTGCAGTCCGCCGACCCCGGTCACCAGGGCCTGGGTCTCGATCGTCTCGTCGCCGTTGACCGTGACGGTCCAACGGCCGGTGGTCTCGTCGAACGCCGCTTCGGTGACCTCGGCGCCGTACCGGATCTTGTCCGCGACGCCGTACTTGTCGGCGCAGAACTCGAGGTACTCGAGGATCTCGTGCCAGGGCGCGAACATCCTGGTCCAGCGCGGGTTCTGCTCGAAGGAGTACGAGTAGAGGTACGACGGGATGTCGCACGCGCACCCGGGATACGTGTTGTCCCGCCAGGTGCCGCCGAGGCGATCGGCCTTCTCGAGGATGACGAAGTCCTCGCACCCGGCCTGACGCAGCTTGATCCCCATGCACAAACCGGCGAACCCGGACCCGATGATCACGACCTCTGTCATAGGCCCCGAGGTTACCGGTGAGTCACCGCTCTGGGAACCGTCTATTTCAGGCGGTGGAGGACTTCGCCGGCGTTCGGTACGACGAGGGTGTCGGGGTCGGCGTTGTATTCGGCCAGGTCGACGGTGGCCGGGTCCAGGTAGTTGAGGTTGGCGCGGCGGACGACGTCCTCGGGGATGCCGGTTGCGAGGGTTACTTTGACGCGCAGGTGTTCGCCGGTGATGGGGTCCCAGGTGCCGGCGCCGCGGAGGTGGGTCGAGTGTGCGAGGACGCCCCAGTGGATATCGCGGAACTTCTCCCACTGGCCGACGAAGTAGTCGCGGCAGTGGTAGCCGATCTCCTCGATTTCGGGGTGCATGGCGGCGATCTGGGTGACGTGTGGCGCGTAGAGGATGACCTCGCCGCCGTCGGCGACGACGGGCTCGAGTTTGTAGAAGCCCTTGGCCGCGGTCCAGATGTCGGCGTACTTCGCGGGCATCACCGACACGACCCGTCGTACTGGGTGGTCGAGGTAGGTGACGTGGGTCTGGGCGGACACCTCGGCGGCTGTTTGCCAGGCCTCGACGGTGTTGCCGAAGGCTATGGCGTGCAGGGCGTTCGTGCCGGACTGAGCGACCACGGCGAGCGCCAGCTTCTCCGCCGGGATCAGCGCGGCCGCCTCGTTGATGAGGGCGCGGACCGGGGTGACGCCGAGCGTGCCGATGATGCTCGCGCTGGTGATCAGGGCGCCGAGCCAGTGTGAGACGTCGATGACCTCCTGGCCGGCGACACCGGGGAAGAAGTACTTGTTGCCGCCGGAGAAGCCGACCACCTCGTGCGGGAAGACCGGGCCGACGACCAGAGCCACGTCGTGCTCGACGACCGCCTTGTTGAGCCGAACCGGGACCTCGTCGTTCAGCAGGCCGCCGGAGATCTCGCGAACGCGGTCGGCACTGATGGAGCCGAGGTCGACGAAGGTCTCCGGCTTCCACCACTCGTGGTTGAGGACGCCGTCGTACTTGCCGCCCAGGTGTTTGCGGAGCTCGTCGGGCGTCATCTCGGCATGGGTGCCGAGGGCAATCAAGATGGTGAGCTTGCTGACTTTTCCGTGCAGGGCCTGGTGAACCGCACGGATCAGCAGCGGGAGTGGGCAACTGCGGGTCGCGTCCGGCACGATCACACAGACGCTGCGACCTTCCAGACCGGCGCCGGACAAGGCGTCACCGACGAAGGCCGTCACCTCGTCCTCGCTGAGAACCTGACCTGGGCCACCGATGATCACGTCGGCAACCCTACCTATGCAGGCGTGATCGCGTCATCGGCAGGTAAGCGCGGAGTCGTTGACCGCGCCGGTTCGGCGACGCACGATCGAATGATCACCTGGGGGAGTGCGCAAAGGGGAGATGCAGCATGTCCGAGACAATCGAGGGGTGGAGACCGCAGGGGTTCGGCGGGGTGCTCCTGCGCGACGGTGACTCGCAGTACGACGAGGCCCGGGCGATCTTCAACAGCATGATCGACAAGCGGCCGGGGATGATCGCACAGTGCGAATCGGCCGCCGATGTCGAGGCGGCGGTCCGGTACGGCGTTGAGCGCGGCCTGGAGCTCGCCGTCCGGGGCGGCGGACACGGGGTGGCCGGTATGGCCCTCACCGAAGGGGGACTGGTCGTCGACCTGCGCCGCATGAACAGCGTGCAGGTCGATCCCGACGCCCGGATCGCGCGAGTCGGTGGCGGCGCGACCTGGGGGGACTTTGACCGTGCCACGCAGAAATACCTGCTGGCCACGACCGGCGGCCGGGTGTCGACGACCGGAGTCGCCGGGCTGACGCTCGGTGGTGGATCGGGCTGGCTGGAACGGAAGTTCGGGCTCGCCTCCGACTCGCTGATCTCGGCCGAGCTCGTCACCGCGGACGGGCAGTTGGTGATTGCGGACGAGACGAAGAACAGCGAGTTGTTCTGGGCTCTGCACGGTGGCGGTGGCAACTTCGGTGTCGCGACCGCGCTGACCTTCCGCCTCCATCAGCTACCCGCCGCGACGCTGGCGCTCCTGCTCTGGCCGGCGTCGGCGGGACCCGACGTACTGCGTGGGTATCGGGATCTGTTCGAGAAGGGTGCGCCCGAGGAACTCGGCGGTGGCGTGATCTACCTGACCGGGCCGCCGGAGGACTTCGTCCCCGAGCACCTGCACGGTCAGCTGGTCGTCGCTGTCGGTGCGGTCTATGCGGGCACCGAGGCGGAGTTGCGAGCGGCGCTCGGGCCGCTGTTCGCGATGTCGCCGGAGGGCGTCATGGTCGCCGAGATGCCGTACGCCGACATCCAGTCCGCGCTGGACGACCCGCCGGGGTTCCGCAACTACTGGTCGGCCGAACACCTGGCGTCGTTCCCCGATGAGGCGATCCGGCGCTTCGCCGGCCGGTCCGCGGAGATGCCGGCTCCGTCCCCGTCGCAACAGGCGGTGCTGCCGTGGGGAGGCGCCGTACGGCGTGCTGCCGAGCGCTGGCCGCAGCCGCATCGGCAGGCGGACTGGGTGGTGCACCCGTTCGGTCTGTGGTCGGATCCGGCCGACGACGAGCGAGGGATTCGCTGGGCCCGCGGTTTGTGCGCGGACCTCGAGGAATGGGCGACCGGCTACGTCTACCTGAACTTCATCGGCAACGAGGGGCGCAACCGCGTGCTCGCCGGTTTCGGCGAGGACAACTATCGCCGGTTGTCTCGGGTCAAGGGCGAGTACGACCCCGGGAACGTCTTCCACCTCAACCAGAACATCGAGCCTGGCTAAGCAGCCGCGGCGTCCCAGACAGTGTTCGCGAGCTCGGCGACCTGCTGGAGCTGGGCGCGGGACGCGCCGTCGCGGGCCTGCTGCGACATGCCTTGAATCGTGGCCGCGAAGTAGGTGGCGAGGGCCTGCGCGTCCGTCCCCGCGGCCAGTACGCCGGAGTCGATGTCGGCCTGGATGTGGTCGCGGAGTACGGCGACGTTGCTCGCGCGGATCGCGCGGAGCTGCTCGGCCACTTCGGCCGAGGCGGGGATCGTGTTCTGGGTCGCGCTGATGATCAGGCAACCGGGGGCGTGGTCGGTCGCCGTGTACTCGGCGGCCGCCTCGCGGAGGATGCGGGTGATCGCGGCGCGAGCGGTCGGTTCCTCCTCGAGGGCGCGGGTGGTGAACGCGCCGTGGGTCGCCTGGTAGCGCGTGATCACCTCGTTGAACAGACTCCGCTTGTCCCCGAAGGCTGCGTACAGGCTCGGGGCGCCGATGCCGAGGGCCGCGGTCAGATCGCTGACCGAGGTGGCGTCGTACCCGCGCTCCCAGAACGTCAGCAGCGCCTGCTCGAGCGCGGCGTCGCGGTCGAAGGAGCGCGGGCGTCCGCGGCGGGTCTCGGTCATGGAAATCATTCTATAGCGGTCGCTAGAGAATGTGTTACGGTCCTTTCTGTAACGATCACTAGAGAAAAGGACCTGGGGATGAGGACAGCACTGGTGACCGGCGGCAGCCGGGGGATCGGGCGGGCGATCGCGCTGCGGCTGGGCCGGGACGGGTTCCGGGTCGGAGTGCATTACGGCAGCGACGACGCGGCGGCGGAGTGGACCGTGAAGGAGATCGAGACCGCCGGTGGGCAGGCGTTCGGGGTGAAGGCCGATCTGGGTGGGTCGTTGGACGGCCTGTGGGCCGCCTTCGATGCGGCGGCCGACGGGCTGGACGTGCTGGTGAACAACGCCGGAATCGGGCTGCAGCAGCCGATCGCGGACGTTACGGAGGAGTGGTTCGACCGGTTGTTCGCCGTCAACGCCAAGGCGCCGTTCTTCCTGGTACAGCAGGCGATTCCGCGACTGCGAGACGGTGGGCGGATCATCAACATCGGGTCCGGCGCGACCCGGATCGCGTTTCCGCAGGACACGGCGTACTCGATGACCAAAGGCGCGCTGAACACCCTGACGCTGGCGATGGCCAAGGAGCTCGGGCCGCGCGGGATCACGGTGAACACGGTCGCTCCCGGGATCATCGAGACCGACATGAACGGTTGGCTCGCCGATCCGGAGGCGGCGCGCGCGGCCGCGGCGTACTCGGTGTTCGACGCGGTGGGTCAGCCGGCCGACGTTGCCGATGTGGTCGCGTTCGTGGCGTCGGGGGACGCGCGGTGGGTCACAGGGCAGACGCTGGATGCGACTGGCGGGTCGCAGCTTTAGTCCACTGGGCGTGTACGGCGACGGCGTAGGTGATCGCCGCGAGTGGGGCGGCCCAGAGTCGGAAGAACGGGAGTTGCCCGGTGAGGGCGGTCGCCGCGAAGATCACGCCGAAGACGATGCCGCCGGTCGCTGCGCCCCGGCGGCGGCCGTCGAGCGCCGTACTGGGGAGTGGGCCGGTGTGCCGGTCGAGGACGTTCGCGAGCGCGCCGAGGCCGGCGATCGTGGTGATGAGGAACAGGATGCCGCCGATGATGCCGCCGAAGATGATCGCGGCCACGTTGAGGGCGGACGCGACAGCGACGAGCATCAGTACGTCGAGAGCGCCGTACAGGAGGTGATTGCGGTGCCGGCGGCGCAGGTTGACGTCGTCGGCCGACCGCGCCGGGCCGGGCTCGCCGCTGAGGGTTCGGAGGGTGACGACGATGCCGGCCACCACCAGGGCCAGCATCAGGATTCCGGTGACGGACAGGATCACGGACTGCGTCGTCGTCATGTAGTCACGGACGTTGCCGTCGCCGAAATCGCAGGTGGCGGACGGCGGGAACCAGCTGGTGTCGGCGATAGCGTCCGGGCCGTACGTCGGACCGAGTTTGTCGAAGCAGGACTTGCTCGGGTCCCACCCGCTCGGCATCGAGGCCGATACGACCACGGTCCAGATCAGTCCGAGACCGAGTCCAGCCGCCAGCATCCACCGCTTCAACGCCGCCACGCAACCAACCCTCTCATTCGGGGCAAAGTTGGTAGCAGCGCTTGGTGCCGTAGGCAACGAAACCGACCCGGCGCAGGGTGGGTGCGCTGGTCGCGGTCCGCGCGCTGACCAGGGCGAGCGTGGCGCCGTCCGCGATCGCGGCCTGGCAGCGGGCGGCGATCAGGGCGCGGTAGACGCCGCGGCCACGCGCCTTCTCGAGTACGCCGGCGCCCCACAGACCGACCACATCGCCCATCAGCGTGTAGCCGGCTGAACCGACCAGCTCGCCGTCGACCTCCGCCACGAACCGGCGCGGGGAGAGTTCACCGCGCTCGATGGCGGCGACCTCGTGATCGAGCTCGTTCTGGCTCGGCGGCGGCCAGTCGAACACCTCGGAGTCGATCGCGGCGGCACGCAGGATGGACTCGGCATCCAGAGCTGGGCGGACGGTGACATCGGCGGGGACCTCGAGCTCTTGGGTCAGGTCGCCGGTCAGCGGCCGAGCCAGGATCTCGAGGACCTCCGACAGCTCGAATCCCTTGCTGAGCAGGATTTCGGCGGTGTCCGTCGGCTGGGTCCGGTCGTCGACCCACCAGTTCAGCTTCATCCCGTCGGGCGTCTTCCGGCGGACCTCGGCGATCACCTCGTCCAGCGGCCGCGTCGTCGACGACCACTGCACGGAAGGCCCGCGGCCGCCGTACACGACCGCTCGGTAGTCGTCGGTGACGATGTCCACGGCGTCCGGTGGCACCCACACCCAGTCCGCCGCCGCCTTCAGCACTCGTTCACGCATACCGAAATCCTAAGGCGGGACGGGGTTTGAGCTGACATGCTTTTGCGATGACCACCACCTATGCCGAGATCGCCGCCGGCTTGCGTCAGTTGGGGCTGGACCGATCCTCCGATGTGCTTGTGCACTCCTCGCTGAGTTCCTTCGGGTACGTCGATGGTGGGGCGGAGGCGGTGTGTCAGGCGCTGGTCGACACGTGCGGGACGGTGTTGATGCCGGGCTGGACGTTCGATCTGACTGGGGTGGCGGTGCCGCCGGGGCTGGAGCGGCCGCATAACGCGTATCCGCCGGCGGAGGATTGGGCGACCTTCGACGAGAGTGTTGCGAAGGCGACGGCGTACCGGGCCGATCTGCCGGTTGATCGGTGGCTGGGGCGGATCCCCGACGTACTGCGGACGTCTTTTTCGCCGCTGCGGAGTTCGCATCCGCTGATGGCGTTCCTGGCCGTGGGGGAGCGGGCGGCGGAGGTGCTGGCGGCACAGCGGCACGACTGGCCGCTCGGACCGATCGAGGCGCTCGGCGGCGACGTACTGCAGCTGGGTGTCGGGCACACAACGAACACGACGATCCACGTGGCCGAGCAGCACCTCGGACGGTCCAGGTTCTACCGGTACGCGAAGGTCGGCGAGGGGTCGTGGGCAGAACTCCCGAACATCTCCGGCTCGAGCGAACACTTCGACCTGATCGAGCCACTGTTGCGCCCGGCAACCACCGAGGTGATGATCGGTTCCTGCCGCGCCCGCCGGATCCCGATCGCCGCCGTCCTCGAAGCCACCCGCCAACTGGTCCTCGACGACCCGGCCGCACTGCTGTGCACCGAAGACCACGACACCCGCTGCGCCGCCGCCATCGAGCAACGGCTACAGCAGTTGTAGGTCGCGCTCGGCGTACAGGCGGTGCTGCCACTCCTCGTTGAGCATGATCCCGAGGCACATCTTGACGTCGTACGCGTCTGCGGGTGGCCAGCTCGGGCCGTCGACAGGGGTGGTTTGCGAGTTCAATTCGTCGTCGGTCAGCTGGTCGACGTACCGGCGTACGCGGCCCATCCGATCGTGACGCAGGACGAGAACCTCGTCGAGACTCGGCTCGATCTCGAGATCCCACGGCAGGCGCGGATCGGGCGTCGCTCCGTCGAAGGGCAGGCTCAGCCGATCCCACGGCTCAGGCTCGCCCTGGATCACGCGGAACAGCCAGACGTCGGTCGCGTACACGAGATGCCTGAGCGTTTGGATGAACGACCATTCGCCGTCTACTCGCACATGCAGCTTCTCCTCCGGCAACTGCCGGGCCCGCTGCACCGTCTCTGCCCACAACCGCTCGACGACATCCCATCCCTCGCGGACCCCGTCGGCGTTCGCCGGCCGCATCTTGACCCGCTCCGGATCCCGCCGATCCAGCTCGGCCTCCACCAGCGGTGCCACCTCGACCCCGTTGATCACCAGGCCCTCGATATCCCCAGCGATCTCGGCACCCGCGAACTCCACCCCGCGCATCACGGCGCCGGTGAACCCCACTCGCTCGAACCGCGCGCCGCCGAAGTCCACCTCCCGCACCAACCCGCCGCGCAGGTCTTTGCCCACCAAGTTCTCAGCCATAGAACGCACGCTAGTGGGCGTTCCGGACGTTCTACTTCCGATTCAGGACCTTGGTGAACATCAGCGTGAGGGAGTCGTCGTTGCGGACGGTTTCCATCGGGGGGACCTGGCGGCCGTCGTAGATGAGGCCTCGGCCGTCGGGGAGGTAGCCGCGGCGGACGTACAGGCGCTGGGCGTTGCCGTAGTCGGGGTAGAGGCCGACGCCGATGCCGACGGTGTCGGAGCGGGTGGCGACGCGGGCTTCGGCGGCGTCCATCAGGGCGGAGCCGATGCCTTGGCGGCGGAGCTTGGGGAGAACGTTGAAGTCCTGGATCTCCGGGATGCCTTCGAACGGCTCGTACGGCGACTCCCAGCGGACCGTGACATAGCCGGCGTACTCGCCGTCGACCCAGGCCACGAGGACGTCGCGCGTACCCTCGCCCTGCTCGACCAGGTACTTCTCGTATTGCGTGACCGGCTTGGGCCAGCCGAGCTCCTCGAAGGCGGCGGCGATCACCGGTGGGTCCTCGGGCTGCAGTGCGCGAATGGCCAGGTCCATGGCCCGCAGCCTAGGTTTCGGGCTCTCGCAAAGTCTTCTGGTTTTCGCGGGAGTAGCGGACACAACCTGGCCGCTACCCCTTCTAGAGTCGAACCATGACCACGAACGAGCGCGACGACATCATCGACTTCCTGAACAAGCACCGGTACTTCCTGCGGAGCGCCGCCGAGGGCCTCACCGACGAGCAGGCGAGCACCCGCAGCACGGTCAGCGAATTGACCATCGGCGGACTGATCAAGCACGTGAGCACGGTCGAGCAGCACTGGGCCGACTTCGCTCGGACGGGTACCAGGGAGGACACGCCGACCGAGTACACCGAAGAGGTGCTCGCGGCGTGGGCCGACCAGTTCCGGCTGGTCGACGGCGAGACGCTGGCCGACGTACTGGCGTCGTACGAGAAGATCGCCGCTGCCACTGACGACCTCGTCCGCACCCTCGACCTCAACGCCAGCTACGAACTCCCCGCTGCCCCGTGGCAGCCGCCGGGCGTCTTCTGGTCGGTACGCCGGGTCTTCCTGCACATCACCGCGGAAACGGCGCAGCACGCCGGCCACGCGGACATCATCCGCGAGGCCATCGACGGCAAGAAGTCCATGGGCTGACGATCAGGTCCGGTCGTCCGGGGCGATGTAGGTGAACGTCGGACCGGGCGTCGTACCGTCTTCTTCCTTCAGGGCAAGGAGTTGGAGCATCTCGGCCTTCAGGGCGAACATCGTGCGGGTCGCATCGCGGATCAGCGCGGGCTCGCCGTTGAAGGCCTGCTCCAGCAGGTAGAGCACCACGCAGTACGTGTTGTCGAACGCCTCCTGTGCCGCGCGGATCTCCGGATCCGCCGAGCGCTGGGGGTTCGGCTGCATTGGGATCACGCCGCCGGGATTGACCACGACCGGGTCGCCGGTGGGACCGGTTTGCGGGGTGTCGCCGCGCTGGTATCGCCGGCCGAGTTTCAGCTCCTCGAAGCGGTAGTAGTGCGCGACCTCGTCGCGATCCGGGTGGAAGAAGTCGCGATCCCCGTCCCAGATCCCGCCACTCGACGTACCCTCGCCCTGCTCGACGATCTCCTCCAACGCGGCCAACGCCGACTTGAGATCCGTGACCTCGCCCAGCTTCCCGTCCGTGTGATGGAACGGGCCCGCAGTCACCTGCCGCGCCGGATCACCCGTGAACACCTTGTCCTCACCGAGTTCGTCGCAGAGGGACAGCAGCCCGGCCTCGATCGCGTCGTAGAACTGGCCGATCGTCTCGTAGTGATCGCCTTCCGCCGGCGCCCCCGGAGCCTCGGGCTTCTCGAGCCTGAGGAACATCTCTAACGCCTCCGGCCCGAACGGCAGCAGCCGCAACTCCACCTCGCCATGCGGCAACAACCGCGGGTACGGCGGCATCATCTCCGGCGTATCCAGCCGCGGTTCGCCACCCACCGCGTTCAGCAGGTTCGCAGCCAGCGAGAGATGAATCATCTCCTCCACGAACACACTGCTGATTACCTCGACCGCATCCTCGTTCACCCCAGGATCCAGCGAGTACAACGCACACAGGTACGGCGGCAACGTCGCATGCTCCAACTCGACCGCCCACTGCAGATGCTCCCGCAGACTCGCCAAACTCCCGATCCGCCCAGTACCCATGCTCTCCTCGCTCTGTCCGCCTGTGAACAAGAGCAAAGACAGAACACCCCCGCCATCTGTGACAGCGGGGGTGTTTCGTGCGGCGCGTCAGATGACGGTGGTCCAGATCTTGGTGCTGTTCTCGTTGCCGACGAAGGGCTTGTTGGCGGCCCAGAGGAGGCCTTGGCGGTTCTCGGGGACGTCGAAGTCGCACATCACCCAGCCGCCGTCAGCGCCGCGGGTGTTGAAGCACTCGCGGTACCAGTCCGACCCGGAGTCGGTGTTGTAGATCGTGCCCGCGGCGGAATCGCCGTTCGCCTTGGTGTCCTTCACCCACACCTTGTCGCCGTACTGACCGAAGCACGCCTTCGCTCCAGTCGTCGAAACGCACCAGACCCCGATGCTGCCCTCGGGCGGCGCACCGCTCGGCTTCCCAGTGGCGGCCGAGGCCACAGCCGTCGTACCCACGGAAATCAACACCACCGCTGCCGGAATCCCGAACAACGCACGTACCAGCCTGCTCACGCAGAGCTCCTCACTTCGTGTACTGCCCCCCGTCCTGCAAGATTCAATCACGCCGCGAACCCCGGCCCCGCGGCAGGCGTCACCTTGAAGGTGGACAACTCCCGCTACCTCTACCTAGCCAGACATGCCGAGGCCACCCCCGACGAAACCGGCCTCACCGACCGCGGCCGCCGGCAAGCAGTCGTCCTCGGCGAACGCCTGCGCGACATCCCCTTCACCACGATCCACCACAGCCCACTCCCACGAGCCGCCCAAACCGCCCACCTGCTCAACCACGACGCCCCACTACACCCGTCCGAACCGGCCGGCGACTACATCCCGCACGTCCCGCACCGCGATGACCTCCCACCGGACTCAGCCGACTACTACCTCGACTTCCTCCAGCAATTCACGCCGGAAGAGCTCAGCACCGGCCCTCGCCTCGCTCGTGAGGCCCTTGCCCAGTTCACCGGCTGCGCCACCACCGGGCACGAGCTCCTGATCACCCACAACTTCCTCATCGCCTGGCTGGTCCGCGACGCCCTAGGCGCCCCACCCTGGCGCTGGCTAACCCTCAACCACGCCAACGCAGCCCTCACCGTCATCCGCTACACCCCCAACCGCCCCGCAGCCCTCCTGACCTACAACGACACCTGCCACCTTCCCGGCAGCTGAAAATGGCAGGCGCGAGGTGGCGGATGGGTGCCAGGATGCGGGGCATGGTTGAGCGTGCGTTGAGCTTCGGGTCGGTTGCCGAGACATACGAGCGGTTCCGGCCGGGGTATCCCGTGGAACTGTTCGAGGTGGTGACGGAGTACGCCGGTGGGCCGATTCGGACTGCGCTTGAAATCGGCGCCGGGACCGGCAAGGCAACACGGCTGTTCGCGCAGGGCGGGATCGCGGTCACCGCGACTGAGCCCGACGCCGCCATGCTTGCGGAGTTGCGTAAACACCTGCCGGCGACCGTGACGACTGTGCAGTCCACCTTCGAGGACCTGCCGCTGGATTCGTCGTACGGGCTGGTGTATTCGGCCGCCGCGCTCCACTGGACCAGCCCGGTCGGCCGCTGGGAGCGCATGTCCGCGCTCGTCGAGCCCGGCGGCGTGTTCGCGTCCTTCGGCGCGCCGATCCAGTTGGCCGACCCAGACCTCAAAGAGGCCGCGCGCGCCGCACGTGCGCCGTACCTGGAGGACGACGGTGTGCCGTCGCCTGACGGCACACCCGCGGAGCTCCCGATGCAGTGGCCGGGCACCGAGCTCCAGCAATCCGAGTGGTTCACCGACGTCCGTCAGTCGGTGGTCGAGCACCGACTGACGATCAGCGCCCAGGACTACATCGGACACCTCTCCACGGTTTCGGCCTACCTGATGCTCGAACCCGACGTACGAGACGAGGTCTTCCGCCGAATCCTCGCCGTCCTCCCGGACACCGTAGAACTAGACGCCCAGATCCACGCCCACCTCGCCCGCCGCCGCTAAACCTCAGCTGGGGAACGGAGCGCCCGTCTTGCTGTGGCAGCGGTAGCCGTTGGGGTTTTTGTGCAGGTACTGCTGGTGGTAGGACTCGGCGTAGTAGTGGGCGCCGAGGGGGGCTATTTCGGTGGTGATGTCGCCGTAGCCGAGGGGCTTGATGACGGGGGCGTAGAGGTCGCGGGTGCGTTCGGCCTCGGCGCGCTGGGCGTCGGTGGTGTAGTAGATGGCGGAGCGGTACTGGGAGCCGAGGTCGTTGCCCTGGCGCATGCCCTGGGTCGGGTCGTGGGTTTCCCAGAAGACCTTCAGGAGGTCGGTGAAGGTGGTCTTGGTGGGGTCGTAGACGATGCGGACGGCTTCTGTGTGGCCGGTGCCGCCGGTGCAGACCTCTTCGTACGTCGGGTTGGGGGAGTAACCGCCCGCGTACCCGACTGCGGTGGTGTAGACGCCGGGGAGCTGCCAGAAGATCTCCTCGGTGCCCCAGAAGCAGCCGGTGCCGAACCAGACCTCCTCGAACCCCTCAGGGGCCGGTGCGGTCTGCGGTGTGTGCAGGACGATGTTCTCGGCCGGTACGGCGTAACCGGGGGTGGGGCGGCCGGGCAGTGCGGCCTCGGGCTCGACCAGGGCTGTGTTCCGCTTGAAGAACGACATTCTCACGCCTCTCGCAGTTGACTCTCATAGTCTCTCAACGCGACCACCGGGGCGAACCTTCCCCCGGCCCCTTACGGGAGGATGACGTCACGCGATCATCGCTGGGGTGAAGCCCGGGGTGCTGCGGGAGCCGGTGAGGGACCGGTACGACGCGGCCAGCTGGCGGACGCCGTCTCGTAGTGCATCTGGTTCCAGCGTGTAGGGGAGGCGGATGAAGGACTCGAGACCGCCGTCGGGGGAGAAGCGGGAGCCGGCCACGAGCAGTACGCCGTTTCGTTGCGCCACCCCGACCAGAGTGGAGCCGACGGGCTCCGGTAGCTCGCACCACAGCGACAGTCCGCCGCCGGGGACCTCGAAACGCCAGTCGGGGAGCTCTGCGGACACAGCCTCCGCCAGGGCGTCTCGGCGTAGTGCCAGCGTGGCGCGGCGCTCTGGGAGCAGGGTGGCGCGGTCGCGCAGCAGCTGGGCTACGACGAGCTGATCGAGCACAGGTGCGCCCAGGTCGAGTGACGCCCGCGCGTCGAGCACCCGGGCGACCAGCGACGACGGGACGCGCATCCAGCCGATCCGCAGACCACCCCAGTACGACTTGCTGACCGAACCGACCGTGATCACGCCCTCCGGGTGGTACGACGCGAACGGCGGCGGCATCTCCTGTCCGTCCAGCCAGAGTTCACTGAGGGTCTCGTCGATGATCGCGGTCGTCCGGCTGCGAGCGAACGCGATCGCCAGCCGTTGCCGGTCCGCCGCCGGAAGTAACCAACCGGTTGGATTCTGGAAGTCGACCACCATCCAGGCCGCCCGCGGTGCCGTCTGGCGAATGGTTGCCTCCAGCAAAGGCAGGTCCCAGCCGCCCGGACTCATCGGCGCGGCGACGACCCGGCAGCCGCTCCGCCGGATCGCGTCCACGGAGTTCGGGTGCGTCGGACTCTCGGTCAGCACCCGATCACCGATCTGCAGGAACGCCCGGATCGCGATCGAGGTCGCGGCCAACGCGCCGGCGGTGACGATGATCTGGTCCGGCGACGTCGGCAGCCCGCGTTCGTCGTACGTCGCCGCGATCTCGGCCCGCAACTCCGGCAACCCCTGCGGGTGATACCCAGGCGTCGCCAGATGCTCCGGCAACCCCGCGGCCGCCGCGGCAACCGCCGTACTGATCCCCGGTACGGCGGCCGGCGCCGCGCACGTGAAGTCGTACAACCCGTCGGTGTCGATGCCCGGTGCATGGTGTCGCCCCAGCTCCGGTCCGACCCTGGTCGGCAGCGCGGTCACACTCCCGGATCCACGCCGGCTCACCAGATACCCGCTGTCCCGCAACTCCCGGTACGCCGACGCAACCGTCGTCCGGCTGACCCCGAGCGCGTCGGTCAGTTCGCGCTCACTCGGCAGCCGCGCGCCGGGCATGATCCGCCCGTCCGCGATCAGCAGCCGGAGCCGTTCCGCAAGGACCCGGTACGCCGGTCCTGCGTCCGCGGACCACGTTTCGAGCAGACCACTGAGCGTGCTGGCCGGAAGCTGTTGCCCATTCATGCAGTCCACTATTGCGCAATTGGCTATCGATCACCAGGCCACTTGACCCGCAAACTGGGCAAGTGACCGCCACTTCGACAGCCCCACCCCGTCAGCTCGCTGCGCTCAACCCGATCCAGCAGCTCAAAGCAGGCCACCTTCCCCGCCGCCTCGTCCAGCTGTACGTCGGTCTGTTCCTCTACGGCTCCTCGATGGGCCTGATGATCCAGGGCAGCCTCGGCCTCGACCCGTGGGACGTGCTGCACTCCGGCATCATCAAGCACATCCCGTGGAGCTTCGGGACGGTCGTCATCGTGATGAGCTTCGTCGTGTTGCTGGCCTGGATCCCGCTGCGCCAATGGCCCGGGCTCGGCACCGTGAGCAACGCGATCGTGATCGGCCTGGCCACGGACCTGACGCTGGCGACGGTCGACCGGCCGGACGCCCTCTGGGTGCGGATCCTCTTCATGCTCGCCGGGGTGGTCGTCAACGCGCTGGCCGGCGCGCTCTACATCGGCGCCCAGCTCGGCCCCGGTCCGCGGGACGGCCTGATGACCGGACTGGTACGCCGTACCGGTCTGAGCATCCGCCTGGTTCGGACGACGATCGAGATCGCGGTCGTCGCGATCGGCTTCCTGCTCGGCGGGGCGATCGGCATCGGCACTGTCCTGTACGCGCTGTCGATCGGCCCGCTGCTGCACTGGATGCTGCCGATCTTCACGGTCCGCCTGAAGCCTCAGCCGACCGACTAAGACTGCGGCGGGATCCCGGACCAGGGGGCCCGGGATCCCCTCGCTTTACCCGACCGGCTCCAGCTCACGCTCCGAGGCAGCAGGCTTGGCGATCTTGAGTTTGCGCGGCCACCAAGCCCACTTGCCGAGCAATGCGGTCACACTCGGCACCAGGAAGATCGACATCACGAACGCCGAGACCACGATCCCGGCCGCCACCGAGAAGCCCATCTCGGTCAGCAACGCCATCCCGGCCAGCATCAGCGAGGAGAACGTCCCCGCCAGGATCAGCCCGGCCGATGCCACGGACGGCCCGCCGTGCTCGATCGCGAGGTCGGCGGCTTCGCGCGGATCGGTACCCCGCTCGGCCTCCTCGCGTAGCCGCGCGATCATCAGGATGTTGTAGTCGGTGCCGATGGCAACGACGAACAGATACAGCATGATCGGCAGTGAGAACGTCACCCCAGCGTGGCCCGCCGCGCCCTGGAAGACGAACACCGTCGCCCCGATCGAGCTGAAGAAGCTCAGTACGACGGCCAGCATCAGCACGACCGGCGCGATCAGCGACCGCAGCAGCAGCGCAAGGATGATCGCGATCAGACCGCCGGCCACCGGGAAGATCACCGACAGGTCGCGGGTATTCGCGGCCCGGATGTCGGTGTAGCTCGACGTCACCCCACCGACCAGCGCGGTCGTCCCGGCCGGACTTTCGTTGTGTGCAACGTCTTTGAGCTTCCCGTGGACCAGATCCAGAGATGCGGTCGCGTATGGCGCTCCATTCAGTACGACGTTGATCTGGGCAACGGTCTTGTCGGGGTTGAGAACCGCCACGTTGCCTTTCGCATCCGCCGGGAGAATCGCGCCGACTCCCTCCACCTTCGCGAGTTTTCCGGCGTACTGCGTGAGTTCGGCGGGATCCAGCGCCGTACCGTCGGTGCTGCGCACGTAGACCGTGGTGGGGCTGAGCGCGCCGGCCGGGAATCCGGACTGCAGGTCCTTCATGGCGCGAGCGGACTCGGTGCCTTTGGGGAGCTGGCTGAACGCGTCGTAGTCGACCTTCATCCCGAGCGTGCCGAGCGCCAATGCGACCATCACGGCACCGGAAGCCACGGCGACCAGCGCGGGACGGCGAGCGGTGAAGCGGCCGAGGCGCTTGAAGGTCGCACCCTTCGGCGTGGTCTGCCAGGACTTCGACGGCCAGAACACCTTCGGACCGAGCAGCGACACGACGGCCGGGACCAGGGTGATCGAGGCGAACGCCATCACGCCGACCGCAATCGCGAGACCCGGGCCGAGGCTCTTGAATCCACCGAACACGGCCAGCAGTAGCGCGCTGAAGGCGACGACGATCGCACCGGCGGCGGAGACGATCACCTCGGCGACTCGGCCGGTCGCGTTCGCCAGCGCGGCCTTCGGTTCCTCGCCGGCGCGGAGACGCTCGCGGAAGCGGAAGAGCAAGAACAGGATGTAGTCCGTGCCGACGCCGTACAGGACGACTGTGAGGATGGTCTGCAGGTCCTGGGTCACCTGGAGTCCGGACCACTTGGCGACCAGGGCGATCAGGCCGGGCGCGATACTCGCGACCAGACCGACCGTGAGGATCGGCAGGAAGGCGGCCACCGGGCTTCGGTAGATGACCAGCAGCAGGCCGACGATCAGCACGAGCGTCGCGATCCCGACCACCACGAACGCGTTGTCGAACGCATCCTTGTTGTCGAGCATCAACGCGGCGTCGCCGGTGACGCCGTACTCGAGGTCGGCGCCGGTCAGTGCCGTACTCGTGGTGTCGCGGATCTTCTGCACTGCGTCCAGCACGGCCTGATCCTCGGCCAATCCCTTGAGGCCGATGCTGACGATCTGGACCTGCTTGTTCGGGGAGACCGCCTGCGGGCCGGTGACCACCGCGACGACCCGGTCGATCTTCGCGGCCGTCAGCTTGGTGGCCAGGTCGGCGACCTTGGCCTGATCGGCCGCGGTCAACTCACCGCCACCGCCGCGTTTGACCACGATGCTCGCGGTCGCGTCGTTCGTCTGCCCGAAGGCGTCGGTGGCCAGCTTCTGCGCCTGGACCGACTCGTACTTGTCCGGCAGCAGGCTGGTCTGGTCCTTGCTGGTGACGTCCGCGAGCGTCGGCGCGAACGCGAGCACGGCCACCGCCGCGACCACCCACGCGGCGATCACCTTCCATGGGTTGCCGACGACGAATCGTCCTAGTTTGTTGAACACCCTGGTACCCCTCCCAGATCCCTACCTGCCGGTCGGTTGGTAGACTACCTGCCGCACGGTAGGTAGGCAAAGATGAGAGGGTGGGTGACGTGCAGCACGCGAGTGGTTCCCGGGACACCAAGGCGTCGATCCATCGGGCCGCGCTCGACCTGTTCTCGGCTCAGGGGTACGAGAAGACGAGCCTGCGGGAGATCGCCGAGCAGGTCGGCATCACCAAGGCGTCGCTCTACTACCACTACTCGTCCAAGCAGGACCTGCTGCGGGCGATCATCGGCACGTTCGTCGACGACCTGCGCCAGGTGATGGCGCGCACCGACGGGCTCGACTGGTCACCCGAGGCCGAGCGCGAACTGCTCGGCGCCTACCTCGACGTACTGATCAAGCACCGAGCCACCGGCCCGACCCTGATGCGGGACATCGGCGCCGTACTCGCGGCGATCGACGAGGATCTCGAGGGCCTGATCGCGACCAGCCGCGGATTCCAGTTGTGGCTCGCAGGGCCGAACCCCACGGTCCCCGACCGGCTCCGCGCGGCCGCCGCGATCGAGGCCCTGAGTGCCGCGCTGTCCGCGAACCTCTCGCCCGGTGAATTCATCGACTCCGAGATCCACGCCACCCTCCTCGACGCAGCCGCCGCCCTCCTGGGACGACGCAACGCCTAACCGTCGAGGTGGGACTTGAGGGCGTCGAGGTTCGAGTCCCAGTTGTTGGCGAGCGCCGCGAGGAACTGCTGGGCCAGCTGGATGGGGGCCGAGTGCAGGCGGTAGCGGACGCGACGGCGTTCGCCGGGCTCGGCGATCAGCAGACCGGCCTGGGAGAGCAAGGCCAGGTGCTTCGCGATGGCCTGCCGGGTGATCGGCAGGCGATCGGCGAGATCGGTCGCTGTGGCCGGTCCGCTCGCGGCCAGCTCGGCCAGAATCGTCCGCCGGCTCGGATCCGCGAGCGCCACGAAGACCTGCTCGGCGACCGCCTCGCGATCGATGGATTCGTCAGGCTGCATTGAGGTATTCGACCAGTTCGCCGAGTTCGAGCTGCCAGCCCTCCGTGTTCCCGCCGTACGCCTTGGCGTAGGCATCGTCCGCAAGCTGCGCGAACCCCGACTCGACCACGGTCAACCGCGTGCCGCTGTCGGTCGGCTCCAGAGTGAACTCGACATAGGTACGGCGTGGGTCGTCGGCAGGCAGTCCGTAGATGTGCCACGTGTAGCCGAACACTGCTGGTTCCTCGAGCCGCTCGATCCGGAGCTCGGCCTTGTCGCCGGTCTCCCAGGTCAGTACGGCGCTTCCACCCGTCTGCAGGTCGACTGTCGCCGACTGTCCGAACCACGTGCCGAGCCCCTCGGCCGTGGTGAGCGCCGCCCACACCTTCGCCGGCGGGTGCCCGAGCTCCACTGTCCGCTCGATCCGATCCGGGAATCCCATCATCGCCTCCAGATATAGCAACCGATTAGTTGCAATAAAAGTATTGCAACTAATCGGTTGCGTCAAGTGGGGCTACTTACCGAGGTCGGGACCCTTCTCGGGCTGGTTCTGCGGACCGCGACCGTCCGGCGTCTGCTGCTGCGGGGTGGTGACGGCCCCGGCGGCCGGCGCGTTTCCGGAGAGAGCGGCGTTGAAGATGGCTTGGTCGGTCGCGCTCATCGTCTCGCCGCGGGCGTTCAGTTCGGCGAGCTGCTGGAGCGCCGACTGCTGCTGCTCCTGCGACTGCGCCTGCACATAGGCGAGCACCTGGGCGGACACAGCCGTGATCGCCTGTGCGGACACCTCGGGGCCGCCGGGGGTCGGAGCCGCCTCGTTGTTCAGGCCGGGGTCGTTGAACTCCTTGACCGCGTGGTAGCCGGCGGCGGCGCGAGCGGCCGTGTTGCTGACCTTCTCCTGGAACCAGCGTGAGGCCCGGCCGGCGAGTGCGGCCGCGCGTTGCCCCGCGTCGACTGCCGCGTCCCGGACGTTGCCCGCACCCGACACGACCGCGTCCCGCGCGCTGCTCGCACCGGAGACAACTGCCTCCCGGGCGGTGCCCGCACCGGAAACGACTGCCTCTCGGGCGGTGCCCGCACCTGAGACGACGGCGTTCCGGGCGGTGCCGACTGCCTCCCGGGCAGTGCCGGCGCCTGCGGCAACAGCGTTTCGGGCGGTCCCGGCGCCGGAGACGACCGCGTCGCGGGTGGCGGTGGCGCGGTTGGAGATGGCTTGGCCGGCGCTGTCGAGGCCTTCGCCGACCCGGGTGGCGGCCACTTCGGCGGCGACACCGGCGCGGTCACGAAGGTCGGCGGCGCGGTCCACGAGATTCGTCCCGGTCCGGCTGGCCCAGTCGGCGGCCTCCCGCCCGTACTGCTGGGTCTGTGAGACCAGCGACTGCGCACCTTCGCTCAGCCTGTGGCTGGTCCGGCGGGTGAACTCGACGGTGCGGTTGACGGCGTCGTAGATCGGCGCCAGCGCCCGGAAGACGTTCATCGCGCGGCGCATCGCGAGCTGGTCGGCCTCGTTGAGGCTCTCGAAGTACTCCCGAGCCGAATTCTGCCCAGTGGCTTCTTGCTGTGGCGTGGTCATGGTCAGGCTCCTAGTCGAGGAAGACTGCGTAGCCGACGTTCACCGTGCGCGTCAGCGGGTCCGGCGTCGGTTGGTCACTGAACAGCTGGATCTGCGCCCCGGGACGCAGCCAGATGGCAACGTGCCGCCGGGGTCCGAATCCGTTGGGTGTCCGCCTTCGCAGGAAGCGCTGGTCGGAGAAGTCGCCGAGCTCGTCCGGCTCACCCCAGTGCTTGCGGGCGAGAGCGAGATGGTCCGGCCAGGCCGCATCGATCCCGGCTTCCGCCTCGGCCATGTCCTCCGGCTTCACCTCGTACCCGACCCAGCCGCTGTGCCGGGTGTCGGGGAACACGAGACCGTCGTACGCCACCAGCGTGCTACCGCGCTTGGTGGTGAACGCCCACGACGACATCGTGGCGTCGATCTCCTCACCCGGCGCGAGCGGAGCCGGCGTCCAGCCGGTCGCCGCGGACACGCGCTCCACCAGCGCCCGGACGAGCGCCGGTCCGGCGTCGTCACTGTCCGGCCCGGCCACGGGCGTCCAGTCGGCGATCTCGGCCAGGTCGGCCATGGCCAGGTCGTCGTCGTCGAGCGGCCTGTCCGCTGTCTTCATCCGGTCGTCCTCCTGTGTTTTGTACGCCGGTCAGCGGGTGCCGCGGCCGTTGGGATCGTTCTTCTGCGCGGCGGACTGCCCGGTGCCGCGAGTCGCCTTGTTCGGGTCGGACTGCGCGGTCCTGGCTGCTTGCTCCGCGGTACTCGCCCCGGCGCCGGTAGTCCCGTCGAAGGCAGCAGCTGCCGCGCGAGTCGCCTCAGCCTTACGCGCTGCCTCGTTCGGCTGCTGACCGGCCGCCTGGAACGTCGGCGCCTGCACCGGCGGACGCTGCCCCGGCTGCGTCGTCGCCTGCCCACCCGCCTCCTGGAACACAGGCCGCGCCGTACCGCGCGGACTAGCCTGCGCAGCCGGCTCCCGTACGGCGGGCTGCTGCTCACCACCCTGCTGTCCGGCGGACTGCGTCGGCGTGCCGGTCTCGCCCGGCTGTTGGCCCGCCTGCTCGTTTGACGACGCATAGGCCTGTTCGATGAGCGCGGTGATCCGCTCCTGCTGCGTTCCAGCAGCCGGAGCCTCGGAGGCTTGGCCGGCCTGCTGGGACTCGGCCGCCGGTTGCTGCGGCGCGGGCTCGCCCGGCTGCTGGTTCTCGGGTTCCTGCGCGGCCGCTTCCGTCGTCGGTTGCTGGGCGGCCGGTTGCTGTGCGGCTGCCTCCGGCTGGCGTTCGCCTGCCGCGGCGCCCACCCAACGCTGAGCCTCCGACCTGTCGGTCGGCACCGCCTCGTGCTGACCGACGTGCTCCTCCGTCGCCACCCGCTGAGCCTCCGCCGACTGCGCTTCGGTGGTCTGGGGTTGAGCGGTCTGAGCCTCGGCCGTCTGCCCCTCAGTGCTTTGGGTCTGAGCCGTCTGGCCCTCCGCGGTCTGAGGTTGAGCGGTCTGCGCCTCAGGGGTCTGAGCCTCGGTCGACTGGGCCTCAGCGGTCTGGGCTTCGGCCGACTGGGCTGTGGCTGACTCGGCCTCCGGCTGTTGGGCGGCTCTGATTTCGGCTACTTGTTGTTCCAGGACGGCCAGGCGTTCATTGAGCTGCTGCATCTCGGCGAGTAGCGCTTCCAGCCGGCTGTCGGACTGCTGCACCGGCCCGCGGGCAGCCGCCTCGCGGGACTGGATCATGCCGTTCTGCATCGGCGCCTGCTCCACCGACTCGGGCGCCTGGACGCCGGGTCGGACCTCGAAGTCGCCGGGGGAGCGGAAAGCCTGGATCAAGTTGCGTTGGGCCAGGTGAGCGAGGTCGGAGCGCGTCATCGTGCTGTGGCCGAGCTGCGCGCGGATGGCCGGGTTGATCGTCTTCGCGTCCTTGGCGGTGAGCGCCCCGGCCGCCTTGAGGAGCTTGGTGCCGCGCCGGACGTCCTTCCAGCGGGAGTAGGCGTTCGACAGCATGCCGCCGAGCGTCGGGTTCTCGGTGCGGGCCGCCGTCATCCGTCCTTGCGCGGCCTGGCCGAGTGCGCTGAGCTCGGCGCGCGCCTGCTCGTTCTGCGTGCCGGTGATACCGCGCTGCATCATCGCGCTCAGGTCGGCGGCGGTCAGGTTCGACCGGCCGATGTCTTCGACCAGGCCTCGGTCGAACTGCTTGATGTCGCGATTCTTCAGGGTGGCGGCAGCCTTCACAGCCTTGGTGCCTCGCCTGGCGGCCTTGCGGTCCGCCCTGCTGAGGCGCCCGCCCTCGGGGGTCGTCTGGCTCATCAGCTCTCCTAGTCGAGGTACACGGCGTAGCCGACGCCGACTGCGGTGGTCAGCGGGTCCTTGGTCGGGCGGATGCTGTAGAGCCGCAGCTCGGCGCCCGGGCGCATCCAGACGGCCAGGTGGCGGTACTCGGCACCGGCGCCGGGCGCCCACTCGTCGTCGAAGTCGGGGTTGCTGTCGTCACTGATGTATTCGGGCTGACCGAAGTACTTGCTCACCAGAGCGAGGTGGTCCGGCCAGTGCGCGTCCAGACCGGCCTCGGCCGCGCCGATGTCGTCCGGTCCGATCTCGTACGCCGACCAGCCACTGTCCGGGCAGTCCGCGAAGACCAGGCCGTCGAACACGATCAACGTCGTACGGCGGGGTGTGACGAACCCCCAGGAGACCATCTCGTCGCCGATCGTCTCACCGGCCTGCAGCGGCCAGGGCTGCCAGGGAGTCCGCGCCATCACCCGGTGGACGAGGGCCCGCACGACCTCGGGGCCGGACTCGTCGCCGTCCGGGCCGGCCAGCACGGTCCAGTCCTGGATCTCGGCGAGATCGGCCAGCGCCAGGTCGTCCTGGTCGAGTGGCCTGTCCTGCGTCTTCATCCCCAGATCCCATCTCTCTGCGTACGGCGTCGATCGCGGCCGGTGACCGTCCAGCGGCCCGTCAACTACTGCCCGCAACGGTAGGCTGCGGCGCGGGTCAGGTGCCAGGGGGTTCGACGGATCTGTGGACAACTTGGATCCCCTCGTGATCCGGGGGATGTCTCAGCGGCGGAACGGCGGTTCGGACCACGGCAGACCAGGCCGTACGCTGGTCCGGTGAATTCCGAACACCGCTACGGCTTCGAGACGCTCGCCATCCACGCCGGGAACGAACCCGACCCGACCACCGGCGCAGTCGTCCCGCCAATCTACGCGACCAGCACCTACAAGCAGGACGGCGTCGGCGGTCTGCGCAACGGGTACGAGTACTCCCGTTCCGCGAACCCGACCCGCACCGCGCTCGAGGAGTGTCTGGCTGCGGTCGAAGCGGGCACCCGCGGATTCGCGTTCGCGAGCGGTCTGGCCGCCGAGGACACGCTGATCCGGTCGCTGTGCGTGCCCGGTGACCACGTGGTGTTCCCCGACGACGCGTACGGCGGCACCTTCCGGCTGTTCTCGAAGGTCCTGGGCGCGTGGGGTGTCGAGATGACCCCGGCCGCGGTCACCAACCCGGAGGCGATCCGCGCTGCGATCCGCCCGGGCAAGACCAAGGTGGTCTGGCTGGAGACCCCGACCAACCCGCTGCTGAACGTCGCCGACATCGCCATCGTCGCCCAGATCGCCCATGACGCGGGCGCACTGCTGGTCGTCGACAACACGTTCGCCTCGCCGTACCTGCAGCAGCCGTTGGAGCTGGGCGCGGATGTGGTCGTGCACTCGACCACCAAGTACATGGGCGGGCACTCCGACGTCGTCGGCGGCGCACTGATTGTGCGGGACGCCGAGCTGGCCGACAAGATCGCCTTCCACCAGAACGCGATCGGCGCGGTCGCCGGCCCGTTCGACTCGTTCCTGGTGCTGCGCGGTATCAAGACCCTCGGCGTACGGATGGACCGGCACAGCGACAACGCCGAGAAGGTCGTCGAGTTCCTGCAGCGGCACAAGTCCGTCAGCAAGGTCCTCTACCCCGGCGTCGAGGGCCACCCCGGCCACGACACCGCCGCCAAGCAGATGAAGCGGTACGGCGGCATCGTGTCGTTCCGCGTCACCGGTGGCGAGGCGCAGGCACTCGACATCTGCAACAAGGCCGAGGTCTTCACCCTGGGCGAGTCGCTAGGCGGTGTCGAGTCCCTCATCGAACACCCCGGCAAAATGACCCACGCCTCAGTAGCCGGCACCCCCCTCGAGGTCCCCGCCGACCTAATCCGCCTCAGCGTAGGCATCGAAACCATCGAGGACCTCCTCGAAGACCTCGACCGCGCCATGTCCTAGCCGCGTTTGGTGGGTTCACCCACCAAACGGGAGGTTCCCGCCCGGTAATTCGGTGGGGGAACCTCCCATCGCGTGGGTTCACCCACCAAATGGCGAGGCCCGGGGGTGTGACGAGCGGGGGTGAGTGCGGTGGGGTTGGTGGTGGCGGTCGACTTTGGGTCGACGTTTACCAAGGCGGTTGCGGTTGATGCGGGGTCGGGGGCGTTGGTGGCTCGGGCTGAGCATCGGACGACGATCGACACCGATGTGATGGACGGGTGGCTGGCTTGTCGGGCTGGGTTGCTGGCGGTTGATCGGGGGGTGGAGCGGGCCGAGGTGCTGGCTTGTTCCAGTGCGGGTGGTGGGCTGCGGATCGGGGTTGTCGGCAACGAAGAGCTGGTGACCGCGGAGGCGGGCAAGCGGGTTGCGTTGTCCAGTGGTGGACGCGTGGTGGCCGTGGTGAGCGGCGGGCTGACGCCGACATCACTCAAAGAGCTGCGCAAGGACCGGCCGGATGTCGTGCTGCTGTCCGGCGGCACCGATGGTGGCAACTCCGCCGTACTGCTGAAGGCCGCCAAGACGCTGGCCACCTACAAATGGCGGCGGCCGGTAGTTGTCGCCGGCAACATCGACGCGCAGGCCGAGATCGCCGAGATCCTCGCCGATGTCCCACATGTTCTTGCGGACAACGTCGTTCCAGAGATCGGCGTATTTGCGCCGGACAGCGCGCGGGCCGCGATCCGCGAGATGTTCCTCGCCCATGTGATCGGCGGCAAGAACCTGTCCCGCGATCCCGCGTTCGCCCGGATGGTGCGCGCCGCCACGCCGGACGTCGTACTGCGGGGTGTCGAAGTGCTGGCCGGGTTGCACGGCGACGTCGCGGTCGTGGACATCGGCGGCGCGACCACCGACGTGCATTCGGTCATCGAGCTCGACCCCGAGGACGCGAATCTCGGTCGCGAGGTGGTCGCCACGCACCCCGTCACCCGGACGGTCGAAGGTGACCTCGGGATGCGCTGGAGCGCCGTACCGGTCGTTGCCTCAGGCATCGAAGCCGGATTGGTCGGTGACGACGAAGCCCTCCGTACGGCGGCCGCCCGGCGGCACGACGATCCGGCGTACCTGCCTGATTCGCCGGCCGAGTCGCGGTACGACGAGGTTCTGGCCACCGTGGCCGCGACCGTGGCGTTGCGTCGGCACGCGGGTCGGCAGCGGATCGTGTTCGGTCCTGGCGGCCGGGTGATCGAGCGGTCCGGGAAGGACCTGCGCGAGGTCGACCTGCTCGTCGGGTCGGGCGGCGTACTGCGGCACAACGGGCCGGAGGTCGCCGCGCGGATCCTCGGGTCGGTCGGGGCCAACGCTCAGGAGGAGGGCTGGCTGGTTCCCGAGCGCGCTCAGGTCTGCGTCGACAAGGACTACGTGCTCGCCGGTGTCGGTCTCCTCGCCGACACCGATCCGAAGGCAGCCGAGGGCCTCGCCGCCCACATTCATGGAACGGTTCGCACCGGGCACTAGTCTCATCACGAAGCACAGCGGCGGAGGGGTCTGATGAGCGAGGACGGTAAGGCGAAGGACGAAAGTCCGGTCGCCGACAACGAGGTGGTCGATGAGACCGCCGACACGGTGGTACCCGACGATCACGTGGTCGCGACGTCGAGTCGCGGGCGGGTCGACACCGGGGTGACGCCGGGGATGCAGATCGCGAGTGCGTGGGCGTGGCGGTTCCTGGTGATCGTGGCCGCGGTGGCCGTGATCGGGTACGGAATGCAGTACCTGTCCGAGGTCGTCGTACCGGTGACTGTCGGCATCCTGCTGACCGCCTTGCTCGTGCCGGTCACCAACGGCCTGCAGAAGCTGCGCTTCCCGCGCGGCGCGGCGGCCGGGGTGACCGTGATCGCGACGATCGTGCTGGTCGCCGGGCTGCTGACCCTGGTCGGGACGCAGATCGCCGGGCAGTTCGAGAGTCTGTCGACCCAGGTCGGCGAAGGTGTGCAGAAGCTCCGCGAGCTCGCCCGCCTCAACTTCGGGCTGACTGACAAAGACATCACCGATGCTTTCAAGCAACTGCAGGACGCGATCACGTCTGGCGGCGCACTCGGTCAACGCGCAGCCGAGGTCGGTACGACGGCCACCCACGTGGTCGCCGGACTGTTCATTTCCTTGTTCTGCTTGTTCTTCTTCCTCTACCAGGGTGACCGGATCTGGGCCTGGCTGGTCCGCCTCTTCCCACGTCAAGCGCGCGAGAAGGCCGACTCGTCCGGCCGCAAGGCGTGGGTATCGCTGACCGCCTTCGTCCGCGCCACGATCATCGTCGCCGCCGTGGACGCGGTTGGTATCTCGCTCGGCGCAGCCATCCTCGGTCTACCGCTGGTGAGCGCGATCGGCATCCTGGTCTTCGTCGGTGCCTTCATCCCGGTCGTCGGTGCACTGATCAGCGGAATCGTCGCGGTCCTCGTCGCGCTGGTCGCCAAGGGCCCGATCGTCGCGATCGTCATGCTGGCGGTCGTGATCGGCGTCCAGCAACTCGAGGCGCACGTCCTGCAACCGTTCCTCCTCGGCCGCGCCGTCAGCGTCCACCCGCTGGCCGTCATCCTCGCCATCGCCACCGGAGTCGTGATCGCCGGCATCGTCGGCGCCCTGGTCGCCGTACCAACAGCCGCCGTCCTCAACACCATCGTCAACCACCTGGCCGGCAACGACGTGGACCCCGAACCACCCCGCCCCCTCCCCAGACGAAGACCCACCAAACCCACCCCGGAAACCCCACCGATCGAGGCCTAACCGCGAACGGCGGACCGCCCCCACTCACCAACCTCCAAAACCTGGCCCAACGCATGCTCGCTTGAGCGTGCAGCGGACACCCCGGACGCAGTTGGTGAGTGGCTGGAGTCCGCCAACGTGCGACGACCGGCCGCCTCCAGGTGAAGGGGCCGGTCGTCGGGGTGGTGGGGTTAGTGCATTGAGGCGGCGGCGGAGGCTTCGAGGGAAGCGTCGTCGTCGGACTTCGGGCCGTCGGTGCGGCCGGCGAGGCGCTGTTCCGGGGTGATGATCGCCAGGACCAGGGCAATCGCGAGGAACGGCAGGGAGACGAGGAAGACGTCGCCCATGGCGTCGACCAGGCCGTGCAGGGCCCAGCCCTTCATCGGCTCTTGCAGGGCGTGCAGCATCGGGACGCTGTTGGCTGCTTGGGTGAGCTTCTCGATCATGCCGGGGGCCGCGTTCGGGACCAGGGTGGTGAGGTGGTCGGTGAGGCGGCTGGTCAGGACGGCGCCGAAGACCGCGGTACCGATGGCGCCACCCATCGAGCGGAAGAAGGTCATCGTCGAGGTCGCGGTTCCCATGTGCTGGCGGGGGACGCTGTTTTGTGCGGCGGTGACGGTGATCTGCATCGACAGGCCGAGGCCGGAGCCCATGATGAACATGTAGATGGCCAGGTGCCAGTACGGCGTGGTCATGCTCAGCGTGGACAGCAGCAGCATCGCGGTGCTGACCAGGATCGCGGAGATGATCGGGTAGATCTTGTAGCGGCCGGTCTTGCTCATCAGTTGGCCGCTCGGGATCGAGGCGGAGAAGATACCGACGATCATCGGGAGCAGCGCCAGGCCCGAGCGGGTCGGGGACATGTCCTTGACGGCCTGCAGGTAGAGCGGCAGGAAGATCAGCGCGCCGAACATCGCGACACCGAGCAGGAACGCGAAACCGGCGTACCCGGAGAAGATCCGGCCCTTGAACAGGTCCATCGGGATGATCGGTTCGGCGACTCGCAGTTCGACGAAGACGAAGGCGACGGCGAGGACGACCGAGGCGACGAGCAGGGCGATCGTGGTCGCCGTACCCCAGCCGTTGGTCGGGCCGCTCCAGGAGATGGCCAGCAGCAGGGTGGTGACGGCCGCGGTGACGACGGCGGCGCCGACGTAGTCGATCTTGTGCGAGCGCTTCACGTGCGGCAGCCGCAGTACGGCGGCGACGATGCCCAGCGCGACCAGGCCGATCGGCAGGTTGATCCAGAAGATCCAGCGCCAGCCGGGACCGTCGGTGAGCAGACCGCCGAGCAGTGGGCCGGCGACCGAGGACAGGCCGAAGACGGCACCGAAGTAGCCCATGTACTTACCGCGTTCGCGCGGCGGGATCACGTCGCCGATGGTGGCGAACGCGAGCGACATCAGGCCGCCGGCGCCGAGACCCTGGACGGCCCGGAAGCCGATCAGCATCTCGATGTTCTGCGACAGGGCGGCCAGCACGGAACCGCCGAGGAAGGTGACGATCGCCGCGATGAACAGCGGGCGGCGGCCGTAGAGGTCGGAGATCTTGCCCCACAGCGGGGTGGAGGCGGTCGAGGTCAGCAGGTACGCCGTGACCACCCAGGACAGTTTGTCCAGGCTGTTGAACTCACTGACGATCTGCGGCAGCGCGGTCCCGACGATGCTCTGGTCGAGTGCGGCCAGGAACATGCCGGCCATCAGGCCGCCGAGAACGACGAGGATCTGCTTGTGGGACAGGTACTGCGGGCTGTCACCCGGCCCTGAAGCGGGTGCGCCGCCGGCAGTGGCGGGCTCGGTGGTGCTCATGTGGTGCTCTCCAGGTTCTTCTCGGTGTTCTCGCGGGCGGCGTCGTCGTCGACGCCGGGCGCGGAGTCTTGGGTACGGCGGGCGGCCTGCATGGCGGCCCAGCCCTTGTCGGCCCAGGCCAGTTGCGGCGAGGGCTCGGTGCGGGCGGTGACGGCGTCGGCGAACCGGGTCATCAGCCGTCCGAAGGTCTCGATGTCGTCCTCGGACCAGCCCTCCAGCGCGGTGCTGAGGAGCTCCATCCGGCGGCGGGCGTTGTCCTCCCACTGCGCGATGCCCTGCTCGGTCAGCTCGACGCGGAAGGCGCGGCCGTCGGCGGGGTCGGGGGAGCGGCGGACCAGGCCGAGTTGCTCCAGCGCGCGGACGTGCCGGCTCGTGGTCGACGCGTCCAGCTCCATCCGGGCGGCCAGCTCGGACAGGCGCAGGGCGCCGCTGCAGCGCAGCGCGAACAGCGCGATGTGGGCGCTGTGGTCGATCGTGTCGCCGGGCTGCTTGGCCTTCAGCCGGCGGCCGATCCGGGTGAACGCGTGCATGACGCCCTCGATCGGGGTCTGCGGGGTGTACGCGTCGTTTACTTGCATGCTGCAAGCATATACATAGTTGTATTACGCACGCAAATAGTTTCCGTTACCAACGAGTGAGGAGCCACTCATTTACCCATTGTGCTGATCCAGTCACGGACTGGAGTCGGGGTGGGTCTGGCACCACCATGGAGGGTGGTTCAGCGCCCTGGTCGCTACGCAGCGTGGCCGCCACGCTGGTCAGGTGTCGACGAGCGCGGTGGAAAACAAGACGATGACCAGACGACGGCTGGCTGAGTACGGCGTCATTTGCGTGGCGCTGAGCTGGTTGCCGTGGCTGCTGATGGGGGTGTCGGGCATGCGGCCCGACGAGGGGGCGGGGCAGTTGGTGTTCGCGCTGGCCGCGTCCGGTCCCTCGCTGGCCGCCCTGGTGATGTGGCTCTGGCATCGGGAGCGGCGGCCTGGCGTTCGCTGGTCACCGGGCTGGCCGGTCGCGGCCGTCGTACTGGGGGCGGCCGCGCCACTGGTCACCACTGCGCTGGTCGGCAACCTGTCCGAGTTGCCCGGACATGCGGAGTCGGTAATCGCTGGGGCTGGTGGACTGATCGGGGCGGCTGTCTACACGTTCCTGGCTGGTCCGGTGGCGGAGGAGTTCGGCTGGCGGGGGTACGTGCAGCCGCGGCTGCGCCAGTACCTCGGTCCGTTGGCGACCACCGCCGTACTGGGGGCGGCGTGGGGGTTGTGGCATGTGCCGCTGTACTTCCTGACCGGTACTGGTCAGCAGGAGGACGGGCTGTTCACGCAGGAGGCACTGGTGTTCTTCCTGGAGCTGTTCCCGCTGACCTTCCTGATGCTGTTCGTGACTGAGCGGCTTCGCGGTGGGGTGCCGGCGGCGATCCTCATGCATGCAGCGTGGAACCTGTCGACGGAGCTGATCCCGCCGCTGGGCAATGCGGTCTGGCTGGAGCTGGTTGTGGTGACCGCCGTGGCGGGTGCCGCCGGTTGGTACTGGCGGCGTACCTTGCCTGCATGAATCAGGTGGCAGTGGTGACGGGTGGTGGGTCCGGGCTGGGGCGGGAGATGGCGCTGGCACTGGCTGCGGCCGGGTATGACGTGCTGGTGACCGGTCGGACCGAGGCGAGCCTGCGGGACACCGTCGCGATCGGCAAGGTCAAGGGGTACGGCGTACTCGACGTGAACGACGGTCCCGCCGTACGACGGTTCTTCGGTGAACTGGACCGGATCGACGTGCTGGTGAACAACGCCGGGACCGGGGCGCCGGCGGCCGCCGTACCGGATGTGTCGGAGGAGGACTGGCGGCGGGTGATCGACACCAACCTGACCGGTTCGTTCCTGTGTGCGCAGGCGGCGTTCGCGCGGATGCTCGAGCAGGACCCGAAGGGTGGGCGGATCATCAACAACGGCTCGATCTCCGCGCACGTGCCGCGACCGCAGAGCATCGCCTACACCGCCAGCAAACACGCGATCACCGGGCTGACCAAGCAGCTGGAACTGGACGGTCGGCCGCACGGGATCACGGCCTGCCAGATCGACATCGGCAACGCCGCGACCGCGATGACCGAGCGGATGGAACAGGGTGCGCTCCAGCCGGACGGGTCGATCGCGGTCGAGCCGACGTTCGATCCGAAGATCGTGGCGGACTTCGTGGTGCAGATCGCGCAGTTGCCGACGTCGGTCGCCGTACCGCATCTGATGGTGATGGCTTCCGGGATGCCGTACGCCGGGCGGGGTTAACGGAGCTCGAGGTCCACGTCGGTCAGCGGGTACCACTGGCCGGCGGGTGGTTGGTCGCGCATGGGGTCGTTCCAGCGGAGCCGGACGCGATCGGTTTGCGCTTCGATGATGGTTGCCTCTTGCCAGTCGGCGTCGGTGCGTGCCCACCAGATCTCGCCGAGACTCGCTAGGCCCTTGTCCACAAGGGTTTCCACAGCTGTGTCGTGGTCGGTGACCGGGCCGAGCGCGGCGCCGAAGACGGTTGTCGGGAGCCAGCCGCAGGTCACCGGTACGACGCGGCCGAGCAGCTCGCCGTCTTCGCGGTGCACGTCTTCCCGGGCGGGGAAGCCGGGCCACACGTCCTTCAGCGCGGTGATGATCCGGTCGGTGGTTTCGCCTATGAAGTGGATCCCGGCCAGCTCGATCTCGTCACTCGCCGGTACGGCGACCTGTCCCGCAACCCACGTACGTCGGATCTGCTGGGTGGCGGTGATGTCGGCCAGCGGATCGCCATCCACCAGGAGCAGGTCAGCCCGTGCACCAACCACCAACCGGCCCCGATCCGCCAGCCCAAACACCTCAGCCGGCCCTGCCGTCGCCGCGACGATCGCCTCCGCCGGAATGAGCCCCGCCTGCACGAGATGCCGCAGCTCGCGTTGAAGCGAGGCGCCGAACACGAGCCCCGGGTTCGGTGCGTCGGTCCCAGCAAGCACCGGTACGCCGGCCCGGTGCAGCGCGAGCGTGTTCGCGCGAGCGATCGCGTTGTCAGGTGCCTCAGGTGGCATCCAGCGCCGCGACTGCTTGTCCAGCACCCGACGCCACCGAGCAGGCATCCGAGCCACCAACTCAGCCTCACCGAGCAACGGCAGTTCCTCACCACCAGATGGGGTGAAGCCGTCGACGATGTCGAGGGTGGCTATCACTGCGACGTGTGCGGCCGCGATGGCTTCTACCTGGGCGGGGGTTAGCAGGTCCGAGGGGGCGTGGGCTAGGACGTCTGCGCCGTACTCGACGACCTTGAGCGCGCCTGCGGCGGTTGAGACGTGGGCTACCACTTTCAGGTTGTGGGTGTGGGCGGCTTCGGTGAGGGCTTGGATGGTTGGGTCGTCGAGGGTGGGGATGTTCATGGCGGCGCCGGAGCCGTCGTCGTAGATGAGTTTGAGGTGGTCGGCGCCTTCGGCGATCCGGTCGGCGACGAATTGTTTGGCGTCGGCGGGACTGGAGACGTACGGGAAGGGCGCGTAGGCGAGGGTGGGGTGGCCGCCTGGGGCGGTGGCGCCGATGGAGGAGGTTCGGAAGTCGGCGCCGGTGGCGCGTTCGGCGGCGATCAGGTCTGGCTGGCTGAACTGGTCGATGAGGGTGGTGACGCCGTACATCGCAGCCAGGCGGGTGGCTCCCGGGACCAGGTGGACGTGGGCGTCGATGAGGCCCGGGAGCAGGCTGCCGCCGTGGACGAGCTCGTCACCTGGTTGGGCGAGGTCGGGGCCGCCGATTGCCGTGATGCGACCGTCAGCCACGCGTAGGCAGTCAGCGGCCAGCAGGGTACCGCGGTCGATGAGGCGGGTGTGCAGGAAGGTGATTGCCATGCGGCCGAAGCTAAAGGCTGACGTTACGTGAGCCTCAAATCGATAAAGTCGGTTCCATGGATCGCACGGTCAGTGAGGTCGCGCGGCTGGCCGGAGTCTCGGTTCGGACGCTGCGGCACTACGACGCGATCGGGCTGCTGCCGCCGGGGTATGTCGCGCCGAACGGCTACCGGTACTACGGCCGCGCGGAGTTGCTGCGGTTGCAGCGCATCCTGCTGTTGCGGGAGCTCGACGTACCGCTGCCGGCGATCGGCCGGATCCTGGCTGAGCAGGACGATGAGATCGCTGCGTTGCGGGATCACCGGGAGCAGTTGGTCCAGGAGCGTCGGCGGCTCGACGCCGTGATCGGCTCGGTGGAGCGGACCCTGCAGGGGTTGTCGGGCGACGAGAGTGTCAGCGACGAGGAGTTCTTCGCCGGGTTGTCGGTCAAGCGGTCGGAGCTGCAGCTGGACCTGACCGAGCGGTTCGGCCCGGGCGTGGGTGCCGCCTTCGAAAGTGCCGTCCAGGCGACTGAGGGGTGGGATCGGGAGGACTACGAGCGGATGGCCGACGAGGGACGGCGGTTGCTGCTGCGGATGGCCGCGGCGCGGGCGCGAGGCGTCGTACCGGATTCGCCGGAGGCTCTCGAGCTGACCGAGTTGCACTATCAGGGCGTGCTGGAGCTTTGGCCTGCCGATGCGACCGGCTACTACAACCTGGGTGCGGTCCTGCTGGACAACGCCGATCAGCGGGCGATGATCGCCTCGGTCGACCCCGAACTACCGCCGTGGCTGTCCGCCGCCGTACAGGCTTATGCGGTCCGCAGGCTTGGGTACCAAATCGACAAGAAAACTGTCGGTGACTCGGTTTAGTGTCACCAGTGTGGATGAACAGCGGGAGTCCTTGGTTCATGTGCGCGGCCTGAAGAAGTCGTACGGCGACTTCGAGGCGGTGCGCGGGATCGACCTGGACGTGTGGCGGGGTGAGGCCTTCGGCTTCCTGGGGCCGAACGGCGCCGGCAAGTCGTCGACGATGCGGATGATCGGCGCGGTCTCGCCGACCAGTGGGGGCACGCTGCGGATCCTCGGGATGGACCCGGCAACCGAAGGGCCGGCGATCCGGGCGCGGCTCGGCGTCTGCCCGCAGGACGACACCCTCGATACCGAGCTGTCCGTCCGGGAGAACCTGACTATCTACGGCCGGTACTTCGGCCTCAGTCGACCCGAGTGCCGTGAGCGGGCCGACGAGCTGCTCGAGTTCGTCTCGCTGACCGAGAAGGCCAAGGTCAAGGTCGACGAGTTGTCCGGCGGGATGAAGCGGCGACTGACGATCGCCCGGTCGCTGGTCAGCAAACCTGACCTGTTGCTGCTCGACGAGCCGACGACCGGTCTCGACCCGCAGGCCCGGCATCTGTTGTGGGACAAGCTGTTCCGGCTCAAACAGGCCGGTGTCACGCTCATCATCACCACGCACTACATGGACGAGGCCGAGCAGTTGTGCGACCGGCTGGTCGTGATGGACGGCGGCCTGATCGCGGCCGAGGGGTCGCCGGCCGAGCTGATCCGGGACTATTCGACCCGTGAGGTGACCGAGCTGCGGTTCGGGCCCGAGGTGATGATGTCGGATCACGACGCCCTGGCTGGCAAGGTTTCCGACCTGGCCCAGCGGATCGAGGTGCTGCCGGACCGGCTCCTGCTGTACACGGATGACGGCGAGCGGGCGGTGGCCGCCGTGCACGAGCGTGGCCTGAGCCCGGCTGCGGTGCTGGTACGGCGCTCAACGCTCGAGGACGTGTTCCTGCGACTCACCGGCCGGACGTTGGTGGACTGATGTCTGTCGCACTGGAGAACGGCCGCCGTCAGTACGACTACTGGCTGACGGTCTACAAACGGACCTGGAAGGGCACGCTGATCGGCAGCTTCGTGCTGCCGGCGCTCTACCTGGCCGCGATGGGGGTCGGCCTCGGATCGTTCGTCGACACCAAGGGCACGGCCGCGCTGGGTGGCGTGAGCTACCTGCAGTTCATTGCGCCCGGTCTGCTCGCGTCGACCGCACTGCAGATCGCCGTCGGCGAGTCGACGTACCCGGTCCTGAGCGGGCTGAAGTGGCAGAAGTTCTACCACTCGATGATCGCGACGCCGCTGAGACCGGCGGATGTTGTCTACGGGCAGCTGGCCTTTATTGCCTTCCGGACGGCGAGCACCTGCATCGTGTTCCTCGGCGTGATCGCTGTGTTCGGCGGGTTGCATTCGCCCCTCGGTGTGGTCGCGTTGCCGGTTGTGGTCCTGGTCGGTATGGCGGCCGCGGCGCCCGTCGTCGCCTTTGCGAGCGGGCTGGAGAACGATGCCGGTCTGGCGATGGTGTTCCGGTTCGGTGTGGTTCCGGCGTTCCTGTTCTCCGGCGCGTTCTTCCCGGTCTCGCAACTCCCCAACTGGATCGAATGGCTGGCCTACCTGAGTCCGTTGTGGCATGGCGTCCAGCTGTCGCGCGACCTCAGTCTCGGCACGATCCACCCCTGGCTCGTGCTGCTCAATCTCGCGTATCTGCTGGCCTGGTTCCTCATCGGCACCAGGCTCGCCATCCGCGGCTTCACCAGGAAGTTGATCGGCTGATGGCGACCATCGCTGCCCGGGTCGTCCCGGTCCCGCTCCGGCTCGGCGGCCGGCACATCGTCGAGCGCAACTTCCTGCTCTACCGGCGATCCTGGGTCGTCTTCCTGTCCGGCTTCACCGAACCCGTCTTCTACCTGCTGTCGATCGGCATCGGCGTCGCCCAGCTGGTCGGCGACTTCACGCTGGCCGACGGCACCACGATCGGGTACGCCGCCTTCGTGGCCCCGGCGATGCTCGCCAGTTCCGCGATGAACGGTGCGATCTTCGATTCGACGTACAACATCTTCTTCCGGATGAAGTACGCGAAGCTGTACGACTCGATGCTGGCCACGCCGATGCGGCCGTGGGACATCGCCACCGGCGAGGTGACCTGGGCATTGCTGCGCGGCGCCTGCTACTCGGCCATGTTCGTGCTGGTGATGCTCGCGCTCGGCCTGGTGGAGTCGTGGTGGGCGCTCGTCGCACTACCGGCCTCGGTGCTGATCGGCTTCGCGTTCGCCGGGGCCGGGATGGCGCTGACCACGTTCATGCGCAGCTGGCAGGACTTCGAGTTCGTCCAGCTGGCGACGATCCCGATGTTCCTGTTCTCCGCGACCTTCTACCCGATCGAGACCTACCCGGGCGCGATCCGCTGGCTCGTCGAGATCACCCCGCTCTACCAGGGCGTCCACCTCGAACGCGCCCTCACCACCGGCACCGTCGGCTGGTCCCTCCTCCTCAACGCCGCCTACCTCACCGCCATGGGCGCCACCGGTATGTACATCGCCTCCCGCCGCCTCGGCACCCTCCTGCTGAAGTAACCGGATGTAAGGGGATTGCTACGGATCGGAACGAACAGGTTTGGGTCGACGTCGTACAGGCATGATGCGCCGAGTGAGGAATCCGATCGGAGCGTTGCGGCGGGAGCAGCAATTACGGGCCCGGCTGAAATTGCCGCAGGAGCGCTTGGCCGGTGGGCGACGGCGGTGGATTCGGTCGTCGATGGACTGGCTCGTAGGGGAGTTCGGGCGGGAGGTGCTGTTGGGGCCGATCGTGGTGCCGAGCGATGTCATACCGGCCGGGTACGACGGTTCGCTACCAGCAGCCGAGGACGTGTGCGCGCGGGTTGCGGAGCAGATGGGGCTCAAGCCGGGGCAGTGTGCGTTGAGCTTTGGACTGGTTGATGGGGTGCGGCGGCATCGGGTCGGGACGGTTCGTGAGTCGACCGGGCGCTGGGTGCGGGCGGCCGCGGGGAACGAGATTCATCTGTCACCGAGTCTGGCCGCCGACCCGGTCGCGCTCACCGCGATCTATGCGCATGAGGTCGGGCATGAGCTGCTGCTCGGGACCGGCCGGATCACGTTCGCACACCGCCCCGACCACGAATCGCTGACCGACCTGATCACGGTGTTCTACGGACTCGGCATCTTCACGGCCAACGCGGCGTACGAGCGACGCCCGCGTCCGAACGGCCGCGGCAAGCAACCGCTCGCCCGCGGCTACCTCCGTGAGACCGCACTCGCCGAGGCGCTGGCGTACTACGCGTTCCTCCGCAATGAGCGCTACCCGGCGTGGGACCGGCACCTCGATCCACCCGTACGCCGGGTCATGCGCAACCACCTCAACGTACTGTGCCGTTGACGAGTCGCAGCCACCAGAACGCACCCCGCGTCATGGACTCCCGATCCGGCCCGGTGACGTTGTGCATCAGGTGCAGAGACGTCATCACCTGATGGAGCGCGCCGAGCTGATGGGCGAGCTCGAGCGCGCGACGCAGGTCGGCCATCGGCGCGTACTCGGTCCACTCCTCGAGGTAGGCATCCCGCACGCGGTCGTCCATCGACAGCGGTGACCGCTTCTCGACGAACGTCACCAGGTCCAGGAACGGATGCGAGAGCGCCGCATCCGTCCAGTCGAACGCGAGCACCTGCCCGTCGCGCACCGCGATGTTCCGCGGGTGCAGATCGCCGTGCAGCAACGTCTCCGGTACGCCGATCGCCGCCAGCTCGGCGATCGCCGAGCGCAACTCCGGGCGACGCGCCGCCAACTCGTCCCGCTCATGCGGCTCCAGGCGGGCGGTCGCCGGGTTGTCCCCGAGCAACTGATCCAGTTCCGCGTCCAGTACGGCGAGTCGCCGGTCGACGCAGCTGATGTCGAGCAGGTGGTCCGCGCGGCCGACGTACGAGCGCTGTAGTCGTGCATGACTCCGGACCGCCTCGATCCAGACCGAGATGTCCGCCTGACCAGCCAGCGGGGTACCGAGATCGGGCAGAAGCATCCAGACGCGCTTCTCATCGACGGCGAGTGGCCGCGGCACCGCACCTTCGAGCGCGGTCAGCAGTTGCGGCTCGTGCGCGAACAGCAGCGGCAGCTCAGCCGGCGGCAGGGTGCTGGAGTGCGCATGCGCCTTGAAGTACACCAGCCCCTCGGTCGTGGGGATGCGCAGCACGTTCGACAGACCCCAGACGCGCACCTGCACCGGCGGACCTGTCCGTGTGACGTGTTCGTCGATCCATGGCAGGGCATCGGCGTACCAGCCGGCCTGAGTCCACGCGGGCGCGGTCAGGGCGGCCGGCGCATCGGCGGGCAGCCTCACAGAGTCGGCGGGCAGCATCACGTAGGTGGTGTGCTCTGCCTCCGTCTGCTGGCAGCTCAGCACATAGGCCGACACCCCGTGCTGGTCCTGCAAGGCTTGCAGGACCGGTTCGACGTCCGGGAACCAGAACTCCCCTGGGACCTCGATCTCGAGCTGGACGAGCGCGGTGACCTTCATCGATGCAGAGTAGTTGGCCGAATTCCCCAGCGCAGGCGCTTTTCGTGCGTAGGGTGAAGACGTGATCGATGCCAAGGACATCGCGCGGGCCGCGGATCTGCTGCACGACGTGGTCGCGCCGACGCCGCTGGAGTACTCGCGGTGGCTCAGTGAGCTGGTCGGTGGGGACGTGTTCCTCAAGTGCGAGAACCTGCAGCGCACCGGCTCCTTCAAGCTCCGTGGCGCCTACGTGCGGATGGCGCGGCTGTCCAAGGCCGAGCGGTCCCGTGGGGTGGTCGCGGCGAGCGCCGGGAACCACGCGCAAGGGGTCGCGTTGGCCGCGCAGCTGCTCGGCATCAAGGCGACCGTATTCATGCCCCAAGGGGCACCGATCCCGAAGGAGAAGGCGACCCGCGCGTACGGCGCGGAGATCCGCTTCGTCGGGACGTCGATCGACGACTGTCTGCGCGAGGCGCTGAAGTTCGAGGCGGAGACCGGGGCGGTGCTCATCCACCCGTTCGACCACCCCGACATCGTCGCCGGCCAGGCGACCGCCGGGCTCGAGATCGTCGAACAGTGCCCGCAGGTGCGGACTGTCGTCGTACCGACTGGTGGCGGTGGTCTGGTCGCCGGGATCGCGACCGCGATGCAGCGCGATGGTATGCCGATCGGGGTCGTCGGCGTCCAGGCGGCCGGCGCGGCGGCGTACCCAGCCTCGCTTGAGGCGGGCGCACCCGTCCAGCTCGCCGGGATGAGCACGATGGCCGACGGTATCGCGGTCGGGCTGCCGGGCAAGGTGCCGTTCGAAGCGGTCCAGCAGTACGTCGGCGACATCCGCACGGTGACCGAGAGTTCGTTGTCCAAGGCGCTCCTGCTGATCCTGGAAAGGGCCAAGCTGGTAGTCGAGCCAGCCGGTGCCGCGGCAGTGGCCGCCATACTCGACGATCCGAAGGCCTTCAAACCGCCGGTCGTGGCGGTGCTGTCCGGAGGCAACATCGACCCGCTGCTGCTCATGCGGGTGATCCGCAACGGCATGGCGGCCGCCGGTCGATACCTGTCGCTCCGGGTGCGGATCCCGGACACCCCCGGTGGCCTGGCCACGCTGCTGACCCAGCTCGCCCACCTGGACGCCAACATCATCGAGGTCGTGCACGAGCGGATCTCGGAGTCGCTGAGCCTCGACGAGGTGGAGGTCGCGCTGCAGCTCGAGTTGCGGGGTGAGGACCACCGCGAGCGGGTATTGGCCGGACTGACCGGCAACGGCTACACGTACATGCTGAACTGAGGAGCCCGAACGTGAAGAAGACGATCATCGCGGCCGTTGCGCTGGCGCTCACCGCGGCCGCCTGTACGCCGGGATCGGACAGCCCGAGTGGTGGCGCGAGCGCGCCGAGCTCGGTGCAGACGGATGCGGCCGCCCTCGGCCAGGTCGAGCTGACGGTCTGGGACCAGGAGGTCCGGGGCGGGCAGGCGGCTCAGATGGCCGCGCAGATCAAGGGTTTCGAGGCGAAGTACCCGAATATCAAGATCAAGCGGGTGTCGCGGTCGTTCGACGACCTGAAGACCACGCTGCGGCTGGCGCTGTCCGGCAACGACGCGCCGGACGTCGTACAGGCGAACAACGGCCGGTCGGACATGGGGGAGTTCGTCAAGGCCGGGCAGCTGGTGCCGCTGGACAAGTGGGCCGAGGCCTACAAGTGGGGCGATCGCTACCCGGCTTCGGTGCAGCAGTACTCGCGGTACTCGGCGGACGGCAAGACGTTCGGCGAGGGGAACCTGTACGGGCTGCCGCAGGTCGGTGAGGTGGTCGGGCTCTACTACAACAAGACGAAGGTCCCGGTTCCGCCGAAGGATTGGACGGACTTCGAGAACGCGATGACGAAGGCCAGGGCGGGCGGCGACGTACCGCTGCAGCTCGGCAACCTGGACAAGTGGCCGGCGATCCACGTCTTCGGCACCGTCCAGGGCCAGTTCGTGCCGGCCGATCAGATCACCAAGCTGGCGTTCGGCCGGCCGGGAGCGTCGTGGAAGACGCCGGAGAATCTGAAAGCCGCCGAGACCTTGGTGTCCTGGGTGAACACCGGCTACTTCAACACCGGCTTCAACGGGCAGGGCTACGACCCGGCCTGGCAGGACTTCGGCAAGGGCAAGGGCACGTTCCTGATCGCCGGCACCTGGCTGCAGGCCGATCTGCAGAAGGCGCTCGGCGACAAGGTCGGCTTCATGCTGCCGCCAGGCAAGCCGGTCGTCACCGGTGGCACCGGCCTGCCGTTCGCGATCACGAACAAGGCCAAGAACCCGGACGCGGCCGCGGCGTACATCAACTACATCACCAGCCCGGAAGCGATGAAGGTGCTGGCGGAGACCGGCAACCTGCCGATCGCCGACACCGCCACGCAGCAGGCGCCCGCCGGGCTCGCCGGCGACATCTTCAAGAGCTTCGGTACGGCGGTCTCCTCCGACGAGCTGGTTCCGTACCTGGACTACGCGACCCCGACCATGTACGACACGATCGGCGCCGCGCTGCAGGACCTGCTGGCGAAGAAGGCAACCCCGGCGCAGTTCCTCGACAAGCTGGAAGCCGACTACAGCAAGTTCGCGGGTAAGTGAGCTCACCGCCAGGCGAGCCGCGCCGGATCGGGTACCTGTATCTCCTTCCGGCGCTGCTCGTGTACGGCGCGTTCCTGCTCTACCCGTTGACCCGCGCGGTCCACCTGTCGTTGTTCCAGTGGGACGGGATCACGCTCGGCAAGTTCGTTGGCCTGAGCAACTATGTGGATGTGGTCCGCGATGCCGGACTGCGCGCGGCCTTCGGGCATGCGCTGGTGCTGATCGTCTTCTATGCAGTGCTTCCGGTGGTGATCGGGCTGGCGCTGGCGACGGTGTTGCAGCGGGCAAGGGTTCGTGGACTCGGGTTCTTCCGGACGATCGTGTTCTTGCCGCAGGTGGTCGCGATGGTCGTGGTGGCCGTTGCCTGGCGCCACATCTACGCGCCTGATGGCCCACTGAACGACGTACTGGGTGGATCTCGAGGATGGTTGGGTGATTACACGTTCGCGTTGCCGGCGGTCGGCGTGATCGGGACGTGGTTCGAGACCGGGCTGGTGACGGTGTTGCTGCTGGCTGGCATGGCGCGGATCCCGGCTGAGCGGTACGAGGCCGCGCGACTCGATGGGGCCGGGCCAGTGGCCGAGTTCTTTGCGGTCGTGCTGCCCGCGGTGCGGGGCGAGATCGCGGTTGCGGTGACGCTGACCGTGATCGCGGCACTGCGGACCTTCGACCTGGTGTACGTGACCACGAGCGGAGGACCCGGTACGTCGACCACCGTGCCGTCGTACGAGGTGTATCACCGGGCGTTCGAGCTCGGTCAGGTCGGTTCGGCTGCGGCAATCGGGGTGTGCCTGACTGCGTTGATCTTCCTGATCACGCTGGGCGTCAACCGGATTGCGGATCGGGGCACCGCATGAGGGCGTCGCTGGGGGAGCGGATCGGCAACTACACGCTGCTGATCGTCTTCGGGTTGTTCGCGATCGGGCCGATCGTGACGATCCTCAGTGCCGCGCTCGGCACCGACGATGCAGGCAGCGGATCGAGCGGGTTCGGTAACTTCGGCGAGGCATGGGAGATCGGCCACTTCGGCACCTACCTGCGGATGAGCGTCGCGGTGTCGGTGACCGTCGTGGTGGTCAGCGTGCTGTTCTCGATCCTGTCCGGTTACGCCTTCGGGACGATGCGGTTCCGTGGGTCTTCAGTACTCTTCTACCTGTTCCTGATCGGCATCATGATGCCGACCGAGGCGATCGTCGTACCGCTGTACTTCGATCTCCGCACGCTCGGCCTGACCGACACGTTCTGGGCGGTCGTGCTGCCGCAGGTCGCGCAATCCGTTGCCTTCGGCACCTTCTGGATGCGCGCGTACTTCCGCTCGTCGTCACGTTCGCTGGTGGAGGCCGCCCGGCTCGACGGCGCCGGTCATTGGCGGACGCTCTGGCTGATCCTCGTCCCACCGGCCCGTCCGGCGCTGGTGACGCTGATCGTGCTGGTCTTCATGTGGACCTGGAACGAGTTCCTGATCCCGCTGGTGATGGTGACTTCGGAGTCTCTGCGAACTGCGCCACTCGGCCTGGCCTTCTTCTCCGGCCAGTACACCTCCGGCTTCACCCTGCTCGCGGCCGGCGCCGTCATCGTCGGTACGCCGGTAGTCCTCGTCTACGCCTTCCTCCAACGCCACTTCATCGCCGGCATGCTGGAAGGCGCCGTCAGGGAGTGATCAGTCCGCGGGTTCGCAGCTCTTGACCAGCGGGGCGTGCAGCCGCTCGGCGAGCACCTCACGCTGGGTCGAGCGGGCCTCGTGCTGACGCAGGAGACCTTCGTCAGTCAGGCAGACGATGACCGCGCGTCGGTCCTGGGTGCAGACGTCGCGCGTCACCAGACCGTCGGTCTCCAGCCGGGCGATCACGCGGGACAGCGCGCTCTGGCTCAGATGGACGGACTTCGCGACGACGGCGATCTTCGCGGAGTGGTTCGGCAGCTCGGCAAGTCGCTCGAGCACCTCGTACTCACTCATGCCGAGCGAGTGACCGGCCTGTAGGGCGCGGTCGAGTGCGCAGGTGATATCGGCGTGGCGAGCGAGCAGCTCGCGCCAGGCGCGGACATCGGCGCTGATCTCACCAGTCTCAGCGCTGACCTTCGTAGCGGTCATGTCGGTGACCATAGCATGCACGCGCAATCTATGCAAATGCATTTAATGCCTAGACATTAGATGCACGTGCATGCAATAGTCTCTTCTCGTGACACAGACAACGCACACCACACCGCCTGCACGGATGACCTGGGACGCCCGACTCTGGGGCGCCCTCCTGGTGGTCTGCGGCGTGATCTTCCTCGACGGCCTGGACGTCTCCATGGTCGGCATGTCCCTGCCGTCCATCGGCGCCGATCTGGGCGTCTCCCTCTCCTCGCTCCAGTGGGTCGTGACCGGCTACGTGCTCGGGTACGGCGGCCTGCTGCTCCTCGGCGGCCGCACCGCCGACCTGCTGGGCCGGCGCCGGGTCTTCCTGGTCGCCCTGGCCGTCTTCGCCGTGGTCTCGATGCTCAGCTCGCTGGCCACGAACCCCGAACTGCTCATCGCCGCGCGGTTCGTGAAGGGAGTTGCCGCCGCCTTCACTGCGCCGGCCGCGCTCTCCATCATCACCACCACCTTCCACGAGGGCCCGGACCGTAACCGCGCGCTCTCGATCTTCACCACCTGCGCCGCCAGCGGCTTCTCGATGGGCCTGATCCTCGGTGGCGCGCTGACCGAGATCGGCTGGCGCTGGACCTTCCTGATGCCTGGCCCGGTCGCCCTGATCGTGCTCCTGTTCGCGATCAAGCTGATCCCGAACAGCCCGCGTGAAGAGGTCTCCGGCGGGTACGACGTCCCCGGTGCGGTGACCGTGACCGCCGGAATGCTGTCCCTCGTGTACGCCGTCGTCGGCGCCGAGCACGCTGGTTGGGTCTCGTTCCAGACCATCGGGATGTTCGTGCTGGCGGCCGTCCTGCTGACTGCCTTCGTCGTGATCGAGCAGCGCTCCAAGCACCCGCTGGTCCGCCTCGGCATCCTGCGGAGCGGTTCATTGCGCCGGGCGAACCTGGCCGGCCTCACGGTCTTCGGTGCGTACGTTGCCTTCCAGTTCATCGGCACCCTGTACCTGCAGAACCTGCTCGGCTGGTCGTCTCTGGAGACCGCGCTGGCGTTCCTGCCGGCCGGCCTGCTGGTCATCAGCCTGTCCCCGAACGCCGGCAAGATCGCCGACCGGATCGGTACCGACAAGATGATCATCGGCGCGATGGCCCTGTTCGTCATCGGCTACGGACTCAGCCTGCGGATCGGCCCGGAGTCGGCGTACTTCTCGACGATCTTCCCGAGCATCATGCTGATCGGCATCGGCTTCGCGATCGGCTTCCCGGCACTGAACATCCAGGCCGTGTCCGGCGTGGCCGACGACGAGCAGGGGCTGGCCTCCGGTCTGTTCAACACGTCGACCCAGGTCGGTGGCGCAGTGGTCCTAGCCAGCGTCACTGCGGTGATCAGCAGCCAGTCGGTCGGCGTGACCGCGCCGGCCGGGATGCTCTCGGCGTACAAGCCGGGTCTCGCGGTCGTCACCGGTGTGGCTGTCCTCGGCCTGATCATCGCCCTGACCGGTCTGCGCGGCCTCAGCCGTCGCCGGGCGCTCGAAGAGACCGAGGCGGCCGAACTGACCGCCGTACAGAAAGAACTGGCGGACAAGGAGATGACTCCGGCCGCCTGAGTCACATATGAAACGTGCGGGCCCTGGGCTACTCCCCGGGGCCCGCACGGCTTTGTTTACAGGGGTCTCGCCAGGACGGTCGCCAGTGCGATGGTCACAGCCATCACTGTGAGCTCGACGGTCGCCAGTGTGGCGAGTGCGACGGTCTCCTGGCGTTGGACTGCCGGTAGGAGAATCTGCCTGATCGCACCACCTGTTGCGGCCAGGATCATCAGACCTACCAGCTTGCCGAGCACCAGCCAGCCCGCTGGCGTCTCGAGCACGGCGTGGATGAGTACAGACGGGTGTGGTGTCAGGTCACCCGTCAGACGCGGTCCTGCGAGCAGTACGCCGGTGACTGCGACCGTGGCGATCGCACCGCCGGCCACGGTCGAGAAGCGTGGCAGGACCAGTGCGAGTGCGGACCGGTTGTTTGCCACCAGCAGCGTCACCAGTGCGAGTCCGCCGACCCACAGGCTGACCGCGCACATGTGCGCAGTGATAGCCGGTGTGGTCAGCCAGGCCGCGTGACTCTGCGATGCATGCCCAGTGACCGGTACGGCGACCAGTCCGACCAACGCGCAGCCGAGACCGAACGCCGGGCGGCGTGCTGCGATGGCTGTCGTGTAGCCGATCGCAGCGAGCACAGTCAGGGCGAGTGCCGCGCCCGAACTGACATCGAGCGGGTACGACGCCAGCCCCGCGAACGGCATCATCGAACCGGACTGCGAGATCGCGGCAGCCTGGAGCCACCACGTCGTCGTGGTCGCGGTGATCCAGGCGACGCCGGCCGCGATCCCGATGACCCGGGCGCGGGCGGCGATGGCGTCGTACCGATCTCTGCCTTGGGTGCCGAGCAGCAACAGCAGCAGTACGGCGCCTGCTGCGAGGATGGCCGACCCGTTCGTGACCAGGCGGGCGAGCGGGGTCATGTAGAGGATGCCGGGGCCGGCCGTGGCCATGGCTGGTTCGGGGGCAGGCCGGGTCACGATGATCGCGCACACCAGAGCGGTCACACCGGCGATCGTGATGGCCGCGACGACCGCCGGACGTCGTGCCTTGACGTTCGGGATGGCGAGATCCATCGCTAGTCCCTGGTGGGTTCGAGGCGGGTCTGCGTGATCGGTCTGCCTTGCTCGGACCGCCAGCGACGGAAGCCCTGCAGCAGCAGGAGGGCCGTCACGAGCTCGAGGATCCAGATCCAGGCAGGGACGCCGCCGGTGGGCAGCGACATGGCGGCGACCGGTGAACCGGTGTCGGAGCGCGCGAGGTTGATCGTGATGTGGCCGGCGATCGGATGGCCGTCGCCGGAGATGACCCGGTAGCTGATCGCGTAGGCGCCGGCCGTGCCGAGGCGGTCGCAGGTCGCGTAGAGGGTGTCGCCCTCGATCCGCACCGATCGGGCCGGGTGCCGGGTGCCGTCCGGCCCGGTGACGAGGACGGCGTCCCAGCTGGGGACCGGCTGCAGCTTCTGGTCGAACGTGAAGCTGAGCGAGCCAGGCGTGGCGGACAGCCGGGCGCCGTTGGCCGGCGTACTGGCGGTGAGCTTGCTGTGCGCGGCCGCGGGGAGAGTGGGCGCGGCGATCAGGGTGACGGTGATGGCGAGGGCGGCCAGCCAGGAAGTCATGGGCGAGGACATCCGGATCCTCCTGTCGGAGAAATAGCGGGGAGTGAATTGCGGAATTCTGAAAGCGGGCACCGGTCATTGTGCTGTAACAATTCCGAGGGCTGGAGAAATGCTGTCGAAACCTCTCATTGTTACCGTCGTGGTGTGAGGTTGAACCGGCGCCAGATGCGGATCACCCGTGGTCGCGGAGGAGGGTCCGCGGCCACGGGTGATCGGGGTGCTGCTAGGTCAGTGGTCGTGCCCGTGGCCGGTGCCGTCGTCGACGGACTTGTGACCGGTGAGGGTGAGCGACGCGACGTTGATACCGACCGGGACCACGTGGCTTGTCGTGTAGCCCAAGGGGTTTGCGAGCGCCGGGTAGAGGCCGAGCGCCTCGTCGTCCACGTGCAGCTGGACCTGGTTGGTGGCGTAGGCGGCCGCGGCGCCGACGTTCGCGATCGGCGTCGGGTGGTCGTGCGCCGACGCGGTGGTGGCAGCTGCGGCAGCGGCGCCGACGGCCAGTGCGACGCTCGCCAGCGGGAGGGTGATCAAGCGGGTCCTGAGGTTGGGCATGACGAATTCTCCTAGGGGGTTTGGGAGGGCAGGACGCGGTCGTCATTGACCGGTGAATGGTGTTTCAGCACCGCCGATGGCCAGTCGAATCGGTGCTTGAAATGAATGTATTGAGTCCGGTACCCGAATGACAAGCAATTCGTAGTTTTTTGCTCACGGAATGATATGGATGCTGCTTCGTCAAGCTCACACCATTGGGCATTTCCGGGTGGGTCGGTGAGATGTTCAGGGTGTGCCGGGCCGTGGTTGGGGGCGATCCCCGATTGGTTTCGGCCTCTTGAGGTGCTGGACTGTTGGTATGAGCGATGAGAGCGGGTACGACGGGCGGGTCAAGGACATCCTGGATCGGGTGGCCAAGGGACACCTGTCACCGGAAGAGGCCACGACCCTGATCTCCGCACTCCGGGCCACCGAGGCTCCGGTTGCTGACGCGACCCCGTCCCCGTCGGCGTGGGCCGACGCGGTGGACGCGCCGGTGCCGCCGGCTCCGGCCAGCGTGGTCGACGAGCCCAAGGTGGAGGTGGAGGAGGAGATCGAGCACAGCACGATGCCGATCCCGTCCGGCGTCCAGCGGGTGACGATCCGGGCGATCGGACGCCGCGTCCGGCTGATCGGCGAGCCCGCCGTCACCGGCGTCGCGGTCGACGGCCCGCACGTGATCAAGCGGGACGGCGACACCCTCGCGATCAACAGCGAGGGTGACATGGGCGTCTCCATCGACGGCTTCAGCATGCTCCGCAACCCCACCGACCTGAAGGCCCACGTCAACGGCCTCGCCAAAGAGCTGCAGATCCGGGTCAACCCCAACCTCGATGTCGAGGTCGAGGTCACCGGCGGCAGCGTCAACTCCGAACGCGTCTACGGCCTCAGCCGGGTCCGCGTCACCGCCGGTACGGCGAAGGTGGTCGACGTCGAAGGCCCGATCGACGTACTCGTCCAGGCCGGCTCGGTCACCGTCGACGGCCAGATCACCAAGGGCCGGTCCCGGGTGCGCGTCGAGTCCGGCATGGCCACGGTCAACCTCCGCCGCGGCTCCGACGTACATGTCCACACCGAGGCCCAGCTGGGCCGGGTCAACTGGACCGGCGCCGTCTCCGGCCAGTCCAAGGACGTCGAGATCGGCCGCGGCCGCGCGGGCCTCGACGTCGAGGTCCTGGTCGGCAGTGCCCAGATCAGCGCCGACTAGTTTCGCCGCTGGGCGTTAAACAGTCGAAAAATGTCGGCGGTCTCCGCCAGGATGGTGGCCTGCGTCACATCCAGAAGGGGGACGTGCGGATGCCAGCCATCGAGGCCACCGGCCTCGTGAAGACTTTCCGGACCCGGAAGAACGTCGTGAAGGCGCTCGACGGGATCGATCTCGAGGCGCCCGAGGGGACTGTCCTCGGGCTGCTCGGGCCCAACGGTGCGGGGAAGACCACCGCGGTGCGCGTGCTCACCACGCTGATGCAGCCGGATGCGGGCTCGGCCCGCGTGCTCGGGCACGACGTGGTCAAAGAGGCGGACACGGTGCGCTCGCTGGTCGGGCTGTCGGGGCAGTATGCGGCGGTCGACGAGCTGCTCACCGGCCGGGAGAACCTTTGGATGTTCGGCCGGCTCTACCGGCTCGACAGCCGGCAGGCGAAACAGCGGGCCGAGGAGCTGCTCGAGACCTTCGACCTGACCGAGGCCGCCGATCGGACGCTGAAGACGTACTCGGGCGGCATGCGGCGGCGGCTCGACCTGGCCGGTTCGCTGATCGCGCACCCGAAGGTGCTGTTCCTGGACGAGCCGACGACCGGGCTGGACCCGCGGTCGCGGCTCGACCTGTGGAAGATCATCCGCGACCGGGTCAGCGAAGGCGTCACGATTCTGCTGACGACGCAGTACCTGGAAGAGGCCGACGAGCTGGCCGACAGCATCGTGGTGGTCGACCACGGTTCGGTGATCGCTCGCGGTACTGCCGACGAGCTCAAGGCGAAGGTCGGTGGGGAGCGGATCGAGGTCGTCGTACACGACGCCGACGAGACCTACCGGGCGCTCGAGTTGCTGACCGCGGCTCTCGAGGTGACCGATCCCGAGGCGACCACGCTCGAACAGCACAGCCGGCGGATGACCTTGCCGGCCCCGGGCGGATCGAGCGCGCTGGTCGAGGTGATCCGCACCCTCGACGGCGCCGGGATCCGGATCGCCGACATCGGCCTGCGGCGGCCGACCCTGGACGACGTCTTCCTCACCCTGACCGGGCACGAGGCCGAGCAGAAGGACCAGGCATGAGTACGACGACCGGCCCCGAGCACGTGAATCCGCCGCGGGTGAATCCGCTCAATCGCGCGCTGTCCGATGCCGGCGTACTGGCCTGGCGCAGTCTCAAGCGCATCCCGCGAACCCCGGACATGCTGATCTACGCGACCATCCAGCCGATCATGTTCGTGCTGCTGTTCGCCTACGTCTTCGGCAACGCGATCCCGATCCCGGGCTTCCCCGGCGCCCGGGCCTACCGCGAGTTCCTGATGTCCGGAATCTTCGCGCAGACGATGGCCTTCGCCGTCGCCTCCGCGAGCGTCGGCCTGGCCGACGACATGTCGAAGGGCCTCATCGACCGCTTCCGTTCGTTGCCGATGGCAAGGTCCGGGGTGATCGCCGGCCGGGTCGTCGGCGACCTCGTCTTCAACACCTTCGTGATGGTCGTGATGGTCCTCTGCGGCTTCATCGTCGGCTGGCGCTGGCACAACGGCTTCGGCAACGCCCTCGCGGCGTTCGCCATCCTCCTCCTGTTCGCCTTCGCCATGCTCTGGGTCGGCGCCCTGATCGGCCTCTCCGTCGGCGGCCCCGAGGTAGCCGCCTCCGCCGGCCTGATCTGGCTCTTCCCCCTGACCTTCCTCTCCAACGCCTTCGTCCCCACCCCCAACCTCCCCAGCGGCCTCCAACCAGTAGCCGAATGGAACCCCATCTCGGCCATCGTCGCCGCCTGCCGCCACCTCTTCGGCAACCCCTCCCCCTTCGCCAGCCCCGAAGGCTTCCCCGCCCAGCACCCAGTACTACTCTCCCTCCTCTGGTGCCTGGCCATCATCCTCGTCTTCGCCCCCCTAGCAGTCCGCAAATACCGAAGCGCCACCAGCCACTAACCACCCCCACCCGCACCACCCCCCACCCGCCCACCCGCACAACCGCCGCCGCCGAGGACCACCCCGGCGGCGGCCCTCTGCGTGACGCCACCTGGTGGGTTGACCCACCAGCTTGTGGGTGAACCCACCCCGTTCGAGAGCCGGCCATTTTCGTGGGTGGACGCACCCCGTGGCCCCCGATTTCGTTCCGACCAACGCGCCAGTCACCCCCGGGGACCCGAGATCGCGAGCCGGCAATCACCTTGAGCACCCACCAACCATCCGCCGGCCACCGAAACGGTCGAACCGTGCTCAAGGTCGGCCCGCGAGCTCGCCTTGAGCGCCCGTCGACCACGTTCCGAGCGCGCGGATGGTTGAGCTGTGCTCAAGGTCGGCGCGCGAGCTCGCCTTGAGCGCCCGTCGACCACCTTCGGAGCGCGCGGATGGTTGAGCCGTGCGCAACGTCGTACCGGCTTGTGGTGGGAGCTCTGACTAGGCGGCGTTGGGGGAACCCAGTTGGGTGATGTCGGGGGTGCGGACCGGGGGGCCATCACAATTGGGGGGATTGGTCGTGGGCCCGCGGGGGAGTTGTTGGGGTGGGCGGTTGTGATGGGGTTGGGGTTCGGGTTGAGGGAGGAGTTGTTGTGCGGTTGGCGTTTCGGGCGGTTGGGGTGGTGGGGGCACCAGAGATGGTGTTGTTGCATGGGTTGACGTCGGATGGGGGGTCGTTCGACGGGGTTGCTGGGGAGTTGGGTCGGCGGTGGCGGGTGTTGGTGCCGGATCAGCGGGGGCATGGGGAGACGGGGCCGGCGGACGAGTATTCGTTCGAGTTGCTCGCGGCTGACCTGGGGGAGTTTCTCGACGAGCACGAGTTGGTGGCGCCGGTGGTGGTTGGGCATTCGATGGGGGCGGTGGCGGCTTACCTGCATGCGGCGCGGCGGCCGGAGCGGGTGGGGGCGTTGGTGTTGGTTGAGTCGCCGCCGCCGTTTCCGCAGGCGCGACCGATACCGGAGCGGCCGAGTGAAATCTTGGCGTATGACTGGCGGGCTCGGGTGGAGTTGATCGGGCAGGTGAATGCGCCGGATCCGGGGTGGTTCGGGGAGTTGGCGCGTGTGCGAGTGCCGACGTTGGTGATCGGGGGAGGTCCGGCCAGTCCGTTTCCGCAGGAGCAGATGCGGGCGATGGCTGAGCAGGTGCCCGGTGGTCGCTTCCACGAATTGGCTGTCGGACACGGCGTGCACCGGGAAGCGCCGGAGGCGTTCGTCGCGCTGCTGACCGAGTTTCTAGCGGACGGCGCGGAGAGTTAGGTCGCCGGTCGTGGTGACGTCGGCGGGGGCGAAACCGGCTAGCTGGAACATCCAGAGGAGTTCGTTGCGGAAGTACCAGCGGCCTTGGCCGGCGCGGATCTCGGTGCGGATCAGCGCAGCGCCGTCGTACAGGTCGTAGCGGCGTTCTTGGTGCCAGGTCTGCTCGACGCGATCCAAGGCGGTCCACCGTGCGGCGACTTCGAGGCGGTGGCCGTCGGGAAGATCGGTGCTGGTGCTTGCTTGCCAAGGCGTGGGGAAGTTGTCGGCGGGCGGTTCGGTGTAGTTGATCGGGACCGGGAACACGTTGAAGACCAGGACGCCGCCGGGCTCGAGGTGTTCGCGGCAGCGCCGGAGGGTTTCGAGCGCCTCCTGCCGATCCATCACACAGACGAAGCTGCCGCATGGGATGTAGATCGTGCGGAACTTCCCCGGTACGTCGAGATCCTGCATCGCCTGTTCGTACAGCGTCGGCGTCAATCCGGCGACTGCGGCCTCGCGCCGGCACATCGCCAGCATGTCGGCCGAGATGTCACACCCCTCGACCTCCAGGCCCTCGGCCAGGAACGTGAGCAGCAGTCGCCCGGAACCGCAGCCCAACTCCAATGCACGCCCGCCCTGCTCCCGGATCACGTCCCGGTAGTACGGCGCATCCAGCCGGGCGTCCGTGACCGAACTAGCGGCCCACTGCTCAGCCGCCAGCCCGCGAAAGACCTCGCCCTCGTCGTACCCACGCATCCCCGGAAGTCTCGCCGTACCGGGCGCTGGTCTGCACGCGGTTTTGCCTGAAGGGGAATGCGAAGCGCCCCGGTGGTTTCCCACCGGGGCGCTGCGAAGGTGGTGGGGTCAGCCGGTGAAGGGTTCGGCGGCGACGATCTGGACGGTGACCGGCTTGCCGTTGGGGGCCTCGTAGGTGGCCTTGTCACCCTTCTTCTTGCCGAGGATCGCGGCGCCGAGGGGGGACTGCGGCGAGTAGACGTCGATGTCCACCGAGGCGTCCAGGGCGAGCAGCTCGCGGGAGCCGAGCAGGAAGGTCTCGACCTCGTCGTCACCGGCGAAGGTGATGGACACCTTCATGCCGGGCTCGACCTTGCCGCCCTTCTTCGGGGTCTCGCCGACCTGGGCGCGGCGGAGCATGTCCTCGAGCTGCCGGATCCGGGCCTCGATCTTGCCCTGCTCGTCCTTGGCGGCGTGGTAGCCGCCGTTCTCCTTCAGGTCGCCCTCGTCGCGGGCGTCGCTGATCCGCTGGGTGATCTCGGCGCGGGCCGGACCCTTCAGCTGCTCCAGCTCGGCCTTCAGCTGGTCGTAGCCCTCCTGTGTCAGCCAGACAACGCTCGCCTCTTCGATTCTCTGCGTCATGGGCTGCTCCTTGGGGGTTGGATAGGTGGGCAGGAAATGCTGCTGGCCGCCGTCGACGACGGCGACCAATCCGTTCAGCGTAGCAAGTTCTGCCCGAGAACCCCACCGTTCTGACGGCCCTCACACGTCAGGAGAGCGCTTTCCTGACGGTTTTTTGCGAATCCCGGCCGCACAGATGGCAATCGGTTGCCGATTCAAGTTCCGCGTCAACCAGAAAGCGGCCCTGACCTGCACGTTTGAGGTCAGTGCGGGCGGTGCGAATCGGCCGTCGTACAGCCGATCAGGACGACCGAAGTGGCGGTTCGCTGGGTGGTCAGCGTCGCCGGCAGCGACTGATGCCGGGGGGAGTCCGCCGGAACGGTCAGCGTCAGCTCACCCACGATCGAGAAGTCCGCGGCCTTGGCCTGCACCCGGCAGGTGGCTTCGACCGACTTGCTGCGGTCGACCTGGACCGTGGCGGTCACCTGAGTGTCCGAGACCACCTTGAAGGCCAGGAGTCGCGACGTCACCGGCGGGTTCGAGCCGACCACCGCGGCCCACAGCAGCCACCCCAGGCCGGCCACGGCCAGTACGGCGACCAGTCCGATGATCAGCGGTCGACGGGACCGTGACGTGCGTCCATATCGGGAGTCGAGGGTGCTGTTGGCGTGCTCTGTCAACGGGGGTCCAGGGGGTTGGTTGTGGCTTTTGGGGTCCGGTGGAGGACCATTGTGTCTTGTGAGTGGAGAAATGCGGTTGTTGCATGTGCATGCCCACCCGGATGACGAGTCGAGCAAGGGAGCCGCATCGACGGCCCGGTACGTGGCCGAAGGTGTCGAGGTGCTGGTCGCCACGTGTACCGGCGGCGAGCGCGGATCCATCCTGAACCCGAAGATGGACCGGCCCGAGGTGCTGGCCAACATCAGCGAGATCCGCCGCAAGGAGATGGACACGGCGCGCGAGATTCTCGGCATCCGGCAGGAGTGGCTCGGCTGGGTCGACTCCGGCTACCCGGAGGGTGATCCGCTGCCCCCGCTGCCGGAGGGCTGTTTCGCCGCCCTGAAGGTGGAGGACGCGGCTGCGCCGCTGGTGAGGCTGATCCGCGAGTTCCGTCCGCAGGTCGTCACCACGTACGACGAGAACGGCGGCTACCCGCATCCCGACCACGTGATGTGCCACCAGATCACCGTGGCCGCCTTCGAGGCGGCCGGCGACGCGGACGCGTACCCGGAGCTCGGTGAGCCCTGGCAGCCGCTGAAGCTGTACTACCACCACACGTTCCACCGCGAGCGGATGAAGGCGCTGCACGACGCGATGGTCGCGCGCGGGCTCAAGTCGCCGTACGAGGACCGGCTGAAGGACTGGAAGCCCGATCCGGAGAACGAGCGCCGCATCACCACGCGGATCGAGTGCGCGCAGTACTTCGAGACCCGGGACAAGGCGCTCCTCGCGCACGCGACCCAGATCGACCCCGACGGGGCCTGGTTCGACGTACCGCTGGAGGTCCATCAGGCGGCCTGGCCGACCGAGGACTACGAGCTCGCGCGGAGTCTGGTCGACTCGGAACTGCCGGAGAACGACCTCTTCGCGGGGCTGCGTTGACGGAGCGGCCCGCGATCGGGGCGGTGGGGTGGGGAAGGAATCGAGCACAGTGAGAGAATGGTGGCGTGATAGCGATGACCTTCCTTGCGCCGGTCGAGATCGACCCGAACTCGGTGCGTCCCGGCTGGGTCGCGCTGCTGATCGTGCTGGCACTCGCTGCCGTCACGGTGCTGCTGTGGCGCAACATGGGCAAGCAGCTGAAGAAGATCGACTTCGACGACGCCGACGCGGACGCCCCAGCTCCGTCTTCCGGCCCAGCGAGTCCCGCCAGTTCTGCGGACCCGGACGCTGCCGATCCGATCCCTACGGTGGCTACGACACCGACGCAGAGTGAGCCCAAGTAACGCGCACAGAACGATTCCTGGCAGTCCAGCGTCGCCGTGATCACGAGATGGTGTCGGACTGGGCTGCCCACCTCCGCGTGACCCTATAGTGGCCGCGTGCCCACCATTGCCGGGCGCGGGTCCGTGCGATGAGCACGACCCGTGCCACTCGCGCCGCCCGGCACCGCATGCCCGGACGCCTGGTCGTCGGCGGATTGAGTGCGGTTCTGGTGGCCTCGATCGCCCTCGTCATCGCCCTGTTCGCCACCGGCAGTGAGCCGCACGACACCGGCGGTATCGGCGGCCCGAGCCTGTTCGTCGCCTGGCTCCTCCCGCTGCTCAAACTGATCGCGACCTTGGCCACCGTCGGCTGCGCCGGCGCCCTGCTCGCGGCCGTCGTCCTGCTCCGCATCGAAGGCGGCCTGCTCGGCACCCAAGGCCGGCGCGCGGTCCACGACGCCAGCAACTCGGCAGTCATCTGGGCCGCCTGCTCCTTCGTCGGCGCAGTGGTCACCGCCGCGGTCCTCCTCGACACCCCGGTCGACCTCCTCTACCTCCGCCTCGACGACGCCCTCGCCGTACCCGAGGTCAAGGCGCTCCTGATCACCGGCATCCTGGTCGTCGCCCTGGCCATCGGCATCCGCCGCGTCCAAACGTCCCAAGCCGCCCGCCTCGGCGTCCTGGTCGCCATCGCCGCCCTGATCCCGAACGCCCTGACCGCCTTCCCCCGCAACGAGTCATACGTCGTCCTAGCCGGCGCCGCCCTGGTCATCCACGTGATCGCCGCCACCACCTGGATCGGCGGCCTCGCAGGCCTCGTCCGCTACGGCCGAGCCAGCCGCGGCGGCCTCCCGATCGTCCTCGAGCGTTACAACCAGGTCGCCTACATCTCCTCGATCGCCCTGGTCCTCAGCGGCCTGGTCAGCGCCGCCGGCCGCCTCGCCGCGAAGGCGGGCGGCTGGGACGGCGTCTTCGACGTCCTCACTTCGGACGGGTACGGCGTCCTCCTCATCATCAAGGTGCTCGCGTTCGCCGCCCTGATCGTCGCGGCCCAACTCAGCCGCACCCGCGCCACTGGCGATCTCCTCGACCGCAACATCCCCTTCTGGCAGATCGTCGGCTTCGAACTAGTCGTCATGGCCCTCGCCCTGGGCCTCTCCGTAGCGTTGTCGCAGACCGCCTAACGTTGGGGTCATGACGACCCCCGTGAACGAGCTCGGTCGGAGTACCAGTCCCTATCTGCTGCAGCACGCGGGGAACCCGGTGGCGTGGCGGGAGTGGTCGGAGGCGGCGTTCGCGGAGGCGCGGGAGCGCGACGTACCGGTGTTTCTGTCGGTGGGGTATTCGGCTTGTCACTGGTGTCATGTGATGGCTCATGAGTCGTTCGAGGATGTGGCGACGGCGGAGTATCTGAACGAGCACTTCGTGTGTATCAAGGTGGATCGTGAAGAGCGGCCGGATGTGGATGCGATCTACATGGCGGCGACGGTGGGGATGACGGGGCAGGGCGGGTGGCCGATGTCGGTGTTTCTGACGCCGGAGGCGGAGCCGTTCTTCTGTGGGACGTACTTTCCGAAGGATGCTCGGCACGGGATGGCGTCGTTCCGGCAGGTGCTGGAGTCGTTGGTTGAGGCTTGGCGGGGGAAGCGGGAGCAGATCGACGGGGTCGGGCGGCGGGTGGTCGAGCAGTTGGGGGCTCGGCATTCGGCGGCTGGCGGGGAGGTCGACCTCGATCGGGCGGCGCAGTTGCTGGCGACGGACTTTGATCCGGTGGATGGTGGGTTCGGGGGTGCGCCGAAGTTTCCGCCGTCGATGGTGCTCGACTTCCTGCTGCGGCATCACCGGCGTACCGGGTCGGAGGACGCGCTCCGGATGGTCGTGCACACCTGTGAGCGGATGGCGCGGGGTGGGATGTATGACCAGCTCGCGGGTGGCTTCGCGCGGTACTCCGTCGACGGCCAGTGGATCGTGCCGCACTTCGAGAAGATGTTGTACGACAACGCGTTGCTGCTCGATGTCTATACCCAGTGGTGGGCAATCACCGGGGAGCCGCTCGCGCGCCGGGTCGCCGAGGAGACGGCCGAGTTCCTCCGGACGGAACTCCGGACGCCGGAAGGCGGGTTCGCGTCGGCACTCGATGCCGATACCGAGGGCGAGGAAGGCAAGTACTACGTCTGGACCGCGGCCGAAATCTACGCAGCGCTGCCCGCGGATGACGCGGCCTGGGTCGTCGAACTCTGCGATGTGACCGGTACTTTCGAGCAGGGATCGTCGGTGCTGCAGCTCCGTCAGGACCCCGATGACGCCGACCGTTGGCAGCGCGTCCGAGCGACTCTGCGCGAGGCGCGGAAGGCCCGCACGTACCCCGGTCGCGACGACAAGGTGGTCGCGGCCTGGAACGGTCTGGCCATCACCGCGCTGGTCCGAGCCGGCATCGTCTTCGGCAAACCCGAGTACGTCGATGCTGCGATCGACGCGGCCGAATTGATCCGGACGACGCACCTCGACCCCACCACCGCCAGGCTGCACCGGACCTCGCGAGACGGCGTGGTTGGTACGGCTCACGGCGTACTGGAGGACTATGCGGCTTTTGCCCATGGATGTCTCACGTTGTTCGGTGTCAACGGCAACATTCAGTGGTTCGAGACCGCACAGGCGTTGCTGGATCGGGTGCTCGAGCAGTTCGTTGCCGACGGCGACTATTTCGACACGGCGGGTGACGCCGAGCAGCTGGTATGGCGGCCGCAGGACCCGACCGACAATGCGAGCCCGTCCGGTGTGAGCCTGGCCGCCGAGGCCCTCAGTCTGCTCGCGGGCCTGACCGGATCAGTCCGGTATGAGACCGCGGCCGAGCAGGCGCTGAGCGCCTCGGCGGCGATCGCGAACCGGGCACCACGGTTCGCCGGCCGGGCGCTGGCGGTGGCCGAGACGCTCGCCGCCGGACCGCTTGAGATCGCGATCGCCGGCCGTTCGCCGGAGCTCCTTCAGGTCGCGTTCACCTCCGCGCCATGGGGTACGGCGATCGTCCAGGGTGCGCCCGGTCTCGCCGTACCGCTGATGGACGGCAGGTCGCTGGTCGCCGACCGGCCGGCGGCCTACGTGTGCCGGAAGTTCACCTGCCGGCTCCCGGTTCCGGAACCGGGAGCCCTTCGCGAGCAGCTGAGCTGACCATCGTGGTCAATGCGGGTTTTCCCTGTCATTTCGGCACTATCGCTTGACTCCGGGCCCGCCGCAGACGAGAGTCCTCCCTCAGTCGGATGTAACAGAATTCGCATGTCCTGACACGCAGTGTCACAAGTGAGCAGTGGCACTGATGCGCCAGCACATCCGGCGTCCCCAACTGAATTTGGTCGCTGCGCCCAAACAGCGACCACACCGTGAGGAGATGTTGTCTTGAAACGACTGACATCAGCAGGGGCGGTGGCCATCGTCGCGGCAGCCGGACTGGCTGCGGGCTTCACCGGCACCACCGCCGGTGCGGCTGACCGTACGGCGCCGCTCCCGGCATCCGGCTTCGACCAGCCGGCCGCTGTTCAGGCCGAGAAGGCGCTGACCGCGCAGACGGCCGCAGCTCTCGGACTCGCCGGTGGCGAGCAGCTCCAGGTGCGCGACGTCGTCAAGGACCCCGACGGCACCGAGTTCGTCCGCTACGACCGCACCTTCAACGGCCTCAAGGTCGTCGGCGGTGACCTCATCGTGAAGCGCAAGGGTGAGTCCATCGGTCAGGTGAAGTACAACCTCGGCGCCAAGGCCGTCGGTGTCGCGACCAAGCCGACGCTGTCCCAGTCGGCCGCGCTCGCCAAGGGCGCCCAGGCAGCCAAGTTCAAGGCCACCGGCAACAAGGGGACGCTGGTCGTCTTCGTGACTCCGTCCAAGCCCGTGCTCGCCTACGAGGTCGTCACCACCGGCGTCAAGGCCGACCAGACCCCGTCGGTGCTGCACTCGTTCATCGACGCCAAGTCCGGCGCGGTGCTCGCCCAGACCGACGAGATCAAGACCGGTACCGGAAACTCGATGTACTCCGGCACCGTCAGCATCGGCACGTCGGGCAGCTACTCGATGTCGGACCCGAGCCGCGGTGGCAACAACACCACGGACCTGAACGGCGCGACCTCCGGTAACGGCACGATCTTCACCGACCCGGACGACACCTGGGGCAGTGGCACGACGGCGAACCGCCAGACCGCCGGCGTCGACGCCCACTTCGGCTCCCAGCTCACCTGGGACTACTACAAGAACGTCCACGGCCGGAACGGCATCTTCAACAACGGCCAGGGCGCGCGCTCGCGGGTCCACTACGGCAACGCGTACGTGAACGCGTTCTGGGACGGCACCCAGATGACGTACGGCGACGGTGCGGGCAACGCCCGTCCGCTGACGTCGATCGACGTGGCCGGCCACGAGATGAGCCACGGTGTCACCGAGGCCACCGCGAACCTGAACTACTTCGGTGACGCGGGTGGTCTGAACGAGTCCACCTCGGACATCTTCGGCACCCTGGTCGAGTTCTACGCGAACAACTCCAGCGACGTCGGCGACTACCTCATCGGCGAGAAGATCAACATCAACGGCAACGGCACGCCGCTGCGCTACATGGACAAGCCGAACAAGGACGGTCGTTCCTACGACTGCTGGAGCAGCTCGGTCGGCGGTGCGGACCCGCACTACTCCTCCGGCCCGCTGAACCACTGGTTCTACCTGGCCTCCGAGGGCCCCGGCACCAAGACCATCAACGGCGTCACCTACACGAGCGCTTCGTGTGACGGCTCCACCTTCGCCGGTGTCGGCCGCGACGTGGTCGGCAAGGTCTGGTACCGCACGCTGAGCACCAAGCTCAGCTCGGGCAGCACCTACGCCGACGCCCGGGAAGGCGCCATCACCTCCGCCAAGGAGCTGTACGGCAACGACTCGGCCGAGTGCAAGGGCATCCAGGCCGCGTTCAGCGCCATCTCGGTCCCGGCCGGCACCGCCGCTTGCGGTGGTACCACCGAGCCGCCGACCGGCGACAACCTGCTGAAGAACCCGGGCTTCGAGTCCGGTGCGGTCAACTGGACCGGTACGTCGGGTGTTGTCACCAGCAGCACGTCGAAGCCGGCCCGCACCGGCACCTGGAAGGCGTGGCTGCAGGGTAACGGCCGTTCGAGCACCGAGAACATCGGCCAGTCCGTCGCCATCCCGGCCACGGCGACCTCCGCGTCGCTCTCGTTCTGGCTGCGCATCGACACCACCGAGACCACCAGCTCGACGGTGTACGACACGCTCAAGGTGCAGATCGTCGACGGCAGCACGACCACCACGCTGGCGACGTACTCGAACCTGAACAAGAACACGACGTACACGCAGAAGACGTTCAACGTCGCGGCGTACAAGGGCAAGACCGTCACGGTGAAGTTCCTCGGCGCGGAAGACTCCTCGCTGCAGACCAGCTTCGTCGTCGACGACACCTCGCTCGTCGCCGGTAGCTGACCGCTACCCACTCCGGTCCGGGGGCCTTGCGTGGCCCCCGGACCCCCTGGTTCTTCCCCTGTGCAGGACGCGTCATCGAATCGCACCGAGCCGCTGCGCCCATTCAGCGGCCACCACGTGAGGAGAGCTGTCTTGAAACGAGTCACATCTGTTGGGGCCATCGCCGTCCTCGCCGCCGCTGCCCTCGCGGCCGCGCCGGCCGGCGCGAACCTCGCCTCCGCCCCGCTGCCGGCGAGCGGCTTCAACCAGCCCGCGGCCGTGCAGGCCGAGCAGGCCGTCGCGGCGAAGACCGCCGAGGCGCTCGGGCTGGCCAAGGGTGAGGTCCTCAAGGTCCGCGACGTCGTCAAGGATGCCGACGGCACAGAGTTCGTCCGCTACGACCGGACCTTCAACGGTCTCAAGGTCGTCGGCGGTGACCTGATCGTCAAGCGGTCCGCCGCGGGTACGGTCAGCCAGATCACCTACAACCGCAACGCGAAGGCCGTGGGGCTGACCTCCACCAAGCCGACGCTGTCCCAGGCCGCCGCCCTCGCCAAGGGCGCCAAGGCGGCCGGGTTCAAGGCGACCGCCAACAAGGGCGCGCTCGTCATCTATGTCAGCGAGACCAAGCCGGTGCTGGCCTACGAGGTCGTCACCAGCGGGGTCAAGGCCGACCAGACGCCGTCGGTGCTGCACTCGTTCTTCGACGCGAAGACCGGTGCGCTGCTGGACTCCGACGACGAGGTCAAGACCGGTACCGGAAACTCGATGTACTCCGGCCAGGTCTCGATCGGCACGTCGGGCAGCTACCAGCTGCGCGACACCGCTCGCGGTGGCAACAACACCACCGACCTGAACGGCGGCACGTCCGGCACCGGCACGCTCTTCACCGATGCGGACAACGTCTGGGGCAACGGTACGACGTCCAGCCGCCAGACCGCCGGTGTCGACGCCCACTACGGTTCGCAGCTGACGTGGGACTACTACAAGAACGTCCACGGCCGGAACGGCATCTTCAACAACGGCCAGGGCGCTCGCTCCCGCGTCCACTACGGCAACGCGTACGTGAACGCGTTCTGGGACGGCACCCAGATGACGTACGGCGACGGCCAGAGCAACGCCCGTCCGCTGACGTCGATCGACGTGGCTGGCCACGAGATGAGCCACGGCGTCACCGAGGCGACCGCAGACCTGAACTACTCGGGTGACGCGGGCGGCCTGAACGAGGCCACCTCGGACATCTTCGGCACGCTCGTCGAGTTCTCGGCGAACAACGCCACCGACAAGGGTGACTACCTGATCGGCGAGAAGATCAACATCAACGGCAACGGAACTCCGTTGCGCTACATGGACAAGCCGTCGAAGGACGGTCGCGGTAGCCAGGACTGCTGGACCACCGGCACCAAGAACCTGGACCCGCACTACTCCTCGGGCCCGCTGAACCACTGGTTCTACATGGCCTCCGAGGGCACCGGCGCCAAGACGATCAACGGCGTCAACTACAGCACGACCTCCTGCAACGGTACGACGTTCGTCGGTGCCGGCCGTGACGTGGTCGGCAAGATCTGGTACCGGACGCTGACCACCAAGCTCAGCTCCGGCTCCAACTACGCGGCTGCCCGCAACGGTGTCATCAACTCCGCCAAGGAGCTGTACGGCGCCGGTTCGGCCCAGTGCCTCGCGGTGCAGCGCGCCATGGCCGGCATCAACGCGCCGGCCGGTACCGCTGCTTGCTAGTAGCAAGTAGTTACTGACACTCGAAGGTCCCGGGGGCGGGCCCTGCCCAAGGCTCGCCCCTCGGACCTTCTCTTGTAAGCAAGGAGAAAGTCCCCCATGCGTAGATCCTTGTCTGCAGCTGCTCTCGGCGTCGCCCTCGCCGCCGGAGCGCTTGTCGTCCCTGGTTCGTCCTCCTTCGCCAGCACCGCGGTCGTCGACCCCGACATCTCGGTGACCAACACCAAGGCGCACCTGGACCAGTTCCAGACCATCGCCACCAACAACGGCGGCAACCGCTACACCGGTCGCGCCGGCTACAAGGCCTCCGCCGACTGGGTGAAGGCCAAACTCGACGCGGCCGGTTACACGACCACGTTGCAGCAGTTCTCCACCTCGGCCGGTACGTCGTACAACGTGATCGCCGAATGGCCTTTCGGCGACGCGAACCATGTCGTGATGACCGGCTCGCACCTGGACAGCGTCAGCTCGGGTCCGGGGATCAACGACAACGGCACGGGCAGCGCGGGCAACCTGGAGGTCGCACTCGCCTATGCCGCCAGCGGCCAGACTCCCAGGAACCGTCTGCGCTTCGGTTTCTGGGGTGCCGAAGAGCTCGGGCTCCTCGGTTCCAAGTACTACGTGAACAATCTGCCGGCCGCCGAGCGCGACAAGATCGAGCTCTACCTGAACTTCGACATGATCGGCTCGCCGAACCCGGGCTACTTCGTCTACAACGACAACCCGGCCGGTAACGAGGCCCGCGACGCCCTGACGACGTACTTCACCAGCAAGAACATCCAGACCGAGTACATCGACGTACAGGGTCGTTCTGACCACGCGGCGTTCCGCTCGCTCGGGATCGCGACGGCCGGTACCTTCACCGGCGCCGAGGGCACCAAAACCTCAGCCCAGGCAGCGAAGTGGGGCGGTACGGCGGGCCAGGCGTACGACCGGTGCTACCACCAGTCCTGCGACAACATCAACAACCTCAACCTGACCGCCCTGGATCGCAACATCGATGCCATCGGCCACATGATCTGGAACTACGCCCAGAAGGACTACGGCAGCGGCCCGCCCCCGGGCGGCTCGAACCTGCTCGTCAACCCGGGCTTCGAATCCGGTGCGGTGAACTGGACCGGTACGTCGGGTGTCGTCACCAACAGCTCGTCGAAACCGGCCCACGCCGGCACCTGGAAGGCCTGGCTGCAGGGCAACGGCAACACCAGCACCGAGAACACCGGTCAGTCGGTAGCGATCCCGGCCGCGGCGACGGCGGCGACGCTGTCGTTCTGGATCCGGATCGACACCGCCGAGACGACCTCGTCGACGGTCTACGACACCCTCAAGGTGCAGGTGGTCGACGGCGGTACGACGACCACGCTGGCGACGTACTCGAACCTGAACAAGAACACGACGTACACGGAGAAGACCTTCAACCTCCTTGCCTACAAGGGCAAGACGGTCACCGTGAAGTTCCTCGGTGCCGAAGACTCGTCGCTGCAGACCAGCTTCGTCGTCGACGACACCGCGGTCACCGTCCCCTAGAGCGGCTTGCAGAGATTCCCCGGTGGGATCTTGGCCTCGGTGAGCAGTTTGCTCACCGGGGCCGTCAGCGGCTTGAGCTTCGGATCCTCGAGCCGCGCGACCTTACCGTTGGCCGACACCGCGATGATCATGTCGTCCGGGTGCCGCACCGTCGGCTTGACCATCGTCAGGCTCGCCCAGTCAACCTGCTCAGCCGCCGAAACCAGTGGGGTCAGCAGAGTCGGATCGAGCTTGCACCGAACCGTCTCCTTACCCCGCGAACTAACCGTGGCAACGCCGTCGGCAGCCACCTGCACCTGATCGTCGAACCCGGCAAACCCACCGGTCCGCGTAATCGTCATCGGCAACCCAACTCCAACCGGCGTCGACTCAGTCACCGTCGGATCGGTAGGCGTCGGCGTACTCTGCGCCGACGGAGGTGGCGTGCCCGCGGATTCGTCACCGCATCCGCTCAGAACCAGTCCAGCGAGGGCGGCGAGCGCTGTGTACCTACTGAGGTTCTTCACGCACCATGGATACCCGATCACCCCCGTTTCGTTGCACCTGAGACACGACTGAAATCAAAACTGTGGTGCAGCCGGTTGAGGTGGTCGAGCCCACCCGTGCGGCTCCGCTGTGGTGCGAGAGGTTTTGCCCACCCGGCCCGGCGGGTGGTGGCCCTACGCGGTCGCCTCACCGCCGGCTGGGTTCTGGTGGTGGTGCAGGTGGTTGACGACCCACGAGCTACCACCCAACGCCCGCAAAAAGCCCTACACGTGCCACTTGCTAGATGCGAAGAGTCTTTCGAATCTCTTCAGCAAGGCTCAAGCTGCTCGTGGCGACGAACTTTCGCTTGACGTCCATCGCGTGCCTGATTTCGGACAAGCTGTTGAAGCCGTAGTCCAGGCCGATCCGCTCGCCGTCCAAACCGATAGCGACGCCACCCGCCGCATGCAGAACGTAGTGCCCTGGCAAGAAGTCCCAGGTGGCGAAGCCTTTCTGAATCTCAATCGTGGCATCGGTGAACCCGGCGGCGACGTGGCAGAGACAGACTGAGCCGTGGCCCACGCCGATCCGGCCCTTGTGCTTGCCAGCCGCATCCGGTGCCCCAAGAGCCTCCAGGAAGCTCTGCTGCCGCGCCAACGGGAGGAATCGCTCCTCGGGACGCATCAGATAGTTGGTCACCAGCGCCTCGGACAGATTCACGCTCGGCCGGTGCACCAGCTCATGCCATTCATCCGCAGCGGTGACGGCGAAGGCGCGGTCAACCCCATCGTCGCCGAGCGCCGCAACGTACAGCTGGACGTGATGGAAGATGTCTCCGATGACCGAGACGACCGGGCGCTTCAGGGACAGCGAGTAGACCATGATGTGCGTGTATCCCTGAATTGCCCGGACGGCGAGTTCACTCGTATCCAGCGGGTCAACCAGGACGCAGAGCTCTGGCTCGGCATCGGAGCCGACCACCTGTGGATCGGACTCTTCCGACGCGTAGATGAACGACGGGATGAACTCGGCCAGACGCTCTTTGTACAGGTCGTGCATCAGCAGGTCGTAGTCGGACAGGAAGTTGTCCTCGTGCCGCAGGTTCTCGTTCTCCGCACGGCGTCCAGTGAGAGCGGCATTCAAGAGCTTGGGGCGCAGGTCAGCCAACATGGCTCTGACCATGTCGACGACGCTCTGGGCCAACTCCGGAACTTGACTCTGACTCACGTGTATTCACCTAACTCTTGGGCTAGCGGAGTTCAAGGGGTGGCTCGATACCCGGTGCGCTCATCGTTGCGGCCACAAACACTGCTTCGAAGTCGGCCGCTCGCATGATTTGTGCACCCGTCAGGTCATCGAAGCTGCTCACCTCAAGATCGGCTTCCTTGGTCATGGCACCGAACACGGCGAAGTAGATCTCGGCCTTGGGATAGCGAGCACGCAGTTCACGAGTGATGTACCCGATCACATCCGCATGCTTGACCTCGAAATCGCAGATGACGATCGTGGGCGATTCCTTTGCCTGCGGATAGTACGACGCGCTGTCCAGTTCGACCCCATCGCGGACCTTGTTGCATCTCAGATATCCGATGGGGCACCGGGAGAACCGCGACGAAGAGAGGAACGTTGCCATGACGAGACCCGCTTCATTCACTCCGAAGCAGGCATCCACATCCAGGCGTTTTCCCAGATTCTTGATCTGGCGGGACAGACGCTCGACGCCGAAGCCGAAGGTGCTCCAGGTCAGGTCGAGCAGGCGTCCGGGATTGGGGTTGGGGAGTGTGAAGACGCTGATGTCGGAGTTTCCGTACTCCACGGTCGGAGCGGACAGGATGAAGTCACCGCCGACTTGGTCAGGGCGACTGTTCCGCCCCGCAGTTCCCTCGCCGGGTCCATGGTGCAGGGCCTCTATCGCATGGTCTTCTGCCGGCGTCGGCTCAACGCTGTTCGGCTTGTAGGCCTTGAGTGCCAACTGATCCTCGATGGGTAACCGTTCGTACGATTCTGCGATGAGATCCGCCGGCGTGATCTCCTCCTCTGTCAATCCCATCGGGCCCCTGCCATATGCCGCGCAAAGAATCAATAGGCTGGAGATCGACGGCGGTGATCCGTGACCACTCCGAACGCGGGCCCAGGTCTCCCACGCATTGATCGACGTTCCGCCGAGGCTCGTCCGATTCGCAGCGACCTCGTTGTAGCGCGTCGCGGCATGATCCTGAGACAGCCCGGCGGCGTACCGAAACGCCTGCAGGCTCGGCACATCTGGATATCTCGCCATCAGCTCGGCTGCCGCGCCCTTGACGGATCCGATCTCGGCCCAAAGCTTCTTTCCCTGTGAGGCCAGTTCGCGGCCGCGCGCCTGCGGGCTCTGTGCTGATGCATGCGACGCAGACCTGCGCATAACTAGCTGACCTTTCAGCCTCTGGAGGACCGACTCGTCAACTCTACCCATCGCAATGGGCAACGGCGTCGACACATGCCCATGAGGTCGTTCGACATCGCTCCGTCACACAGGTGTCAGTGGTCACCACTGGGTGTCACGGTGGTTGCACAGAGTGGCTGACCGATCAATCCGTTCCCGGTCGGCCAGGGAAGGGGAGCAGAACTGATGTCAGAGATGATGCCCGAAAGGCGCCGAGTACGAGTGTGGTTCGGGACCACAGCGATTGCCGACTACATCGCGGTCCCTGAGATGGCAGGCGCCTACGAAGACGCCATGTGCCGCCGATTCTCGGGCTTGGCCATCACCAATGAGCCATTCCCAGCGCTGCCGGATCCGGCAGCGCTGCAACCGCTGAGCTGATCGCCCAGATGGACACATCACTTCAACGGGACCTACCCGGGTCTGACGCATCCTGTGAACGGGGAATTGTGCGTACGCGTGCAGTGTGTGGCTACATCAGAAAGGGGTTCCTGATGGAAGCCGCCGAGGTCGAACTCCTCCGTCGCCAGATAGCGAGCTGTGCGGCGGCAAGAGGGATCGAGGTCGATGCGATCTACGAGGAAGACCTTGACCGCAACTCAGTCCAACTGGTCGCCTGCATCGACGCCGTCCTGGAAGCCGATCGGTCCTACCTGATCGTCCCGAGCCTTCTGCACTTCGCCGGGTTCAACAATCCGCTCGAGGTTCGCCGCGATCTCCAGAGCAGAGGGATCGAGGTACTGATCGCCCAGGACACGAAGTCCGAGTGATACGGCCCAACCATGCAGGCGGGGCGGACGCGCTGGCCAAATCTCTCCTCAGCCGTCTCCTCATGGACGGTGGCATCTATCCGCGTCCGTTCCGCCGGACTACCGCGGCCTGGGAGTAACAAGCCGGTGGCTGCCTGGTGGGTGGCTAGTCCCGTCCACCGCCGCGCCCGATCGGGGGCGTCCCCTGTCGTACCGGGCAGGCGCGGGGTGGCCCGGTTGGAGGCCGCGAGGACCCCCGGGAGTGATGTCCGGAGGCTCTCGTGCTGCCCCAAGCGCTCGCCTACCCAATTGGCCGGCGCTCCCGAGCGGAGCCCGCCCTCAGCAAGAAACTTCCGCCTTTCAAGCTTGAAGGGAACCGATTCCATGTCGCAGGTTCAGCAACTGAAGATGCAGCTCCATCAGGTCGCTACGGACGCAACTCAGGGCGCCGCTAGTCTCGGTGGATTCAAGCAGCGCTTTGCCAGCAGCAGCGCTCAGGTACTCGCATTGATTCAGGGATCTGCCACAAAGGCCGATGCAGACATCAGTGAGCTACTCGACGCGGCGGGCCGGGCTGTGGAGCAGGCGTCGGAAGCCCTGCAGATCGCCGCCCGGAGCTGCAAAAGCTATGCCGACCAGATCTGACCGGCAGGTTCCTCGATGCCGTCGGAGTTGCAGCGGGTCGCGGCAGAGCTGCTCTCGTGTATCGACCAGATTCCCAACATGGTCGGCTATTTGCACCGAACCGCGCGGCACTGCCGCGAACAGGCCGCCTACTTGATTGCCTTCGGCTCCACGAATCCAGCGGCCCGGGAGACGGCGCTCCAGCTGGATGCCGCCGCACGGGCTTGCGAAGAAGCGGCGGAGTTTGCCGGCCGTGTTCCGCAACGCGCGCGTTCGTGGGCGGATCAGATGGTCGGCGGTTGGCGCACCGTTGCCAGGTCGGACCGGCTGAGCGGCGCAGCGGAGCCAAGCCATGAGGATTCCGTCGCCAGGATCATGTGCAGGCTGCCGAAGCGGAACCCCGCCAACAGTGACCCGACCACTGGAATATTCATCGACGAGAAAGGAAGGCAGCACGACTTCGTTAGCGGTCGCGGTGACTTTCTCGAACGGAAAGGTTTGGACCTGTGCGCAGAGAAGGGCTGGCTACCGTTCGACCGCACGAGCCACGCCGAAATCAAATTTGCTATGCATATGCGGCTGAATGGAATGAAGCGGGCGACAGTCTATCTGAATAACGAACCGTGCATGACGCGAGGACTCAACTGCCGCAAACTGCTACCGCGATTCCTGCCGCCCGGGGCTCAGCTTGTAGTATACGGACCCAACGGATATCGCGACACCTTTATAGGCAAGGAAGAGGATGGTGCGGTGTGAGCTACACAATTAGCGCGTCATATGGTGGCGATGACAATGCCACGAGTCTCGCGACCGAGGGCGACGTTACAACCTTCCTTTCCAGGGTGCTGAATGGTGCCGCGAAAGATCCCGACAACACGTGCGCCTGGCTCTATATCGACGGGCGGGAGTTGGACGAGGATGGACTGACCGACCATGAGATGCGGGTTGGCGTCGTTCCCGGTATTCCGGCGTGGACTCTGGGATTCACCGATCTCCGGGGAAGCATGTACGTCAAGGGTCGTCACGGCGAGCACGAGGAAGTCAGGCTGTTCATGCAGGGACACGACGAGAGCTTCCCGCCCGACTCCCTGCTTGATGTTGACGTGGTCAGAGACGCGATTGTGGAGACGCTCCGCACCGGGGAGCGACCAGACAACGTGAGTTGGTCCTCTACTCGGTGAAGCGCTCTTGAAATGGAGTTCACGGCGAGCGCCTGCTGCAAACATGGTCACGACGAGAACCTCGTGAAGGCCTCGACTGTTGGTGAGCTGCGCGCACTGATCGACGCGATGCTTTCCGAGCCCGATCGAGAACTCAGTCTCCGCGCTCTACGTCGACGAACGACCCCTGGCCCACCACGGCGCACCAGATCACGAATTACGGCTGGCTGTCGATGCGGACCAGAACTGGGCAGCATCCGGTACACAACAATCGATCAGACTCTTTATGCAGTAGGTACTCCTGCGGGCCGCACCCCTCTTTATTGCCAGTACATGGGTCACGCCGAGGAATTCCCGGCTGATTCTGCGGTTGAGCTGGACGTCTTACCTCTGAGTGGTCATGCTCGTCGCGGCCAACTGGAGGGGCGGCCGACGGGTAGTTGCCGGCGGCGGGTCACCACCGCCGGGCTGGGGCGGGCAAGACCACGCGCGCCAGGAAAAGCGTGCACGGGTGGGGTCAACCGCATTTCACACGACCGTGGAGACGAGGTCGACGAGGGCGCGGGTTAGGTGAACGCGCTGCTCGAAGAGGCCGAGGGTGGATGCATCGACGGGTTTGCCTAGGTCTTCCAGGGGGAGTGCGGTGAAGGTTGCTCTTGCGCACAGGGAACCCAGGTAGCCGTAGAGGACCTGGTCTTCGGTCACCTGCATTCCTTCCTCGGCTACGCCGGTCAGGAAGGCTTTCAGGATCACGCGGTGTACGACGGGGAGCGCGTCCGGCGAGAGTTCGCCGGCGTGCGCTAGCCCGACCAGGAGTTGGCCCAGGTCGAAACCGATGGCGTGCGGGCAGTCGAAGCCCCAGTCGATCAGCACGAAGTCATCGGGCGAGTCCTGCGGCACCAGGAGGTTCTGCGGACTCGCATCCCCGTGCTGATAGCACTGAGGCAACGTGTCGAGTGCATCGAGGATCGCGGGCAGCCGTGCGCCCAGCTCCAGCAGATCGTCGCGCAGTGCGTGCTCTCCGAGGTTGCAGACGGCAGCGGCGAGCATCGGGTGTCGCCAGGTCTCTGGGTTCGCAATAGCCGGTACGGCGCTCGCCAGCACCCGTCCGCCCGTGTAGTACCGCAGTGCGCTGCCTGGTGTGGTCACCTCGGGGCGGGGGAGGAATGGCTCGACCAGATGTGGTTGGCGGCGAGCTGAGAGTCGGCCGAGCAGGTACGCCGCTCGTTCGAACCGGCTGATCGGCCACGGGCCCGGTTCCTGGATCACGTCCTCCAGCCACAGGGTGCCGCGGTCGTCTTCGTGCACGTCGATGCGGTAGGCCTTGGGCAGGCGCATGCCTTCGGGGAGGATCTGGGCGATGTCGCTGCGGTAGACGGCGAGCTCCAGGGACCAGGGGAGCTTCTGGATGAAGTCCTCCCGGAACGACTCCGGCACCAGCGTGATGAGTGGCCAGTGCCGCGCCGACTGCAGTTGCTTGACGAAACAGGACCAGCCGACGCCATCCGCCGTACCGAAGACGCGGTAGAGGCCTGCGGTGCTCGGTGTGCCGATGGGGTAGTCCACGTCTTCGATGCGCACGTCAGCGATGCGTGCGGTGGGCACGCCGGCGACTGACCGCCCCAGCTCGGTCAGCTCGTCATCGCTCAGTTCCAGAAGTCCGCCCATACTTCAGGGTCGCGGACAACCCTTCAGCCAGCCTTCAGAAACGCTCAGGACTGGTAGGTCACGAGGCTGACGGCGATGTAGTGGCAGATGAAGGCGGCCACCGTCAGGGCGTGGAAGATCTCGTGGAAGCCGAACCAGCGCGGCGACGGGTTCGGGCGCTTGGTGCCGTAGATGACTGCGCCGACCGAGTAGAGCAGGCCGCCGACCGCGATCAGTGTGACGACCGCAGCGCCGCCCTGGTGGTAGATGTCGCCCATCCAGAACACCGCGACCCAGCCCATGGCCAGGTAGATCGGTGTGTAGAGCCAGCGCGGAGCGCCGACCCAGAAGACCCGGAACAGGATGCCCAGCGTCGCGCCGCCCCAGACCAGGCTTAGCATCAGCAGGCGGTCCTTGCCGCTCAGCAGCAGCATCCCGAGTGGGGTGTAGGTGCCGGCGATCAGCAGGAAGATGTTGCTGTGGTCGAGCCGGCGCAGGATCGCCTCGCCGGTCGCACCCCAGTAGAAGCGGTGGTAGAGCGCGGAGATGCCGAACAGCAGCATCGCGCCCACGGTGTAGACCGCGGCAGCCCAGCGCGCGTTCGCATGCGGGGCCAGGCAGATCAGCACGATGCCGCCCGCGGTGGCCAGCGGGAAGGTGCCGGCGTGCAGCCAGCCGCGCAGCTTCGGTTTGAGCGGGCCGAGCCGTTCGGACAGCTTGTGACCGACTGCCTGGGGCTGTGCGCTGGAAGCGGTCATCGCCGTCCTTTCGGGAGGTCGTACAGGTCTACCTACGCAACCGTAACCTACGGAACCGTAGGTTCAAGCCCCCACCGGATGAAATGTAGGCGAAGTCACCCCTGCTACGCACCTTCTCCCGTGTCTACGATGCTGCGAACAAGTGAAAAGTTCGGCCTCTCTTTCGGAGGCCGATGTGGGCTAGCCTCGTCTGAGGAACTTGGAGGCGAACCCCTGCTCATGCAGACACCAGGCAAGCAGAAACTGCGCGACGCGCTGATGCTGATCTACGAACGCCGGCTGCGGCGTTCGCTGGCTCCGGACCGGATCCCGGGGCACATCGGCGTCATCATCGACGGCAACCGGCGCTGGGCGCGCTCGGCCGGCAACCCGGTGTCGCACGGCCACGAGGCCGGGGCGAACAAGATCACCGAGTTCCTGCACTGGTGTGACGACGTCGGCGTCAAGGTGGTCACCGTCTGGATGCTGTCCACCGACAACCTGACCCGGCCCGCCGACGAGCTCGAGCCGCTGCTGCGGATCATCGAGCAGGCCGTCGACGAGCTGACCGCGATCGGCCGCTGGCGGATCCACCCGGTCGGCGCGCTGGACCTGCTGCCGAGTGCGACCGCCGAGACACTCAAGCGGGCCGAGACCGCCACCCAGGACGTCGAAGGCATGCTCGTCAATGTGGCAGTTGGGTACGGCGGCCGCCGCGAGCTCGCCGACGCCGTGCGGTCCCTGCTGCTCGAGGAGGCCGCGCAGGGCATCTCGATCGAGGAGCTGGCCGAGCGGGTCGACGTGGAGCACATCGCCCGGCATCTCTACACGAAGGGCCAGCCGGATCCGGACCTGGTCATCCGCACGTCGGGTGAGCAGCGGCTGGGCGGCTTCCTGCTCTGGCAGAGCGCGCTGAGCGAGTTCTACTTCTGCGAGGCGCTCTGGCCGGACTTCCGGCACGTCGACTTCCTCCGGGCGGTCAGGAGCTACGCCCAGCGAGAGCGTCGCTTCGGCACGTGACTCCACGTCCGCACCGCACACACGTCGTACGGCGTCTGAGGTAGTAGGCGTAGGTCGCTGCGCCGAGTGATGCGCCCCAGAGGATCCAGAGGATGCCTGGGGCGTTGAGCGCCCAGTTGTCGCCGTCCAGGGGGAGCTGGGCGTTCATCAGACCGGCAGGGATCAGTACGACGGCCACGATCGAGGCCGGGATGATCGCCAGCCGCGGGGGAATCCGGCGACCGGCCTTGAACCAGATCCAGCGTGGATAGACCTCACCCCAGCGCTGGACCAGGCCGTGCGTGAGGATGCTGCCGCCGATGGCCAGGACGGCGAGGCCGAGGCCCATCTCCAGCATGCCCGGCGTGTCGACCATCATCTGGTGGAAGTCGTCGGTGATGCCCAGCGGCCAGCCGAAGTACCAGGCGATCCGGGTGGCCTCGTACGGCAGGTTCGCCACGACGGACACGCCGACCGCGACCCGTCCCCAGCGGAGCGCTTCCGAAGGTGTGGTCCACGCGGGTGCGGGCCGGTCGCTGCGGCCGCAGGAAACGCAGGCGTCGCGGGTACGGCGGTGGTAGGCGATCGCAGTCGCCGCCCACAGCACGCCACCGACGAACAGGATGAGCAGGTTGAGTCGGTGCCAGTACAGGACGTCACCGACGCCACCCTGCTCACCCGGGATCCCGGTGAACGCGAAGACCACGAGTGCGGGGGACAGGGCAAGGATCGCGATCAGGGTGTAGTCCGGAATCACCAGTGCCAGCACTACCGCGAGTACGGCGGCGATTGTCTGCAGCAACCACCCGCGCGGCCGGCGTCGAGTCATCACCACGGCCAGTACGGCGCCGCCGAGTCCCACGATGGCCATGACTGGCCCGACAACGGCCACTGGAGCGCCTTCCAGGACCGAGGCGGTCGACCGGTCGTCCTCCACCTTCGCGAACGGGTAGCCGGAACCTCCTGAGGACCAGTAGAGGCCTGCAATTCCGTAGGCAAACGACCACAGAGCGGTTGCGCAGCCCACCAGGACCGGCCAGTTTCTTCGCATGACATGAGCGTCCGCCGCGACGCCGTCGTACCGGATCACCCGGTGGGGTGAAGCGGCTCCCTCGGGTGGGGGGAACGTGTAACACCCTGTTAACCCCGCGGGCGGGCGTGTCGGGCTGCGGGGTTTGCCGGACCCTCCTACTCTGACAATGACGGTCGGAGGGGAAGCCGGCTGTTACGGGAGGTGCGATCAGTTTGAGAATCGTTCGCCAGCCGGTTGCCCCATGAGGGGCAGAACGGAGTGTCCGAGACGGTCTGTCTCGGTCCGGCTGATCTCCTACTCCCGGTCCAACACCTAACACTGGTGGGCCGGGCGTGGTGTGCACGTCGCGGCCCGAGAGGACGTGCGACATGGCTGCCACCCACGCCAAGGCGTCAAGTACCTCATCCACACCGGACCAGCGCACTTTTGTGCTGGACACCTCGGTGCTCCTGTCGGACCCGCACGCGATGCTGCGGTTCGACGAGCACGAGGTGGTCGTCCCGGTGGTCGTCGTCACCGAATTGGAGGCCAAACGGCATCATCCTGAACTCGGCTACTTCGCGCGCACCGCACTACGCCTGCTCGACGAGCTCAGGATCCAGCACGGACGTCTGGACGCACCCCTGCCAGTGGGGGAGAAGGGTGGAACTCTCCGGGTCGAGTTGAATCACACGGACCCTGAGAGCCTGCCGGCCGGTTTCCGGCTCGGCGACAACGACAGCCGGATCCTGGCGGTCGCCTGCAACTTCAAGGCCGAGGGCCGCGACGTCACGCTGGTCTCCAAGGACCTGCCGATGCGCGTGAAGGCTTCGGCCTGCGGTCTGGTGGCCGAGGAGTACCGGGCCGAGCTCACCCTGGAGTCCGGCTGGACCGGGATGGCCGAGCTCGAGGTCGAGACCGCAGTGGTCGACGACCTGTACGAGGACGGCATCCTGGAGCTCCAGCAGGCCGGTGAGTTCCCGACGCACACCGGGCTGGTGCTGCTGTCGGACCGGGGCAGTGCGCTCGGCCGGGTGATGCCGGACAAGCGGGTCCGGCTGGTCCGCGGCGACCGCGAGGCGTTCGGGATCCGCGGCCGGTCCGCCGAGCAGCGGGTCGCACTCGACCTCCTGCTCGACCCGGACGTCGGGATCATCTCGCTCGGCGGCCGTGCCGGTACCGGCAAGTCGGCACTCGCGCTGTGCGCCGGTCTGGAGGCGGTGATGGAGCGCCGCCAGCACAAGAAGGTGGTCGTCTTCCGGCCGCTCTTCGCGGTCGGCGGCCAGGAGCTCGGCTACCTGCCGGGCAGCGAGTCGGAGAAGATGCAGCCGTGGGCGCAGGCGGTCTTCGACACGCTGGGCGCGCTGGCCGGCGCCGACGTGATCGACGAGGTGATGGACCGCGGCATGCTCGAGGTGTTGCCGTTGACCCACATCCGCGGCCGGTCGCTGCACGACGCGTTCGTGATCGTCGACGAGGCGCAGTCGCTGGAGCGCAACGTGCTCCTGACCGTGCTGTCCCGCGTCGGGGCGAACTCGCGGGTCGTGCTGACCCACGACGTCGCCCAGCGCGACAACCTGCGGGTCGGCCGGCACGACGGTGTGGTCGCGGTGGTCGAGCAGCTCAAGGGCCACCCGTTGTTCGCACACGTCACGCTGACCCGCTCGGAGCGTTCGCCGATCGCCGCGCTGGTCACCGAGATGCTGGATGACCTGCAGATCTGACGGTGTTTGACGTAAAGCACGCGTAAGACTTCGTCCGCCACGGCGCGGTCGCCCCTGCGGCGGCCGCGCCGTCGCTCGTGACCTGCTTGTGATCACGGTCGGTTTAGGCCAAAGTATGTTTCTGTTGCAGCCGACGGGGGTCGGGATCTCGGAAGGAAAGATGAAAGCGAAGCGCTCCGTCGCGGCTCTCTCTGTGACAGGGATCGCCGTCGTCACCGTGGTGACGGGTATCGACCTCTTCAGCTCCGCCGGTAGCAGCTCTGCCTCCGGACGCGCCGAGCTCGCGGTCGTGAACAGCGAGAAGGCGTCGGCCGGCAAGCAGCCGACCCAGAAGATCCTGACGCAGCAGGAGCAGGCCGAGGAAGCGATCCGGATCCGCAACCAGGTCGAGGCCCAGGCGCAGGAGATGCAGGCCTCCCAGGACGCCGCGTGGCGGCGCCGCGTCGCCAAGAACGCCGCCCTCGCGCGCTACCAGGCGCTGCAGAAGACCGACCGCAACTCCCGCGAGGCGCGCGCCAGCCGGGATGCCGAGCGGAAGAAGTACGAGGGCACCCCCAAGCAGATCGCGATGAACCTGCTGCCCGACCACGGCTGGAGCCAGGGCCAGTTCAGCTGCCTGGAGAAGCTGTGGAACAAGGAGTCGCGCTGGAACCCCCGCGCCGACAACCCGACCTCCTCGGCGTACGGCATCGCCCAGGCCCTCCCGGGCAACCGGATGGCCGCCTACGGCTCGGACTGGCGGACCAACCCGGTCACCCAGATCAAGTGGGGCCTCGACTACATCGAGGACCGCTACGGCTCACCCTGCTCGGCCTGGAGCCACTCGCAGGCCAAGGGCTGGTACTAACGTCCTGGGTTCTTTTTCAGCCAGGCGCCGATGTCGTTGAGCCGGCTCAGCTGGGCGGGGACGATCTCGCCCTCGCCGCCGCTCGGGCCGACGTTCAGTAGCAGGGCGCCGTTGTTGGCCCGGGCCTTGGCCAGGGCGGTGATCAGGTCGGATGACTTGGCGTAGTCGGCTTCCGTCTCCTCGCGGTTGTAGCCGAAAGACCCGCCGATGCCACGGTCCTGCTGCCAGAACTTGGTCTGGGGCGTGTCGAAGCCGACGTACTCGGGGGTTCTGAAGTCGCTGTGCGGGACCTCGCGCGGCGTACTGATGCTGTCGGCGGCGTCCGGGATCTTGAGCAGGCCGCGCATCAGCAGGTCGAATCCCCAGCGCATCGGCTTCGGGCTCATGAACTGCCGGCCGAACGACGCTGTACCCCAGCGATCGTCGACCACGCCGTCGGGCACGGTGTTGTAGTAGTCCGCCATGACGGCGTACAGGCGCTTGCTGCCGGTCGGCCAGGAGATGTCGTTCCAGAGGATGTCCGGCTTGTACTTCGCGATCAGCTCGCGCAGCTGAGCGACGGCGTACTGGCGGTAGTCCTCGCCGTAGTGCAGGAAGGAGTAGTCGCCGAGGGTCTTGACGGTCTTCTTCTGGAAGGTCCAGTCCACGCCGCCGGAGTAGTAGACGCCGAACTTGAGCCCCTGCTTGCGCACCGCGGTCGCCAGCTCACCCATCAGGTCGCGCTTGGCGTGGAAGTCCGGCGCGTGCGGGTTCCGCACCTCGGTCGGCCACATCGAGTAGCCATCGGCGTACTTGGCCGTCACCACGATGTACGACGCCCCGGCCGCCTTGAACTGTGCGGCCCAGCGGTTCGGGTCCCACTTGGCCAGCCCGGCATCGAACTGCTTGGTGAAGTCGCTGTACGGCGCATCGCCGTAGTGCTCGCGGTGGTACGTGCCGGTGGGGGAGTCCGGGTCCTTCACCGCGTTCGCGTAGTCCTCGGCGTACGGGTTGTGCGTCATCGCGTGCCCGTACTCGGAGGCGAGCAGTTGCGGGAACGTCTTCCCCTTCGGCGCGAACCCCGGGACCGAGTACAGCCCCCAGTGGATCATCACACCGAACGTCGCGTCCTGGAACCACTTCGGCAACGGATGCTTGTTCAGCGACTCCAGATCGGCCGTGTAGGGACCGGTCGTGGTCATCGTCGCCTTGCGGTCGTCCTGCCAGGTCCAGACCTTCGACGAGATCACGAACGCCAGCACCAGAACGATGACCAAGGCAACGAATCGCAGCAGTTTTCGCATGGTCGAATCCTCAGATCACGGTGAGTTGAAGGGTATGCGGCAACGCGGCGGCGGAGGTGCCGACGCGCAGGGTGAAGGCGCCCGGCTCGACGACGCGGTCGAGGCTGGCGTCGATCAGGGCGAGGTCATCGGCCCGCAACGGGATCTTGATCGAGGCGTGGGCACCGGGTGCCAGGCTGACCTTGGCGAAGCCGCGCAGCTGGATCTCCGGTACGACGACACTCGACTCGTCGTCGGTGACGTACAGCTGGACGACCGCGGTGCCGGTGCGTTGGCCGGTGTTGCGGACCTCGGCCCGGATCTCGGTGCGGCCGGTCCCGGTGATCCTGTCCGCGCTGAGATGAACGTTGCTGAGGGCAAACGATGTGTAGCTGAGGCCGTGGCCGAACGGATACAGCGGGGTCGACGGGATATCGACGTACGTGCCGGCCCGGGCTCGTGCGCCCTTGACGTTGTAGTACATCGGCAGTTGGCCGACGCTGCGCGGCACCGTGATCGGTAGTCGACCGCTCGGATCGACGGCACCGGTCAGTACGTCGGCCACCGCCTGCGCGCCTTGTTCGCCGGGCAACCAGGCCTCGAGGATTGCCGGGATGTGCTCGGCGGCCCAGGTGACCGACAGCGGGCGGCCGTTGACGAGCACCAGCACCACCGGCGTACCGGTGTGGTGGACGGCCTCCAGGAGCTCCTGCTGTACGCCGGTGAGGTCGAGCGACGCGATGTCGGCCAGCTCGCCGTTCGTGCGGCCGGGGTCGAAGTACCCGCCCTTGACCTCCTCACCGAGTACGACGACCGCCACGTCGGCGTTCTTGGCCGCCTTGACCGCGGCTGCGATGCCGGAGCGGTCGGTGCCGGTGGTGGCGCAGCCCTTGGCATGGGTGATCTGCCGGCCGGTGGCCCTCAGCCTGTCCAGGATCGTCGGTACGGCGTGGAAGGTCGGCCAGGCGGAGTATTCGCCGAGCAGGTTCCGGGCATCGTCGGCGTTGGGACCGATGACGGCGATCCGGCGGTGGTGGAGTGGCAGCAGGCCGCCTTCGTTGCGGAGCAGGGTCATCGACTCCCGCGCCGCCTGCAGAGCGATCTTGCGGTGCGCGGGCTGGTTGACGATCGCCTGGGCGCGGGCCGGGTCGGCGTACGGGTTCTCGAAGAGGCCGAGGCGTTCCTTGAGAGTGAGGATCCGGCGGACGGCCCGGTCGATGAGGGTTTGGTCGATCGCGCCGGTGCGGACGGCTTCGGCCAGCCCGGTGAGGAAGGCGTCGTGCCACGCGAGTGCGATGTCGATGCCGGCGCCGAGCGCAAGGGCGCCCGCGTGGGCCGGCGTGCTCGCGACTCGGTCGGTGATCAGGTTCTCGAAGCCGTTGGCGATCACGACGCCGCGGAAGCCGAGCTCGTCGCGGAGGACCTCGGTCAGGTACTTCGGCGATCCGTGCACCGGGATGCCGTCGATGGTCTGTTCGCCGGCCTCGGTCATCAGCGAGCCGGCGGCGGAACCAGCTCGCCACGGTGGGAGGTGGATGTTGCGGAGTTCGCGTTCGCCGAGTTCGATCGAGGAGCCCTCGAGGCCGCCGACATTCGGGGACTCGGCCGGGAACGTGCAGAGCGATACGACGGCGCCGGTGTGGAGGTCGGCCTGGGCGGCAGGGACGAGAGCCTCGACGTACCGGGTGGTCAGGTACGGGTCCTCGCTGAACGACCAGATGGCGCGGCCGTAGCGCGGATCGCGGTTGAGCTCGGCGGTGATCGTGCTGATCGCGTGGATCCCGACCGCGCGAGCCTCCGCGCCGACGACGCCGTACACGTGCCCGACGAGCTCGGGCGACCACGTCGCGCCGAGACCGGGGCCCTCCGGGAAGATCGTCGAGCCGGGGCCGATCGAGCCATGCGTGCCTTCGCTGATCTGGAGCAGCGGGATCCGGTGCTCGGACGCCAGCGCAAGCTTCTGCAGGGCGTTGTGGCGCTCGGCCTGCTCCTTGGGCGTCTTGGGCTGCTCAGGATCGAAACTGCCGAACAACGACTCGTTCACCAACCCGAAGAAGCCGCCACCCGGGCCGAGTACGAGGTTCTGGTGCTGGAACCCGCCGCGCGCGTACCGCTCCTGATCCGCAGGTGTCGCCCCGGCTGAGCTGCCCGGCTCACCCGGGAGCACGACCGGCACGTTCAGCTGCGCGATCTTGTCCGCCAAGGACATTGCCGTCAGCAACTTCTCCACCCGCGCCGACCCGCTGGACCCGGGGCGCGTGCGGCCCTCTTCACCCCATCCCGCGGCAGCCAAGGCCCCGGCGCCCGCTCCGGCGACGAAACCCCTGCGGCTGATCATGCTCGGGTCTCCGTGGCGATCCACTGGTTGAGGCGGCCGGCCCACTGGGCGTTGTCGGTGCGTTCGGTGAACCAGCGGTGGTTGGTGAGCAGGTAGAGCGTCGTACCGCCGCGCAGCTCGAGGATCAACGGCGCTCCGAGCGTCTTCGACCCGCCGCCGAGGAACCGCCCGTACAGGTCGGTGAAGTCGTTGCCGACCGCGGCGATGTCGCTCGGGTGCACGGTGATGTCGTGCCCGTGCTCCCAGGCGGTGAGTTCGAGGCGGTTCAGGTGCAGGCGGATCGTTCCCGCGCGCGGGAAGACCGCCCGCTGGTCGATCGCGGCTTTGAACGAGTCCCAGCGACTCCGCCCGGCCAGCTCGGCGGCCGTCGTACCGCGGTAGGTGCTTTCGGCAAGGATCATGAGGACGACTCTGCCGGGACCAGCCGGTACGACGGATCCGTCGGCGGGCGCTTGTCGAGTGCCGAGCGGTGGACCGCGGCCTCCACCGAAAGTATCGAGTGTGCGGCGGTTGCGCGGGGAACGGGATACCGTCGGTCGAGTGATCCTCGCGGCGCTCATCGAACCCGGGTCGCCGGCCGCGCCCGGCTACGACCGGCTGACCCCGCGGGACCGGGTCGTGGACGTCGCCGCTGTGGTCGTGGGGTTCCTGCTCAGTCTGCTGTCGGTCGGTGCCGCCGAGCCGCCGCCGCGGTTCGGGCCGGTGCCGTACTGGCTGAGCCTCGGGCTGGCGATCGCCGGCGCGCTGGCGCTCCTGCTCCGGCGACGCTGGCCGGTGGGACTGGTCGTGGTGATGATCGTGGTGTCGACGACGGTTCCATCGGTCGGTGGTTCGGCCGGGATCGCGTTGTTCAGCGTCGCGGTGCATCGGCGGCCCGCGGTGAGCCTCTCGCTCGGTGCTGCGGCGATGGCGTCCTGCCTGGTGCAGTTCTGGCTGTACCCGCTCGCGGACACCCCGAATGCTTACCTGATCGCGGTCACGCTGACCGCGCTCGCCTGTCTCGCACTCGTTGCCTGGGGCATCGTCGTACGGACCCGGCGGCAGCTGATGGCGTCGCTGACCGAGCGGGCGGTTCGGGCCGAGAGTGAACAGCAGTTGCGCGTTGAGCAGGGCCAGCGGCAGGAGCGGGAACGGATCGCCCGGGAGATGCATGACGCGCTCGGGCATCGGTTGTCGTTGCTGAGCGTGCATGCCGGTGCCCTGGAGTTCCGGCCGGACATGCCCACCGACGAGCTGTCCCGGGCGGCCGGCGTGATCCGGACCAGCGCCCGCGACTGCGTCGAGGACCTCCGCGAGATCGTCGGCGTACTGCGGTCCCAGGACATGGACGGTCCCCGGCGTGGGATCGCCCAGCTGGACGAGCTGGTGGCGGAATCGCAGCAGGCTGGGATGGTGATCGATCTGACCGTCCGGGCCGAGCTGGCCGACGTACCGGACCCGATCGGCCGGCACGCCTACCGCATCGTCCAGGAGGGCCTCACCAACGCCCGCAAGCACGCCCCGCACCAGCGCGTCCGCCTGACGATCAGTGGTCAACCAGGAGCGGGGCTGACGGTCGAGCTGGCCAACCGCCTGGAGCCCGGAGCCGGCGGGCCGGGGTCGCGGGTGGGGCTGATCGGGCTCACCGAGCGTGCCACGTTGGCCGGTGGGCGGATCGAGTACGGGCCGACCGTCGACGGTGAGTTCCGGTTGGCGGCCTGGTTGCCGTGGACCCTACGATGACGCCGTGAGTTCTCCCGTCCGGCTGCTCCTGGTGGACGACGACCCGCTCGTCCGCGCGGGCCTGGCCAGCATGCTCGGCGGTACGCCGTCAGTGCGGCTCGTCGGTGCAGCCACCAACGGCCGCGAAGCAGTCGACGCAGTCCGCGACCTCACCCCCGACGTGGTCCTGATGGACATCGGCATGCCCGTCCTCGACGGCGTCGCCGCCACCACCGCCATCCGCAGCGAGGCGCCGGCCCCCGAGATCATCATCCTCACCACCTTCGGCTCCGACCACCACCTCGTCCGGGCCCTCCGCGCCGGCGCCGCCGGCTACCTCCTCAAGGATGCCGCCCCCACCGACATCCTGACCGCCATTCTCAAGGTCGCCGCCGGCGAATCCGTCCTCTCCCCGCAATCCACCCGCCAACTCATGACGCACGCCGCCGAATCCGACCCCCACACCCGCCGCACCGAAGCCCGCGCCGCCCTGGCCCACCTCACCGACCGCGAACGAGACGTCGTACAAGCCGTCGCCGAAGGCAAAACCAACGCGGAAATAGCCACCACCCTCCACCTGGGCGTAGCCACCGTGAAAACCCACCTCGCCAACGCCCTCACCAAGCTCCACCTCACCAACCGGGTGCAGCTCGCCTTGCTGGCCCACGACGCGAACCTCCCTTCCTAACGTCCGACGATGCGGAGACCAGGCCTGCGGGTCCTTCGGACGTTACGGAGGAACCGTCGCTAACGTCCGAGGATGCGGAGACCGAGTCTGCGGGTCTTTCGGACGTTGTGCTCAGCCGGGCCAGCCGGCGGAGCGGAGGAGACGCGCGACCTGGGAGAGATAGTGGTCGGGTGCGACGCGGAGGCCGATGACGGGGATGCGAAGCACCCTCGAGTGGTCGATGGTGAGTTCGTTCTGGCGGCTCGCATCGGACATTGCCTGGTCAGCCTCCAGGTGATGAACACCCTCGATCTCGACCACTGCGTCGTACCGGGTCCAATCCGAGTCGAGGTACCAGGTGCCGTCGGGCCCGCGTCGCCGGGTTTGCCGGTCCGGTTCCGGGAGGCCGAACTCCCGGCAGAGACGAGCGAAGTCGAGCTCGCCGATCGATTGTGCGCCGGTCGACAGATCGGCCAGGACCGCCATGATGAGCCGGCGCCGGCGATCTCGCCGTACGGTCTGGAAGGCTTCGGCGATGGCCTCGGCCGTGGTCAGCCGTTGCTGGACGGTCATTGCCAGTAGCGTCGCAGCCTGCCGGTCCGAGCGTGCCCACAATGCTGCCCTGACGGCGGCGACCGGTGGACGGGTGCGCGGTATCCCGGTTCCGACAAGGTCGGTCGGCTGACGGCGTCGGGTCTCGTGGACGATCACACCGGGCGGCCGCCGAGGATGCCAGGACTTCGGTGTCGACACATGCAGTACGTCGGTGAATCCGCGCAAGCCTTCCGCACACAAGGCCGTCGAGCCATCCAGGGCAGCACCGCCGCCGACCTCGAAGATCGCCGACCACCACACTGCCGGTGCAGTCAGCGGTCCGGTGTAGGTCGCGATGGTCTGCGAGCCGTGCCGGGCCCAGCGCTCCGCGCGCAATTCGGCGGTGACCTCCCACCGCGGCGTTCCAATCGCAGCCAACTGGAGGCGCGAAACAACACCGTCCTGTGCCGAGGCGATCTGCCCTAGAGGCTGGGCCCACCATCGGCGCCGCGACCTCCGCGCACACTCCCCGCACTGCCCACACCGCACCGCGCCAACGCATCTCGCTGCATCACTCACCGCAAGAAGATGCCGCGAACCCGCCCTCGCCGTGTGCACGTCTTCCTCGCTGTGGATAACCCCTGTCGATAACGTCCGACGATGCGGAGACCAGGCCTGCGGGTCCTTCGGACGTTGCGGAGGAGTCGTGGCTAACGTCCGACGATGCGGAGACCAAGCCTGACGGTCTTTCGGACGTTGGGGATGATGTGGGGGTGGAGATTGCGCGGGCGGTTAGTGAGCGTGGGGAGTTGGTACTGCGGCGGCGGGGGGATCGGGCGTTGGAGTTGCGGGTCAATGGGGTGTTTGTGATGGATGACGTGGAGACGTCGAGTGAGGAGTTGCTGGCGTCGGTGGCGTTGGCGGCGGTACGGCGGCCTGAGCGGGTGCTGGTGGGTGGGCTGGGACTCGGGTACACGGTGCGGGCGTTGTTGCGTGATGTTCGTCTCGGTGCGGTGGTGGTGGCGGAGATCGAGCCGGAACTGGTGGGGTGGATGCGGGGTGGTCTGGTGCCGTCGGTGCTGGACGATCCGCGGGTGTCGGTCGAGGTGGGGGACGTGCGGGCGGTGATCGCGGGGGCGGCCCAGGCGTCGTACGACGCGATTCTGCTGGATGTGGACAATGGGCCGGACTTCCTTGTGTACAACGAGAATTCGGCCATCTACGAGTCGTCGTTCCTGGGGGTGTGCCGGGAGCGGTTGCGGGCCGGCGGAGTGCTGACGGTGTGGTCGTCGTCGGAGTCGCCGGCGTTGGCGGAGGCGGTGGAAGTGGTCTTCGGGGCGTGCCAGGTGACGCCGGTGCCGGTGTTGCTGCAGGGGCGGGAGGAGCTCTACTACGTCTATCAGGGCGCGACGTAGGCTGACTGGTATGGGTGAGAACGTGGAATACCGGATCGAGCACGACACCATGGGCGAGGTCAAAGTCCCCAAGGACGCGTTGTGGCGGGCGCAGACCCAGCGCGCGGTGGAGAACTTCCCGATCTCCGGCCGGCCGCTGGCCCCGGAGCTGGTGCACGCGCTCGCGCAGATCAAGGCGTCGGCGGCCGTCGTGAACGCCGAGCTCGGGGTGCTGGATCCGGAGCGGGCGGCCGCGATCGTGGCTGCGGCTGATCAGGTGGCTTCGGGGGAGTACGACGCGGAGTTCCCGATCGACGTGTTCCAGACCGGCTCCGGTACGTCGACCAATATGAACGTGAACGAGGTTCTCGCGACGCTGGCGACCCAGGCCGGTGTCGACGTGCACCCGAACGACCACGTCAACGCGTCGCAGTCGAGTAACGACACCTTCCCGTCTGCCATCCACGTGGCGGCGACGGCCGGGGTTGTCCACGAGCTGCTGCCGGCGCTCGACGTACTGGTGGAGTCGCTGTCGCGGAAGGGTGTTGAGTTCGCCGAGGTGGTGAAGTCGGGGCGCACGCACCTGATGGACGCGACGCCGGTGACGCTTGGGCAGGAGTTCAACGGATACGCCCAGCAGGTACGGCGGGGTGCCGAGCGAGTGCGGTCGTCGCTGCCGCGTGTGGCTGAGCTCCCGTTGGGTGGGACCGCGGTGGGGACCGGGATCAACACTCCACCTGGGTTCGCGGCTGCGGTGATTGTGGAGTTGAACCGGCGGACCGGGCTGTCGTTGACCGAGGCTGCGGATCACTTCGAGGCGCAGGGTGCTCGCGACGGGCTCGTGGAATTGTCGGGGCAGCTGAAGACGATCGCGGTCAGCCTCACCAAGATCTGCAACGACCTGCGCTGGATGGGTTCCGGACCGCGTGCCGGGCTCGGTGAGATCGCGCTGCCGGACCTGCAGCCGGGATCGAGCATCATGCCGGGCAAGGTGAACCCGGTGATCTGCGAGGCCACGCTGATGGTCGCCGCCCAGGTGATCGGCAACGACACCACGATCACCGTGGCCGGTGCCGGCGGCAACTTCGAGCTGAACGTGATGCTGCCGGTGATCGCGCGCAACCTGCTCGAGTCGATCACCCTGCTCAGCAACGCCTCCCGCCTGCTCGCCGAGCGCTGCGTCGACGGCATCACCGCCAACGTGTCGCATGCTCGAGCGCTCGCTGAGTCGTCGCCGTCGATCGTGACGCCGCTGAACCGCTACATCGGCTACGAGAACGCGGCCGCGGTCGCGAAGAGTGCTTTGAAGCAGGGCAAGACGATCCGCGAGGTCGTCATCGAGAACGGGCATGTCGCGCAGGGCGATCTGACGGAAGAGCAGTTGGACGCGGCCCTCGACGTACTGTCCATGACCCGCCCGGCCGAGTCGTGACCTACTGGAGCCCGGGCACCACGATCGAGTGGATCTACGCCAACGACCACGACAAGCCCACCGTGCGTCCGATGACGGTCGTCCGCGACGACGCGGACGGACTGGTCGCGTGGCTCGCGCCGGGTACCCCGCTGCTGAAGACGGTGTTGCGCGACGGCCGTGAGCTCCGGCATGCCGGTCCGGTCGGGATGTTCACCGAGCCCCGTGTCCTGAAGCGCGACATCTGGCACGGCACCGGCATCCTCAAGGTCGCACCCGCCGGGAAACCCTGGTCAGTCTGGTACTTCTGGGGCTCCGACGGCGGTTTCCGCGGCTGGTACGTGAACCTCGAGGACCCGCATACGCGGGATTACGACGCCCGCCGTACGACGACCCAGGATCACGTCCTCGACCTCTGGATCACGCCGGACCGCGAGATCCACTGGAAAGACGAGGACGAACTGGAAGGCGCCGTACAGGCTGGCCGCTTCACCCAATCCCGAGCCGACGAGATCACCGCGACGGCCCACCAAGCCGTCGCCGACATCGAGTCCTGGACGCACCCGTTCTGCGACGAATGGGAGTCGTGGACCCCGCCGGCCCATTGGCCCCTCCCACCGGCCCCGGACCTGATCAGAGCCGGCTAACCGCGGGCCCGGCTGCGCATTTCGTCGACGAATGTGTCGACGGCGATCTTCATCTTGGCCAGTTCCTCCGGGTCCTTGAACACGTCCGCGAGATCAGCCGGGTCGACCTCATGTACCGGAGTCTGCAGCCACCAGATGTTCCCCAGCGGATCCGTGATCCGGCACCCCCGGTCCCCGCTGATCCGCGACTCCATCATCGGAGTAAGCAGGCTTGCCCCTGCCTTTAGCGCCCTGTCGAGCACCGCATCCACGTCGTCGACGTAAACACTCAGAAACGCCGGCGTGTCCGGCCAATCCGGCTGCGCGTCGAACGTCATCACCACCGACCCGCCAACGGTGATCTCCGCATGCCCGATGGTCCCGTCCTCATTCGGCACATCGAAGGATCGCTTGACCTCGAACGTCTCCTCCACAAAATCCAGAAACCGAGCCGCCCCCTTAACCACCACGTACGGAGTAACTGCCGCCTTACCACCAGGAAACTGTGTCGTCGTCATGCCTCAATCCTCCCGCCAGTAGAGGCCAATAAATGTCCTCTACTGGAACCAGACGCTGCGGCGGGGGTCAGCGGGTGAAGGCGGACCGCCCCCACTCATCAACCCCCAGAAACCGCCCACCCAGCCACCCCGCCGAGCGTGCGAGCCGAGCGCCCGAAGAAGTTAGTGAGTGGTGGCGGTCCGGGGCCGGTAGGGTCGAGCTGCTCGGTCTCGTCAACCGGAGGTGCTGCGTGAGGCCGGATGCTCTGTTGCTGACCGGTGGTGGCGGTGCCGGCAAAACGACCATCGCCCAGGCGATCGCCGGCCGACTGAGCACCTCAGGCCGGACAACCGCGATTGCCGGGGTGGGATCTGCAGGCGGCACTCGACGATGCGGCGATGCACGAGCCGGTGGAGGACTTCGCCGTACGGAACGACGGAACCCCGGCTGCGACGGCGGCCGGGGTTCTTGAGCGGCTTGGCTGGGGTTAGCGGGGGCGGGTGGTCAAGGGGACCGGCTTGCGGGTGTCGGTGAAGAAGTCGTTGCCTTTGTCGTCTACTACTACGAAGGCGGGGAAGTCTTCGACCTGGATCTTCCAGATGGCTTCCATGCCGAGTTCGGCGTACTCGATCACCTCGACGGACTTGATGCAGTCCTGGGCGAGGCGGGCGGCGGGGCCGCCGATGGAGCCTAGGTAGAAGCCGCCGTGTTGCTTGCAGGCTTCGGTGACCTTGGCGGAACGGTTGCCCTTGGCAAGCATGACGTAGGATCCGCCGGCGGCCTGGAACTGGTCGACGTACGCGTCCATCCGGCCGGCGGTGGTTGGGCCGAAGGAGCCGGAGGCGTAGCCCTCGGGGGTTTTGGCGGGGCCTGCGTAGTAGACCGCGTGGTCACGAAGGTACGACGGCATCGGCTCGCCGGCGTCCAGGCGCTCCTTGATCTTGGCGTGGGCGATGTCGCGGGCGACCACGAGCGGTCCGGACAACGACAGGCGCGTCTTCACGGGGAGCTTCGACAGCTCCTCGCGGATCTCCGACATAGGCCGGTTCAGATCGATCCGTACGACGTCGCTGTCGTCCGACAGGTGCTCATCAGTCGTGTCCGGCAGGAAGCGGGCCGGGTCGCGTTCCAGCTGCTCGAGGAACACACCTTCCGGGGTGATCTTCGCGCGGGCCTGGCGGTCGGCTGAGCAGGAGACGGCGATCGCGACCGGGCAGGACGCGCCGTGCCGGGGGAGGCGGATCACGCGGACGTCGTGGCAGAAGTACTTGCCGCCGAACTGCGCGCCGATCCCGAAGTCCTGGGTGAGCTTGAAGACCTCCTCCTCCAGCTCCAGATCGCGGAACCCGTGCCCCACCGCCGAACCGGTCGTCGGCAACCCGTCCAGGTAATGCGCCGACGCGTACTTCGCCGTCTTCAACGCGAACTCGGCCGAGGTCCCGCCGACCACGATTGCCAGGTGGTAGGGCGGACAGGCCGCCGTACCGAGGGATCGGATCTTCTCGTCCAGGAACTTCATCATCCCGGCCGGGTTCAGCACGGCCTTCGTCTCCTGGAACAGGAACGACTTGTTCGCCGACCCGCCACCCTTGGCCATGAACAGGAACTTGTACGCCGGATCGCCGCCGGCAGGTGTCGAGTACAGCTCGATCTGCGCGGGCAGGTTGGAGCCGGTGTTCTTCTCGTCCCACATGGTCAGCGGGGCCATCTGCGAATACCGCAGGTTCAGCTTCGTGTAGGCGTCGTACACGCCCCGGCTGATCCACTCCTCGTCGACCACACCGGTCAGGACGCCCTCGGACTTCTTGCCCATCACGATCGCCGTACCGGTGTCCTGGCACATTGGCAGCACCCCGCCGGCCGAGATGTTGGCGTTCTTCAGCAGGTCGAGCGCGACGAACCGGTCGTTCCCCGAGGCCTCCGGGTCGTCGATGATCCGCCGCAGCTGCGCCAGGTGCGCGGTCCGCAGGTAGTGCGAGATGTCGTGCATCGCCTCGGCGGTCAGCATCCGCAGTACGTCGGGCTCGATCTGAAGGAACGTGCGGTCGCCCGCCGTGAACGTGCTGACACCTTCGGTGCTCAGCAGCCGGTACTCCGTGTCGTCAGGTCCTGACGGGAGCAGATCGGAGTACGTGAAGTCGGCGGACACCGGCAGACCTCCATGGACAGTGGACTGGACTGATCCAGCCTAATCTCAGGGCTGGGATCAGGGGCCGGTAGGGGAGGTTTCGGAGCGCGGAGGGCCCGTCGCGCGCGTAAGGTTTTGCTCGTGGCACAGGATGAGGTTCCCCAGGACAATCGACCGCAGGACGCCGTACCGGCGCCGGTGGATCCGGCGCTCCGCCGACGGGTGTCCGACCTCGAACGCGAACAGGTCGCCGACGTCCTCCGCGACGCCGCGGGCGAAGGCCGGCTGTCCTACTCCGAGCTCGAGGAGCGACTCGAGACGCTCTACGCCTCCAAGACGTACGGCGAACTCGTCCCCCTCACCGCCGACCTCCCGAACGGCCTCCACCAGCCCGCCGCGGCCCCGCAGCCAGTCCAGTACTCCCCGGGAACCGTCGTACAGGATGGCCCAGCCATCAACGTCTTCCTCTCCGACACCAAACGCCTCGGCAACTGGGTAGCCCCCCAGCGCCAAGAGGTGCACGCGGTCCTGGGCGACGTCACCCTCGACTACACCGAGGCCCAGATCCCCTTCGACGAGATCTACGTCGACATCCGCTGCATCCTCGCCGATGTCAAGATCCGCGTCCCCGCCGACGCCGTCGTCCACCTCGACTCCAACCCCATCCTCGGCGCCGTCTCCGAACAAGCCGCCACCCTGTTGCCGGCCCCCGACCCCAACACCCCCCACCGCCCCAAAACCTTCCACATCCGCGGCACCGCCATCCTCGGCGACATCAAAATCAAACGAGGCCCCCGCCTCACCAAACGCCTCGGCCTCACCTGACCGCTCCCTCGCGCTGCTCGAGCGGATTGCCCAGGCGTTTGAGGCTCGGCTTGTCGTTCGGTTCGACGTGGGGGACTCGGCCGCCTAGGGGATGCGGCGTTCGGTGTGGAGGTGGTTGAGCCAGGCGGCTAAGGAGGGGAGGTCGTCGACGTTGTCGCGGGGGATCTCGAGGTCGTCGTCGTCGCCGTCTTCGTTGGTGAAGTGGATCGGGAGGTGGTTGCTGAAGAAGGAGGTGACCGGGGCGCCGATGGTGGTGATGGCGGTCCAGGGGGTGGAGTCGTCGCCGAGGCGGATGCCGGTGGTGTCGACGGTCAGGACGGGGGTGCCGCGGAGGATCTGGGCTGTGGTGGAGACGGCACCACTCACCAGGAGCGCGACGATGCATGCTCGGATGTAGAACCAGGTGCCGCGGGTGTCGAATTCGTCGGTGATTCCGATCGCCGCGACGATCACGACGACCCACGAGAGCAGCACCTGGCGGGTGAAGAGGGATCGGCGGCGGCGCGGGAAGACCACACGGCCGGTACGGCGGTATTCGGCGTCCCAGTGTTCGGGGCCGGCGTCTCCCGTCACCATGGCGAGGGTCCGGAGCCGCGGTGGGATTCCTGCAGGTGGAGGAGCCAGGCGCGAGCCATGGCGAGGTCGCGGACGTTGTCGCGCGGGATGAAGAGACGTTTGCGGGGAACGTCGGAGCGGACTCGCAGGCCGCTGGACGAGGCGGAGAAGTCGAGTGTGGTGATGGTCGACCAGGTGAGCAGCTTGCGGCCCTTGCGGATGCCTTCGGCATTGACGACCAACGTCGGGCGACGGGTAGCCAACTGCCAAAGGCAGTAGGCAAGGACCGTCGTGGCCAACGCGAGGAGCAGCCAGTCGACCACCCACCAAGCGACATCCTGATCACTGGTCGCCATGCTGGCCGCCTGGAGCAGCGTCAGCGCGCCAATGAGAACCACCCGCAGAACCGCAGGAAACCGCCGTACCGGAAAGACAACCTCGCCCGTACGGCGGTACTCCGCGTCCCAGACGTCAACCGTCAGATCACCCGTGCTCGGCATGCGAGTCTCCCTCGGTCGTACGGCGGTGAGGCCGGAGGTCGTTCAGCCAGGCGGACAAGGCGGTGAGGTCGCGGACGTTGTCCTGGAGGATGCGAATCTCCTTGGCCCACACATCCGCGGGAAGCACCGGCAGTGAGCGCAGGATCGTCGGCCCGGTGGGAATCCCGGCCGTGCCGACCGCGTCCCACGGCATGAGCTTGCGCCCAGTGCGAATGCCTTCGGTGTCGACGACCACGATCGGCCGCCGAGTCACCAATTGCCAGGTGATGCCGCCGAGGATGAGCGCATACCCAGCCAGGCCGCAGACCTCGAAGATCCGCCCAACCGTGGACTCGTCCGCGAACCCGACGATCGCGTTCACATTCACCGGTGCGAGCAACAGCAGCAGGACAGCCGCACGCAACGCCGCAGGTCGCCGCCGCAGTGGGAACTCCACCCGCCCGCCCCGCTCAAACTCCGCGGTCCACTCAGCCGGCCCCAGCTCACCCATGGTCGGCATGGGCGTCTCCCTCGGCGGTACGGCGGTTGTCGCGGAGTGCGTTGAGCCAGTGGGTGAAGGCGTCGAGGTCTTGGATGGTTGCGTGCGAGACGCGGATCTCCTTCAGTGGACCGTCGACCGGCTTGAGGGCGACGTACCGGAAGCCGCGCGGACCGGCCGGGAGTCGCGCCATCGCGAAGTCCGCCCACGGGATCGACCGACGACCCAGCCGAACACCCTCGGCATCGACAACCAGGGCCGGTTTACGCGTGACCACCTGCCAGCTGACACCGCCGAATCCGACCAGGAACCCAACGATGCCGAACCCGCTCAACACCTTCGCAAAGACGACCGCGTCCCCGAACATCGTCGCCGACAAGACGACGACCGGAACCAGAAACAGAAACAGCGGCATCGTCCGAACGCCAAAAGCCAGTCGCCGCAAAGGAAACTCGACCCGCCCAGTCCGTTCGTACACCGCGGTCCAGTCCGCCGGCGGCAGTTCACCCAACGTCGTCATTCCCCCCACCCCTCCCCAGGAAGCGCAACTCTAGTGCACGAAGGGGACACTGGCGGGTGGTCAGTTCGACCGGTAGACCTCGTCGTACAAGGCCTTCAGTTCCGTCGCGGTTGCTTCTCGACCGGTCGAATCGGTACGGCGTTGGACGTGGCGGGCGAAATCCACCTGCTGTGAAGGCGACAGTTGGACGCCGTACGACGTCTCGAGGACGTGCGCGATTCCGCCCTTGCCGGACTGGCTGTTCACCCGTACGACGGCCTCGTAGCCGCGACCGACATCGGCCGGGTCGATCGGCAGGTACGGCACCTCCCACAGTCCGTCGCCCTGGGCCGCGAACCCCTTGCGGATCGCGTCCTGGTGGGTCCCGGAGAAGGCCGTGTAGACGAGTTCGCCGACGTACGGGTGCCGTGGGTGGATCGGCATTCGGGTGCAGAATTCGACCGTCTCGCGGATCCCGTCGATGTCGGAGAAGTCGATCATCGGGTCGACGCCTTGTGCGTGCAGGTTGAGGGCCAGGGTTGCGATGTCGACGTTGCCGGTGCGTTCGCCGTTGCCGAAGATGCAGCCCTCGACGCGCTGCGCGCCGGCCAGTACGGCGAGTTCCGCGCACGCGATCCCGGTCCCGCGGTCGTTGTGCGGGTGGACCGAGAGGATCACCCCGTCTCGCCGGGGGAGGTTCTGGTGCATGTACTCGATCTGGTCGGCGTACACATTCGGAGTCGCCGCCTCGACCGTCGCCGGCAAGTTGAGAATCACCGGCCGCTCCGCAGAAGCGTCCCAGACCTTCGTCACCTGATCGGCGAGCTCCAGGATGTAGTCCGGCTCAGTCAGGTTGAACACCTCAGGCGAGAACTGGAACCGCACCGATTCCCCACCCAGCCGCAGCACCTGCTCGGCGCCAGCCTGGATCATCGCCGCCAACTCGTCCCGCGATCGACGCAGTACGACGTCCCGCCAGGTCGGCGCAGTCGCGGCATACATGTGTACGACGACCTGCCCGCGAATCCCCTGAATGGACTCGATCGTGCGCGCAATCAAGTCCGGTCGAGCCGGTGTGAACACGACCACCGTGACATCGGATGGGACTAGATCGGTCGTCGCCAGAAGCCGGACGAAGTCGAAGTCGGTCTGTGAGGCGGACGGGTACCCGACCTCGATCTCTTTGTAGCCGATGGCAACCATCAGCTCGAAGAAGCGGCGTTTCCGCTCGGGGTCCATCGGTTCGGCCAAAGCCTGGTTGCCGTCCCGCAGGTCGACCGGGACCCACAGCGGAGCGGCGGTGATCCGCTGGTCCGGCCAGGTGCGGTCGGGCGGCAGGACAGGGATTCGGGAGTAGATGTCGCGGTAGCGGTGGCTCGGCATCGGGGAGGGGAGCTGACGGTTCCAGTGCATCACCCGAATCACGCTAACCCGATTCAACTCCTCAGACAAGCTGATAACCTGAGAAGCAGTTCGGAACCCCCTAGACTGAGCCGCATGATTCGCCGTCACCCCTTGGCCGAGCAGGCCGCCGAAGAGCTGCTGCGCCGGATCGGCAGCGGCGAATGGGCGCTCGGCGCGAAGCTGCCGGGTGAGACGACGTTGGCCGCGCAGCTCGGTGTCGGCCGGTCGACGATTCGAGAGGCGGTCCGCGAGCTGGCCGGCCGCCGGGTGTTGGAGAGCCGGCAGGGTGCGGGCGTGTTCGTGATCGGCCACCAGGCCGCGGAGGACTGGGACCAGGTGCTTCGCCGGGCCGACATCACCGACGTACTGGAAGGGCGGATCGCAATCGAGACCGAGGCCGCCCGGCTCGCCGCGGAACGCCGTACCCCGGCCGATCTGAAGAGCTTCCGCTACACGCTGAAGGACCGGCTCGACGCGTCGGTGAAATCACCTGATGACTGGTACGTCGAGGCCGATCTCGCCTTCCATCGGGCCCTGGTCACCGCGGCCCACAACACCGTGCTGGCCGAGCTGTTCGACGCGTTCGTGCCCCGGATCCGCACCACGATGCTCGACATGCTGAAGCTCGACGACCAGCACCGGCATCGCCACGACCAAGCCGCTCACGTCGCGATCGCGGACGCCGTACGGGATCGCGATCCCGAGCTCTCCGCCGCGCGCTGCCGCGAACACCTGACCGCGGTCCGCAGCAGCGTGGTCTAGTTCGTGTAGCGCGTCTGGACCGAGCGCAGCCAGTGCGCGAAGGCGTCGAGCTCCTCGACGTTGTCGAGCGAGATACGCAACGGCCTGGTACGACGGTCGACCGGGCGCACCTGGATTGTCCGGGCGCCGGTGAAGCCGGTGGGCTCGTCGATCTGCGCGATCCCGGACCAGGCGAGGCTGCGGCCGCGGGTGACGCCGTCGGCATCGATCGTGACGACCGGCCGGTTCGCGATCAGCTGCCAGAGCGTCAGGCCGGTCCCGTAGATGAACGCGGCCAGTGCGGTCAGGCGCAGTACGCCGATGGTTCCGGAGATGCCGTCGGTGCGCAGGTGGTCCAGGTTCGTCGCGGCGGACGCGAGCATCAGCAGGCCGAACGCGGTCAGTCGCAGGTAGAGGCGGCCGCGGCGCGGTGGGAACACCACCCGGCCGTCCTCGTCCAGCTGGGTGTTCCAGACATCTGCGGGCATCAGGCTCCCCAGGTCGCCGTGTGCTCGGCCGCGGTCGGCGGGTCGGCGCCATGCCGGGTGCAGGTGATCGCGGCCGCCTTCACGGCGTAGTCGACCACGCTCTGCAGGCTCTGCGACGTGAGCCCGGCCAAGCGAGTCGCACCGAGCAGGTCGTGGCTGGCCAGCCCGGCGATCAGGGCGGCCATGAACGAGTCACCCGCACCGACCGTGTCGACCACATCGATCTTCGGCGCGGTCACGTCGATCCGCCCCTCCCGGCTGATGCCGAGCGCACCCTCGCCGCCCCGCGTGATCACGACACACTGGGTCCGCGGCGCGCTCAGCAGCTCGACCGCGATCGACTCGGGCGACTGCCCGGGCCGCAGGAACTCGCAGTCCTCGTCACTCAGCTTCACCAAGTCCGACAGCGCAGCCAGCTCCCGTACGGCGGCCCACGTGGACACCGGGTCCGGAGTGATCGTCGGGCGCGCGTTCGGGTCGAGCGTCACCGTGACCGGCTGGTCCTCGAGCGTCTTCAGGAAATCGCGGATCGCCGAGGAACCCGGCTCGAGCACAGTCGCGATCGACCCGGTGTGCACCGCGGGACAACCACGCGACAGCGACAACGCCGGCGGCTCCCACGTGATGTCGAACTGGTACGACGCAACTCCGGCCGCGTCGAGCGTCGCAGTCGCCGTACTGGTCCGGAACCCGGGCTCGACCGAGCCAGGCGACAACTGGACGCCGTTCCCGAACAGGTGCGCACCGAGCTGATCGCCGTACGGGTCGGTCCCGAACCGCGTCACCAGCTCAGTCGGTACGCCGAGCCTCGCCAGACCGACCGCCACATTCGCCGGGGACCCACCGGGCGTCGCCTTCGGCTTCCCGTTCCCGTTCCGCGTGGTCTTCGGCCCAGAACTGACGATGTCCACCAATGCCTCGCCGATTACGAGGAGAGGTGCACTCATCTTGCGTGCTCGAAGTCGATGGCGGAGTACGCGCGGAGCTTGGCCAGTTGGTGGACGCTCTCGATGGTGCGGATCGTGCCGCTGCGGGAGCGCATCACCAGGGAGTGTGTGCGTGCAGTCGAGCGGCCGTAACGGACACCGCGTAGCAGCTCACCGTCGGTGATACCGGTGGCGACGAAGAAGCAGTCGTCGCCGCTGACCAGGTCGTCGGTGTCGAGGACGCGGTCGAGGTCGTGACCGGCGTCGATCGCCTTCTGGCGTTCGTCGTCATCGGTCGGCCAGAGCCGGCCCTGGATCTTGCCGCCCAGACACTTCATCGCGCAGGCCGCGATGATGCCCTCCGGCGTACCGCCGATGCCGAGCAGCATGTCCAGACCGGTGTCCGGCCGGGCCGCCTCGAGCGCACCGGCCACATCGCCGTCGCTGATGAACTTGATCCGCGCACCGGTCGCCCGGATCTGCGTGGCCAGCTCCTCGTGCCGCGGCCGGTCCAGCAGTACGACGGTGACGTCGTCGACCGTGGACCCCTTGGCCTTCGCGACCCGGCGGATGTTCTCCGCGACCGGGAGCCGGATGTCGACCACCTCGGCCGCCTCCGGGCCGACGACCAGCTTCTCCATGTAGAACACCGCGGACGGGTCGTACATCGAGTTGCGCGCCGACACCGCCATCACCGCGATGCCGTTGTTCATGCCCTTCGCGACGAGCGTCGTACCGTCGACCGGATCGACCGCGACGTCACACTCCGGGCCGTCGCCGGCGCCGACACGCTCTCCGTTGTAGAGCATCGGGGCGTTGTCCTTCTCGCCCTCGCCGATCACCACCGTGCCGTTCATCCCGACCGTGCCGATCAGGGTGCGCATCGCATTGACTGCCGCACCGTCGGCGCCGTTCTTGTCACCGCGGCCGACCCACCGGCCGGCCGCCATCGCCGCCGCTTCGGTGACCCGGACCAGCTCGAGCGCGAGGTTGCGGTCAGGCGCATGCGCCTCGACCTCCAGATGGGCAGGCGGAGTCGTCGAGTCGCTCATGCCACGGATGGTAGCCAACTGGGTGATCGGACCTCTTAGCCAGGATGCGACACTCGTGTCATGAGTTCGACTGGTCAGGGTGAGGCAGAGGCGCGGGAGAAGGCCCGGGCGCGCGCGGAGGCAATCGCATACCGCGAGCAGAACGCGAAGGACCGGGCGAAGGCGCGGACGCTGCCGAACATGGTCTGGGCGCTGCTGGCCTGCTTCATCGTGGTCGCGTTCCTGATGATCGTCACCTGGCGGCCGAAGGAGGAGAAGGTTCGCGCGGTCGAGTACAGCGCCCAGCTGGAAGACGCCCGCAAGGCCGCTTCGTGGGTCCGCGGTCCGTCGCCGATGCCGGGTGGCTGGCAGGCGACGAGTGTCGAGTTCCGTGCGCCGGAGCAGGCGCCGATGACGTGGCACCTCGGTGTCATCACGGACGCGAAGAAGTACGTGGGACTGGAGCAGTCCAACGTGGCCGGGACGAAGTACCAGTCCGACGAGCTCGGCCGGACCGCCGACGACGGTACGGCGACGGTCGGCGGAGTCACCTGGCAGCGCAAGGTGCTGCTGGATCGCAAGGACGAGAACGCCTTGGTGCTGGTCGGTTCCGGCGTCACCACGATCGTCACCGGGAACGCCGGGTACCCGGCCCTCGAAACGTTTGCTGCAACGCTGCGCTGATCGTGTACTGACCAGTTTCCGGACGCTGATTGACAGGGTTGCCGGGACCGAGGTTCCATCAAGACTTCGGCTTGCCACTCGGGGACAGCGCTGAGGAGTCCCGACGTGTCCCGGTTGCGGAGTTGATCCGCCGATGTTCGTCACGGGGTTACTGCTGGCCGCCGAGGGTTCCCCGCATCTCGGCGTACCGTGGCAGTCGCTGGCCTACAACGGCGAGACCCTGCTCGGATCCACCCTCGACACCGCCCGCGAGTGCGGTTTCGACCAGCTGATCGTCACCCTCGGTACGGCGTCCGAGCAGATCCACGACCGGATCGACTTCGACGGCGTCCGGGTCGTCGTATCCCCGCACGCCGACACCGGCAGCTCGTCGATCGTCCCCGCCCTCGACGCGGTCGACCGCCGTACCGACGGCATCGTCGTCCTGCTCGGCGACCAGCCCGGCATCACGTCGGCCGCCGTCTGGTCCCTGGTCGCCGAAGTCGCCGGCCCCTCCACACCCCTCGGCATCAGCCACTACGACGACGGCCCCGGCTACCCCGTTTGGTGCGCCCGCGAACTTTTCGGCGGCCTCCGCCAACTCCGCTCCGACGACGACCTCTGGCAACTCGCCGACCACCACCCGGTCACCCAAGTAGATGCCATAGGCAACATCCCGCCCCGGATCCGCACCTGGCCCGACTACCACCGAACCCTCGGCCACCCCGCCCCCGACGACCCCCCGCACACCTCCCTGACCGCCCGCCCCCGCCGCCGCCGAACCACCCACTGACCCCACCGCCCGTACGACGTTGAGCACCGCTCGACCGTCTCCGCGCGCGAAATGTGGTCGATGAGCACTCAAAGTGCCGCCCGCCCGTCACGTTGAGCACGGCTCGACCGTGCCGGCGGGCGACGTGTGGTTGATGGGTGCTCAAAGTGGGCTACTCGGCGCTGGCGAGGCGGAGGCCGATGACGCCGGCGACGATGAGGGCGATGCAGGCCAGGCGGGTGGGGGTGAGTTGTTCGTTGAAGAGGACGATGCCGAGGGTGACGACTCCGACCGAACCTAGGCCGGTCCAGATCGCGTAGGCGGTGCCGATCGGGAGGCGGTCGAGGGTTCGGCCGAGAAGGTAGACCGAGGTGATGCCGAAGATAAGGACGCCGAGGGTCGGCCACAGGCGGGTGAAACCTTCGCTGGGTTTCATGCTCAAGGCGAACGCGATCTCGAACGCGGCGGCTGCGAGCAGGATGAGCCAGGCCATCAGGCGGCCTGGGCTCCGCGCAGGTGGCGCTGGGTGACGGTGGCTACGCGCGCGCCCAGGGCATGCGCGGTACGGAGGTCGGTGGCCGGCGGCGCCTTCTCGGCCGACAGGTCGGCGTCGGACTGGGCCATCGCGCCGAGCCAACTGCCGAGGCGGTTCAGGTCCTCGATGCTGGCGGTGCTCTCGGCCCAACCGGGGTAGATGTCCAGGCCGACCCAGATCATCCCGTGCTGTGCGGCGAACACCGCGAAGTCGACCAGGCTGTTGAGCTTGTCGCCCGACATCGCCTTCGAGTTGGTGAACCCGGCGGCGATCTTGTCCCGCCAACCGAGGTCCGCGCCCCAGACCTTCGCGCTCGCCTCGGCGAACGCCTTGAAGACCGCGCTCGGACTCCCCATGTACGTCGGTGCGCCGAACACGATCGCATCAGCCGCAGCCAGCGTGGCCCAGACGTCGTCGGTCAGTTCGTCGAGCGCGACCAGTTCCGCGGTGGTACCAGGGACCGACAGCGCACCCGCCGCAACTGCCTCGGCCTGCTTCGCGGTGTGCCCGTACCCGGAGTGGTAAGCGATCGCGATCCGGGCGGTGGGATGGTTCATCTTTCCTCCAAGGGCTCTAGCGGACTACAGTCCGTCTCATGGACGACAGTAGCGGACCGCAGTCCGTTTCACAACGAGAGCTCCCGGTCGTCGGCACCCCACGCCCCGAACGGGCGGATGCCCGGCGCAACCGCCTCCGCGTACTGGAGGCGGCGGAACGGCTGTTCACCGAGCACGGCGTGAAGAACGTGTCACTCGACGCGATCGCCGCCGAAGCAGGCGTCGGCAAAGGCACCGTCTTCCGCCGCTTCGGCGACCGAGCCGGCCTGGCCGTCGCCCTACTGGACGAACGCGAACAAGAACTCCAGGCCAAGATCCTGACCGGCCCACCGCCACTAGGCCCGGGTGCTCCCGCGGTCGACCGCGTGGTCGCGTTCCTGACGGCGTACCTGGATCTCCTCGACCGTCACGTCGAGCTCTTCATGGACAGCGAAAACGCCTCAGACGGCGCCCGCTACCGCATCGGCTCCTACAACCTCTGGCACCGCCACCTGGCCCACCTGGTCGAACAGTCCAGTCCCGACCTCGACGCCGACCACACCGCCCACGTCCTCCTGGCCCCCCTGGCCGCCGACCTCCACCAATCCCTCCGCGCCCGCGGCTTCTCCCTTGACCGCCTCAAAACAGGCTCAGAAGCAATAGCTAGAGCCCTACTGACAACCTGACGTCACTTGGTCTTTTCTTCGGTGGCTTCTTGGGCCTTGGTGAGGCGTTCGCGGGCGCCTTCGAGCCAGGACTGGCAGGTGGTGGCGAGGGATTCGCCGCGCTCCCAGAGGGCGAGGGACTCCTCGAGGGTGGTGCCGCCGGCTTCGAGTTTGCGGACGACCTCGACGAGCTCCTCGCGCGCCTGCTCGTAAGAAATCTCAGGTCGTTCGGCTGTCACTTCTTCTCCTCGGGCTGGACTTCTACGGCGAATCGGCCGTCGGTGACTCGGGCTTGCAGTACGTCGCCGGCCGCGACCTGCGCCAGCTCTCGGACTGCTGTGCCGTCGGCTAGTTGGAGGACGGAGTAACCGCGCTCCAAAGTCGCCTTGGGGGACAGGGCTCGGACGCTCGCCAGTCGGTGGGCGATGTCGTCGGCGGCGCGGTCGAGGCGGTGGGTGAGAGTACGGCGGCTGCGGTCGACCAGCGCGGTGATTTCGTCCGAGCGCCGCTGGATTCCGGAGACCGGGGCGGCCAAGGCCGGGCGGCTGCGGATCGCGGCCAGGGCGTGCGCCTCGCGGTCCAGCCAACTGGTGATCGCGCGTAGACCGCGGTCGCGGAGCAGGCGGACGCCGTCCAGCTCCTCACGCACGTCGGGGACGATTCGCTTCGCGGCATCCGTCGGGGTGGACGCGCGGAGGTCGGCGACCAGGTCGAGCAATGGGGAGTCCGGTTCGTGGCCGATCGCGCTCACGATCGGGGTCCGTGCCTGGGAGACCGCGCGGATCAAGCCCTCGTCGGAGAACGGCAGCAGGTCCTCCAGCGAACCACCGCCGCGGGCGATCACGATCACCTCGACCGACTCGTCGCCGTCCAGCTTCCGCAGCGCCTGCATGACTTCACCGGCCGCGGCCGGGCCCTGAACCGACGCGTACTCGATCCGGAACGCGACCGCCGGCCAGCGCCGCTTCGCGTTCTCCAGTACGTCGCGCTCCGCGGCCGAATCCCGCCCGCAGATCAGCCCAATCGTGTGCGGCAGGAACGGCAGCCGCTTCTTGCGGTGTGCAGCGAACAAACCCTCGGCCGCCAGCAACTGCTTGAGTCGCTCGATCCGCGCGAGTAGCTCACCGATCCCGACATGCCTGATCTCGCTCACCGCGAGCGCGAGCGTGCCACGGCGGGCGAAGAAGTTCGGCTTGGCGTTGACGACCACCCGCGACCCGTCCGTCACCGGCGGATCCACCGCCTCGAACACCCGTCGATTACAGGTGAACCGCAACGAGATGTCCGCGTCGGTGTCCCGCAGCGTGCCGAACACAGTCGTCGTACCACGTCCGATCGACACGTCCGTCAGCTGTCCCTCGACCCAGACCGCGCCGAGCTGATTGATCCAGCTCGCAATGCCGTTCGCAATCGTGCGAACGGCTGCAGGCGCATCCGGGGAGGTCTCCAAAGCCACCCCCAGACCCTACGACCCCGCACCGACAAACCCCCGCACGCACCTCACTCCGGCGTGGAGACAACCTGCGCGATCACCTTCGCCAGCAACCCGTCCGGGAGTACGCCAGGGAGTGTCAGCTGCTCGAGCATGAACCCGCCGATCATCAGATAGAGCAGCAGCGGATCCCCCGGCAGCCCGTGCTCGCGATGCAACCGGATGTTCTCGTCGAGGTTCGCGCGAACCCGCTCGGACAGCGCGGTCTGCAGCGCGGGCCGCCGCGTCGCCTCGAGCCGCAGTTCCAGCAGGGCCAAGTACCCGCTCCGATCCGCGGCCAGCCGCCGCTGCAGCAGCTCGACCAGCGCGGTCAGGAACTCCGTCGACGCAGGTTCGTCCAGGTCGCGAGGGTCCGGACCGAGCCGGTCGTGCACGCGCAGGCCGGCTTGCAGCAGGAGCTCATCACGGTTCGCGAAGTAGTTGGACGCCGTCCCGGCCGGTACGGCGGCCGCCACGTCGACCGACCGGAATGTCAGCCCCCGCGCCCCCTCCGCCGCGAGCACCTCGATCGCGGCATCGGTGAGCTGGATCCGCCGCTCGGGATTGGTGCGCATGGATGTTCTCCTCTCAGACCACTATGAGTATAGTGGTCTGATGCGCGAACTGACCTACTTCATCGCTTCCAGCCTCGACGGATTCGTCGCCGACCCCGGCGGTGGCGACCCGACCGACCTCAGCCCCGGCGGCTTCTTCCTGGCCCAGGGCGACCACTCGGTACCGCTGATGACCGCCTACCCCGAAACCCTCCCCGGCGCAGTCCGTGAAGCCCTCGGTATCGACGCGGAGAACCGGGTGTTCGACACCGTCCTGATGGGCCGCAAGACCTGGGAACTCGGCCGCGACCTCGGCCACACCAACAGCTACCCCCGCCTGCGAAACATCGTCTTCACCCAAACGCTCCCCGAAAGCCCCGACCCAACGGTCGAGTTCGTCGCCACCGACCCGGTCCAGCGAGTCCAAGACCTCAAACGAGAAGACGGACTCTGCCTCTGGCTATGCGGTGGCGGCGGCCTGGCCGAAAGCCTCTGGCCCGAGATCGACCGCCTGGTCATCAAGGTCAACCCCGTCCTGATCGGCACCGGCGTCAAACTGTTCACCACCGACAACTTCGCCGTACGCCGCCTCAACCTCCAAGCCCACCAGGTCTACGAAAGCGGCATAGCCGTCCTCACCTACACGAAGGCCTGAGCCATCCGCCCCTACCTACTCCTCGACTTCGACGGCCCGCTGAACCCGCACGCCGCCGAGCCCCCACCCGGCTACGTGCGGCACGAGATCACCGAGGGGGCGAAGTCTTGGGTTGTGCACCTCAATCCGCAGCACGGGGTGGAGTTGCGTGCGTTGGCTGCGACTTTCGACCTGGTGTGGGCCAGTAGTTGGGAGCACGGAGCCAACCGACTGCTGTCGCCACTCCTGGGTCTACCGCAGTTGCCGACCATCCTTTGGCCGGACCGTACGCCGGTACTGCGTGGCTCGTGGAAGACGCCGTACGTCGCGGAGTGGGTGGGCGATCGCTCGTTCGTCTGGGTTGATGACGGGGTGGGCGCGGTGGATGTGGCGTACTTCCCGGCGGATCACCAGGTGGTGTGGCCGGTGGACGGTCAGACCGGTCTCACCCCGGACGACTTCGCGGCGATCCGTAAATCCTTTGCGGGTAAAGGGGATTCGGCGCATTCTTGAGGGGAAGAACACCTCCCGGGGGAGCCGTCCGGACAGGGCGGACGGCTCCTCGACGTACTGGATGTTGCTGTGGGCAACTAGCCAGGGTGGCGCAGTTGGTCAGCGCGCACCCCTCATAAGGGTGAGGTCGCCGGTTCGAACCCGGCCCCTGGTACAACAAGGCTGTGAACGAGGGATATGCGCGGCTGTACGCGCCACTGGCTGTGGTTGCGATGGTGTTGTCGTTCCAGCCGATCCTGCCGGCCGATGAGTACGGGACGGTGTGGGAGATGGCCGGGCGTGGGTCGGGGAACCCGGCGGGGTTCGGGGCGTTCCTGATGGGTGGGCTGATCTTGCTGCTCGGGTACGCGAGTTTCCGGCCGCCGACGACCGCGCCGGTTCCGGCGGCGATCGCCGTACTGGCGGGGGTGATCGCCGTGATGCTGCTCACAAGGCCGGGGACCGAGAGTCCGCGTCCTGGGCTCACTTCGTTCGGGGATGCCGCCGTCGCAGTCGCGATTTGCACCTGTTTGCTCGCGGTTTCGCAGTTGGTGCGGCTCCGGAGGCGATGATTCGCGCCCCGTACCATGGGGTTCGTGACTGCCCAGCCTGAAGACACTGGTACGACGACCGCCGTGGCGACGAAGCGGGTGCTGCTGGCCGCTCCTCGGGGGTACTGCGCCGGCGTGGACCGGGCGGTCGTGGCGGTCGAGAAGGCGCTCGACCTGTACGGCGCGCCGGTCTACGTGCGGAAGGAGATCGTCCACAACAAGTATGTCGTGGAGACCTTGACCGACCGCGGTGCGATCTTCGTCGACGAGACCGACGAGGTGCCCGAGGGGCAGACCGTGATCTTCTCCGCCCACGGGGTCTCCCCGGTGGTGCATGCGGAGGCCGCCGCGCGGCAACTGAAGACGATTGACGCGACCTGCCCGCTGGTGACGAAGGTGCATCACGAGGCGAAGCGGTTCGCCGCGACTGACTTCGACATCCTGCTGATCGGGCACGAGGGTCACGAAGAGGTCGTCGGGACCAGCGGTGAGGCGCCGGAGCACACCACGATCGTGGACGGGCCGGACGACGTACCGAACGTCACCGTGCGGGACCCGGAGAAGGTTGTCTGGCTGTCGCAGACCACGCTGTCGGTCGACGAGACGATGGAGACGGTGCGGCGGTTGCGGGAGAAGTTCCCGCTGCTGCAGGACCCGCCGAGTGACGACATCTGCTACGCCACCCAGAACCGTCAGGTCGCGGTCAAGAAGATGGCGCCCGAGGTCGACCTGATGCTGGTCGTCGGCTCCCGCAACTCGTCGAACTCGGTCCGCCTGGTCGAGGTCGCTCTCGAGTACGGCGCCAAGGCCGGTCACCTGGTCGACTACGCCGCCGAGATCGACGAGAAGTGGCTCGACGGGGTCGAGTCGGTCGGTCTGAGCAGTGGCGCGAGTGTTCCGGAGATCCTGGTCCGCGACGTACTGCGCTGGCTCGCCGAGCGTGGTTACGCCGACGTCCAGGAGATCACCACGGCCGAGGAGAGCCTCACCTTCGCCCTGCCGCGCGACCTGCGGGCAGACCTGAAGGCGGCCGGACGCCCGACCACCGGCACGTCCGACCACGCCTGGACCCTCTAACCGATCCTCACTTGCAGACCGCAACACTCGCTACCATCGCCAGGTGTTCTGCCGTGTTCTGGGGCCGGTTGAGGTAGAGATCGATGGACGTCCTGTCGAGCTCGGCGGCGCTGTGCCGCGGCGGCTGCTGGCGGCACTCAGCACCACCAACCGTCCACTGCCGGACGATGAGCTCGCCGAGCTGGTCTGGGGCGCCGAACCGCCTGGCGACATCGCCGGTGCGCTCCGAGTGGTCGTCTCACGGCTCCGTACGTCGCTGGGCCAGGGTGGGCGGGATCAGGTCGTCCGCACTGAGCGCGGCTACCACCTGACCCTGCCGACCGATGCCTTCGACCACGGGCGCTTCGTTGCCACGGTGAACGACGCAGCCGCTGCACTGAGCGCCGGCCAGGCCACAGACGCCGTACGGCGGTATCAGGCGGCGCTGGAGCTCTGGCGCGGCCGACCGTGGTCCGAGCTGGACGGGGCGCCGGCGATTGCCGGATCGCAGGCCCGGTTGGACGAGCTGCACGCAGTGGCCGTTGAGGAGCTCGCAGCGGCTCAGCTCTCCGCAGGGGAGACCGCTACCGCAGTAGCTGCGCTCCGGGAGGCCGTCGCTGCTACGCCTTACCGGGAACGCCGCTGGGAGCTACTGGCTCTCGCTCTCTACCGCAGCGGTCGCCAGGCTGACGCCCTCATCGAACTGCGCACAGTGCGCGGAATACTCGCCGATGAGCTCGGCATCGACCCAGGACCGGTACTGCGCGACCTGGAACGCCGCATGCTCAGTCAGGACCCGACTCTGCTCCCAACGCCGACGGCGTACCGGCCGCCAGCCGCCTCGACCGCCGGGTTCTTCGGGCGGACTGCTGAGCTGGAGCAGCTGATGCTGCGGTCCGGAGGGTTCGCGCTGGTCACCGGCGAACCGGGCATCGGGAAGTCCGCCCTGCTGGCGCAGGTCTCAGGTGAACGGGTTGTCGCGGTCCGCGTTGTCGACTGCACCGAGCCGTTCTGGACCTGGGGCGAGGTGGTGCAGCAGCTGGGCGGCTCGGTGGCCGACCTGCTCGCCGGTACGTCGTTGTCCGCGGAACAGCGGTTCGCCGTGTTCGACCGGTTCGCGGAGTACTTCAGTTCGTTCGACGGACTGACGATCCTGATCGACGATGCGCAGTGGATGGACGGCGTCTCGCTCGCACTGCTGCTGCACCTGGTCCGCCGCCGGCGCACCGACAGTGTGAAGGTCGTGGTCGCGGCACGCGCGGCCGAGTTCGCCGAACGCGAGGGCGCTGCGGAGATCCAGCACCTGATCAGCCGGTACGGCGTCCACCTCGCCCTGACCGGGTTGTCCGCGGACGCGGTGGCGGAACTGCTGGCCAGCCGCGGCGTGGCTCCAGAGGTCGTTGCCGCGATCACCGAACGGACCGGTGGCAACCCGTTGTTCGTCGAGGAGCTCAGCGGGGCGGACGGCGTACCGGAGGTGATCCGGGACGCGATCCGGCAGCACCTGCATTCGCTCAGCGCGGACTGCCGCCGGATGCTGAGTGCCGCGGCCGTGGTGGGGCGGGTGGTCGACGTACCGGTCACGAGTGCGCTCACAGGTCGCTCGGCAGTCGACGTACTCAGCCAGCTGGACGCTGCGCTCGGGCTGCAGGTGCTGGTACGGCGTGGTGCGTCGATCGAGTTCCGGCACGACCTGCTCCATGAGGTGCTGGCGACCGACCTGCCGCTCGTTGAGCGTGCCGCGTTGCACCTGCGGATCGCGCAGTACCGCGAGGCCACCGCACCGGACCGGGTGTCCGACATCGCGCGGCATCGGCTGGCCGCGCTGCCGTTGGGCGACCCGGCAGTGGCGATGGCCGCCGCCGAGACTGCGGCCACGGCCGCCGTACAGAGCCTGGCAGCCGAGGACGCGGCGTCCTGGTACGAGCAAGCGCTCGCACTGACCGAACCGGCGCCGGCCGATCGCGGTCGGCTGTTGTTGGGTGCCGGTCGAGCCTGGTTCTTGAGTGGACTGCGGGATCGGGCGATCGAACGCTGTGCCGAGGCTGCAGAGCTGGCACAGCGGGCCGGCGACGCGGAGCGGCTCGCCCGGGCCGCACTGGCGTTGCCGGAGTCACCGGACATCCGCTGGCTGCCGTTGGTTCAGCCATGGTGCGAGTCCGCGCTGGCCGGGCTCTCCGCGGCCGACAGCCCGTTGCGGGCTGAGGTGCTGGCACAGCTGGCGCTGACGGAGGTCTACAGCCCCGATGCAACGCGTCTGCTCGAGCTCAGTGGACAGGCGCTGGCCATGGCCGAGCGAGTAGCCGACGACGACGCGCTGCGCCTTGCGTTGCGGGCTCGGCAGATCGCTCGCTCAGCACCTGAGGGCGCGGGGGAGCGGATGACCCTCGGTGAACGCATGGTCCGCCTCGGCCGCCGCAGTGCGGACTTCGACGGGACAGCGTGGGGTCGCCTTTGGCGATTCGACGCGATGGTGCAACTCGGCGAGACACAGGCCGCCTGGTCGGAGCTGGAGGAGCTGGCCAGGGTGCTGGCGCGGCTCGGCGACGCGGGCTTCGACTGGAACGTCACTCGCTCCCGCGCTGCCCTCACCATCGCCTCCGGCCGATTCGACCAGGGCCGTGAGCTGGGCAAGCGCGTTCGAGCCAGTACGCCGATGGGTGAGCTCGGCGGGACCGGCCTGTGGCTGCAGCATCCTGTGCAGATCAGCACGTTGACCGGCGACGACTTCGATGCCGAGGCGATGATGCCCGCAGTCAACGACCACCCGATCGGCAACCCGTCCTGGTTTATCCACCTGGCCCCCTGGTACCTCGCCCAGGGACGTCCGGCCGAGGCTGAACGCCTCTATCGCGCACTCGCCGCTCCTGAGACGATGCGGCCGCCCATCTTCCTGCGACTGCTCTTCGAGGCGGTTCGCGGTGGCGTCGCTGCGGAGCTCGGTGATGACGACGGTTGCCGGCACGCGTACGCCGTGCTGGAGCCGTATGCCGATCTGCACGTGACTACGGGTGCTGGAATCGCGCTGGTGCTCGGGTCGGTGCAGCACTACCTCGGCGTGACGGCACCCGACGCGGACCGGGCGGCTGAACACCTGCGGGCAGCGGTCCGCGCCAACGAGCTGGCCGGGTACGAGCCGTTCGCTGCGCGGAGTCGCTATCACCTGGCCCGGTTGGAGCCGTCAGCCGAGCTGATCGCGGCGGCCCGGGACGCCGCCATACGGCTCGGGATGCAGCCGTTGCTCACCAAGTTGGATGCGCTTTAGCGCTGGGCCTCGATCACCACGTAGTCGACGACGAACTCGGGCATCCACTCGGTGAGCTGCGCGATCACGTCCGCCCGGGCGCCGTCGTACAGACCGGCCTCTTGAAGCAGGGGAGTGGTGTGTACGCCGATCGGGTGCCGCTCGAGGTGGGTCTGCCAGAACTCGGCCGGTGAGCCGATCGGGAAGGTCAGTTGGTGTTGCGTCGCGGTCACCTTGAAGCCGCGCGGGCCCAGTAACCCGGTGACTGCGTCGGAGTCGTGCCAGATCGGCTTCGGAGGCGGAGTGAACGCACCATCCGTGGCTTTGGCGACGGCCTTGCCCAGGATGCCCATCAGCTCGTCCCAAGGGCCGCCCGGCGTCCAGGCGGTCAGCAGGATGCGGCCGTCGGATGCGGTCACGCGGGCGAGCTCATCGGCGGCGGCCTGCGCGTCCGGGGCCATGATCACCGCGAAGTTGGACAGCACCACGTCGGCGGAGCCATCGGGCAACGGGATGTCAGCCGCGGTCCCGTCGAGCACTGAGACCGCTAGGCCCTGCGCAGCAGCGGCTGCTGCCGTCAGCTCGCGCAGGCGGGCGGCCGGCTCGATTCCGGTGACACGAGCGCCCAGCTCGGCGGCCAGCAGAGCTACGTTGCCAGTGCCGCAGCCGACATCGACCACGTGCTCAGGCAGCGCACCGACGCATGCCGCCTTCACGAGAACCTGCGCGGCCGGCACCAGGTCCACCGCGATCCGCTCGTACTCGCCTACACCCCAGTCGAACTCCACAGCTCCTCCTTCGTCTCAGCAACTCTCAGCTGACGGTAGGAGCCGGGCCTTTCAACCCCGTGTCAGCCGGCGGCGTCGTACTCGGCCTGGGCGTGGTTGATGGCGACGATGTGCTCTTCGGCCCACTCGCTCACAGCGGTCAGCGGCTTGATCAGCGAGCTGCCCATCGGGGTGAGCGTGTAGACCACGCGCGGCGGGACCTCGGCGAAGACCTCGCGGGTGACCAGGCCGTCGCGCTCCAGCCGGCGCAGGGTCTGGGTGAGCACCTTGGGCGCGACGCTGCCGATGCCGTCGCGGAGCTCGGTGAAGCGCAGCGGGCCGTGCTGCAGCAGAAGCACCGCCAGAGCGGTCCACTTGTCGCCGATGCGGTCCAGAACCACTCGCGTCCCGCACTGCGGGTTGAAGAGGTCGCCGCGCTCGTACTGCCCATTGATTACCACAAGGTACTTATAGCACGTTGAAGTAGCCAGTTACCAATCGATACTATTGGAACAAGTTGAGAATTCATCCTTCTGGAGGAGACAGTATGAAGATCGCGGTCTATGGCGCGAGTGGCATGGTCGGTAGCCGGATCGTCGCCGAGGCGGCGGCTCGTGGGCACGAGGTCACCGGCGTGACCCGCTCCGGCGCCGAGCTCCCGGCCGGGGTGAAGGGTGTCCAGGCCAGCGCGAACGACATCGCGTCGGTCAAGGAGATCGTCGGCGACGCGGACGTGGTCGCCGTGGCGCTCGGCCCGAGCCGCACCGGCGGCAGCCACCAGGATTACCTCGACGCGGTCGACAACCTGATCGCGGCCGCCCGCGGTACCGAGACGCGGCTACTGGTCGTGGGTGGCACCGGCGGACTGACCCTCGGTGGGCAGCGTGTGCTCGACGGTCCGGACTTCCCGGCCGAGTACAAGCCGGAGTCGCTGACTGTTGCCACGGCGCTCGAGACGCTGCGCGCCACCGACGAGAGCGTGAACTGGACGATGCTGCACCCGGCGTACGTGATCCAGCCGGGCGAGCGCACCGGCACCTTCCGTCTCGGTCAGGACGAGCCGGTCGGTCACGAGATCTCGGCCGAGGACTTCGCGGTCGCGGTGCTCGACGAGTTCGAGAAGCCGGCGCACAACCGGGCGCGGTTCACCGTCGGCTACTGACTCAGTGGCTTGCCGAGGTACCCGCGGGCGATCATCGTCACCCATTGGTAGACGGCGTCCTCCGCGGGTGCCAGCGGGCCGGGCTGGAAGTGCGGTGACTCGGCACCGCGCTGCACCGACTCGCAGGCGGCCCAGTCCTCGCGATTCGTGACATCCCAGAACTCCACCGCGTACGACGGATCCTGCACCTCGGCCGGGAAATACCAGGAGCACTCGATCGCGGTCAGCCCCGGCGAACGCGGTTCCATCCGGTGCGTCATCACGTAGTCCGGGTGCAGCGAGATGAGCAGGTTCGGGAACAGCCCGAGGTAGTTCACCCGGCGCGGATCCACGCCGGGCAGCAGGACGCCGTACGAGCGGCCGTCGAGTGACATCGTCTCGGCCTCCGGCCGCAGGTCCATCAGACCGCCGACCCAGGCGCCGGGCAGGTTCCAGTTGTCGCCGGAGGTCGGTGGCGAGACCTTGCACAGCTCGGGATGGATCAGTGGACAGTGGTAGCACTCGTGGTAGTTCTCCACGACCGTCTTCCAGTTCGACGCGACGTCGTACTGGTGTCTGGCCTTGAGCACCAGGTTCTCCGGCGCATAGGGCGCGACGAGGTCGGTGAGCCCGCCGACGTGCTCGGCGAACGACGTCGCCGTACCGGTCGCGTTGACGAACAGCCACCCCAGCCAGACCTCGGCCGGCAGCTCAACCAGCCCGTACGGCGCTGGGTCGAACGCCTCGCCCATTCGGGGCGCGGCCTTCACGGCACCGGTGAGTTCGTACGACCAACCGTGGTACGGGCAGACAACTGCGCGGCGGTCGCTTGATTCGCCTCGTGGCAGGAGCTCGTGACCGCGATGCCGACAGGTGTTCGCGAACGCCCGCGGCCGATCGCCGAACGTCAGCAGGACGCTGATGTCGCCGATGGTCAGCTCCTGGTGCGTGTTGGCCGATAGCTCGGCGGCGCGGCCGAGACAGGTCCAACTGCCGGCGAAGAAGTGTCGCCGTTCCCACGCGAGGACGGCGGGATCGGTGTAGGCGGCCTGCGGCAGCATGACGGATTCGCCGTGCGGGCGCAGGGAGGCTTCCAGTGCGCGGGGATCGACGGGCGCGTTCACCATCCATCCACTATCGGCGCTAGAACTGTTCGGCGTACAGGTTGAGCATGTCCTGCCAGTCGTCGCCGGTGGAGGTGAGGTCGAGCCGAGTACCGCCGTCCACCGGAGTGAACGTGACGGTGACGTGGTCGGCGCGCTGTGGGTCCCGGCCGGGATGCCAGGTGAAGCTGAGGGACTTGGCGGGGTCCCAGTCCGAGACCGTTCCCCGCCATCCCCCGATGGAGTCGTGCAGGCGGGCACCGACAGCGCCCTCAGCGTTCAGGAACGCCGTGAAGGCGATGGATGCCCGCTCGGGGTCGACCGGGACATCCACCGTCCGCTTCAGCATGTGTTCAGTGGATCAGCTTCAGTTGAAGGGGTCCAGCGTCAGGTAAGCCTGGGCCGGGTTGCCGTCGTGGACGAGGGCCTCGTGCGCGCCGACGTCGTCGAAGGCGAAGCCGTACGCCTTACCGTCCACCATCTGCTGGTGCACCTTCTTCGAGTACTGGTTGGTGACGCCGTCCTGGTAGAAGTTGGCGTTGTTCGCGTCCGGCTGGTTCGGGTTCACCAGCAGCGTCGACCGGTTGTAGCCCGCGCAGAGGGTGCGTGAGATCGGTCCGCGGACCAGGTCGTTCGGTGCGTCGAGCAGCTTGAAGCAACCGAAGATGCTGGCCGAGTCAGGCTTCTGGAACGACGTGACCGTCTGCCCCGAGCTGTTGGTGAAGTTCATCGTGTTGCCGGACACGCGACCGAAGTACTTGGTGTTCGGCTGGTCGGTGAACGGGGTCACGGTCAGCGTCTGCGAGCTGTACTTCGACCACACCCGGTTCACGTAGTCATCCATCACGTTCGCCGCCAGGCCGCCGGTTTCCACGCCGTACAAGGGAGATAGCGCGCGGAGGGTGCCGCCGTTCGGCGCGGTCTGGATCAGGCCGGCCCAGCCGGGTTGGCTGCGCAGCGAGTTGAAGAACGCGTTGTAGCCGCCGGGTTTCAGGTGGCCGGTGGTCTTGGTGGTACCGCCGGTGGGCTGCACACCGACGGCGTACGGGACCGAGAACATGTCGACCTGCGTGCTGTTGATCCACAGACCGGAGTCGTTGAGCGTGTACTCCGACCAGCTGAACAAGATGTTGCGGTTCGGGTCCGACGGGTTCTGTACGGCGGGCTGCACCAGACCGCCCGTGGTCAGTTTGAACACCAATTTCTGCCCGTAAGAGAAATAGACGCGCCCGGAGAACTTGGGCATCCGTATGGTGAGGGACTGGCCGTTGGCCGGGCCGGGGATCGATGCGTCGGGTGCCGGAGTTGGCGGGTTGCCGCCGGCCGGCCAGGCGTGGAAGTTGCCGGCCGAGTCGGCCCAGCCCTGCTGGCCGGTGGCCAGGTTTGTACCGAGGTTGTAGATGTAGAGGGCGTCACCACGGCCCGAGTTGTTGCTGATTTTCAGCGGAATGGTGGCCGGCACGGCCGCCGCCGGGGTACCGCTGCCGGCGGTGAGCAGACCGGCCGCGGTCACCAGAGCCGCGACGATCGCCGGGAGATGAAGTCTTTTGCGCACTTGTTCCTCCTCAGATCTGTCCCACGGTGAGAAGGCGATGCACACGGGCGGCGAGGGACGGGAGGGCGCCGTCCGTGGGTGTTTGAGAGCGCTCTCATCCTCCCGTCAATTCACCCCATGCTGTCAACAGTTCACTGTTGTCGGATCCCCGCCAACTTGATGCAATAGCAGTGTGTGATCCGTCGAGTACGCTGCGTCGCCCACAGGGTCTCCGCCATCCGCCGCTCTCCGACATGCGATGTCGCTTCCAGCGGGAGATCATCAGGCCTTGGGTCGACCAGATCACTCAGTGAGGAAAGGGAAGCAATGGCAGGCACGATCTGGATCCCCGGAGCGGAACGGATAACGCCGTCCGCGCCCGGTGGCAACATCACCTCCAACGCACCGCCGCGCGTGGTCTGGCACACCACCGAGGCTGACCCCGGTACGTCGTCCGTCTGGTCGGCGATGATCCGGGTACTGAAGAACAAGTCCGCCGAACCGCAGGTTCTGTGGGACCCGCTGACCGATCGGCTCGGTCAGTTCATGCCGCTGAACGTCGGCGGCCGCGCTTTGCGCAACGACGGTTCGACGATGACGAACCGGGTCGGCCAGGTCTGCATCCAGATCGAGGTGATCGGCCGCGCCGCCAAGCCGTTCACCGGCTACTGGAAGCCGGGCAAGAACTTCCGGGCCTTCATGGCCGCGGTCCGGAGCTGGGGAATCAAGGAGGTCTGGCCCGCCGGACCGCCCCCGCGGTTCATCGCCAGTCCGCCCCACAATGTGCCCGAGTCGCCCCGCAGCCGGACCATCTGGCTGAACCGGGGCGGTCATTACGGCCACAGCCACATTCCCGGGAACGACCACGGGGATCCAGGGGGCATCAGCACGTCCGCATTGTTCGCCGCCGGCGGCACGACACCGAAGGAGCTGTTCACCGTGGGGCAGTACGAGAACCTGATGCAGCAGATCAAGAACGAAGGCGCCGCCACCCGCCAGGAGGTCCGCCGCCAGGCCATCTGGTCCCTCCGGTACGGCGTCCAGACCGAGGACGAGCGTGCTCGCGCGGACAAGGCGTTCGACGACGCGATCGAGGCGGGCAAGACGCTCGCCGAGGCGATCGCGGCGGTGGCGTCCGTGATGCGTCCGATCGATGCCGATCTCGAGCGTCGCGCCCGTAAGAACGGCTGATTTCCACAGATTGCCGGACCACACCGGGGATCGGGGCGGTGGGGCGGGGAAGGAATTAAGGGAGGTGAACGAAAACTGTCGGTGGTGTCCGGCACCATCTGTGACATGAGTGGCGCGACGGTATTACTGGTGCTGTTGTTCCTGGTGGTGGGTCTACTGCTGGGAGCGGCAGGCGGAGTGCTCTGGGCGCGCGGCCGCGATGGCGCCGCGCTCGCCCGGATCACTGCCGAGCGGGATGCGGCCGAGGATCGGGTCGTCGAGCTGACCCAGGAGCGGACGGCGGTCGGCCAGCAAATGGGCGGCCAGGCTGTGGTCAAGGAAGCGCTCGACCGGTTGCACGCCCAGCTGAATCAGTTGGAGCAAGGCCGGGCGGCTTGGCAGAGCCAACTGCACCAACAGGTCCACGAGGTCCGGATGAGCGGCGAGGCTTTGCGCCGCGAGACTGCGTCCTTGTCGACCGCGCTCCGAAAACCCCAGGTCCGCGGCCGCTGGGGCGAGATGCACCTGCGGCGCACGGTCGAGCTGGCCGGCATGGTCGCGCACTGCGACTTCACCGAGCAGACGACCACCTCCGGCTCTGGTGAAGAAGGCCTGCTGCGCCCGGACCTCGTCGTACGGCTTGCCGAGGGTAAGAACCTGGTCGTCGACTCCAAGGTCCCGCTGGCAGCCTTCCTCGAGGCGGCCGAGTCCGACGACCCGGACTTCCGCGAGGACCGCTTGCGCGCCCATGCCCGGCATCTGCGCATCCACGTCGATCAGCTGTCCGCAAAGGCGTACTGGACGCGACTGTCGCCGTCACCGGAGTTCGTGATCCTGTTCGTGCCGGGCGAGTCCTTCCTGTCCGCGGCCCTGGACGTCGAGCCTTCCCTCCTGGAGTACGCCGCCGAGCGCCGAGTAATCCTCGCAACCCCCACCACGTTGATCGCCACCCTGCGTGCGGCCGCCTACGCCTGGAACCAGTCGGCCCTCACCGAGTCCGCCCAACAGGTCTTCGAACTAGGCCGCGAACTCTACGACCGCCTCTCCGTCATGGGCGACCACCTAGGCCGAGTAGGCCGCTCCCTCACCTCAGCCGTCGAGGCCTACAACGGCACAGTCGGCTCCTTCGAACGCCGAGTCTTCATCACCGCCCGCAAACTGAGGGACCTCCACGTCACCGAAGCCGAACTAACCGCCATGGAATCCATAGAAGCCTCAGTCCGCCCCCTCACCGCCCCCGAATTCCTAGTAGCCCAAGACCAAGAACCCATCCGCCGCTGGCCCCTCCCAGACCCCGAACACCGCCCACCCCTAGCCCCACCCCAAGCCGGCTGAAACGCGAACCGCCTGACCCCATCAGAGGTCAGGCGGTTGTCGAGAGCATCTTGCTTACGGCTGCTTGCAGTCCATGGCCAGGAAGGAGTAGCCCTTCGCCGCCAGCAGGGTGAGTGCTTTGTCGAGTGCGGCGACCGTCTGCGAGCGGTCACCACCGCCGTCGTGCATCAGGATGATGTTGTGGTTGTGCGCGTTGTTCATGATGTTCTGCACGATCGCGTTCACACCCGGCCGGGCCCAGTCCCGCGGGTCGACATCCCACAGCACCTGGACCATGCCGGCCGCCTTGATATCCGCGCGCACCTTCGGGTTCGTCGCGCCGTACGGCGGTCGGAAGCACGTCGACTTCGGTCCGTCGAAGATCTGCCGGTGCCGCTCGGCCGCCGAGATCGCGGTCAGCTGCGGGTGCGAGATCGAGTGACTGCCGATAGCGTTGCCTGAGGCAAGCACTTGCTCGCGCAGCCCCGGGTGCGCGGCTTCCATGTTGCCGAGCTGGAAGAAGGTCGCGTGGGCGTTGTGTTTCGCCAGCACCTCAAGGACCTTCGGCGTCCAGTACGGATCGGGCCCGTCGTCGAAGCTGAAGAACAACACCTTCTTGTTCTTACCCTTCACCAGATTCGCGGTCGGGTCATCAGCAGGCTTGCCCGGCGTCGACGGCGGCGGGCTGCTCGGCGTTTGCGTCGGCTGCCCCGACGGCTCACTCGCCGGTGCGTTGTTCGGCGGCGGCGGTGACGTCTGTGTGGTCGCGGCGGCCGGATGTGGCTGGCGTTCGTGTCCCAGCGCCAGGACCAGCAACGCACCGGCGACGACGACCAGCGCCACCCCGGTCGCGATGAATGCGGCGAACTTTCGGGACATGATGCTCCCTCTCTAGCAGGCGGATGTTCCCCAGTTGCTCCCCCTCAGGAGCCTCACATCCAAGAGACGCCTCAACCCCTTCCAGGGTTGGCATCTTCGTGTTGCGGTGAGGTCTCAGCGCCTTCACGATCAGCGGGATTCGCGTGTCGTGTGACCCCGGTCGCACGTGGCGTCGCAACCGTTGCCGGCACTCCGCGGTGATAGAGCCTGCCCTCGAGTGCCTTGACACTCGCGACCAGTACGAAGCTCATGCTGACCAGCAACGCCCACGCCCCGAACTTCGCCGGATGAACGAGTCGCCACACATCCACCTGGTCCGGATAGTTCCACGCATCCAGGAACGTGCCGAAGTTCTCCGCGATCCACAAGAAGAACCCGATCAGCCCGAACGACAACGCCAGCGGCATCCGATAACGCCGTACTCCAACCGTGAAGAAAACCCACGTCCGGCGCAGCACGACCAGCAGTGCGACAGCGATCGGGATCCGCAGATCGGGGATCCAGTGATGCGTGAAGAAGTTCGCATAGATCAGTACGGCGAGGATCGTGGTCGCGACCGGGCGATAACCACTGACCCGCAGATCGAACCGCCGCCAGGCCTGACAGATGTAGCTGCCGACCGCGGCGTACATGAATCCGGCGAACAGCGGTACGCCGCCGACCTTGGTGACCGCGTCACCCGGGTACTGCCACGACCCGATCCGGACCTTGAAGATCTCCAGCGCGAGACCGACCAGGTGGAACCCGAAGATGACGGCGACCTCCCGCCACGTCTCCAGTCGCACGACCCAGAACCCCAGCGTCAGGACAAGGCAGTAGATCAGCAGAGCGTCGTACCGGGCGATCGGCAGCTCGACGTACTTGGAGATCGCGAGACCGGCGAAGAGGAACGCCGGGAAGAGACACGAGACCAGTTCGAGCAGACCGAACCGCAGGAACTGCACGCAGCCGAACACGAAGCGTGAGCGTTCCGGGACGAGCTTTCGCCAACTGGTCACAGACTGGAGACGTCGCTTGCCCCCGGCTGGTTCGGTCCGGATAAATGATCGGCAAGGGGAGGAGCCCATGGAACCGAAGGTGGTCTACGAAACGGACCGGTTGCTCGTGCGGGACTGGGCGCCCGCCGATGGTGACCGGGTGTTCGACATCTACCGGCGCTGGGAGGTCGCGCGCTGGCTCGGCGCCGACCCGAAGGTGATGGCCGACCGCGATACCGCGAACCGCGTGATCGACCGCTGGAACGAGCGGAACCAGGACCCGACGTACGGGATCTGGGCCGTGCACGAGCGAGCGACCGACACGGTCGCGGGGACCGTGCTGCTGGTCCCGCTGCCGGATCCCTCCGACGGGACCGCGGCGCGCGGCGAGGTGGAGGTCGGCTGGCACTTCCACCCCGACGCCTGGGGCCGCGGCCTGGCCACGGAGGCGGCCCGAGGCGCGATCGGCCACGGATTCAAGGCCGGCCTGGCCCAGATCTACGCGGTCGTCCGCCCCGACAACGCCGCGTCGCTCGCCGTCTGCCACCGCCTCGGCATGCGTTCACTCGGCCGTACTTCACGCTGGTACGGCGCCGAGTTGGAGTCCTTCCTGATCTGAATTGGGGTCAACCGCCTCCACCCGCGTACTCTTGACGCCCGTGGCACTCACCATCGGAATCGTCGGGCTCCCCAACGCGGGCAAGTCCACGCTCTTCAACGCGCTGACCAAGAACAACGTGCTCGCGGCGAACTACCCGTTCGCGACGATCGAGCCGAACGTCGGGGTCGTCGGCGTACCGGACGCCCGCCTGGGCAAGCTCGCCGAGCTCTACAACTCCGCGAAGGTGATCCCGGCCACCGTCCAGTTCGTCGACATCGCCGGCATCGTCCGCGGCGCCTCCGAGGGTGAGGGCCTGGGCAACAAGTTCCTCAGCCACATCCGCGAGTCCGACGCGATCTGCCAGGTCACCCGCGTCTTCCGCGACGACGACGTCACCCACGTCGACGGCAAGGTCTCACCCGTCGACGACATCTCGACGATCCAGACCGAGCTGATCCTCGCCGACCTGCAGACCGTCGAGAAGGCGATCCCGCGCCTCGAGAAGGAGACCCGCCTCAAGAAGGAGGCCGCGGTCACCCTCGAAGCCGTCCGCGCCGCCCAGAAACACCTCGAGGCCGGTACGCCGATCATCGCCACCGACGTCGACCGCGACGCCATCCGCGAACTCATGCTGATGACCGCCAAGCCCTACCTCTTCGTCTTCAACTGCGACGCCGACGAACTCGCCGACGAACCGTTGAAGCAGCAGATGCGCGACCTGGTAGCCCCCGCCGAAGCCATCTTCCTCGACGCCAAGTTCGAAGCCGAACTCGTCGAACTCGGCGACGAGGACGAAGCCCGCGAAATGCTGTCCGAAATGGGCATCGACGAACCAGGCCTCGACGTCCTCGCCCGCGTAGGCTTCGACACCCTGGGCCTCCAGACCTACCTCACCGCCGGCCCCAAAGAAGCCCGAGCCTGGACCATCAAGCGCGGCGCCACCGCCCCCGAAGCCGCCGGCGTCATCCACACCGACTTCCAGCGCGGCTTCATCAAAGCCGAAATCGTCTCCTTCGAAGACCTCGTAGCAGCCGGCACCATGACCGCCGCCCGCGCCGCCGGCAAAGTCCGCATGGAAGGCAAGGACTACACCATGCAAGACGGCGACGTAGTCGAATTCCGCTTCAACGTCTAAGGACACCGCCTCCGGCGGCGACAGCCTCTTGGCGCCTGCGGCGCAAGCACGCAAGGCGATCCGGGCTGAACGCCGGCGGAGCGCCCACAGGCCGCACGCGGGACCGATGTCTGAACGACGCATGGTGTTGAGCCGGTAGTCGGGATGGGGCGGACCTGTGCCACTCACCAACCCGCGCCTGACCACTCCTGGCCGCTCGCGCTGAGCGTGAACCCAGCAGCCCACCCAGACTTGGTGAGTGCCGGCGGTCCGCCCTCACCCCAGGTCACCCCTTCGGCACAGTGGCTTCGCTCGCCGCGCCACCACGAGCAGCACCGCCTCGACTGTGGGGAGAATGCCGCCGGTAAACGATGGACAACGGCACGGAGGTCACACTCGACCGCCCACTCGCCACACTCGCCGACCACGCACAGGCCCACGTTGGCCGACGGGGAACGCCGTGCGCGGGTTGGTGCCTTCACATGGCGCGATGAGCGAGCTGACGGACCCGAATCGATCGTCGCCGAGGCCAGCGTCGATTGCCCGGAGTTCCGCGATGCCGACGGTGCGAACGAGCCTGTCGCGCAGGCAGTCCAAGACTTCCTGGAGTAGCCCGGCCTTCGTCGGTCGTTGCTGTGTCTTCGTTCGTAGACACATCCTCGTTGTCTTCGTTCGTGGACAGCGGCCGGTTCTGATCGCATCATCGATTAAGGGCCGACAGAGTCGTCATTAAGGGATATAATGACGCACAGAGTCGTCATTAAGTGATGAGGTGGCCATGCCTAGAAGTTCCGTGCCTGCCAGGACCCGGCTCAGTGCTCAGCGTATCGGTGCGCACCTGACCACCTGGCGCAAGCTGCAGAGCCTGACGGCGGAGCAAGTCGCAGATCGAGCGGGGATCTCGAGAGACACCCTGCGTCGGCTGGAAAAGGGCGAGACCACGGTGGGGTTCGCGGTCTTCCTCAACGTCGCGCGGGTCCTCGGCACTCTCGACCGCGTCGTCGACGCGTTGGATCCCTATGAAACCGACATCGGCCGCGCTCGTGCCGACACGACCCTTCCGAAAAGAGTCAGGCCTTGAGCGACGCAGTCTTCGTGAGCGTGGAGCTGGATGGCCAGACAATCGAGGCCGGGACCGCCTACTTCACCCGTCGGCAAGGGATGGTCTCGACCTCGTTCCGATACTCCGAGGACTACCTGGCGCGGCCAGGCGCCTACGCGATTGATCCCGCGATGCCGCTGCTGAAGGGCAACTATGCGCCGTCCGGGCTGCCTGGCGCCTTTGCTGATTGCTCGCCTGACAGGTGGGGGAAGAACCTCATCTCGAAGTCGATACGAGTCCAGGCGCTGCGCGAAGGTCGAACGCCTCCTTCTACAGGTGACGTCGACTATCTGTTGGGAGTCAGCGATCTGACACGTCAAGGCGCTTTGCGCTTCCGTCAGGAGCCTGCAGGTCAGTTCGTCCATCCTGATCTCAGCGTCCCCAAACTCATCGAGCTACCGAGACTGCTTCGAGCGGCCGATCACGTGGCTCAAGACGCTGATGACATGTTGGCCATCAAGGATCTTCTCGATGCCGGATCCGGATCGCTGGGAGGTGCCCGTCCGAAGGCGTCGGTTCGTGACGAAGGCCGGCTGCTCATCGCCAAGTTCCCGCATCACAGCGATGAATGGGATGTGATGGCGTGGGAGAAGACCGCACTGGATCTGGCCGAGCGTGCGGGAATCGATGCCCCGCGTCGCGAGACCATCTCGGTCGATGACAGAACGGTTCTCCTTCTGGAACGCTTCGACCGAGACCATGGTCGACGCATCGGGTACATGAGCGCGATGACGATGGTCGAAGGACGGGATGGCAGTCCCGGTGACTACCTAGAGGTAGCCGAGACCCTGACAGAGTTCAGTTCTCGCACCAGTGCCGACCTGCGCCAGTTGTGGCGTCGGATCGCTTTCTCGATCGCGATTCACAATACCGACGATCACCTGCGCAACCATGGCTTCTTGCGGGATGGCACAGCAGGTTGGCGTCTGTCACCGATCTTCGACGTGAACCCAAATCCGGATGGGGGCGCGCAACGAGTCACCGGCATCGGCGGAGCGCATCGGCGCGAGGATGAGGTCGACGGCCTGATGACCTACGCAGAATCGTTTCGGGTCACGCCCGCCGATGCTCGGCAGATCATCCGGGAGGTGCTCGACGCCACCGCTGATTGGCAACGCGTTGCCACCGGCAACGGCGTACCGAAGCGGGAACTGAGTCGTTTCCAGGAGGCTTTCGAAGCGGCTAGAAGTCCCCTGAGCGAGCTTGCCCTGTGAGCGCCAAGGCGGTGAATCGAGCCGTGACGTCTGGGGTTTCCTTGGTTCGGTTCGGGTTTGAGCTTCGCCCGGTGGGGGAGGTCGCGCCGTGGGGTGGTGATACGCCGAGTCTGCATTGGTTCGGGTTGACTGAGGGGTGGTATTGGGTTGAGGTCGGGGGCGTTCGGCTGCTGAGGTTTGCGGCTGACTATGAGATCCCGTACGTCGACTACTACGTGGTGCGGTTCTGGGAGGATCTGCTCGCGGTGCTGCCGGCGGCGGTTGAGCGGGTGCCGGCTGATCTGGTGGGGTTTGTCGAATCTGATGACAGCGGCTGGAACGACACCGAGTCCGAGGCGGCCGATGCGGCGATGGAGTGGTGGGCTTCGCGGTCTGTGTACTTCGGGTATCTTCGCGAGTCGCCGTCGTTGCGATGCTGGCGAAGTGGCGATCAGATCACCGTTGATTGGGATGCGCCGGCCAACTTCGCCGAGCCGCGAGCTCTCAGGACGACGGTCGCCGTCGCTGATTTCGTTGCCGCGATCGAGGATCTCGATGCTGCGCTGATGAATGCCATGGAAGCCCGGATCGCCGAGGTCGAGGCGTCCCCGCCACCCGGCATAGCGCTGGATCTCACGCAACTCCGCAGCGAACACCGCGACCGCGCCGGCTGGCTGACCCGAGCCCGCTCACGCGTGCCGGAGACGGATTGGATCGCCGTACGACGAGGCGCCGTACAGCTGATGGAGTGATTGTCGCCTGGCGACCATCACGTGTCCGCGGGCAACTGCCTGGTGGGTCGAAATCGGGATCAGGATGGAGATGTCCGACGAACCGACCCAGTGAGGGAAGACCTGTGCGCGCTGTTGTTGTCACGGAGACTGGTGGGCTGGAGGCGCTTCGGCTGACCTCCGTGCCGATGCCTGAGCCGCGAGCCGGGTGGGTGCGGATCAAGGTGATGGCGTTCGGGGTCAACGAATCTGAAGTCACCACGCGCAAGGGGGAGTCGGACAGGGACGTGACTTACCCGCGGATCCCCGGCATTGAGGGTGTGGGGGTGGTCGAGCAGGCGCCGGCGGGTAGCGGGCTGCGGCCGGGGCAGCAGGTGGCGACGATGATGGGCGGGATGGGGCGGTCCTTCGACGGTTCGTATGCCGAGTATGTGGCGGTGCCGGTGGGGCAGGTCATTCCGTTCGAGTCCGGCTTGCCGTGGGATGTGATCGGGGCGCTGCCGGAGATGTTCCAGACCGCGTATGGATCGCTGGTCAAGGGTCTGCGGCTGGAGGCCGGTCAGACGTTACTGATTCGCGGCGGTACGTCGACAGTGGGGCTGAGCGCGGCGACGATGGCCAAGGACCTCGGGGCCACCGTGATCGCCACCACGCGTGCTGCCGGCCGGATCGGCGAACTGCGGGCGATGGGTGTCGACCACCCCGTCGTGGACGACGGAACGATCGCCGCGAAGGTTCGGGAGATTGCCCCGGACGGCGTGGATGCCGCGCTGGAACTCGTGGGTTGCTCGGTCCTGCCTGACACGCTCGGATGCGTGCGCGGGTACGGCACGGTCTGCTTCACCGGAGCCCTCGCCGGCGCCTGGACGCTGCCTGACTTCAGCCCCTTCCTGATTCCGAGCGGGGTGCGGCTGACCAGCTATGCGGGCGACGCCACCGACCTGCCCGCCTCGGTGTTCCAGCAGCAATTACAAGCCATCGCCGACGGTCGGCTCCAGGTCCCGGTCGCCAAGGTCTACTACGGCCTGGAACAAGTGCGCGATGCCCACGCCGACATCGAGGCCGGTACGACGCCGGGCAAGCATGTCGTTGTGGTTGGCAACTGATCGACCGAAGGAGCTCCCGCGTCACGGCGTCGCGTTGCGAGCCGCATAGGCGCCGGGCGTGAGACCGGCGTACTGACGGAAGAAGCGGCCGAAGTTGGCGGTGTCGGTGAAGCCGAGGTGGGCGGCTGTCGCCTGCGGGGTCCATTGCGCGTCGCCGAGGAGGCGGCGTGCCTCCAGCAGGCGCCGCTCGTTGATCACCTCTCGTACCGCCTTGCCGGTGGCGTCCTGAACGGCTCGGCTCAGGGTGCGCACCGAGCAGCCGAGCAACAGGGCGTAGTCCTTGGCCCGGTGGAGTTCGCGAAAGTGCAGTTCCAAGGCGTCGAGAAAGCGGTCGTGGGTATCCCGGCGTACCGGATTGGGCGAGGCGTCTGCGGAGCGGGCGAGGCGCAGCAGCAGCGCCTCCAGGAGGCTGCGCCGCAGCGCGTGGTGCACGGCGAGCGGACGCTGTCCCAGTGCGCGGTGTTCGTCCAGCAACTGAAGGGCCGTCTGGTGCAGCCAGGCGCGGTCGTCCGGATGCGGAGCCAGTACGGCGGGAGCGTCGTGCGCGGTGAGTGCGGAAATGAGGCCGGCCGTGTCGGAGCGCAGCACGTCTGGTTCGAACAGGATGAAAGGACCGCGGGCGGTGCCGGGCTGATGCCAGCACTGGGCGTGTCCCGGCCGCACCCACAGCCACTCGCCCGGGCCGACGACCCTCGTGACGTGATCGACGTCGTGCCGCAGTTCACCCTCGGTGACCAGGATCATGTAGTGGAAGGTGGCGCGGCCCGGAACCGCTGGGTTCCACGGCCAGTCGGCGTGCTGGGCGTGAAAGTCCTCGAGCGTGGTCACCTCCAGGCCGTACGGCGTACCGACCGGCGGCTGGAAACCGTAGAGCGGGACCTGTCGCTTCTCGACCATCACGTGTCCGCAGCCTACAGACCGACTGTCGGTGGTGTGGTTCAGGATGGAACCATGGCGGAATCGATGGGTACGGCGGGGGAGCGGCTTCAGCGCGCGGCTCGGGGCGCGGCCAGTGCTCTGCCGGGGATCAGTGAGAGCCGGCCCTTCGTCGATTCGCTCGACGTCTACAAGGTCGCCGGGAAGGTGTTTCTGATTGTCACGGACGATCCGGACAATCCGATCGTCACGGTCAAGTGCGAACCTGAGTACGGCGAGGTGCTGCAGCGCGGGTATGCGTCGATCACGCCGGGCCGGTACCTCGACAAGCGGCACTGGATCTCGGTGGGGCCGGGGGTGGGAGTCACCGAGCAGATGGTGGTGGATGCGGTGGAGCACTCCTATGAGTTGGTGGTCGGCGGCTTGCCGGCGCACAAGGGCGTCTGATGGAACCGACTCTGCCGCTGTTCGAGGATGCACCGCATCGGCCGCTGGCCGATCGGATGCGGCCGACGGAGCTTGACCAGGTTGTCGGGCAGGAACATCTGCTCGCTCCCGACGCTCCGCTCGGTCGGATGGTTGCCCAGCAACGGCTGGTCTCCGCGGTTCTGTGGGGACCGCCCGGAGTCGGTAAGACGACGATTGCGCGGCTGCTCGCCGATCGCAGCGATCTCCATTTCGAGCCTGTCTCGGCCACTTTCGCGGGGGTCGCCGATCTGCGGAAGGTGTTCGCCGCGGCCCAGCAGAGGCGCACGGTCGGACAGGGCACGCTGCTGTTCGTCGACGAGATCCATCGGTTCAACCGTGCCCAGCAGGACAGCTTCCTGCCGTACGTCGAGGACGGCACGATCGTCCTGGTCGGAGCCACGACGGAGAACCCGAGTTTCGAACTCAATGGCGCTCTCCTCTCCCGCACCCAGGTCTTCGTCCTCAGGCGCCTCGACGAGGCCGCGCTGGAGTCGCTCATCGAGCGTGCCGAGGAGCTCACCGGCCGCCCGCTGCCACTCGACGAGACCGCACGTCATGCCTTGACTGCCATGGCAGACGGCGATGGCCGCTACCTGCTCAACATGGTTGAACAGCTCCAGGGCCTGGCCACCACCGTGCAGCCACTCGACACCACCGCGCTCACCCGGCTCGTCCAGCAACGTGCACCCCTGTACGACAAGGCGCAGGAGGGCCACTACAACCTGATTTCCGCGCTGCACAAGTCGATGCGCGGCTCGGATCCGGACGCGGCCCTGTACTGGCTCGCCCGCATGCTCGACGGTGGCGAGGACCCGCTCTTCGTGGCGCGTCGTCTCGTCCGCTTCGCCAATGAGGACATCGGCATGGCTGACCCGCACGCAGTTCAGCCGGCACTCGCGGCGTGGGACGTCTACGAGCGGCTGGGCTCTCCCGAGGGCGAGCTGGCGATCGCGCAGGCTGTCGTCTATCTCGCCACTGCCCCCAAGTCGATCGCGGTCTACCGCGGCTTCAGCGCCGCACACCGGTCCGCCAAGCGCACTGGCTCCCTGATGCCGCCGGCCCACATCCTCAACGCACCGACCCGGCTGATGAAGGACCTCGGCTACGGCAAGGACTACCAGTACGACCCCGACACCACCGACGGCTTCTCCGGAGCCGACTACTTCCCCGAGGGAATGGATCGCGAGGCCTACTACAAGCCCACCCGCAACGGCTACGAATCCCAGATCACCGAACGCCTCCGCCATTGGGCGGCCTTGCGCGCCGGCACCACCGAATGACCGTTCTGAAGGTTGGCTGAAGCTTGCCGCGAAGACTCGAGGCATCGTCCTTTCAAAGGCAGGGGGAGTCATGTCTGAGTCGTACTGGCGGTTTTGTTATCTCGGGGCGGATGGCGAGGAGGTCTGTCATGACTTGTACGCCGAGTTGGAGCCTGAGGTTGATGACGTTCTGAAGGGGCAGCTCAAGGAACTGGGTGGGCTGGCTGAGGTTGTCGGGCGGGTGACGGATTCGGCGTTGCAGGTCCGGCTGGTCGAGGTGCTGGACGAGGCGGCGGCGCGGTTGAATCTGGGGTTGCCGGAGGGGTTCGTGGTACGGCGGGCGTTTGCGAAGAATGAACAGTTCTTCGGGGTACCGGGTGTGGTGGGCATGACGCATGTCGACGCGTTCAACACGCTCCGGGCCGAGGGCTATGGCGTGAAGACCGTCTGGGAGTGGACGAGCCCCGCCGAGGAGAACACCGTCACCGACCAGAGCCCGACCGGCGGTTCGTTCAACCTGCCACCCACAGTCGTCAACATCTGGGTCCGCACCCTCCCGCCCGAGCCCGACATCCCGGACGAGACCGAATTCCTCCTGGAGTAGGACCGGCTAGTCGGGGTGCAGGGTGGTGAGAGATTGCGCGGCTTCTCGGACTGCGGTTACTAGGGCTGGTGGGGATAGGGCTATGGCGGTGCCGGCTTGGGCTAGGACGGTGGCGGTGGCTTCGGCGGGGTTTTCGAGGTCGGCGTGGATGATCCACCAGCCGTTGCCGGCGGGGATGGGTGGGGTGGTGGGGCGGAAGCGGCGGAGGGAGTCTTCGTGGACGCGGAGGACTATGAGGTAGGAGGGGCGGGAGGCTTTGAGGGCTTGCTGGGCCTGGTGCCAGTAGGTGGCTAGGTCGAAGTCGGGGGGACGTGTGAAGGTCGTGCTCAAAAGGGTGGCTGCGGTTAGGCGGCTTAGGCGGTAGGTGCGGAGGTGGCCGGCGGGGCGGGCGGCGACTAGGTACCAGGTGCGGGTTTTGGCTACCAGGCCGAGCGGGGCGATGGGGAAGGGCGTGGTGCCTTCGGCGTAGGTGATTTCCAGGGTGCGTTCTTCCCAGACGGCTTGGCGGCAGAGGTCCAGCCAGCGGGGCCGAAAAGAGGTGACACTGCCGCGGTCGTCCCAGCCGGCGTGGTCGATCAGGAGGCGTTGGCGGGCGTACTCGGCGTCGCGGCGGGAGGCGTCGGGGAGGGTGGCGATGAGCTTCAGGACCGCCTGGTCGGCGGAGACGTCCAGGCCTAGGTCGGCTAGGACGTGGGCGGTGGCGCCGACGAAGACGGACATGACTTCGGACGGCGTGAGGCCGGTGAGGCGGCTGCGGTAGTCGGGGAGCAGGGACCAGCCGCCGCCGCGGCCGCGGGTGGAGTAGACGGGGACGCCGGCGAGGGAGAGGGCGTCGAGGTCGCGCTGCACGGTTCGGTGCGAGACATCCAGTACGGCGGCCAGGTCGGCGACCGTGGAGCGGCCGCGGGTCTGCAGGTGGAGGAGGAGTCGCAGGAGCCGCTCGGCGCGCATGCGACGAACTATGCCAGCTAAATAAGACATCAAGTGTGGTGTTTTGTTTCTACGGTCGCTGGATGACTGTTGTCGAAGTGGATGAGCTCGCCATGTCCTATCGAGCTCCCGTGCGCAAGGGTGGGTTGCGGGCTGCTCTCGGGTCGCTGGTGCGCCGCGAGTACAAGACGGTGCAGGCGCTCGATCAGGTGTCGTTCACGATCGAACCGGGTGAGGTCGTCGGCTTCATCGGGCCGAATGGTGCCGGCAAGACGACCACGATGAAGATCCTGTCGGGGATCCTGCACCCGACTGCCGGTCGCGTCAGCGTGCTCGGCGACACCCCGTGGCAGCGGCGGTCGGCGTTCCTGAAGCGGATCGCGTTCGTCCGCGGCAGTCAGCCGGTCGGCGGTTCGCAGGAGCTGACGGTGATGGACAGCCTCGAATACCAACGGCTCCTGTACGACGTCGCGCGCCCCGACTTCCGTCGTACTCTCGACGAACTCCAGCAACTCCTCGACCTGCAACTGGACCGGCAACTCCGCGCGCTCAGTCTCGGCGAGCGGATGCGGGTCGGGCTCGCGATGGCGTTGATCTACCGGCCCGAGGTGCTGTTCCTCGACGAGCCGTCGATCGGGCTCGATGTCACCGCAGGCGGTCAGATTCGCGAGTTCGTCGCCGAGTACGTCGCGACCAACGGCGCCACCGTGCTGCTGACCAGCCACTACATGGCCGACGTCGCATCGCTGTGCCCGCGGTTGATCCTGATCGACCAGGGCCGGATCGGGTACGACGGTCCGCTCGCCGAACTGTCCGCCCGGCTCTCGCCGTACAAGCTGATCCGGATCACGACGCGGGACGGCGTACAGGACCTGCGTGTCCCGCGGGACGAGGTCGCGCAGACGACGGCCGAGCTGCTCCGGAGCGGCGACGTACTCGATCTGGCCGTCGAGGAACCGCCGCTGGAGAAGGTCATCGATCAGGCCTACCGGGAAGGCGTGTGATGAGAACGCTGACCCTGCTCACCTTCCGCATCCGGCAGCAGGTGCTCGAGTGGTCGGGAGCTTGGTGGTTCCTGCTGACACTTGTTGTTCAAGCGGTCATCGCGCCGCTGATCGGTCTGTTCATCTGGTCAGCTGTGTACCCGGACGATCAAACGATCAAGAAGTACTACATAGCGATCATCCTGGTCACGCTGATGACCGAGTCGTTCGAGCAGCACACCTTCTCCAACCGCGTGTACGACGGAACGCTCAGCCACGAACTGCTTCGTCCGCAACCGGTCGTGCTCGGCGTCCTCGGGGAGAACCTCGCGATCCGCGGCTGGCTGACGTTGCTCGGGGCACCAATCGTGCTGGTGACCGCGTTCGCGCTGCACACCACGTTCGCCTGGCGATCCGTGTTGCTGGCGATTCCCGGGATCGCGCTGGCCGCCGTACTGATCTTTCTCTTCACGTTCCTGCTGTCGCTGACCGCGTTCTGGACCGATCGCGTGCACTCGGTCGTTGGCTTCGGCAGCCAGCTCGGCTTCCTGCTCGGCGGTACGGCGGCTCCGATCGGCCTGCTGCCCGACGGTTGGGCCCGGATCGCCGAGGCGCTGCCCTTCTACGGCATGCACGGGCTACCGGCCGAGATCGCGTCCGGCGGCCGGTACGACGGTTCGCTCGCATATCAACTTGGTTGGGTGGTGGTTCTGGTGGTGGCGGTCTCGGCGGTGTGGCGAGCCGGCGTGCGGCGGTACACGGCGGTGGGATCGTGAAACTGCTGCGGCTGTTCGGAGCTGGGTTCTCGATGTCGTTGCGTCGGAGTGTCGCGTTCCGGATCAACCTGCTCTTCGACGTGATCCTGGCGTTCACCGGTCTCGGTACGACGATCGCCGCCGTACTGATCGTGTTCACGCGGACCGATGCCGTGGGTGGGTGGTCGAAGGCGGAGTTCCTGGTGTTGATCGGGACGTATGAACTGATCACCGGTTTGCGGTCGGCGTTCATTGATCCGAATCTCTCGTGGTTCCCGGACAACGGGATTCGCAACGGCAAGCTGGACAGCTATCTGCTGCAGCCGGCGCCGAGTCTGTTCCTCGCGAGCCTGTCGTTGTCTGCGCCGCTGGCGTTGATCGAGTGTGTGCTCGGCGCATCAGTGTTGGGGTGGGGGATCAGTTCTGCGTCGACGAACCCGAGTGCGGGAGGTGTACTGAGCTGGCTGGTGTTGATGGGGGCCGCGCTCGTGGTGACGTGGGCGTTGAGTGTGCTGCTGGCCTGCCTGGCGTTCTGGGCGCCGAAGCTGCAGCTTGACGTGTTCTACCACTCTGCTTGGCAGCTCGGGCGGTATCCGACGGATGTGTTCGCGCGGCCGATTCGGTTCGCACTGACCTATGTCTTTCCGTTGGCGTTGATCGCGGCGGTGCCCTCGTCGGCGCTGCTCAACGGGGCGGGAGTGGCACAACTAACCGGTTGGTTGGTTATCGCTGTGGTCGCGGGCGGGCTGGCGGGGGTTGCTTGGCGGGCCGGGTTGCGGCGATATACGGGTGCGACGTCGTAGCCGCCGTGGGTAGCGTGCGTGGGTATGGCTGACAACTTGTTTGCGGACCCGCGGCTGGCGCCGGTGTACGACGCTTTGGAGCCGGCGACACGTGACGACCTGGAACCGTATGCGGCGATGGTGGTCGAGTTCGGAGCTGAGCGGGTTCTGGATGTTGGCTGTGGGACCGGGGAGCTGGCGTGTTTGCTGGCTGGGCGTGGCGTCGAGGTGATCGGAGTGGATCCGGCGGCGGCGTCGCTGGAGGTTGCTAAAGGCAAGGAATTTGCGGATCGGGTGCGTTGGTTGCATGGCGACGCTACGACGCTGCCGCCGTTGGCTGTCGACCTAGCCGTGATGACGGGGAACGTGGCGCAGGTCTTTCTGACCGAGGAGGAGTGGTCGGCGACGGTGGCCGGAGTTCGAGCGGCGTTGAAGCCGGGCGGGCGGTTCGTCTTCGAGACGCGGGATCCGGCGTACCGGGCCTGGGAGCAGTGGGCGGAGTGGACGCGCGAGACGACGTACCGGGAGGTGCTGCTGCCCAGCGGCGAGACGGTGGGGAACTGGGGTGAGCTGACTCGGGTCGAGCTGCCGTATGTCAGCTTCCGTGGGACGTACGTGTTCAGTTCGGATGGTGCGGTGCTCACTTCGGATTCGACGCTGTGGTTCCGGGAGCGGGATGAGGTATCGCTGGACGGATTCGTGGTCGAGGAAGTGCGCGATGCGCCGGATCGGCCGGGGCGGGAGTTCGTGTTTGTGGCTAGGCGGCAGTGAGTAGGGCGGTCAGGGTGCGGTGGGCGGTTTGGGACATGACGGGGTTGGTCTCGACGTAGTACCAGAGACAGCCGATGGCCTGGGCGAGTGACCAGCCCATGCCGCGCGTCCACTCCGCGTCGTCGCTGCCGAGCGCCGTACGGAACGCTGCTCGCGGTGCCGGGTCGAGCAGGTTCCAGGCGGGCTGGAGGTCCATCGCCGGGTCGGACACGGTGAAGGTGCCCACGTCGATGATCCCGGCCAGCCGGCCGTCGGCGGCGAGCAGGTTGCCGGGCATGAGGTCGCGGTGCGTCCACACGTCGGGCTCGGTACGCGGGGCCTCCCGGAGCGTGGCCCACAACTTGGCCAGCGCGTCGACGTCGATCATCCCGCGACTGCGCTCGAGGCCGTCGGCGACGTCCTCGTCGTGTGAAGTCAGTACGCCGCCGCGCCAGGAACCCGTGAACACGCGGCCCTCGGTCGGTTCGGCGCGGAGGGCGAGCACGAACCGCGCGAGGTCCTCGGCGAACCCGACCGAACCGGCGACATCGGCGTCGTACGCGGTCGTCCCGTCGAGCCACGTGTAGACCGACCAGGGGAGTGGGTAGCCGTCGCCCGGTTCCCCGAGGGCGATCGGCGCGGGAGTCGGGTACGGCGAGATCGCCCGCAACCGCCGAGCCGCCGCCACCTCGTCCACAAGCTCCCGGCGAACCCGCACGGGATCACCAGGCTGAAGCGGAAACCGCGCGACGAAGGAGTCTCCGATCCGGAACAGGGCATTCACTGTGCCGTGGGATGGGACTGCTACGACCTTGAAATCTGTCCACGACGGGAACTGGGTTCGGATCAGGTTCTCGACGAGGGCGGTGGTGATTTCTAGCTGGCCGGCGTGCATTAGGGGGTGGCCAGGGGGCGGGTGCGTTCGGTGACTAGGCGGATGGCGAAGACGGCGAGCGCCGTACCGGTTAGGTAGCGGTGGATTCGCATCCAGGTGGGGCGGCGGGTGAGGAAGACGGCGATCGAGCCGGCGGTGATGATGAAGACTGCGTTCATCGCGACGCCGACCACGAGTTGGGTCATGCCGAGGATCAGGCTCTGCAGGCCGAGGTGACCGCGATCCGGGTCGAGGAACTGCGGCAGCAGGGAGATATAGAGGATCGCGATCTTCGGGTTCAGCAGGCAGGTGAGCAGGCCCATGCCGAACAACTTGCGGGAGCTGTCCGGTTCGAGCTCCTGGGTGGCGAAGACCGAGTTGCCGCCGGGGCGGAGGGCGTTCCAGGCGAGCCAGAGGAGGTAGGCGGCGCCGGCGAACTTCAGTACCACGTAGATCTCCGGGACCAGCGCGAACAGCGTCGCGAGACCGGCGCTTGCCGCCAGCAAGTACACCAGGAATCCGACGCCGACCCCGGCGAGCGAGGTCAGTCCGGCTCGGCGGCCCTGCGCGATCGACCGCGAGATCAGGTAGATCATGTTCGGTCCGGGCATCACCACCAGCCCGAGTTCCACCAGCGCGATTCCGATCAACGCCTCACCACTCACCGGCATACCGGCTCCTCTCCAGTCATCGAGAACCTAACAGCGTCGAGGACCGCGGCACCGGGGATTTTCGCGGGCTGGGATACCTTGCGGGAATGGAGGAGCAGGAGTGTATGCGGTGCGGGAAACCGGTCGAGGGGAGCCGGGAGGACTACGAGCTGTTCGAGCGCATGCACTGGGACTGCTTCCACTTCGCGTACGAGCACGACCTGTACGGCGCGGTCGCCGAGGGGACCGATTGCGGGCAGCCGGGGTGTCCGGCGGGGGTGTGACCGTAATCCGGTCGCTCACAGTGCTCGAACTCGGATAGCGTGTGCCAGTACGCCTGACGGTTTGAAGGAGACGGTTATGAGCGAAAAGGCCAGCAAGCCGGCGGACGATCTGCAGAAGAAGTTCAGGGAAGCGCTGGAGAAGAAGAACGCCAACCACGCGGCACACCCGGGTTCGGGCAACCGCAAGGAAGGCGTCGGCGAAGCCCACAACGACAAGCAGAAGCGCCAGTTCCGGCGCAAGTCCGGCAGCTGAGATCCGCCAACTGTCCATCCATCCGCCTGAGCCCCGGGTTGCCACCCGGGGCTCGACTCTTTTCGCCGGTATTCTCAGCTGGTGAGTGTGCCGCTGCATTACGTGGTCAAGACTCGGCTGATCGAGTTGGTCGAGGAGCTGGGGGAAGGCGCCGGGCTGCCGCCTGAGCGGGTGCTGGCGAAGGACTTCGGGGTGTCGCGGTGGACGATGCGGCAGGCGATCCGGGAGTTGATCGCGGACGGGCGGTTGCGGGCTCGGCAGGGCCAGGGGACGTTCGTGGCGACGCCGAAGATCGTGCAGCCGCTGGCGCTGGTGAGTTACACCGAGGCGTTGCGCGCGCAGGGGCACACGCCGGCGCGTGAGGTGGTCAAGTTCGACGAGATTGCGGCGGACGACGTACTGGCCGGGCAGTTGGGGATTGCGCCCGGGGATCCGGTGTTCGAGTTGGAGCGGGTGCTGTTCGCGGATGAGCAGCCGATCGGGCTCGAGACGACGTACCTGTCCGTCAAGCGTTTCCCGACCCTGCGCGAGGTCCTGGACCCCACGGTTTCGCTCTACCGCTGTCTGACCGATCAGCTCGGTGTGGTCTTCGGCGAGGGCGAGGAGCTGCTCGAGACCGTGATCGCCTCACCGCGCGAGGCCGAGCTGCTGAAGGCGACCCAGCAGTTGCCGATGCTGCTGCTGCACCGCCAGACCCGGGACGCCGACGGCCGGCCCATCGAGGTCGTCCGCTCCCTCTACCGCGGCGACCGCGTCGGCTTCCGCGCCACTCTGCGCCCTTAACGTTCGCTCGCGGTTCACCGGGTGGTTGCCGATGACGCACAGGCTCTTCATTGGTCCGGACCAATCTGGGGTCAGGTCGAGTGATGGGAGATGCCGGTGCGGGTGGTTGTGGTGGGTGGCGGAGTGTTGGGGACGATGCACGCCCGCGAGGCGGTACGACGAGGGCACGACGTACTCCAGATTGAGCGGGAAGCCGACGCGCGCGGCGCGAGTGTGCGGAACTTCGGTCTCGTCTGGGTCAGCGGCCGGGCCGACGGACCGGAGATCGCCGTCGCCCAACGGGCCCGCGACCTGTGGGCGGAGGTCCCCGGGATCAGCTTCCGGCCGCACGGTTCGCTCACGGTCTGCCGGACCGAGGAGGAGCTGGCCGTCGCGAAGGAGGCCGCGGCCCGCCCCGACGCGGTACAGCGCGGCTTTCAGGTGCTGGACGCGGAGCAGACGCGCGAGCGCAACCCCGCGTTGCGCGGTGAGTTGCAGGGTGCGTTGTGGTGTGCGCGCGATGCGATCGTCGAACCCCGTGAGGTGCTGCCCGCACTCCGCCTAGAGCTCGAGAAGTCCGGGCGCTACCAGTTCCTCGGTGGGAGAGAGGTGCGGACCGTCGACAGCGGCGAGATCACCGACGATCACCACGAGACGCACTCCGCCGACCTGGTGTTCCTCTGCACGGGTGCCTGGCACAGCGGCCTGATCCGCGAGCTCACCGACGACCTGCCGGTACGGCGCGTCCGGCTGCAGATGATGCAGACCGAACCCCTCGACGTACCGCTGACCACCGCGGTCGCGGACGCGGACAGCTTCCGCTACTACCCGGCGTACAGCGGACCGTCGGTCGACGCATTGGCGCCGCAGGCAACTATCGCGCAGCAGCACGCGATGCAGCTCCTGATGGTTCAGCGCACACACGGCGGGCTGACCATCGGCGACACCCACGAATACGCGGAGCCGTTCAGCTTCGATGTCCAGTCCGACCCGTACGACTACCTGACGCAGACCGTCGAGGACATCCTCGGCCGTCCGATGCCGAAGATCACCCGGCGCTGGGCCGGCGTCTACTCGCAGGCGACGAGTGACGAGATCGTCGTACGGCGTGAGGTCGCGTCCGGCGTCCATCTCGTCACCGGACCGGGCGGTCGCGGCATGACGATGTCCCCGGCGATCGCCGAGATGAGCTTCGAGGAGATCGACCGATGATTCAGCTGGCAGTACTCGACATGGCCGGTACGACGGTCGCCGACGACGGGCTCGTGGAGCGCGCGTTCACGGCCGCGATCGGTGCCCAGGGCATCGAATTCGGGAGCCCGGACTACGACCGGATGCTGGCCCATGTCCGCGCCACCATGGGCGAGTCGAAGATCACCGTCTTCCGTGCCCTGCTGAACGACGAGGAAGCCGCCCAGCAGGCGAACAAAGCCTTCGAGACCGCGTACGGCGCTCTGGTCGACGAAGGTCATTGCGCCCCGATCGACGGTGCCGAAGACGCGATCCGGCAACTGCGGGACGCGGGGATCAAGGTCTGTCTGACCACCGGGTTCGCCCAGACCACGCAGCAGCGCATCCTGTCCGCCCTCGGCTGGCGCGAGCTGGCCGACCTCACGCTGTGCCCGGCTCAGGCCGGTCGCGGCCGACCGTATCCCGACATGGTCCTGCGGGCCGTGCTGGACCTCAAGGCCGACGCGGTGGCGAACGTCGCCGTGGCCGGCGACACCGCTTATGACATGACGACGGGGATCGCGGCCGGTGCCGGGATCGTCGCCGGCGTCCTCACCGGTGCCCATGGCAAGGATCAGCTCCAGGCCGCGGGTGCGACGCACGTTCTCTCGTCGGTCCGGGACCTCCCGGACCTCCTTCTCGTCTGAAAGCCAGGAACAGTGAAGAAGCTCAAGCCCCTGCTCATCGCCGCACTCCTCATCCCCGTGATCGCCGGTTGCGGTGGCACCGGCGCTGCCTCCACCGGCAGCGACGCGAAGAAGACGGTGACCGTCTACACCGCCGACGGCCTGGCCGATTGGTACAGGACCCGCTTCGAGGCGTTCACCGCAAAGACCGGGATCAAGGTCCAGACCGTCGAGGCCGGATCCGGTGAAGTGGTGTCCCGGCTGGCCAAGGAGAAGTCGAATCCGCAGGCCGATGTCGTCGTGACCCTGCCGCCGTTCATCCAGAAGGCGTCCAAGGACGGCCTGCTGCAGAAGTACGCCGTACCGGGTAGTGAGAACGTGAAGAGTGTGAAGGCGGATGACTATGTCGCCGTCGCGAACAACTACCTGTGCTTCATCGCGAACCAGCAGGCCGGTACGCCGAAGTCGTTCGAGGAGCTGCTGGATCCGAAGTTCAAGGGGAAGCTGCAGTACTCGACGCCGGGTCAGGCGGGCGACGGAACCGCCGTACTGCTGCTGCTCCAGCATCTGATGGGTAAGCAGGGCGCGCTGGACTACCTGCGCAAGCTGGAGGCGAACAACGTCGGCCCGTCGGCGTCGACCGGCAAGCTGCAGCCGAAGGTGAGCAAGGGCGAGATCTTGGTTGCCAACGGCGACGTTCAGATGAACCTGGCGTCGATCTCTGTCGACAAATCTGCTTTCGGCATCTTCTTCCCCGCCGGCTCAGACGGCAAGAAGGTCACGATCGCCCTGCCGTACGTGATGGGCCTGGCGACCGGTGCGCCGAACTCCGACGGTGGCAAGCAGCTGATGGACTTCCTGCTGACCACGGAATCCCAGCAGACACTGGCGAGTGACGCCTTCGGTCTGCCGGCCCGGGACGATGTGAAGCCGACCGATGCGAACTTCCAGGCTGTGCAGAAGTCGATGGCCGGTGTCGAGGCATGGTCGCCGGACTGGAGCGCCGTACTGGCTGACCTCGATGCCGATGTTGCCGCGTACAACAAGGCGATCCAGGGATGACTGTCCAGCTCGACGACGTCTCGGTGCACTTCGGCCGGACGTGTGCGCTGGAGGGACTGAGCCTGACGGTCGCGGCCGGTGAGACGGTCGCGCTGCTCGGACCGTCGGGCTCGGGGAAGTCGACCGCGCTGAAGGCCGTGGCCGGGTTCGTCCGGCCGAGCAGCGGGCGGATTCGGCTTGCCGGTCAGGACGTCACCGATCTCCCGCCGGCCAAGCGGGGGATCGGGGTGGTCGTCCAGCAGTACGCGCTGTTCCCACACTTAAGAGTTGCGGACAACGTCGCGTTCGGGCTGCGGGCGGCGCGGAAGCCGAAGGCCGAGGTGACCCGGCGGGTGGCCGAGATGCTCGCGATGGTCGGCATGACGTCGTACGCGAAGAGGTTCCCGCGCGAGCTGTCCGGTGGGCAGCAACAGCGAGTCGCGATCGCGCGGGCGTTGGCGATCCAGCCGAAGGTGCTGCTGCTCGACGAACCGCTGGCCGCGCTGGATGCGCAGTTGCGCGCCGACATGCTCGGTGAACTGCAGAAGCTCCGGCGCGAGGTGCCGGACGTGGCGATCATCTACGTGACGCATGACCAGTCCGAGGCGCTCGCGCTCGCGGATCGGATCGCGGTGATGCGCGATGCGCGTTTGGTCGATATCGCCCCGTCCGCCGAGCTCTATGCGACTCCGCCGTCGGCGTTCACGGCCTCGTTCCTTGGCGGCGCGAATCTGCTGCCGGTCGAGAGCGTTGGCGAGGACGTCAAGGTGGCCGGTCATGTGTTGCCGGGCGTGCGGTCGACGCCGGGTAAGGAGCTGCTCTGCATCCGCCCGCATGCGATCCGGCTCGGCTCCGACGGCGTTCCGGTGAGGGTGATCGCGACGCAGTGGCGTGGCGCGTCCAACCAGCTGACGTGCACGGTCGACGGCCTCCCGGATGTGTCGGTGCGGATCGATCTTCCGGCGGATCGTCAGGTACCGGCGCTCGGCGCGCAGGTGTCGATGGTGCTCCCGGCCGAGGCCTGCAGCCTGGTTCCCGCGGAGCGCCGCTGATGGCCGTCGGAGTGCTCGGTACGGCGGTTGCTGTCAGCAACCAACCTCGTAGTGAGCGTCGGTCGTGGTGGCTGATCCCGCCGCTGCTGCTGATCGCGGTGCTGGTCGTCTATCCGTTGGTACTGGTCGCGGTCGAGTCGGCGCCAGCCTGGGGTGACGTGCTCGGGTCGGTCGAGTTTCGCGAGGCGTTGATCCGGACCGTGCAGGTCGCGGTCTGTTCGACGATCGGTTGCCTGCTGGTCGGGACGTTCCTCGCCGTGGTGATCAGCTTCGTCCCGTTCCCCGGTGCGCGGGTGGTCGCCAGTCTCGTGGACACGATGCTCGCGCTGCCGTCGTTCCTGGTCGCGCTGTCCTTCACCTTCATCTACGGTACGGCGGGGATCCTGCGCACCGGTGGATTCCTCACGACGCCCTGGGCTGTCGTGCTGGCCGAGATCACCTTCTACACGCCGTTCGTGATGCGGCCGCTGCTGGCCGCGATGAGCCGGTTACCGCGCGCCCAGCTGGATGTCGCCGCGAGCCTTGGCGCCGGGCCGTGGCGAGTCCTGCGGCAGGTCGTGCTGCCCGAGGTTCGCCCGGCGATGATCGCGGGCGGCAGTCTCACGTTGCTGCTCACGCTGAACGAGTTCGGCATCGTGCTGTTCCTCGGCGCGAAAGGCACGACCACGTTGCCGATGCTCGTCCACACCAAGGGCATCGTGATGTTCGGCTACCCGGCCGCGTGCGCGATCGCCGTCGTACAGATCGTGTTGTCGCTCGGCCTGTATGCGTTGCTGCGGAAGGCTCTGGGAGGTCGTCGTGCTCGTCTGGACTAGGCCTGGAAAGGCCGTCACCTGGATCGCGTTCGCGGTGGTGTTCGGCGTACTCGTGCTGGCGCCGTTCGTGGTGGTGATCGCGGCCGCGTTCGCCGGCTCTTGGAACGGCGTGCTGCCGTCGAACCCGACCACCGGGCACCTGCAGGAGGCGTTGTCCGGTGACGAGCTCGCGTCGTTGTCGGTCAGTCTGCAGACCGCCTTCCTCGGCGGATTGCTCGCCGTGGTCGTCGGCACGTGGGGTGCGCTCGCGGCCCACGGCAGCCGCTGGGTGCGAGTCGCGGATGCCCTGCATCACCTGCCGATCGCCGTACCGTCGGTCGTCGTCGGCCTCGGCCTGCTCGTCGCCTTCTCCCGGCCACCGATCCTGCTCAACGGCACCAAGTGGATCGTGGTGATCGCCCACCTCGTCCTGATGGTCGCCTTCAGCTACGGAACTGTCGCCGCCGCCCTCCAACGCGTGGACCCCTCGTACGCCGACGTCGCCGCGTCCCTCGGCGCCTCCCCGGCCCGAGTCCTCTGGCAAGTACGACTCCCCATGCTCCGCCCCGCCATCGCCTCGGCCGCCGGTCTCTCGGTAGCGCTCTCGATGGGCGAGGTCGGCGCCACGATCATGGTCTACCCAGCCTCCTGGCGAACCGTCCCCGTCAGCATCTTCGCCCTCTCCGACCGCGGCCAGACCTTCACCGCCGCCGCCGAAGCCCTCGTGCTGCTGACCGCCACCGTCCTGGTCGTCTTCACCCTCGATCGCCTGCGGGGTCGCGCAATAGAGCACTAACCCACCTTGAGCACGCATCAACCACCGGAGCGCCCCCGAAACCGTCAACCCGTGCCCAAGGTCGTCGCGCGCCCCCACCTTGAGCACGCCTCGACCACGGAGGCGCCGATGGGATGGTCGATCCGTGCCCAAGGTCGCCTTGAGCACGGTTCGACCAAATCGGTGGGGTGGGGATGGTTGGTGGGTGCACAAAGTCGTTGTTCGTGGGGGCTTTGAGCACGGCTCGACCATGTGGGTGGGGCGGGGGTGGTTGGTGGGTGCTCAAGGTGAGGCGACACTCGGTGGGGGATTGGTGGTTGGGGTGACACGTAGGCTTTTGGGGTGACGCAGCCTTTTCTTCTGCCCAAGGGAACTGCCCGCCAGCAAGGGTTCGCCGAGCTTGCCGATCAGGGGCCGATCACTCGCCTGACACTGTTCACCGGCGTACCGGTGGTGCTCGTGACCGGGTACGCCGAGACGCGGGCGCTGCTCGCGCATCCGGATGTGGTGCGGTCGGCGATGGAGGGTCCGCACCGGGACTTCGTGTCCGCGGAGCTGGTGCGTGCGACCGAGAGTCACATGCTGCTGGCGAACCCGCCGGACCACACGCGGCTGCGCAAGCTCGTCACCTCCGCGTTCACCCGGCGTCGGGTCGAGGCGCTCGAGCCGCGGATCCGGGAGATCGCGGCTGAGTTGCTCGACGAGATCGCGGCCACCGGTGACGGTGCGGATCTCGTGCAGATGTTCAGCTACCCGCTGCCGATCACCGTGATCTGCGAGCTGGTGGGGATTCCGGTCGAGCACCGGGAAGCGTTCCGCAGTTGGTCGACGATCGCGGCGAACGCGAATCTGCGCAGCCCGGACGAGTACATCGACGTCAATGTCCGGACGGTCGCCCTGATCCGGGAGCTGATCGAGGTGAAGCGCAAAGAGCCGGCCGACGACCTCCTGTCGGCGTTGATCGCGGTCCGGGAGGACGGCGACCGGCTGAGCGAGGACGAGCTGACCTCGATGATCTTCCTGCTGATGTCGGCCGGTCACGAGACGACCTCGAACCTGATCAGCAACGGCACCTACGCGCTCCTCCAGCACCCCGACCAGCTCGCGCTACTCCGTGCCGAGCCTGAGCGGCTGCCGGCCGCCGTCGAGGAGCTCCTGCGGTACGACGGTCCGCTCCAGGTCACCGTCCCTTACGTGACGCGGGCGCCGATCGACCTCGCCGGTGAGCGGATCGAGGCCGGCGAGGTCCTCGTGTTCGCGTTGCTGCCGGCCAACCGCGATCCGCGCAAGGTCGATCGCCCGGCGGAGCTGGACATCACTCGCCCGGACACCGGTCACCTGGCCTTCGCGCACGGAATTCACCACTGCCTGGGCGCTCCGCTGGCCAGACTCGAGGCCCGCGTCGCGTTCGACGTACTGTTCGAACGCTTCCCGAATCTCCGCCTGGCCGAGCCGGACGTGGAGCCGGACCGGCCGCCGGGCTTCCTGCTGAACGGGATCCACGCACTGCCTGTTCTGCTGTGACCACCGACAGTGTCCGGGGTTGAACAACATATGAACCACCGCTGAATCACAGCGGTGGGATTGTGAGTCCCTTGGCCGGACCTGGCATCCTGGGCCGGGTGACGGAGATCCTGGACCTTGCCCGAGAGTTGTTGGGCTTGGCCATGGCCTCGCATTGGCTGCTGCTGGTCCTCTTCCTGGCCGCTGCGGTCGACGCCGTCTTCCCGATCATCCCGAGTGAGGGCATGGTCGTCACCGCGGGCATGGCCGCGGCCGCCGGTCACCAGAACCTGCTGCTCGTCATCGTGGTCGCGATGGTCGGATCCGTCATCGGTGAGACGGCCTGCTACTTCATGGGCCGCGGTTCCGGCCCTCGACTGCACCGCTGGATGAAGCGCCAGGAGCGACGGCAACGGCTGTACGACAAGGTCTCCCGAGCGTTGCATTCGCGCGGCGGCCTGATCCTGGTGACGGTGCGCTACATCCCCGGCGCCCGGATGGTCGCGACGCTGACCGCAGGCGCGACCCGGTACTCGTTCAAGAAGTTCGTCATCTTCACCTTCGCGGGCGTGACGATCGCCTACACGTACGTCGCTCTGATCGGCTACCTCGGCGGTGACGCGTTCGAGCACGACTCGCTCAAGGCGCTCGGCTTCAGTCTCGGGATGGCCTTCGTGATCGGCTTCGTGATCGAGACCTCGCGCCGGATCGCGAACCGGCGCCGCGCGGCGAAGATCACAGCGGTCTAACGATCCCCGGCCGGGTTTCCGTGTAGTTGCGTGTCCCGGGCCAACCTCCGACGTACTCCGTGCGTCAGTAGAGGCGTGGTGAGGCCTGGGGTGCACCTCCTTGCCGCCGCGGTGGTTGTCGCGGCGGTGCTGGTCGGATGTGCCGACATCGAGCCCGGCACGCAGCCGAACGGCCAACCGTCGGTAGAGCCCAGTACGCCGACCGCGACGCCCACCCCGACCCCCACGCCTAGCAGCACCCCGAAGCCGACCGGGCCGCAGGGAGTGGCCGCGGCCCCGGTGACCCGGAACTTCCCGGCCCGGCTCGCCAACGGCAAGCCGCCGCTGTTCGTGGTCATCTCGTTCGACGGTGCCGGTGATCTCGCGCTCTGGCACCACTGGCGGACCGTGGCCCACCAGGTCGACGCCCGAATGACGTTCTTCCTGTCGGGCCCCTACCTGTACCCGGCCGACCACCGCACCGACTACAAGCCGCCGTTCAAACGCCCCGGTGCCTCCGACATCGGCTGGAGTACGCCGGCCAGCGTGCTGGCGCGGACGACGATCCTGCACGACGCGATCGCCGAAGGCCACGAGATCGGTACCCACGTGAACGGTCACTTCTGTGGTCTGAAGGGTGTCGGCGAGTGGACCACCGCGCAGTGGACCGCCGAACTGAACGCCTTCGACCAGATGGTTCGCACCGGCCCCGGACTCGCGGCCGGCAAAACAGTCGCACCGCCATTCGACCCGGCTACGGTCAAGGGGATGCGAACCCCGTGCCTGGAGGGCAACAGAGCGGCGTACCGGCGGGCGATGGGCTATCGCGGCATGGTGTACGACGCCTCTGCGACCGGGTATCTGCGGTGGCCGAAGAAGGTCGACGGGCTGTGGGACTTCCCGCTGCAGGACGTCAGGCTCGCGGGGACGACCAAGAACACGCTGACGATGGATTACAACCTCTGGTACGCGCAGACCAAGGCCAAGAAGGCACCGGTTGCGCAGGTGCCGCAACTACGCGCACAGGTACTGGCGACGTACCGGCAGCAGCTTGCGCGGTCGCGGGCGAAGGGCAACCCGCCGCTGTTCCTCGGTAACCACTTCAACCGCTGGAACAACAGCGTCTACTCCGACGCGCTGACGGCGTTCGTCAAGGAGACCTGCAAGCAGCCCGACGTACGGTGCGTGAGCAACATCGAGCTGGCCGGCTGGCTCGCCAAGTACGCCGGTGTGCCGAGCGGGCGCCGTAGCTAGAACTCGGTGTAGCCGCTCGCGTTCTGCCAGGTGCCGCCCTGTTTGATCCGACCGACGACGAGCCGCTGCAGGCTGGTGTCCTGCGGGAACTCGTCCAAGCGGCCGAGGTCGTGGCTGCGGAACGTGAAGAAGATCGCGCTGTCCTGGCTGTCGACAGGAGTTCCGTACGGCGTGAACCGTCGGCCGAAGCGGACCATATTCGACTCAGGTGGAAGGTTGTCGAGCAGGTAAGGGTCGAGCAGCCACGAGTGCAGAGTCATGGTCTTGATCGGGTACTCCGGGAAGTACCGCGGGAAGAAGTCGCGGGCCTGCGCGAAACTCGCGTCGACGAGCTCGGGCGGGAGCGGACCGGACTCAGGGATGTGGACGCCGACGACCCAGTCGCCCGGCTCGGTTCCGGGTACCGGCTTGTCCTCGGTGACTTGGTAGAGCATGTACTGCAACCGGCCGAGTGCGTAGATCTGCCCGGCCCAGTGGATCGTCATCCACCAGTGCGTGGCCAGGCCGTACTCACCGTGCGTTCGCCGGCTGACCTGCAGTTGCTGACCGAGATCAGCGAGTGTCGCCCAGCTGATGTCGTCCGGGATCCCGCGCTCGGCGTGGTACTTCCGGATCTCCGGGATGGTCTCCAGCAACGCCGCGACGGTGTTGCGCGTGTCCTCCGGCATCCGGAGCTGCGGTTCCGTCCCCTGCAGGCCGACCCCGGCCCGCAACTGGGTGACGAGGTCCGCGACCGCGGCCGGATCCGCGACGAATTTCTCGGCGTCCTGCCGGTCCTCGTCGGAGAAACCCAGCAGCCGGTACTCGTCAGCAGTCGTCACTCGGCAACGGTATCCGATCCACAACTGGCCACCGACTTACCGGACAGCCTTTGGACACGGTGGAAAGGGTTCCGGGCGGCGTGGACTCGGCGGATGATGATCGAAATCCGAGATTTGGAGGCGAAATGTCGAAGATACCGATCTCCCGGCGGCAGTTCGGAGCACTGGCAGCCGGTACGGCGCTCACCGCTGCTGGGCTCGTCAACGCCACGTCCGCAATCGCGGCAGGGGGCGCGACCGCCGCCGTACCGGGGCCCGACGCGAGGGTCGCTACCGCGTTCGAGGCGGCTGGCGACAGCGGCGGGTTGAGCGGCTTCGGCGCTCTGTACGGCTTGCGCGACACCGGTGAGCTGACCTGGAACAAGTTCGACATCCTGCGCGCCGACGGCAGCACCGTGTGGTCGGCACCCAAGGTCATCGCCACCGGTTGGACCGACCTGGTCCACCTCTTCGCCGACAACATCGCGATCTACACGATCGACGCCTCCGGCGCACTGCGCTGGCACTCCTACTCCGCCCCAAGCACCGGCGACGGCCAATGGGCCGCAGGGTCGGGAGCCGTCATCGGCTCGGGCTGGCAGACGATGACCAAGGTCGCCTACGCAGGCAGCGGGATCTTCTTCGCGGTCGACGACGCCGGGAATCTGCGGTGGTACCGCCACACCGATCCGTCCGGCGGCGCGGCATCGTGGGCCGACGGATCCGGCCGGATCATCGACGACGGCTGGAGCGACCTGCACGCCTTGGCCGCCGCCGGCGGAATCATCTACGCGGCTGCCCCATCAGGCGTGCTGCGTTGGTACCAGTACACCGACACCTGGAGCGGGCAAGGCAGCTTCCACCCGAACTCCGGCAGCGTCATTGATGACGGGGGATGGCAGCTCGCTACATCGCTCCGCGCCGGCTTCACCAGCCCCTGGGCGACCCTCCGCACACTCGACGCCGGCTCAACACTCCGCTGGTTCCGGCACCTCGACCCGCTCGAGGGCGGCAGCAGTTGGGATCCGCGTTCGGGAGCCGTCGCGGCTGAATCCTGGCCCCGCTGACGGATCTATTCGGCCGCGGTGTCGATGTGGTGCGCGAGGACGAGGTCGTCCTCGGTGATACCGCCGGCATCGTGGCTGGTGACGCGGAAGGTGATCTTCTTGTAGCGGATGTCGATGTCCGGGTGGTGTCCGGTGGCCTCGGCCAGTTGCGCGACGGTGGCGACCAGGCGGATGCCGTCCAGGAAGGTGTCCCGCTCGACGGTCCGCACCAGCGTCTTGTCCACGGCCTTCCACAGCGGGATCAGGTCGCGGAGCGCGAGATCGATCTGGTCGTCCGTCAGCAGCTCAGCCATGTCCGTCACTCTAGACCTTCTTGCGCACCCGCCCGGCACAGAGGAGCGCGAGAGCAGTCAGTACGGCGCCTGAGCTGGTGATCACGCCGAAGACCCAGGGTCGTGGGTCGGCGGCGTTGAGTGCCAGCAAGGTGCCGGTGACGGAGACTGCGGTCGCGATGCTCATCACCGAAGCCATCTGGGCGGCACTCGCGTTGCGGCCGGAGTTCCCGGCGTCGGACAGGTCGAGCATCAGTACCGAGAGACTCGACGAGCTGAGGCCCATACCGATCCCCGCGATCGCCCAGCCGGTCAGTCCGAACCAGACGGTCGCGTCGGTCCAGGCCAGCAACGAAGTGATCGCGATTCCGACGGTCATCAGCGCGAGACCAGTCCGCAGTACGGTGACGCGTTGGAAGCTGTGCTCGCGTCCCTGCAGCCACGAGCCCAGCGCCCAGAACACCCCGGTGACCGACAAGCTCACGCCGGCCCGCGCCGGGCTGAAGTGGTGTTGCAGGGTGAGCAGCAGCGGCAGGTAGACACCGACGCCGGTGAAGCCGGCACCGACGAGCCCGCGCATCGCGACCACCGCCGGGAATCCACGCTCGGCAACGAACGCCCCACGCGGCATCACCCGGACAGCTGCAACCGCCAGTACGACGAGCGCGACGGCGATCACCGTGCCGCCGATGACGCGATGGTCGCCGAGGTGGTCACCGGTCAGCGTCAACGTGAACAGCGCGACCGAGATCGCGGCCGCCCACGGCAACGCCGTACGCCAGGCAGCCAGTTCTGCGACGTGCTCGGCCGTGCGCTCGGGCTCGGGGCTGTTCTGCGACTGCCGGATCGCGGGCTGCAGTAGCAACCAGGTCGGGATCAGCAGGACGACGGCACCCAGGAACACCCATCGCCAACCGAACTGCTCGGTGATCACTCCGGTCAGCAGAGGCCCGAAGATCGACGGCAGCACCCACATCGCCGAGATCAGCGACATCATCCGCGGCCGCAGTGCGGCGGGCAGTGTGCGGGCGACCAGAACGAGCAGCGAGACATCGAGCAGACCTTCCGCGATCCCGCTCAGTACCCGGCCGGCGATCACCATCGGCATCGCCACCGCGAACCCGATCAGCAACTGGGCCAGCCCGAACACGATCGCCCCGAGCCGCAGTGTCCGGGTCGGTCCGTGCCGATCCGACCAGAGCCCGGCGACCGCGAGGGCGAACACGAAACTCGCGTTCGGAGCCGCGTTGGCCACGCCGAAACTGCCGAGCGCGTCGAATTCGCGCACCATCGTCGGCAACGCCGTACCGACTGCGCGGTTTTCCAGGGCGCTCAGGGTGACCAGGCCGATCACCCCGAGCGCGAGCGGCAGGTGGGGGCCGCTCAGCAGTTTCGGGGCGGGGGTCGTCGTCGCGGCGTCGGTCATCCCGTCATCCTGGGAGTTCAAGCGGACTTGAGGTCAACTCCGGCCAGGATGTCCGCGATCCGGTCCGGCTGGTGGATCCAGCCGACATGGCTCGCGTCGAGCGACTGTACGGCGTACTGGTTGTCCGGGGTGAGTTCGTTGCCCTCGCGGATCAGCCGGTCCTGCAGGGCGATCGGGAGCGAGCGATCCGCGGTGAGCCGGACGAACGTGCGTGGGACCGTGCCCCAGGTCGCAGCCTCGGCGCGAGCGTCGCCCATCATCACCTGCAGCGACTCGTCCGGCTGCAGAATGTTGAGCAGGGCAAGGAACTGCGCGTCGGTCGCCTCGGCCATGGTGGCTGCCTTCAGCGCTTCGAGGAGCGCCTTATCGGCCGTGCGGTAGTTGGCCCGGCCGGCGCCGACTATGGCGGGATCGCCGACCGACAAGCCGGCCACGGTCGGGATGAGGCTCTCGGCGAACTCCGGTTCGCCCATGTACTCGATCGGGTTCGGCTTCGACACCGGGGCCCAGGCGGAGATGTACACGAGGTGGCTGACGAGCTCCGGTGCCTGGTTGGCCAAGGCGGTGATCGTGACACCGCCGAGGCTGGCGCCGACCAGAATGACCGGTCCGTTTGTGGCCAAGCGTCGTACCGCGGGGAGCAGGCTGTCGACGTTGTCCTGCAGGGTGACCGTGGCGAGCGTGGATGGTTCGGTCGCCCAGGCGTCCAGGTCCTGCGGGGCTTGGTAGGCGGCCGGGTACTGCGCGTCGAGGCCGTGGCCGGGGAGATCGGCCGCGTACGACGGGAGTCCGCGGAGCGCGAGTTCGCGCTGGACCGACGTCCAGAGGAACGAGTTGCTGCCCGAACCGTGGACGAGGACGTAGGTAGCCATGGCGGTTATTTTGGCACAGCTGAACTTTTACCGCACACCTGTTTTCTCGGGGATGCGGAAGATGAGGACGAGGACCCGGAGCACCAGGACCGCGCAGATCACCAGGAGGTTGTAGGCGAACAGTTGGTAGAGGGTGATGCTTGCGCTGACCCGCGGGCCGCCGTCGATGCCGAGGAGGAGCACGGCCATCAGGCCGGCGGTTGCGCCGAGGACGGCGAGCAGGACCTGATGCAACAGGCCGGTCAGGTGCTGGCGGTCGCGTTCGTCGGCGAGCAGGCGGACGTTCAGGCCGAGTCGGCCGCTCTCGGCCGCGGCGGCGATCCGGTCGATGCGTCGTGGGAGACGACGCAGCATTGGCAGGATCGAGGCCAGCTCCTCGGTCGCCGTACGGCGAAGTGCCTCCGGGGTCAGCCGGTCGGTGACGTGTGCGGAGGCGAACTGTCGCGAGGCCCCGACCAGATCGAACCCGGGGGAGATCCGGCTGATCGTGCCCTCGATCGTGGCCAGCGCCCGGAACACCGCCGCGACCTCAGGCGGAACCCCGAGTTCGTGTGACGTGATGATCTTGAAGAGGTCGTTGAACATCGCCGGACCGATCGACACCGCACCGGTCAGATGCCGCGTCATGAACTGCCCGACTGCGCGCTCCAGACCGCGTTCGTCGATGACATCGGGGCGATCGACGATCTCGAGCAGCGCGTCGGTGGCGCCGACCGGGTCCCCGTGGTCGATGGCGAGCAGGAACCGCTGCAGCGCCTCGCGAGTCGCCGGGTCGAGCCGGCCGACCGAACCGAGGTCGAGCATCCCGATGCGGCCGTCCGCGAGCAACAGGAAGTTGCCGGGGTGCGGGTCGGCGTGGAAGACCCCGTCGATCGCGACCTGGCCGAGCAGACAGTCGAACAGACTGCGGCCGAGCTGAACGGCGTCCAGACCGCGTTCGGCGATCGTCGGTGCGGCGTTGCCGAGACCGACCCCGTCCAGCCGTTGCATGGTGAGGACACGCTGGGTCGACAGGCGCTGATGGAGTGTTGGCACCACGATGTCGTTGCTGGCAGCAACTGATCGACCTGCCGCGACCGACGCCATGTTGTTCGCTTCGACGGTGAAGTCGAGCTCCTCCCGCATCGCCTCCGCGAACCCGTCCGCCAGTGCCCGGACGCCCATCGAGCGACCCCAGTCCGTGTTCCGCTCCAGCAGCCGCGCGAGCCGCCGTACGATATCGAGATCGCGGTCGACGACACTCGCGATACCGGGGCGCTGGACCTTCACCACGACCCGCTCGCTATTCAGGCTTGCCGCATAGACCTGGGCGACGCTGGCCGCGGCGAGCGGTTCGATGACAAAGTCGTCGTACACCTGGTTCGGCGGCGCACCGAGCTCCTCCGTCAACACCTGCTCAATCTCCGCCCACGGAGCCGGCGACACCTGATCCTGCAGGCGACTCAACTCGTTGGCGACCGAGAGCGGGATGATGTCGCTCCGCGTCGACAACACCTGCCCGAGCTTCACGAACGTAACCCCGGCATCGTCGAGCGCCAGTCTTAGCGACCGCGCCAACTCCGCCTGTCCTGCTGCGTTCTCCCGGCTGGGGCGTCGGCGGCCGCGCAGATACGGTCCCAGTCCGTGCTTGATCGCGATTCGCAAAATCTGCAGATACCGGCGCGTCCGCGCGATCCGCCCCGCCACATCCCGCCGCAGATCCCGGGCCCGCGGCAACGACCCCGTCGGTACCAACGCCTCCGCCAGCACCAGAAACACCAGCCCACACAACGTCGCACACAACGTCGTCAACCCCACGAACGCCAAAGCCGCCGCACTAGACCCTTTGAACGGCGGCGGCCCCACCAACGCATTGGCAAGAGGACTGAACGTCGACAACGTCAAAGCCGCCGCCAACCCCAACCGCACCAGCCCGAACCGCACCCCCAACAACCGCTGCGCCACCGGAATGAAAATCACCATGAACACAACCAGGCTGAACAACCCAGCGATCGCAACATCCATATCCGAACCCTAGGCCGTCCACCCCGCACCCCGATTCACCCACACGGGTGACCCCATCCCGGGCCGGCCCCTTGTGCACCACCGCGCCTTCGTGCGCTGCCGCGCACGGTATGCGGGCTCATCGCCCGCGTCCCCGCGCCTCCGGCTCGATCGCTCCGCTCCCTCCCCGCGCTCTCCCACCCACCCGTCGTGCGCGCTCATCGCGCGGCGAGTGCTCCGGGGCGAGCGCGGATCGGGCGCCGTGCCTGTGGTGATGGGGAGTGAGGTTTCTGCGCGCTGCCGCGCGTGCTGGGGTTATCGCCCATGCGTGCGGGCTTGTCGCCCATGCGTGCCAGCTTGTCGCTCACGTGTTCGCCGCCGCGCCCGCGCCCCTCGTCGGTTGTCCGGTCGCGACACCTCCTCACGGCTGAGGGCGGACCGCCCCCACTCACTAACCCCTCACGTCCTCATCCGCCCACGCTCACCCACCACCCGAAATCACCCCTCCCAGACACTTGATGAGTGGCAGCGGTCCGCCCGCCACCCAAACCCCACCCCGCCGACACCTCATGCGCGTTAACGCGCGGTCGACCCGTTCCGGCGCGCACGGGGTGGCGGGAGAGTTGTCCTGCGGGCGGATCTGTTTGGCGGCGCGCTTCGCAGCAGGTTTGAAGAGTCCGGCGATCCCGCGTACTTGTTAGACTTGCAAGCCAAGACCCCGGAACGGTCCCTGGTAGCTCCTCGGAGCAGGCCAAACCGCCGGGGTTCTGCTCTGTGAGTCCGACTTCCAATTCGGCGCAGCCTGCCTCCGAACTGTCGGGAGGAACGCGAACCTACGGGCCACAACAATTGCCTGCTGTGTCGGTCTCCACGCCTGAGCCCAGGCCACAAGCGCAGTTGTGGAGTGCTGCAGGTCCGCCGTCCGCGCGGGAGTGGACCGACAACATTCAGGCGGCAGGCGAGCAGGCGGACTTGTGGGTGGAACGTCGGTAAGGACACGTAGTGTGTGCTTCTGCCTGGGCAGGTCACGCTTGGCGGGTCGACCGGGAGGGCCTCGAAGTCGACTACTACGTGTCGTTGCCGACGGCAGACCCCGCGACAACCGCCGGCCCGCAACGACGGCCGACCACGCGACAACCTCCGGCCGGTCGATGTCCGCCGCGCCCGCACCCCCCACAACCGCCTTGCAGCTAGCCGCGTTGCGCGCGACGTAGGAGCGGGCTGGAGCGGGGGGGACAACAACAAGAACTGCGCCCGACCGCAGGGAAGCGATCGGGCGCAGTTCAAAGATCAAGCGTCAGACTCGGCGGCGGATTTTGTTGCCTAGCCAGACGATGGGGTCGTACTTGCGGTCGGCTACTCGTTCCTTCATGGGGATGAGGGCGTTGTCGGTGATCTTGATGTGTTCGGGGCAGACTTCGGTGCAGCACTTGGTGATGTTGCAGTAGCCGAGGCCGTGTTGTTCTTGGGCGGCGTGCTGGCGGTCGGCGGCGTCGAGGGGGTGCATGTCGAGTTCGGCGATGCGCATCAGGAAGCGGGGGCCGGAGAAGGCTTCCTTGTTCTCCTCGTGGTCACGGATGACGTGACAGGTGTCTTGGCAGAGGAAGCATTCGATGCACTTGCGGAACTCTTGTGAGCGTTCGACGTCTACCTGCTGCATGCGGTACTCGCCGGGCTTGACGTCGGCGGGCGGTTTGAAGGCGGGGATCTCGCGGGCCTTCTGGTAGTTGAAGGAGACGTCGGTGACGAGGTCCTTGATCACCGGGAAGGTCCGCATCGGGGTGACCGTGACGGTCTCCCCTTCCTCGAAGGTGTTCATCCGGCACATGCACATCAGCTTCGGCATGCCGTTGATCTCGGCGCTGCAGGAGCCGCATTTGCCGGCCTTGCAGTTCCAGCGGACCGCCATGTCGGGGGTCTGGGTGGCCTGCAGGCGGTGGATGACGTCGAGGACGACCTCGCCCTCGTTCACCTCGACCTCGTAGTCCTTCAGCTCACCGCCGTCGGCGTCCCCACGCCAGACGCGGAACTTGGCCTGGTAACTCATCGTCGTCCTCGCTTCGCTGCGGGCGCCAATGAGTGGAACTCGCTGTGCATATTGGTGCCTTCGCTTCGCTCAGTCACGAGGGAGCTCCTCTTCGGTGAGGTACTTCTTCAACTCGTCGCGCTCGAACAGTTCCAGCAGGTCGTCGCGCATCGGGATCTGGTCCTTCTTGACCACGGTGACCCCGTCGCCGTCGCTCTGCAGTGAGCAGACCAGGAGCAGCTTGCGCCACTCGGCGTTCATGCCGGGGAAGTCGTCGCGGGTGTGACCGCCGCGGGACTCCTCGCGCAGGAGGGCGGCCTTGGCGACGCACTCGGACACGGTCAGCATGTTGCGGAGGTCCAGGGCGAGGTGCCAGCCGGGGTTGAACTGCCGGTGGCCCTCGACCGTCATCTTCGCGATCCGGCCGCGGAACTCGGCCAGCCGGCCCAGTGCCTGCTCGATCTCGTCGGCCTTGCGGATGATGCCGACCAGGTCGTTCATCGACTGCTGGAGTTCCTGGTGGATCGTGTACGGGTTCTCCCCGCCCTCGAGCTCGAACGGCGCCAGTGCCTCGGCCGCGGCAGCGTCGATATCGGCCTCGGCGATCTGCGGCCGGTCCGTGCCGAGCGACTCGACATACATCGCCGCACCGGCTCCGGCGCGGCGGCCGAAGACGAGCAGGTCGGACAGGGAGTTGCCGCCGAGGCGGTTGGAACCGTGCATGCCGCCTGCTACTTCGCCGGCGGCGTACAGGCCCTTGACCGAGGACTGCGCGGTGTCCGGCTCGACCTCGACGCCGCCCATCACGTAGTGACAGGTCGGGCCGACCTCCATCGGCTCCGCGGTGATGTCGACGTCGGCCAGTTCCTTGAACTGGTGGTACATCGATGGCAGCCGGCGCTGGATCTCCTCGGCGGGCAGCCGCGAGGAGACGTCCAGGAAGACACCGCCGTGCGGGGTACCGCGGCCGGCCTTGACCTCGGAGTTGATCGCGCGGGCGACCTCGTCGCGGGGGAGCAGTTCCGGTGGGCGCCGGTTGTTGTCGGCGTCCTTGTACCAGCGGTCGGCCTCTTCTTCGGTTTCTGCGTACTGCGCGCGGAACACGTCCGGCACGTAGTCGAACATGAACCGCTTGCCTTCGGAGTTCTTCAGTACGCCGCCGTCGCCGCGGACCGACTCGGTGACCAGGATCCCCTTCACCGACGGCGGCCAGACCATGCCGGTCGGGTGGAACTGGATGAACTCCATGTTGATCAGCGTCGCGCCGGCCCGCATCGCGAGGGCGTGACCGTCACCGGTGTACTCCCACGAGTTCGAGGTGACCTTGAACGACTTGCCTACGCCGCCGGTGGCCAGGATGACCGCGGGGGCGTCGAACAGGATGAAGCGGCCGGATTCGCGCCAGTACCCGAAGGCACCCGAGATCGCGTCGCCGTCCTTGAGCAACTCGGTGACCGTGCACTCGGCGTACACCTTGAGGTTGGCCTCGTAGTCGCCGGTGGCTTCGAAGTCCTCCTGCTGCAGCGAGACGATCTTCTGCTGCAGGGTGCGGATCAGCTCCAGGCCGGTCCGGTCGCCGACGTGCGCGAGCCGCGGGTAGGTGTGACCGCCGAAGTTGCGCTGGCTGATCTTGCCGTCCGGGGTCCGGTCGAACAGGGCGCCGTACGTCTCCAGCTCCCAGACCCGGTCGGGGGCTTCCTGCGCGTGCAGTTCGGCCATCCGCCAGTTGTTCAGGAACTTGCCGCCACGCATGGTGTCGACGTAGTGCGTCTTCCAGTTGTCGTTGGAGTTCGCGTTGCCCATCGCGGCCGCGCAGCCGCCCTCGGCCATCACGGTGTGGGCCTTGCCGAACAGCGACTTGCACACGATCGCGGTGCGCTTGCCCTGCTCGCGGGCCTCGATCGCCGCGCGCAGACCGGCGCCGCCGGCCCCGATCACGACGACGTCGTAGGTGTGTCGTTCCAGCTCAGTCATATCTCGCAGATCCTCAGTTCAAGAAGCGCAGGTCGGAGAACCAGCCGGCCGACAGCGCCATGATGTAGAAGTCGGTCAGGATCACGGTGAACAGCGACGCCATCGCGAACGTGCCGTGCTTCGGGTTCAGCTTGGACACGAAGGTCCAGTACCGGTACCGCAGCGGGTGCTTGGAGAAGTTCTTCAGCCGGCCGCCGACGATGTGCCGGCAGGCGTGGCAGGACAGCGTGTACAGCCAGAGCATCACCAGGTTGATCCAGATGATCAGCGTGCCCAGGCCGATCCCGAAGCCGCCGTCCTTGCCGTGGAAGGCGAGGACGCCGTCGTAGACGTTGAGGATGCCGAAGACCAGCGCGCCGTAGAAGAAGTAGCGGTGCAGGTTCAGCGCGATCAGCGGGAACTTGCTCTCACCGGTGTACTTCTTGTGCGGCTCGGGCACCGCGCACGCGGCCGGCGCGAAGAACAGCGACCGGTAACCCGCCTTGCGGTAGTAGTAGCAGGTGCCCCGGAAGCCGGCCAGTACGGCGAACGTGATGATGCTGAACGGGATGAAGACCGGGAACTTCGGGAACCAGGTGCCCAGGTGACTCGACCCCGGTACACACGACTCGGTGACACACGGCGAGTACAGCGGGGTCAGGTAGTGGTGCGCATCCACCCAGTACCACTTGTTCATGAAGATCCGGATCGTCGCGTAGACGATGAAGAAGCCCAGGATCACCCCGATCCGCAGCGGCGCCAGCCACCAGCGATCGGTTCTCGCGGTCTTCAGTCCAACCTGTGCACGCCCTGCAGAATCAACTCCATGTGCCATCAGGGTGCACGCCGATCAGGTGCGCCGAAGCCTTCGTGCTCCGCGTCTGTCCACATGGACGCGTCATACTCCACGTCGGGAATCTCCTCGAGGTCCTCCGGAACCGGTCCGGGTCTGTGCTTCGGGTCGGGAGGGCCGAGCTCAGCCAGATCGTCGCTCAGCCGGGCCACGTCGGACACGAGTCGGCGGACGCCGAGGGTGTCTCCGTATTCCTGACTGAGCTTTCCGACGGCCGCATGTAGTGCTTCGAGCGCGCGGACGACTGCGGCAACGCCGCTGTTGCCTTCACCCATGCCGACTCCAGTGATGGTGTTGTAGCTGTCAGTATGGGCACACTTTGCCGCGCCCGGGCATGCAACGGAAGACCTCTCGGTACGGCGTGTTTCTACTTAGGGTTGCCTCAGTTGCCGACGGCCGACGAGTGGAGTAATGGAGTGAATCCGGCCTTCAGCACAACGAGATTCGCCGCCGGGGTCAACACCTCGACCTCGATCAGACCCGGCGGTCGGCGCGCGTTTTCGTAGCCCTGCCACGACCATGGCAGCACCTGCCCGCCCAGCACCAGCGCCGGACGGCCGTCGTACCGGATCATTGCGCCGTCCGGGAGGTCGGCCAGCGCCTGTACGGCGGTCCGTTGCCGACGCGTGCGCGGCTCGACGCGTTGACTGTGCAGTACGGCGTCCATCGCGGGCGCGCGTGGGCGCTCGTCGAGCGCGTGTCCCTGCGCCCAAGCCCCGGCGTACCGCAGGAAGTCTCTGCGTCGGCAGTAATGACAAGGTCTATGACCGGCTGCGAGCGCGACGGCTTCGTCGAAGAAGAACAAGGCGGTCCAGCGTCCGGGCGGCATCGGATCGCGCTGAACTCCCTTCCAGTCAAGGACGCAGCAGATCCACGCCTTCGAGCGCCAGCGGGTCGTACCGAGGCGGCGATCGGGGCTGTGCAGGGTGCCGCGGTTGCCCATCAGCAGGCCGCGGCCGTCCTCGGCCACGATCTCCTGGGTGGGAAGAACCCTGTTCTGCAACGGCATACGGCTCATCGTGCCGTACGCCACCGACGGTTTTTCGTTACAGGTCTGACAGAGTTGTCCTGTGCAGATTGTTGTGGGAGTGGCCGTTGTCCGCGGCGAGCAGGTGCTGGCGGCGTACCGGCCGGGTCCCGAGGGCGGTTGGGAGTTCCCGGGCGGCAAGGTCGAGCCGGGGGAGACCGAGGCGCAGGCCGGGGTCCGGGAGTTGCGGGAGGAGTTGGACCTCGAGGTCGAGATCGGCGCCTCGCTCGGACCGGCGGTGGACATCTCCGACAAGTACCGGCTGCACGTCTACCGAGCGACCATCGTGACCGGCGAGCCGGTACGGCGGGAGCACGCCGAACTGCGGTGGTTCGCGGCCGCCGAACTGGTCGAGGCGGACTGGCTGGTACCAGATCGACCGTTCGTCAGGGCGCTGCGCGACCAGCTGTAGTGGCGGAAGTCACATCGTTCCGCAGACGACGTTCCGGAGGCGTCGGATCACGCTGAGAAAACGGCCCCGACCGCAACTGTATGGGTCGTTTGTATGGGTTGTACCTGGTGAGTGGTCTACACCGACCGCGAGAATCCTTCTGCAAGCTACTGGGGAGGAGTGAGGAATGTCGGTGTATCAGGTCGTCCCTTCCGTCCGGAGGGAAGACGTCGTCACGGAGGATGTCTGCGAGATCTACGAACTGGGGTCCCGGCGGCAGACGCCGGCGGCGGTCAAGGAGCTGACCAGCCGTCAGATCGCGATCGGGCGGATGCTGTCCACCGGGACGAAGGACGCCGCGATCGCTCGGGAGCTCGGGCTGTCCCTGCGGACCGTCCGGGCCGAGGTCAGCGCACTGGTAGTCGGACTGGGCGCCAAGTCCCGGTTCCAGGCGGGGTGCCTGCTGGTTCGCCGCTTCGGCTGATCGGAAGTAACTGACGGGAATAACTGTCGGGGCTGCGACGTAGTGTTTGAGCATGGCTGAGCTCCCCCCGACGCAAACAGCACAGCGACGGCTGTTGCTGGTGCACGCCCACCCGGACGACGAGACCATCAACAACGGCGCAACCATGGCGCGGTACGTGGACGAAGGTGCCCACGTCACGCTGATCACCTGCACCCTCGGTGAAGAGGGGGAGGTGCTCGTTCCGGATCTGTCCCATCTGGCCGCTGACCAGACCGACCAGCTGGGACCACACCGGATCACCGAACTGGACGCCGCGATGGCCGAGCTCGGCGTCACCGACCACCGCTTCCTCGGTGGCCCCGGCAAGTACCGCGACACCGGGATGATCTACAACGAAGAGGGCAATGCCGACGTCCCGCCGGACACCCGCGAGGACAGCTTCTGGCAGGCCGACCTGCTGGCCGCGGCGAACGAACTGATCCCGGTGATCCGGGAGATCCGCCCGCAGGTCCTCGTCACCTACGACGAGTACGGGAACTACGGCCACCCGGACCACATCAAGGCACACCGCGTCGCCATGTACGCCGCCGCGCTGGCCGGCGCCCCGTCGTACCGGGAGGATCTCGGCCCGGCCTGGGACATCCCGAAGATCTACTGGACCGCGATCGTCGAGTCGGCGATGCGGGAGAGCCTGCGGCAGCTCCGCGCGGCCGGAGACACCACGACGTTCGAGGGGATGGACCCGGAGGGTCCGATGCCGCCGATGATCACCCCGGACCGGTTCATCGACGCGATCATCGACGGGGGCCAGTATCTGGACCGCAAGATGAACGCGATGAAGGCGCATGCCACCCAGATCACCGTGGACGGCCCGTTCTTCGCCCTGTCGAACAACAACGGCAGCTCGATCTTCGGTGACGAGGGCTACCGCCTGGTCAAGGGCACGGCCGCCCCTGGTCCGAAGGGCGTCGAGGACGACCTGTTCGCCGGCCTGGAGTGACTGTTCACACATGCGAGTACCTCAGACCTTATTCATGAGCCGGGCATAGGCTGCTGAGGTGTCGACGCCCGAGCCCAGTGGGATCGTGCCGCCCGAGGAGTTCCGGGCGGCACTGGGCCAGTTCGCGGCCGGCATCCTGATCATGAGCACGCTGCAGGACGGCGTGGCCCATGCGATGACGGCGAACGCGTTCACTTCGGTGTCGCTGGACCCGCCGCTGGTGCTGGTCTGCGTCGACAAGGGCGTCCGGATGCACGACGCCGTCCTCGACTGCGGCTATTGGGCCATCTCGGTGCTGGCCGCGGACCAGCAGCCGCTGGCCGCGCGGTTCGCGCGGTCGGGGCGGGATCTGTACAGCCAGTTCGACGGGGTCGCCACCGAGGCCGGCCCGAAGTCCGGCTGCCCGGTGATCACGGGTTCGCTGTCGTGGCTGGAGTGCCGGACCTGGGCGACCTACGAGGGCGGTGACCACACGATCGTGGTCGGCGAGGTGCTCAGTCTGGGCCTCGGCGAGACCGACGGGCGCGGTGCGCTGATCCACCACGCCAGTCACTATCGGGAGCTGCCCGGACGCTGAGCGTGGCGATAGTGCCCCGCGAGGGACTTTTGAGGCAGGTGGGGCCTGCCCCAAAGGTCGGGAAGGCCTGCCCCGTCCCGTAAGATGTGCCCTTGTGTTCCGAGCGGGCACAGCCTGACCACGCCTTGAGCAGGAGGACTTAGTCCGGTGGGGAAGAAGCAGCTCGCGGGGATCATTGCCGCGGCAGGACTAGGTGTGTTCGTCGTGGGGTACGGCGCCGCCTTCGCGTTCGCCGGAGACAAGATTCCCGGTGACACCACCGTGCTCGGCATCCCGCTCGGCGGGTTGTCGCAGTCCGACGCCAAGACCAAGCTCGAGGCCGGGCTGAAGGATCGCCTGACCCAGCCGATCAAGTTCAAGGCCGGCGACTCCGCGACGGCGTACACGGTGAACCCGGCCGAGGCCGGGCTCGGCCTGGACTACGAGGCGACCATTGCCCAGGCCGGAGCCGGGCGCAGCCTGGCGCCTGCCCGGATCTGGCGCGCCCTGACCGGCGGTTCCGCGGTCGAGCCGGTGGTGACCAAGGACGACGCGAAGTTCCAGGCCGCGGTCGAGAAGCTCGCCAAGCAGGTCAACCGCCCGGCGACCGAGGGCTCGATCACCTTCGACGGCCTCAAGCCGGTCTCGCACAAGCCCGCCGAGGGGCTCGAGCTGGACACCGCGAAGGCCGCCGACGTCGTCGTCGCGGCCTACCCGAACGGCGCCACCGCGGCGGACCTGCCGGTGCAGGTGACCAAGCCGCAGGCCGGGTCCGACGCGATCAGCAAGGCCATCACGGACTACGCCGAGCCGGCCGTGGCCGCGCCGATCAAGCTGACCGTCGGCGACAAGTCGGTCTCGCTCAACCCGTCCGAGTTCGCGCCGGCGCTGACCTTCACGGTCAAGGACGGTGTCGTCACTCCGACGCTGAGCGGCAAGCAGCTGGAGCCGCTGTTCCAGAAGCGGTTCAAGGCCCTGGAGACGCTGCCGAAGGACGCGACCTTCGAGATCGCGGGCGGTAAGCCGACCGTCGTACCGGCCGTCGACGGCATGGTCGTCGACCGCACCAAGGTGGTCCCGGCGATCATCTCGGTGCTGTCGAAGCCGGCCGGTGAGCGCAAGGCCGCGGTCGGCCTGGCGAGCACCAAGGCGAAGGTGACCACCGAGCAGGTGCAGGCGCTCGGCATCAAAGAGGTGATGGGCGAGTTCACCACCCAGTTCCCGCACGCGCCGTACCGCAACACGAACATCGGCACCGCGGCCCGCAAGATCAACGGCACGCTGCTGAAGCCGAACGAGATGTTCAGCCTGAACAAGATCGTCGGCGAGCGGACCAAGGAGAACGGCTTCACCGAGGGCAACATCATCAGCGGCGGCAAGTTCGTCCTGGACCTCGGCGGCGGGGTCTCCCAGTCGGCGACCACGACCTTCAACGCGGCCTTCTTCGCCGGGCTCAAGGATGTCGAGCACAAGGCACACAGCGTCTACATCACCCGCTACCCGATCGGCCGCGAGGCGACCGTCGCGTGGCCGTCGGTGGACCTGAAGTTCCTCAACGACTCCGGGAACGGCATCTACATCCAGACCATCTTCACCGCGTCCAAGCCCGGCAGCCAGGGCCGGATCACGGTCAAGATCTGGGGTACCAAGGTCTGGCAGATCACCGCCGGCGCGTCGGGCAAGTCGAACCACCGCGCCCCCGGCCTGGTCTACAACACCGAGCCGGGCTGCCGGCCGCAGGCGCCGACCGCCGGTTTCGACATCACGATCTTCCGGTACTTCGCGAAGAACGGCGTACGGCAGAAGACCGAGCAGTTCACCACGCACTACAACGCGGCCGACGACATCCGCTGCGAACCGAAGCCCGGGACAGAGACCCCGCCCCCGGGTGGCCCGCAGAACACGCAGACCACGCCGCCGCGCAAGCCCAGCTGATCAGCTGCGATGGAGAGTGTGAAGTTCGGCAGCGACCTGGTTGAACAGGTCCTCGCTGATCACCGCACCCTCTCGCCGTACTTGGGCCGGATCGACGCGTAGCACCCGGTCCAGCCGGACCTCGCTGGCACGGCCTTCACGGTCCCAGGCGCCCTTGCCGACGTCCATCCAGACCCGGCCCCAGCGGGCCTCGTCGGCGGCGTCGCGGTCGTGGTCCTTGCTGGTCAGGATCAGCGCGAGCAGGTACTGCCCGTCGGAACCGACCACGAGGACCGGCCGGTCCTTCCCGCGCTGGTGGTCCTCCTCGAACGGGACCCAGGTCCAGACGACCTCACCCGGATCCGCCACCCCGTCATCCGGGTGCGGCGTGTACTCGACCTGCACGGTGCCTTCGAAATCGCCCGGGTACTCAGGGCGCTCCACCACGTGATCCGCCATACCGGCAGAGCCTACTGGGCTGGGCTCCTGAGATAGCGGTACCGATACGCCTCGACGTACCCGAGCCGCTGGTAGGCGGTCACAGCGGGCAGATTGCTCTCCAGGACCTCCAGATAGGTCCGGCGACCGCCCTGCGGCCCAGCCCAGCGCGCGAGGCCCTGTACGACGGCTGCTGCCATCCCCTGCCCGCGGTGAGCCGGTTCGACCCGGAGAGCGTCGATTCCGAGCCAGTGACCGGTCATCGCGCCCCGGCCGACCGCCACCGGTTCGCCGTCGACCTCGATCGTGGCGAAGACGGCCTTGGGGGCACCTTCGAGCACAACTGGCGCTGGGGCGGGAACCGGTCCGTCGAAGGCGACGCCGTACCAGGCCTTGTCGGGGTGCTCGGCGAGCTGGACGTCGTACGGCGGGAGTGCGTTCACGTGGTCGAGCGTGGTGTGCATGACCAGTACGTCGGAGCGGTCGGGGTGGGCGTCGATCCAGCCGAGCTCCTGGATGTCCGTGGCGGCCTGGCTGCCGAGGCGGATGTGGGCCTGGGGCGGTAGGCCGCGCTCGACGTAGAAGGCCTCAGCGCGCTTGAGCGCCTCGGTGAGCGGCATCCCGGGGTTGCCGGCCGGGAGCAGCGAGTTGCCGCGACCCGTCCAGCCGGAGGATGCCCGCAGCAACCACTCGCCCAGGTACACCGTTTCGGCCGCCGGCCGGCCCAGCGCGGTCGTCAGGAAGAGCTGCTCGACGTCGACCGGGCGCAGCGGCATCTCCGGGATCGGTTTGGCCGCCGTGATCGCCGAGAGCTCGATCTCGTGCCGGCTGCTGTCGGCATGCCGGACCACCAGCTGACCCTCCCGACGGTCCTCGAGTACGCCGATGACGTCGGTTAGGCCACCCTTAATTCGATGCCGGACGACCACACGGTGTCCGATATCACGAGTACCAAGGCCTGACACGATCCGGACTCCTGGCAGAGTGGGCAGAGTATTACCGTGATACTAGAGACTCTTGCACCACCGCATCGCAGCAACCCGGAGCCCCACCGCTGCGCTTGCCTGCCATAGGAGGAGTAGCAGTGACCTACGTCATCGCGCAGCCGTGTGTTGACCTGAAGGACCTCGCGTGTGTCGAGGAGTGCCCCGTGGACTGCATCTACGAGGGCAACCGGATGCTGTACATCCACCCCGACGAGTGCGTGGACTGCGGAGCGTGCGAGCCGGTCTGTCCGGTCGAAGCCATCTACTACGAGGACGACACTCCGGAGCAGTGGAAGGACTACTACACCGCGAACGTCGACTTCTTCACCGACCTGGGCTCGCCCGGTGGCGCGTCCAAGATGGGCAAGATCGACAAGGACCACGCCTTCATCGCCGCCCTGCCCCCGCAGGAACACGACGAGTAACAAGCACTGAGGCACGGGGGTGGGGTACCAGCTACCCCACCCCCGTCAGCCCACCTTGACCTCGGCCGTGGCCAGGATCTTCTCGTTCGCGAGCTTGGTCCCGAACCAGCCGATCAAGGAGGCCGGAAGGCCCCACACCGCAACGGTCACGAGCGTGCGGATCATCGCCTCCTCGGCCGAGTCGGACGATTGCGTCCAGATCCCGGTCGCGGCATGCACGCCGCCATCCAGGCCGATGCCGAGCATCACGTAGGCGATCACGAGCAGCAGCCGCCCAAACCGATCGGCCGCGCCGCGCGTCCGGGCGCCACGCCATAGATAGCGCCCGATGGTGAAGACCACGATTCCCCAGAACGCCGTCGCCATTCCGTCGGCCACGTGCACCGGCGGACCGTCGCCACGGAACGCGTCGAAGCTCTGGACGACTCCGACGGCCGCGACGAGGCCGTAGATGGTCAGGCCGATGCCTGCCACGATCAGTACGAGTCCGGCCAGGTTGAACGCGATGTTCGGCCGGTGCCTTACCCCCTGTTGTTCCATGTACACAGGGTGAGCGGGAACCTTCAGACAGTCTTCAGGTCAGTTGTCGAGGACGTCGACGTGGACGTGGTCGAGGTGCCGGAGGATCTTTTCGTCGCCGGAGCGGGATGGTGGGGTGTAGTCGCGCCAGCCGCTGTCCGAGCGGCCGCCGGCGGTCCAGATCTTGTCGCTGAAGATGACCGTCCGGATGTTCAGCACCTTGGCGCGAGCGACCAGGTACTGCGCCATGGCCCAGCCCTTGGTCGTGTTGGCGGCTGTGATCGGCCGGACGAACACGTCGACCGCGCGGCCCTCGTAGTGGGCTGAGCCCTCCATGTGCCCGGACTGGATCCCGCCCGGCGCATAACCACCGGTGGAGACCCGGCCGAACGTTGCCAGCAGATCCCGCCGTACGGCGTCCGCGCGGGGCGTCAGCCCGTTCTTGCCCACGGTCTGGACCGGTACCTCGTCCGGGTTGACCGTGCAGCTGAAGACGGCCTTCGAGTTGCCGGTCAGCGCGGAGGCGAGGACCCGGGCATCGCCCTCGTGGTCGGCATACGCGTTCGGGAAGGCGCTGCGCTGGACGCGGTCGGCCGCGACGGTGATCGGGAGCTTCTGGTAGTTCTTGATCTTCACCAGGGCGTCGTAGAACTTGCCGGATGCGTAGTGCGGATCCTGCACCTGCTTCGTCGTACCCCAACCCTGCGACGGCCGCTGCTGGAACAGGCCCAGCGAATCCCGGTCGCCGTGCTTGAGGTTGCGCAGGCCGGACTCCTGGTACGCCGTGGCGAGCGCGATCGTGACCGCGCGTCCCGGCAGCCCACGCCGTACGGCGACGCCTGCGATGATCGCGGCCGACTCCGCCTGCTCGATGTCGAGCTGGACGGTGGCGCCGTTGACGGTGGCCTCGCACTGCTCCGGCGGAGGCAGCAGCGGACCGAGGTCCTTCCCGCCGACCCAGGCCACAGCTCCGCCGATGACGAGGCTGAGCGCCCCAATGGACCCCAAGGCGACGAGCACACCTCGTTTCATCGGCATACCGCTCCCAACGTGCGGGAGCGGCGGCCTGGTTCCGGGGAGTAGATCACGATGTGGTTGACGCTTGAACGCGCCCAGCGGTTGGCGCGATTCACGCGTTGGCGTCTGTACCTAATTCTCACGCGAAAGCGTGCAGGGTCAATGATCACGCGTTCGCGTGAAGGGCCTCGTTGAGGGTGATGCCCTCGCCCTTGCGCGGCCGAGCCTCGACCGCGCCGGTGACCGAGTTGCGCAGGAACAGCAGCCCAGGCTGACCGGACAGGTCGCGAGCCTTGACCACCGTGCCGTCCGGCAGCGTGACCTTGGTCCCGGCCGTCACGTAGAGCCCCGCCTCGACCACGCAGTCGTCGCCGAGCGAGATCCCGGTACCACCGTTGGCGCCGAGCAGGCACCGCTTGCCGATCGACACGACCTGCTTCCCGCCACCCGACAACGTGCCCATGATCGACGCGCCGGCCCCGATGTCACTGCCGTCGTCAACCACGACACCTGCGACGATCCGGCCCTCGACCATCGACGTACCGAGGGTGCCCGCGTTGAAGTTCACGAACCCCTCGTGCATGACGGTCGTGCCCTCGGCCAGATGCGCACCCAGCCGCACCCGGTCCGCGTCCCCAATCCGAACCCCACTCGGTACGACGTAGTCCGTCATCCGCGGGAACTTGTCCACACTCGTCACGCTCAGGTGCTGCCCAGCCGCCCGCGCCCGCAGCCGCACATGCTCGATCTCCTCGACCGGCACCGGCCCGGCCGACGTCCACGCGTTGTTCGGCAGCGCACCGAAAATCCCGTCCAGATTCAACCCATGCGGCCGCACCAACCGATGCGACAACAGGTGCAGCCGAAGGTAGGCATCCGCAGTCCCACTCGGCGCCTCCTCCAGCACGATCTGCGTGCTCACGACCTCACGCCGTACCTCACGCAGCTCGTCGTTCCCCTCCGCCGCCACCAACTCCGCCGGCGCCTTCACATCCTCCGGCCGCTCACCCAGCTCCGGCGCCGGATACCAGACATCCAGCACAGTCCCGCCGGCAGTAACAGTCGCAAGGCCAAAGCCCCAGGCGTGGGTCACGTTCGTCATAAGCACAGCCTGCCAGACACCCGGTGACCCCCGAACGAGGTGGTCGCATCCTCCGAAGAACAGGACGTATAAGCCCACCGGACCGGCCCCCACACCCACCGCCGGCGGGCGGGGAGGTGTAGCAGTCGTATACGTCCTGTCGCTCGGCGGATCGGCTGGGCCCGCACGAGGAGCCGCCGGGGGCGGTGTCCGGTTTTCGGTGGGGTTTCGGGGGTGGTCGAAGGGGTTGGTGGGGGGCGGGGTGGGCGGTATCTATACGTATAGATGAGGGGTGGTGGGGTGGCGAGGGTTACGCAGGCTGATGTGGCTCGGGCGGCGGGGACGTCCATGGCTGTGGTCAGTTATGTGGTGAACGGGGGGCCGCGGCCGGTGGCGGAGGGGACTCGGCAGCGGGTGCTGGCGGCTATCGAGCAGACGGGGTATCGGCCGGACGGGGTGGCTCGGGCGTTGGTCGGTGGGTCGACTATGACGTTGGGGCTGATCGTTCCGGATATCGCGAACGAGTTCTTCGCCGAGCTGGCGAGAGCGGTTGAGCATGCGGCTCGGGCGGCTGGGCGGACTGTGTTGCTGGCCAACTCGGAGGGGGATGCGCAGACCGAGTTGGCGTTGCTGGAGACGTTTTTGGAGCGGCGGATCGATGGGGTGGTGATCATCTCGCAGGCGCCGATCACGGCTGCTCGGATGCTGGAGCGGGCGGGGACTCGTCGGGTGTTCCTGGGGGCCGCCCCGCCGGATGACTCATCGATCGGGGTGGACAACTTCGGTGGTGCGGTGGCCGCGACCATGCATCTGGTCGGGCATGGGTATGAGCGGATCGCGATGATCGGCGGTCCTGACCTCGACGAGGTGGCTGATGCTCGGCGCGACGGGTGGCAGCATGCGCTCACCTCGCTCGGCGCGGCGGAGGAGGGGGCCTTCGTGCATCAGCCGTTCACGGTCGATGGCGGGTACGTCGGCGGACTCCAACTGCTCGCTGGTGACACGCGACCGCAGGCGATCTTCGCCGCCTCGGATCGGCAGGCCATCGGGTTGTTACGCGCGGCCGCCGACGAAGGAATCTCGGTACCTGATGAGCTCGCCATCGCCACGTTCGACGGTTCCGCCGCCTCGGCGTACGCCGTCCCCTCGCTGACCACCGTCCAGCAGCCGATCACCCAGATGGCCGACCTCGCGGTCCGCCAGTTGACCGCGCACGACGCTCCGCCGCTGCACGCCGTACTCGAGGTGGGACTGGTGATCCGCCGGTCCTGTGGTTGTTCCCGCCCTTGGCTCGAACCCCGGAGGCTCTGATGGTCCGCCGAATCGCCGCCGTACTCACCGTCCTGACCCTGCTCCCGCTCTCCGCCGCCCACGCTGCCGTCGGCGGTTGGTCCGCGCCCATCCGCCTGTACGCCGCCAGTGACGTCCAAGGCCGCGGTTACGCGTACGCGCCGAGCGTCGTGGCGGGCAGTCCGACCCGCATCTACAGCTGCCACAGCAAGGCCGCGAACACGATTCGCGACGACATCTTCCTGACCAAGCTCGGCGGTACGTCGACTTCCGTGCTGACCGGGACCGGCGCCGGCTGGGACCACTTCCACAACTGCGACCCGAGCGTCGTACGGGTCAATGTGCCGTTCAACGGCCAGACCTACAGCTACGCGATGTTCTATCTCGGCAACGACGTGGACGCCTCGGCGCACAACGCGATCGGGGTCGCGGTCGCCCACAATCTCGACGGGCCGTGGGTGAAGCTGCCGAACCCCGTCATCCAGTTCCCCGGCAGCAACACCAGCGAGTGGGGTGCGGGGCAGCCGACCGCGACGACGATCGACGCGGTGCAGGGGACCGTCGTCCTCGCCTGGACCCAGGGCCTGCCGAGTGGGAATGTCGGCAAGGCCGCCCAGGTGAGCTTCGGATCCGGTACGCCGGTCGTCCAGTTCGAGCGCGTGCTTCCGATGGTCGGATCCGACACCGGCCTGAACAACTTCGACCTCGTCTATTCGCCACCGCGCGACCGCTTCTACATGGTTCGCGAAGGCCATCCGTACCCGAGTGGTTCGCAGCCGGACTACATCTCCGACCACGTGGAGATCGCGAGCATCTCCGGCGCCGGCTTCTGGGGCACTCCCGGTGTCGGCTGGACAGTCGAGAGCACGATCACCAGCGCCCGGACCGGCAAGCCGCGGACCCACAACCCGGGTTTCCTCCGCACGGTCTACGGCACCCTCCCGAACGAGTCCGAACTGACTGTGGTCTATACCTCAGCCAACCTGGACCCGGACTCACTCTGGTCCTACACGCTCTGGCAGACGACAGCACCGTTGAGCTAGCAACTTTCCAGCCGCTCATTGCGTCTAGTTCTGGAGACCACTCGAATGCGAGGCTGAGATGACCGTCCCCGTCATCAGCATCACTGACCTGTTCCATCCGCCGGAGGATCCGGGCATCGACCTGCTCATGGCCTACGGCCTGCCCGAGGTCGATCTGCGCGCGGTGATCCTGGGTGAGAAGCGGTCATCGGTCCCAGGGCTCGTCGGCCCGCGCGATCCCGGCGTTGTCGCGGTCACCCAGCTGAACGCCATCTTCGGCCGGGAGATCCCGTTCGCCTGGTGCCCGTTCGCCCGGATGCGTGACCCGAACGACAGGATGTGTGACGCTCCGCCCTCCCAGCAGCGGGGGATCGAGCTGCTCATTCACGCCTTGGCGGACAGCCCGGAACCGGTACACCTCCTGTCCTTCGGGTCGGCCCGGCCGCTGGCGGTCGCCTACAACCGGGCGCCTGAGGTCTTCCGCGAGAAGGTCGCCCGGATCCACCTGTCTGCCAGTACGACGGTTGACCCGCAGGCGATCATCCGGGTCGTCGACGCCGGTCTGCCGCTCTCGCTCTACCCGCACTCCGCCGACGACATGTACGACAGCCACAACAAGCACTGGACGCTGCCGGATCTGAAGTGGATCGAGGACATGCATCCGTGGCTGCGGCGCTACCTCGGCTACGCGCTCGGCGGCTCCTCGCGCCCCGACTTCCTGCGCGCACTCGAGGAGGATGCGCCGGCGGACGTGATGGCCGACATCTACCATCGCACCCACTCGGTCCGCGAGACCGCCGTCTGGATGCAGGTAGCGGGTCGAGTCCTGGTACGGCGTACTGACGGTTGCCACGCGATCATTCCGGCCGCCGAGGTGTCGGCCGGGCAGACCGTGATCCGCAACGAGCAGGTCCCGTGCACGGTCCGCGCCACCGCGGACGGTCTGTACGAGTTCGACCTCGGCGGTGATGGGCAGACGACGGTCTTCGTTCGCGATGATCCGGTCGAGTACGAACAGGCGATGATCGACGCGATGCCGGCCCTCTACAAGTCCTTCCGACCCAGCGGTCTGAGCTGACATCAGACCGGTCAGACGTGATCTACTCGTCGGATGCTTCCAGCTTGGCTTCCTCCCGCGGTTCTCGAGGCGACGCAAGCACCGGAGGTCGAGGCGCTGCACGGTGAGCTGCTGCGGCAGTGGGCGTCGTCCGAGGTATGGCGGTTGTCGTACGGCCTGCGCAGTGTGATCGTGAAGCGCGGGACGGACACGCAGTCGGGTGAGTCGGCGGCGTACGAGCGATTCGTGGTCCCACTGGAACTGCCCGCGCCGCAGATCTTGTACGGCGCGGGCGAAGTCCTGGTGCTCGAGGACGTCGGGCGGGTGACGCTGGAGCAAGAACCGACGGCTGAGGGCTTAGTCGCCGCGGCCGGGCTGCTCGCCGAGATCCGTTCGGCGCCGGTCGATGGCGCGAGCGAGTTTCCACCCGAGCGGGTGAAGGAGCTGGCGGCCCGGATCGGGCGAATCACCTTCGACGTGTCGCCACTGACCGAAGCCCTCGCGACCCTGCACGACCAGACGCCGTCGCGGGTGGTGCACGGCGACTTCGTGCCGAAGAACCTGGTCACCGACGGGGTTCGCTGGACCGCGGTCGATTGGCCGCTCGCCCATCTCGCACCCCACCTCAGCGACTTGTACACGCTGATCCGCGAAGCAGTTGCCCTCGGCCACGATCGCGGACCGATAGTCGCCCAGTACGTCGAGGCTGCCGGTGCAGACCCATTTCTCGTCGACCGGCAGATCCTGGTCGGCGGTGCCTGCTTCTGCTTGCGGGCACTCGACTTCGTGGTCGCCGAAGGCTTGCAGACGATCCCCGAGTCGGCGGACTGGATCGACCCGCTGCTGACCGAACTGGCGGATCTCGTGGAGCAGTTGTCGTGAAGCTGCTGGTTCTCGGTGGCACGAAGAACCTCGGCCGGCATGTGGTCGAGGCGGCTCTAAGATCCGGCCACGACGTCACGCTCTTCAATCGCGGTACGACGAACCCCGGGCTGTTCCCGGAGGTCCGCCGACTGACCGGGGATCGCGCCGATCCGTCGGCACTGGCAGTGGGGGAGTGGGACTGCGTGATCGACATGTCCGGCTTTCTCGTGCGCGACGTGCGGTTGAGCGCCGAGCTCTTGCGGGACCGGGTCGGCCGCTACACGTACATGTCGTCCATCGCGGTTTACGCGGACCGGAAGACACCGGGGCAGGACGAATTCGGCGAGCTACTCCCTTGGCCGGTAGATGCCCCGGACAACGAATTCACGATGGATCTTTACGGGCCGTCGAAAGTGCGGTGCGAATCGTTGCTCGCAGCCACCTTCGGCGACCGGACCGCCGCCGTACGGTCTGGTTTCGTGGTCGGTCCGTACAACCCGGACTTCGGCAACTGGGGTACGGCGCTTGCCGCCGGCAACCGAATGGAGTCGGCGGCACCGCCTTCGCAACCCGTCCAGTACGTCGATGCCCGTGATCTCGCGGACTTCCTGCTGCTGGAGTTGTCGGGTCCGTTCAACGTGGTCGGCCCGAGCCGCACGATGGCCGAATTGGCCGCCGCCTGGCGTTCCGTCGTACCGGATCCGGCGCCGATGGACTGGGCGCCCGCTGTGGATCGCTTCCACCTGGCCGACGAAGGGCTCTTCCGGCTGGACAACAGCCGCGCGCTGGCGGCCGGGTTGCGGCTGCGGGCGGACGAGGAGAGCGCTCGGGACTACGTCGCCTGGATCCAGGATGGGAACATCCCTCCTGACCCGCCGCATTAATTGTTCTAACATTGCCGCCGTGATCCTTGAGACAGGTGGAGGGCCGGGCGGCCCGACGAGCCCGCAGGCAGGCTTCAGCAGCGTGGACGCGGTGCGTTACGCCGGGACTACCGGTGGGCGCCAGGAGGCGTCGCTGAGCGTGACCGCTGGGGTGATCCAGCGTGGGGAACGCCTGCGCTACAAGGTGTATCCGGAGCTGGACGAGCGGCTCGAGTACGACGCGACGTACGTGGCGGTGGACCTGGTTTTCACCGACGGGACGCGGCTGTCGGAGCTCGGGGCCGAGGATCAGTACGGGACCGCGTTCCACGCCTTCGGGCAAGGCGCCGCGAAGATCCTGTACGCCAACCAGTGGAACGACGTCCAGGTGGACCTCGCGGTCGCGGCCGGGAAGACGGTCACGGACGTCGTACTGACCGTTGACGCACCGGCCTCCGGTACGACGTTCATGGGCTGGATCGATGACGTGAAGATCGGGCCGGCGCCACCGCGGCTCGATGGGTCGGACCTGGCCGAGTACGTCGACACCCGGCGCGGAACCAACGCGAGTTTCGCCTTCTCCCGCGGGAACACGCTGCCGATCACCGCGTGGCCGAACGGGTTCAACTTCATCACGCCGGTGACGGACGCGTCGACGTACCGGTGGGCGTACGAGTACCACCGGCTGAACAACGCCGACAACCTGACCGAGCTGCAGGGGCTGACGTTCTCGCATCAGCCGAGCCCGTGGATGGGCGACCGCGACCAGCTGACGATCATGCCGGTTTCTGCTGCGACGCCGTTGGGTGATCCGGTGGCGCGTGCGGCGGCGTTCAGTCACGATGACGAGGTTGCTCGGCCGGATCTCTACTCCGTGCGTTTCACCAACGGTCTGCTGGCCGCGCTGGCGCCGACCGATCATGGGGCGATCTTCCGGTTCACGTTCCCTTCGGACGCCGCCGGGCGGCATCTGGTCTTCGACACGATCGACGAGAACGGTGCGTTCGCGTACGACGACGGTGCGCTGACCGGCTGGGTCGAGAGCGGCGCGGAGACCGGGCGGACTCGGATGTTCTGCTACGGCGTCTTTTCAGAGCTTCCTTCGTTCGGTCCTGCGGATGGCGGGCGGGCGAATGCGCGGGCGGCGACCTTCTCCGAGGATGAGGTGACGCTGCGGATCGCGACGTCGTTCATCAGTGTCGACCAGGCCCGGCGCAACCTGTCGCTGGAGCTCGAGGGTCGATCCTTCGAGGAGATTCAGCAGGCGGCCAACGCGATCTGGAACGAGCGGCTGGCGGTGATCCGCCCCGACGGCGCGACCGAACCGCAGTTGCGCACGGTCTACGGCAACCTCTATCGACTCAACCTCTACCCGAACTCACAGTTCGAGAACACCGGTACGGCGGAGGCGCCGTCGTACGCGTATGCCAGTCCGGTCATCCCGACCGTGGACGGGCAGGCGGTCGTGAAGCCCGGGAAGATGTATGTGAACAGCGGGTTCTGGGACACGTATCGGACCGCGTGGCCGGCGTACGCGTTCCTCTATCCGACGCTGGCTGCGGAGTTGGTCGACGGGTTCGTGCAGCAGTACCGCGATGGTGGGTGGATCGCGCGGTGGTCCTCGCCGGGGTACGCGGACTGTATGACCGGGACCTCGTCGGATGTCTCGTTTGCCGATGCTTATCTGCGCGGGGTCGCCTTGCCGGATCCGTTGACGACGTACGACGCCGGGCTGCGGAACGCGACCGTCGTACCGTCGGAGACCGAGGTCGGGCGGAAGGGCGCGACGACTGGATTCTTCAACGGGTACGTCAGCACGGACACCGAGGAGAGCGTGTCCTGGTCGCTGGAGGCGTACCTCAACGACTTCGGTCTCGCGGCGATGGCTTCGCGGCTGGCGGACGACCCCAGCGTTGGCGAGCTTCGCCGCGAGCGGTTGCGGGAGGAAGCGGCGTACCTGTACCGGCGTTCGCAGAACTACGTGCTGCTCTTCGACCCGGCGATCAAATTCTTCCAGGGCCGGCGGCCGGACGGGTCCTTCGCGCAGACGCCGGATGAGTTCGACCCCTGCGAGTGGGGCGGCGACTTCACCGAGACCGACGGCTGGAACTTCGCCTTCCACGTCGCCCACGACCCCCGCGGCCTGGCCGGCCTGTACGGCGGTCCGAGCGGCCTCGAGGCCAAGCTCGACGAGTTCTTCGCGACGCCGGAACTGGCCACGAAGAAGGGCTCCTACGACATCGTCATCCACGAGATGCTCGAGGCCCAGGCCGTCCGGATGGGCCAGTTCGGCTTCAGCAACCAGCCGGCCCACCACATCGCCTGGATGTACAACTACGCCGGCGCCCCGCACAAGACCCAGGCCATCGCCCGCGAGGTCCTCGACCGCCTGTACGTCGGCGAACAGATCGGCCAGGGCTATCCCGGCGACGAGGACAACGGCGAGATGTCGGCCTGGTACCTCTTCGCCGCCCTCGGTCTCTATCCCCTGCGCGTCGGTGCTCCCGAGTACACCATCGGTTCGCCCCTCTTCCCGCGCGTCACCGTCGCACCCATCGGCGGAACCCCACTGGTCATCACGGCCTCGGACGTGGACCACCCGTACGTCCAAGAACTCCGCGTCGACGGCAAACCGTTGTCCGTGGCATCAATCACCGACGCGGCCCTGCAATCGGCCTCGCTCGTCGAGTTCGTCCTAGGCCCCGAACCCTCCGACTGGGGCACCCTGCAATCCCCGCCGTCCCTCTCCTCCGAGGTCCCAGCACCACTGGTCGACCTGATCCCCTTGGATCCGTCGAACCCACTCTTCGACAACACCGCCGCCACATCGGCCGCAGTCTCAGTTGTCGAGTGGTCCCTCCCAGCCCCGGCAACCGCAGCCTTCTACACCCTCACCTCAGCCACTGCCGACGCCCCAACCTCCTGGCGCCTGGAAGCCTCCCCCGACGGCACCACCTGGTCCACCCTCGACGAACGCACCAACGAAACCTTCCCCTGGCCCCACCAACTCCGCCCCTTCCAAATCCCCACCCCAACTCCCCACCAGCACTACCGCCTAACCTTCCCAACCCCTGCCTCTTTGGCCCAGGTAGAACTCCTCCACTAGCCGCCTCCACCCATCCCGGCCAGGTGTCCAGCACCAACCGCGCGATCCTCCGATCGACAGGACGTACAACCCCAGTAGGCGGCCCCGCCCCGCTCACCGCCGGCGGCTGGGGTGCGCCGGCGGCGTATACGTCCTGTCCGTCGGCAGGTTGAGGCTACGCGGCGGCGTGTTGGAGGCGGGGTTCGGCTTGGTCGAGTACGGCGGTGAGGGCGACTGGGGGGTGGTTCCAGAGGATTTCGGCGCGGGCGTTGTGGAGGGCCGGCCAGAGACTCGCCGCCCAGGCGACCTCTAGTTCGTCGGCGGTGAACTCCCGTTCCTCCTGGTAGGCAACGAGAAACGCCTCTGAACTCACCAGCGGGGCGAGCGTGGGAATCTCGGTACTGGCGAACGCGCCCGGGGCGGCACCGACCAACGCGGGCTCCGGCAACCACGCGACGCTGTCCCAATCATGGACGACGTACGGCGTGTGCCCGTGCCAGCGCAGGTTCTGGGCTTCCCAGTCCGCGTGACCGAGTACATGTCGCATCGAGCCCGCTCTGAGCAACCGCCGTCGCGCCCGACGTGCGATCGCCACCAGATCCGCCCGCACCGAATCCGCACCCGGCCTCGTGTCGTGAACCGCGTTCGGCGGCCATTCGCCCGGTCCGTCGTGATCCCACCGGACCCACTCCGGATTAGGCAGTGGCGGCGGCAACTGCAGTCGCCGCGTCACCTCCATCACCGCGGAATACAGTCGGGCCGACCGCTTCGCCGTACCGGCATCGTTGCCCCGGGCAACCTCACCCCCAGACCGCCACTCCTCCGCATGTACCGCCCGGTCGCCCACCACGCTCACCCCGGTCAACGGGCGAGCACAAGGCAACCCAGCCTCAACCGCCGCTCGCTGCACCGCCAAACACGTCGCCACCCGCTCACCACGCGGCCGCGCCTTCACCACAACCTTGCGACCATCATCCAGCCGCAGTCCCCACACCTCACTCATCACCGAAGCAGCCAACAACACCTCAACCGGCCGAGCCCCCAGCTCCCGCCCACACCACTCCTCGACCCATGGCTCGATCTCCACAGTGCCGCCGCCTAACGGCGTTGGGGTAGTCGCACGACGAGGTACTCCTTCGCGCGCGAGTTGATCTGGCAGCCGGCCGCATACTGCTCCGCGCTACCGCGGTCGGCAAAGCGATACGCCTGCGACTCCCGGCCCCAACCGGAGTTCCGCCTCGTGGCGCCTTCGCCGCACCAGAAGAGGATCCCGCCATCGTCGAGACGCACACAGACCGCCCATTCGGTGTCCCGTGGAGCCAACCGCGTCCCAGCTCGTTTCGGCACCGGGCTACGAGGCGAGGCGTTCGCGGGTACGGCGGGGGGTGGGCTCGGGCGGGTTGATCTCGGTCCAGACGTCGTCGAGGGAGAGGTCGAGGACGTCGGCGATGGCGGCGATGGTGGGGAAGGCCGGGGTGGCGACGCGGCCGGACTCGATTTTGCGGAGGGTCTCGGGGGAGACGCCGGCGTCGAGGGCGGTGTCGAGGATGGAACGATCACCTCGGGCGCGGCGCAGCAGGGCGCCGAGGCGCTGTCCGCGCTCGATCTCGGTGGGGGTGAGGGGCAACCTGACCATGGTGGGATTATAGTACCGGTATAGTTATTGGTTGCGTGAGAGGGACGCCCGCATGATCGAGATCCTGAGCTCCACCGAGCTCACCCAGGCGACGAAGACCGGCGCCCTGGTCGGCACCATCCTGCAGACCTTGAAGAGCCGGACCACGGTCGGTACCAACCTGCTCGACATCGACCAGTGGACCAAGGCGATGATCGCCGACGCCGGCGCCCAGTCCTGCTACGTCGACTACGAGGCCTCGTTCGGCCGCGGCCCCTTCGGCCACTACATCTGCACGGCCGTGAATGACGCCGTACTGCACGGCAAGCCCTCGAACCACACCCTCGCCGACGGCGACCTGCTGACCCTCGACCTCGCCGTACTCCAAGGCGGCGTGGCCGCCGACGCCGCCATCAGCTTCATCGTCGGCGACACCCAGCCCGCCGAGAGCCTCGCCCTGATCGCCGCCACCGAACGCGCCCTCACCGCCGGCATCGCCGCCGCCCAGCCCGGCGCCCACATCGGCGACATCTCACACGCCATCGGCACCGTCCTCACCGCCGCCGGCTACCCCATCAACACCGACTTCGGGGGCCACGGCATCGGCTCGACCATGCACCAGGACCCCCACGTAGCCAACACCGGCCGCCCCGGCCGAGGCTACAAACTCCGCCCCGGCCTCCTCCTCGCCCTGGAACCCTGGGTCATGCAAGACACCGCCGACCTCGTCACCGACCCCGACGGCTGGACCCTCCGCAGCGCCACCGGCGCCCGCACAGCCCACACCGAACACACCATCGCCATCACCCCCGAAGGCCCCCAAATCCTCACCCTCCCGCACGCCTGACCGTCCCACCCGGACCGCCCCCACTCACCAACCTCCACGAGGCGGTCTCCCGCACGCTCAACCACCGACCGACAACCGCCCACGACGGCACTTGGTGAGTGGCACAGGTCCGCAGAACCCAGGACGTGGCGGTCATCGGCGTCCGGAAGACTGATCACGTCGATCAGTGGCTCGAAGCCGGTGACCACTGGGTCGCGGACTGCCTTGTTCATGAGTTGGCGAGTGCGGTCAAGCCGCGCTGAGTCGAGGTCGGGCCGATTGCTCTTCAGATTGCGAAACGTCTCGTCCAGGATGGCGTCGGTCCACTTGGCTTGCACCAGCCCGGCCTGTGCGACGCGAATGAGAAGGTCGCGAAGGCTGCTTGGGTAGAGAACGTTGGCGTCGTAGACGGCGATGAACGGCACGTCAGTACAGGTCCATGTCCTGATCGAGCTCGGCCAGCTCGTCGACGGCGGCGCGACGTTCCTGGTCGTCCTTGCGTTTGTAGTTCATCAGTGAGTCCGCGCGGACCCGGCGGTGCTTGCCGACCTTGCGGTACTCGATGTCACCGGTGTCGAGGAGGCCGATGAGGTATGGCCTGGAGACGTTCAGTAGGTCTGCTGCCTGCTGGGTTGTCAGCTCGGCATGCGCAGGTACGACGGAGACTCCCTGACCCGCCGCCATATGCGCAAGCACGCGAGCGAGTAACTCGACCGCACTGCGAGGGAGCGAAAGGGATTCGTCAGGGTCGCCATCGACGACGACGCGAAGCTCGCGTTCATCGGCATGCATGGAGAGATAACGCGTGATGCGGCGCAGAGCAAGGTCTGCGGTAGCGGCCTCGGACGGGTCCGGAAGCACTTGAGCAATCTTGGCCGACCCCACGGTGTCTCCTCCTGTCATCGCCGGCGTCTATCCGAAGTATCCGCAATAAACGCAGTAAACGCAACGAAGATCCAGAGTCGACCCAGCCCGCCGCGGAGCGGTGTCGTTTATTTCGGGGCTGAGGTGGCTCGGATGTGTAGTTCGGTGCGGAGGGTGACGGTGGAGGGTGGGCGGCCGGGGGAGGCGATGCGGTCTTTCAACAGAGTGCCGGCGGTTCGGCCTAGTTCGTAGGTGGGTTGGGCGACGGTGGTGAGGCTGGGGACTACGAGGTCGGCCCAGGGGATGTCGTCGAAGCCGACGATGGCGATGTCTTGGGGGGCGCGGAGGCCTTTTTGGGCCAGGTATTCGAGGGCGCCGACGGTCATCAGGTTGTTGGTGGCGAAGAGGGCTTCGGGGGGTTCGGGGAGGGCCAGGAGGGATTCCATGGCGGCGAAGCCGCCGGCTTCGCGGAAGTCGGCGTGGCGGACCAGGTCCTTGTCGTAGCGGATGCCGGCGGCTTTGAGGGCGGAGCGGTAGCCGGCCAGGCGGTCCATGGCGGTGCTGACCTTGCGGGGGCCGGTGATGCAGGCGATCCGGCGGTAGCCGCCGTCGATGAGGTGTTTGACGCCTTCGTGGGCGCCGTGTTCGTTGTCGACCAGGACGGTGTCGGCCTCGACGCCGTCGACGCGGCGGTCGATCAGGACCATCGGGGTCTTGGCCTCGGCGAGTTGCTGGACGCCTTCGGCGGTCGAGGTCGGCGAGATCACGACCCCGGCCATCTGTTCGGTCAGGACAGCCGACGCGTACGCCGCTTCCTTCGCCGGATCCTCGTCGGAATTGCAGAGGACGACGTGGTACCCCTCGGTCTGCGCCACGTCCTCCAACCCACGCACCAGCGAGGTGAAGAACGGGTTCTCGATGTCGGAGATGACCACGGCCCACAGGTTCGTCCGGGACTTGCGCAGATTCCGGGCGACGCCGTTCGGGCGGTAGCCGAGCTCGGCCACGGCAGCCCGGACCTTCTCGGACAGCTCCGGGTCGACGTTGCGCCGGCCGCTGAGTACCCGGGAGACCGTCGCCGGGGACACACCGGATCTACGCGCGACGTCGTAGATCGTCGTCATACCCGCCCCCTGCTGGAGATCGATTAACCGTCTGGATCGCACTCTAACCCCGATCCAGTGCCAAGGATCTCATTGGTTCAGCAGGGCGAGTGCGGCTGCGCGGGCGGGGGCGGACGCGGCGGCGCCGTTGACGGTGGTGGAGAGGGCGCCTGCGGCGTTGGCCAGGCGTACGGCGGCGATCAGGTCGGCGCCGGAGGCAAGGGATGCGGCCAGTGAGCCGCAGAAGGCGTCGCCGGCACCGACTGTGTCGACGGTCGCCACGCGGTGCGGTTCGACCCACACCTCCGCGCCGGACGATCGGTCCACGACGAACGCGCCGCGTGCTCCGAGTGTCACCACGCAGCCCCGCAGATCCCACTCGTCCGCGAGTTTCCGGGCGATCACCGGCACCTGGGTCTCGTCATCGCAGTCCAGTCCGGTCAGTGCCGCGGCCTCGACCTCGTTCGGGACCAGGATGTCGACGTCCGCCGCGACGAGCGGATCGATCGGACCGACCGGTGCCGGGGTCAGGATCGTCGTGACCCCAGCGGCCGCGGCCAGCCGCAACGCGACCGCGCTGGCCGCAATCGGCAGCTCCAGCTGAACGCTGAGCACCCGGCTGCCGGTGATCACGTCGGCGAACGCCTCAACGTCTGTCGGCGTGATCGCCGCATTGGCCCGCGACACGATGATGATCGAGTTCCCGCCGTCCGGCAGCACGAGTGGCAACCCAACCCCGGTCCCCAGCGACGGATGCCGGACGACCCACGATGTGTCGACCCCGTCCGACTCGAGCAGTTCGACGAACTCCTCGCCGTACCGGTCACTGCCGATCGTCCCGACGATCGCCGTCCGGGCGCCCATCCGGGCCGCGGCGATCGCCTGGTTCACGCCCTTGCCGCCGAGGTGTTCGGCGAACCCGGTCCCGTGCAACGTCTCGCCGGGCAGCGGCCGCCGATCCGCCGACGCGACGAGGTCCTTCATGAACGACCCGAGCACGCACACGTCGTACCTCATGCGTCCTCCCCGAGCAGACGCTTGCCCAGGGCACCGGACGGATGGAACCGCGCGAAGTCGTGATGATCGAACTCCCGCAGTACGACGAGCGCACACGCCAGCGCATCGCCCATCGCCAGCGAGGCCGTGGTCGACGCGGTCGGCGCCAGGTTCAGCGGATCGGCCTCGCGCAGCACCATCGTGTCCAGCGTGTACGTCGACAATCGGGCCAGCGTCGATTTCTCGGCACCGGTCATCGCGATCACCGAGATCCCGCGCTCGCGCAGCATCCGGGCGAACGCACAGACCTCGGCCGTCTCGCCGGATGCGGACAACGCGAGGACGAGATCCCGCGAAGTGACCGCGCCGGAATCGCCGTGCAGCGCATCACCGGAGTGGATGAAAGTGGCCGGCGTACCGGTGCTTGCCAGCGTGGCCGCAATCTTCCGCCCGACCAGCCCGGACTTCCCGAGCCCGGTCACCACCAGATGCCCTTCGCAAGCGGCAACAGCGATCAGTACGTCGAGGAAGACGCCGTCGAGGCGGTCGGCCAGTGCCGACACGGCCGCGGCCTCGGTCTCGATCGCTGTCCGTGCTGCCTGGAGACCGCGGGCGACCCGGTCCGGCACAACTGGCATCCCCGAAACCCTCCGATAGTGAGAAATCGATTTCCATCGAGTAGACGCAGAGTAGGGAGTGCGCCTGCGGAGTGTCAACGGCTGATTCCTGGCTGAAACCCTTGCGGATAGACCAATCACTCCGGATTCGGGCGGATCGACAGCGGCTCTGGTCTTGACCGGCTCAGCTCCCGATCGTAGATTGCGAGAAATCGATTGCCCACCCCTGGAGCAGCTGATGGTCGCCACACTTCCCCCTGCCCGCCTGAGCCGCCGTACGCTGCTCGGCGCTTTCGCCGCCATACCGCTGTTGTCGGCCTGCGGAGGTTCGTCCGGCGGTGACGGCAAGGAGATGTCGTTCTGGAACTTCTACGGCCCGTCCGACGACCAAGGACCGCAGAGCAAGTGGTTCGTCTCGGTCGTCGACGAGTGGAACAAGAACAACGACGTCAAGGTCAAGCTGCGCTACATCCCCGGCAAGGACTACCTGAACGGGACCACGCTGCAGACCGCGTTCCAGTCCGGACAGGGCCCCGACATCTTCCTGATCAGCCCGGGCGACTTCCTGCGCTACTACAACGGCAACGTCCTGCAGGACCTCGGCTCGGCGCTGTCGCCCGAATCCAAGGCCGACTACCTCCCGGGACTGCTCGAGGCGCGAAGTGTGGACGGCAAGGTCTACGGACTGCCGATGGAGATCGAGCCATTGGCCATGTACTACAGCGAAACCGCCTTCGAGAAGGCCGGTCTGTCCGAGGCCGACCTGCCCAAGACGTGGGACGAAACGCTCGCGGTCGCCGAGAAGCTCACCGGCAAGGACCGGTACGGCGTGATGTTCGAAACGCTGCCGGGGTACTACCAGAACTTCACCTGGTACCCGTTCCTTTGGCAGGGGGACGGTACGCCGATCAAGGACGGAAAGGTCGCGTTCGATTCGCCGGCCGCGGTACAGGCGTTGAAGTTCTGGCAGGACACCATTCAGAACAAGGTTGCCCCGCGCAAGGCGCTTGGCGACGGCGGTGGTGACGTGGTCTCGAACCTCGGCTCCGGTGCGGCCGCGATGCAGCAGAGCGGCATCTGGGCGGTCGCGGATATGCGCGCCAAGGCGAAGAACTTCAAGTACGGCATCATTCCGCATCCGACTCCGAGTGGTGGCAAGGCGGCCACCGACCTCGGCGGCTGGGCGTTCGTGGCCAACTCGAAGGGGAAGAACCCGGAGGCGGCGGCCAAGTTCATCGCGTGGGCGCTTGGTTCGACGGACGCAGCCGGGGTTGAGCGGCAGCGGCAATGGAACACGGTGGTCAAGACCAATGTGCCGCCGCGGAAGTCGGTCCAGGCGGCGGCTGACGCGAAGGGGGCTTTCGCGGATGGTGCGCTGAAGAAGTTCGTCAGCGAGATCGCGCCGACCGGAAAGCCGGAACCGCGGTTCCCACCGGAGGTCTATCAGCCGATCGCGGATGCCATCCAGGCCTGCCAGTTGAACGCCGCCGACCCGGCCAAGGCGGCGGCTGACGCGGCGGCCCGGATCGACACCTTCCTGAAGACCTACCAGGGCGCGCCGATCAGCTGATGGTGACCACAACAGCTCCACCGTCCAAGCCGGTTGCGCGGGCGTTGCCGGCGCAGAAGCGGGGGATGACACGGAAGCGGCGGGAGGCGCTGGCGGCGTACGCGTTCCTGGCGCCGGACACGCTCGGTCTGCTGATCTTCGTCGCGCTGCCGATGGTGCTCGCGTTCGGCGTCGCGTTCTTCAAGGTCGATGGCTTCGGCAACTATCAGTACGTCGGTCTGGCGAACTACAAGCTGATGGCCGGCGACGACCAGCTGCTCGCCTCGTTGAAGGTGACCGCGATCTACGTGGTCACCTTCGTCCCGATCGCGTTCGTGGTCAGCTTCGCGTTGGCCATGCTGGTGCGCAACCATTTCAAAGGGATCGGCTGGGTGCGCTCGGCGTTCTTCCTGCCGAACGTGGTCAGCCTGGTCGTGGTCGGTCTGATCTGGCAGTTCCTGCTGGTTGACAAGCGCGGCGCGTTGTCCAAGCTGCTCGCACCACTCGGTCTCGGCGACGTGTCCTTCCTCGGTACGCCGTCCCTTGCCCTCGGCACCTATGTGGTGATCAGCGTCTGGTTCCTGATGGGCTATCAGATGCTCGTCTTCCTGGCCGGGCTGAAGGACGTGCCTCGCGAGCTCGAGGACGCAGCTTCGATCGACGGTGCGGGCCCTTGGCAACGGTTCCGGTTCGTGATCTGGCCGCTGCTCCGCCCGACCAGCTTCTTCGTGGTGGTGAACTCGACGATCGGCGCGGTCACCGGTCTGCAGGCCTTCGACCTGGTCTTCGTGCTCACCAAGGGCGGTCCGGCGCGCGCGACCAGCACGGTCGTCCTCTACATCTACGAGCAGGCGTTCACCTTCAACAACATGGGGTACGCCGCCGCGCTGACCACCGTGGTCGTCGCGATCCTCGTGCTCTGTACCGGCTTGATGTTCGGTGTCACCCGAGGAGGCCGATTCGATGAGGATTAGGGTCCTGCCGATCGTCGCCCATGTGCTCGCGATCATCGCGGTGTTACCACTGCTCTGGATTGTGATCAGTGCTCTCAAACCAGCCGAAGACGTCTTCAACTTCGGCTGGCCGTCGACCTGGACGCTGGACAATCTGCAGTACGTGCTGCTGAAGATCCCGATGCCGCGGTTCATGTTGAACTCGGCGATCGTCTCGGTCGCGGTGACCGTGATCGCACTGTTCTTCCACTCGATGGCGGCGTACGCACTGGCCCGGCTGCGGTTCCCGGGCCGCGGGATCATCTTCTCCGGCATCATGTCGACGCTGCTCGTCTCGCTGCCGGTGATCCTGGTACCGCTGTTCCTGGTCGCGAAGCAGCTCGGCCTACTGGACAGCTATGCCGGTCTGATCGTGCCGAGCATCTTCCATGCCTTCGGCATCTTCCTGCTCCGCCAGTACTACCTGAACATCCCTCGTGAGCTGGAGGAAGCAGCCGACCTCGACGGCTGCGGCTACTGGCGACGGTACTGGAGTGTCATCCTGCCGCTGAGTCGTCCGGTACTCGCCTCACTGTCGGTGCTGTTCTTCCTGGCCAACTGGAACGCGTTCCTCTGGCCGCTGACCATCACTCGCAATCCGGACCTCCGCGTCATCCAGCTCGGCGTCTCCGGCATGCAGGGGCAGTACGCCTCCGCCTGGAACCTCATCCTCGCGGCGGCCGTGATCGCCGCCGTACCGACTGTCGTGGTGTTCGTCGCCGGTCAGAAGCGACTGGTCGATGCGATGAAGACGACCGGTCTTAAGTGAGTGCGGCCACCATGCGTTGACGGGCTTGGTAGTAGTGATCCGGGTCGAGCACTGGCCGGTTGAAGCGCAGTGTTCGGTCCGGGTCGATCAGGTCGAGTGCCGCGTCGAGGCCGTGCCGGGCGCGGACGGCTTGGAGCGCGCGGTGGTCCCAGATCGCTTGGGCGAAGACGCGGTGGCGGAGCGACGGCCACGGCGTACCGTCGGTGCCGGGGTAGACGATGAACGGGTCCCCGGACGGGAACGCGCCACCGGCTGAGGTCTCGGTGAACGGATCCACCTGCCGGACGGAGTACTGGGTGTACCAGAAGTTGAAACCCCAGTGCAGGAAGCCGTCTACGCCTGATGCGAAGAGCTGGTGGCCGATGGCGCGGTTGCGTGCGGAGGGCATGCCAATGAAGCGGTTCGCGACGTCGCGGTTCTGGCTGACGCAGTAGTAAACCCAGAGGCGCTCCGGGCGCTCTTTGAGGAACGGCTCGACGTGATCGGTGGCGACGACGGGCAGCGGGACGGCTCCTGACGTCCAGAACGAGTGCTCGCTCAGAGCGTCGACGAGTGTCCAGCCTTTCAGCAGATCGGCGACGACAGCCTTTGCTGCGAGGTAGCTGGCGAGACCTTCTTCTCCTGAGGGCTCATCGGAGATGTGGAAGACCACGTGGTCGCGGTCCCACTCCTCGTCGAGCACTGCCTGGAGTGCCGGCAACAGTGCCTCCATCAGCTGCCGGTACTGCGGATCTGTCGCATCGACGTCCCAGCCGAAGGCGCGGTCGCCGTCCACCACGATGCCGGGCGTGGCCTTCGCGCCCCACTGCGTGAACAGGTGTGCGACCTCGACACCCGTGATCCCGTTCCGTCGGCATAGCTCGAGCCAGCGGCGCAGCTTGTCGAAGCCGAAGCGGTATCCGTCGTCCGTGGTGGTGATGTCGATGAGCTGTACGACGGTGCGGTACGAATCGACCGCTGTGTCGAGAGGTGGTGTCCAGACCGGCGTGAGCAGTGAGGTCGCGCCCATCTCGGCCGCTGACGCCATGAAGCGGTCGAGCAGCGCCCAGTGTTCTTCGCTGAACACCTCGACGCCATAGTGGTCAGCCAGCGAGTCGACGTGCATCCAGTGACTCGACACGATGTCGAGTGCCGGTAGCTCGATTCCGGTGAGCTCGACGGTGACCTGCTGCCGGTGCAACTCAGTCCCGTCGGGTGCACTCAGTACGACGGTCAGCTCGTGGCGACCGGCCCGTGCGGCGTCGGTGGTGCTCACGTCGAACCAGAGCGCCGCCCACTCGCCGGGGCGCACCGAAGCCTCGCCGCTGGGGATTGGCCGCAGCACGTCCGGGTACAGCCCGGGCTCGTCGAATTCGTAGCCGTCGTCGTGCTCGGGGAACGCCAGCAGGTCGCAGTGCACGAGGTCCACGCTCGACACCCTGACCAGGTCAGCCGCCGAGCCCTCGACGCGCACCCGCAGCGCGCCTGGATCGTCGAGCGGTGGGCGGTAGGCGAGCTGGAACGACGCCGGCTCTCCGAGGAACGCCTGGAATCGGGTCGCGGCGGCCACGGGACGCGGGTCCCGAGTGGGATGCACCTTCGCCAGGGCATCGCAGAGCACGAACGTCCACTGCGCAGTCATGCCTACATCATTCAGATGTGCGCAGGAATGCACAACAGTTTACGGCCAGGGGAGTAGTTCTGGTGCGCCTTCGATCTCGGCGCGGCCGGCGTACCAGGCGGTGAGGGCGGTGAGGGTTCCGGTGAGGAGGTGGTCCTCGCCGGTGCCGTTCTCCCAGAGCGGGCCGTCTGAGGGCTGCAGGATCAGGTGGATGCCGTCGGGGGTGCGGGGGCGCAGGAAGTCGAGCAGGTGGGCGCAGAAGGGTGCAGGCCACTCGTCGGGGGTGGCGGCGAGGCCCAGGTCGCTGGTGTGGATGAGCAGCTCGCGCCACGTGGCGTCGATGCCGTGGGCCAGGGTGCTGTTGCGGTGCAGGATCGGCCGGGACCAGTCCTCGGGCCCGACGCGGTCCCAGGCGGCCAGGAGGTCGGTGAGTGCTTGGTTGAGGTCTGCGGTGAGCTCTGCGGCCGTGCGGTGCGCCCCGGCTTCGATATCCGCGTCACGGGCGGGCCGGCCGCCGTCGTACACCTCGACGAGCTCACCGCGCAGGGCGTACTCGACCTGGCGGGTCATGGCTCGCGAGAAGTTGGCTATGTGGGTGATCACGTGCCCGCGCGACCAGCCGGGCAGTACGGAGTCGCCCCGGGCGGTGGTCTCGTCCAGGCCGTCCACCAGCGCGCTCAGCCGAGCCGCGGCGGTCTTCACGTCGATCAGGGCCACAAGCGCTCCTTCGTCCAGGTTGTCGCCCACGACCCTAAGTCAGTTTGGCTAGCCTGATCGCATGACGGTGGCCCGGTTCAAGGATTTGTGTATCGACACGAACGCGTCGAGTCCCATGGTGGCGTTCTGGGCGGACGTGCTCGGGCTGACCGTGCCGGCCGACAATCCGACCGTGCTGCTCGGCGACACGCCCGAGAAAACGATCTGGATGAACGTCGTCCCCGACCCACGGACGACCAAGAACCGGGTCCACCTCGACGTGCACACCTCGTCGATCGACGACCTGGTCGCGGCCGGGGCGACTGTCCAGGGGGAGCATCCGCACTGGACCGTGCTGACGGATCCGGAGGGCGGCGAGTTCTGCGGATTCGTGCGGGAGCGCGTTCCGGCGTACCGGCTGATGGAGCTGGTGGTCGACTCGGTCGATGCGAAGGCACAGGCCGAGTGGTGGGCCGGAGTGGTCGGCGGTGACCTCGGGAGCTCACCGGACAACCCGTGGTACTGGCTGGAGAACGTGCCCGGTCTGCCCTTCACCTACTGGGTGTTCGTGCCGGTGCCCGAGCCGAAGACCGCGAAGAACCGCGTGCACTGGGATGTCAGCGCACCAGCGCTGCAGCCGGTGCTGGACGCCGGTGCGACGCTACTGCGCCCCAGGGACAACGAGATCGGCTGGCACATCTGCGCAGACCCCGAAGGCAACGAGTTCTGCGTCTTCTTGGACCATTAGCCCCATGACTCAGCTCGACTTGACCCTGTCCGGACCTGATCTGACCGAGGCGCTGGTGAACGTGTCCTCGGTGAGTGGGACCGAGGAGCCGCTGGCTGACCAGGTCGAGGCGGCGTTGTCGGCGTACTCGCATCTGAAGGTGTTCCGGCACGGGAACACGGTGGTGGCGCGGACTGACCTCGGGCGGGCCGAGCGGATCGTGATCGCCGGGCATCTGGACACCGTCCCGCTGAACGACAACCTGCCGGCGCGGCGCGCGGACGGGCTGATCCACGGGCTCGGTGCGTGCGACATGAAGGGCGGAGTCGCCGTTGGGCTGCGGCTCGCGGCCACGCTGGCCGAGCCGAACCGGGACGTGACGTACGTCTTCTACGACTGCGAAGAGGTCGAGTCAGAGCGGAACGGGCTGTTCAAGCTGACCCAGTCGAACCCTGAGCTGCTGGAAGGCGTGTTCGCGGTCGTGATGGAGCCGTCGAACGCAGTGGTCGAGGCGGGCTGCCAGGGGACGATGCGGATCGAGGTCACCACCCGTGGCGAGCGTGCGCACTCGGCGCGGTCGTGGATGGGCCGCAACGCGATCCACGCGGCGGGGGAGATCCTGGCGCGACTGGCGGCGTACGAGCCACGGCGGGTGCCGATCGACGGTCTGGAGTACCGCGAGGGGCTGAACGCGGTCGGAATCACCGGTGGGGTCGCGGGGAACGTCGTACCGGACCTGTGCACGGTGGAGATCAACTACCGGTTCGCGCCGAGCCGGTCCGAGGCGGAGGCCGAGGCGCATCTGCGTGAAGTCTTCTCCGGGTACGACGTGGTGGTGACGGACTCGGCACCCGGGGGACTGCCCGGGCTGGAGCGGCCGGCCGCTGCCGCGTTCCTGCAGGTGGTCGGGGGTGAGCCGAAGCCGAAGTTCGGGTGGACCGACGTCGCGCGGTTCACGCTGCTCGGCGTACCGGCGGTGAACTACGGGCCCGGCGACCCGCTGTACGCGCACAAGCAGGATGAATTCGTGCCGGAGGCGGAGATCTCGTTGTGTGAACAACGGCTGAGGAGTTGGTTGACCGACCCGGCGTGAACCGGCCTGTGCGTGCCACTAGGTCCTAACCTGGGGGCATGGCAGATGAACCTTCGATCCACCCCGACCGTCCGGTCGGCCACCAGCAGCGCGGGCCGGTCGTGATGCGACGCAACCAGGTGCAGCACTCCACGTCCGAGCAGCGGCTGCTGGACAGCCGCGGGCCGTCCGACTGGGTGCACACCGATCCGTGGCGGGTGCTGCGGATCCAGTCGGAGTTCATCGAGGGCTTCGGCATGCTCGCCGAGCTCGGTGCGGCGATCAGCGTGTTCGGGTCGGCGCGGACGAAGCCGGACGACCCGATGTACCTGGCCGCCGAGGAGCTGGCGCGGAAGCTGGTCGCGTCGGGGTATGCGGTGATCACCGGTGGCGGGCCGGGCGTGATGGAGGCGGCGAACAAGGGCGCCTCCGAAGCCGGCGGGGTCTCGGTCGGGCTCGGCATCGAGCTGCCCTTCGAGAACGGCCTGAACGAGTGGGTCGACATCGGGATGAACTTCCGGTACTTCTTCACGCGCAAGACGATGTTCGTGAAGTACGCGCAGGGGTTCGTGGTGATGCCCGGTGGTTTCGGCACGCTGGACGAGCTGTTCGAGGCGCTCACGCTGGCGCAGACCCGCAAGGTGACGTCGTTCCCGGTCGTGCTGTTCGGGTCGTCGTACTGGGGCGGGCTGGCCGATTGGCTGCGCGAGACGATGCTCGCGGACGGCAAGATCTCGGCTGCCGACCTCGACATGTTCACGATCACCGACTCCGTTGACGAGGCGGTGAGCTACATCATCAAGGCCGCCGAGCTCGCCGATGCCGCTGCTGAAGAGGCGGCGTCGGCCGCTGCTCAGCAGGTCGCCGAAGCGGAGAACCCGGCCGCTCGCGAACGTCGCGAGGAGCGCCGTCTCGGGTCGGACGGGAGCTAGCCGGGGTCCGCGGATCGAGACTCGGGGACCCGCCGATTGTGCGGGTGACTGGATCGGCATGGCACGATCGGACCCGTGATGTGGTTCTTCGGGTTGATCGTGGTGTTGTTGATCGGGGCTGTCGCCGTCGTGGCCTCGGGACGTTGGGGTGCCATGAGCCCGGCGTACGACGACCGCCCCGACATGACTGTGCCCGCGCGGCAGGCGCTGACCTCGACCGAGATCGAGTCGGTCCGGTTCGCCGTCGGCCTGCGCGGCTACCGGATGGACGAGGTCGACACCCTCCTCGAACGAGTAGCCCGCGAAGTCGCCGAACGCGACCGCCGGATCGCCGACCTGGAGCGAGCGGTCGCCCCCATCCTCGATTCCCCCGACGGCGACGGCTTCGCCTCCCGCACCCGCTACACCCCCGCCGACTTCGACGACACCGGCTCAACGCCGCCCATCATGGTCGGCGGCGACTTCCCGTCGGTACGCGACACCGCCGAACAACCCGCCGTACCAGCCGAGCCGGAGACGCCCGCCCCGGCCGAGCCCGCCGTGCCGGCGCCTGGTCCGGCCGAGTCCGCCGTACCGGCACCTGCACCAGTCGCGGCCGCCCCCGGCGTCACGCTGCCAGTAGTCGGAATCCCGGCACCGCAGCCGACCGCCGAAGCCGCGCCCCCGCCTGCCACCGAGCCGACAGCTTCGGAGTCCGCGCCCTCCACAGCCGCCTCCGAAGCGGCCAACGAGTACGAGCGCCTCCAAGCCGAGGCCCGCGCCCTCCTGGAAGCCACCACCGGCAGCCTCCCCGCCATCCGCCCAGCCACAGAGCGCCCCACCCCAACCGACCAGCCCGCGACTGAGCGACCGGCCTGGTCGGCGACCGAGCAGCCCGCTCCGGCGGACGAGCAGGCCGCGCCGGCGACGGAACCGCCCGCCTCTCCGGCGACTGATCAGTCCGCCTCGGGAACCGAGCGGTCGGCCCCGCAGGCACCCGACGCCCTCGGCGCCCCGGCCCCAGCAGCCGAAGACTCCTGGTTCCAGCAGCCCGCCCAACCGGCGCAGCAGCCCACGGCACCCACACAAGGCGCGCCCGCGACTCAGCAGTTCCAGGATCCGGCCGCGCAAGGTGCTTCGGCTCCGCTGCGGTTCCAGATGCCTGGCGATACCGAACTGGCGGCCTATCAGCAGCCCGACCAGCCGACATCTCCTGCACAAGGTGCCCCCGCTTCCCAGCAGCCCGCACAGGGTGCGCCCGCTCCCCATCAGTTCCCGGAACCCACCGCGCCCGCACAAGGTGCGCCCGCTCCGGAACAGTTCCAGCCCGGCCGGACCGAGTCGGCGTATCAGCAGCCGGCCCAGTCCACGCCGTACGAGCAGCCGACTCAGCCTGCGCCGTACGTGCAGCCGGTTCAGCCTGCGCCGTACGAGCGGTCGGCTGAGTCGACGCAGCACGAGCAGTCCGCGCCGTACGAGCAGCCGGAGCCGGGGGCGTTGGCTCCGGGGCAGCAGTTCCCGAGCCCGGGGTCGTCCGCGCCGACGCCGTACCAGCAGCCGGCCCAGCCACCGCACCAGGCCGCCGCGCCCCAGCAAGCCCTCCAGGCACCGCAGCAGCCCACCGTGCCCCAGCAGGCACCTCAGGCGCCGCACCAGGCTCCTGCGCCCGAGCAGGCTGCTGACCACCAGAGCCAGGGACAGGCGGCGGGCTATCAGCAGTCGCAGGGACAGCCCTCGCCGTACCAAGCGCCGCAGGGGCAGCCCGTTCCTCGACAGCAGGGCCAGTCGTCGCCGTACCAGGGTGTTGAGCAGCAGTCGCCGTATCAGCGACAGGAGTGGCAGCCCTCGGCGTACCAGGAGCAGGCGGCTTCCGGCCAGCAGCCGCAGGGTCAGACCTCGCCGTACGAGCAGTCCGGCCAACAGCCTGCGGCACCTCCGCAGGGACCGCCGATGCCTCATTGGGTGCAGCCGGGTGGCAACGGGCAGCAGGAGGGGCCGGGAGACGAGCAGGAGGGGTGGCAGAGGTGGGAACCACCTGCGGGCGATCCGGGGGCTCAGGGGCGGCACAGCGCGCCTCCGGAGCAGTCGGCGTACCAGCGTCCTAGCTGATGACACCCGACGGCAGCTGTCACGCCGAGGCGAGTATCGAACTCGAGCTGGACCTGCAGGACGCCTGGGATGTCGTCGCGGACTGGCCGCGACAGTCGCGCTGGATGTTGTTCACACGGGTCTGGGCAACAGACCAGGACGGCAGAGGGATCGGCGGCGGAGTCGCGGCGCGCACTTCTGTCGGTGGCATCGGGTTCACTGACGACATGGTCATCACACACTGGGATCCGCCGAACGAGTGCACGGTCAAACACCTCGGCAAGATCGTCCGCGGCACCGGCACCTTCGCCGTCGAACAGACGTCAAAAGGATCCAGCGTCTTCACCTGGTCCGAGGACGTGATCCCACCCTTCGGCAAACTCGGCCGCCTGGCCTGGCCGATCGTGCGCCCCGCGTTCGAGGTGATGATGCGGATCTCGTTGAAGCGGTTGGTCAAGGAGGTCGCGGCATGACGGTCATCGGCGACGACGGGCAACCGCGATGCGGCTGGGCGACTTCGGCACCGGAGTACGTCGAGTACCACGACACCGAGTGGGGTAAGGAGATCCGCGACGACCGCGGGCTCTTCGAGCGGATGACCCTCGAGGGGTTCCAGTCGGGGCTGTCGTGGATCACGATCCTGCGGAAGCGGGAGAACTTCCGGACGGCGTTCGCGCACTTCGATCCCGAGGTGATCGCGAAGTTCGGCAGCGACGACTTCGATCGGCTGATGGCCGATCAGGGCATCGTGCGCAACCGGCTCAAGATCAACGCGACGATCTCGAACGCCCGCGCCCTGCTCGAGCTCGACGAGGGCGCGTTCACCGAGCTGCTGTGGAGCTTCCAGCCGGCCACCCAGAAGGTGCCGCAGAAGCTCGGCGACGTGCCCGCGACAACACCGGAATCGGTCGCGATGTCGAAGGCCCTGAAGAAGAACGGATTTGTCTTCGTCGGGCCTACAACGGCGTACGCATTGATGCAGGCGACAGGCATTGTGAACGACCATCTGGCCACCTGTATCGCCCGCTGACCAGGGCGTTTGCATACCCCAAATGCACGTGCATAACGCACGAAATCGTGCAATTCGCGTTGACTGAAAGACAAACGGCTGAACGAGTTGTGTTCCGGGCACGGAACGTGATGTGGTGTTCAGCGGACTCCCCGTCTGTCAGGTGGTTGTCCGGTCGTGACTCGCCCGACCGGAAAGCGGCCGGGGAGTCCACCAACGTGAGGAGGCCGACCTTCACCGCCCGGTGAAGGTCGGCTTTTCCTTGGCCACGAACGACGCGACCGCGTTCTTGTGATCCTCGGTGTCGCCGGTCAGTTGCATCTTCTCGGCTTCGAAGACGAGCGCCTCGGCCAGCGTGTGTGTGGCCGAGTAGGCGAGCGACTGCCGCACCGATGCGTAGGCAACCGTCGGCCCGGCAGCGAGCTTCGCGGCCAGCTCAGCAGCGGCCGCCTCCAAGCCGTCAGCCGGCACCACCGACGTCGCCAGGCCGAGCTCGAGCGACTCCGCCGCCGGCACGGTCCGCGGGAAGTACAGCAGCTCCAGAGCCTTCGCCTGACCGATCAGTCTCGGCAGCGTCCACGAGATCCCGGTGTCGCACGACAGCGCGATCCCGGTGAACGCGAGGTTGAACCCGGCCGTGTCGGCCACGATCCGGAAGTCGCACGCGAACGCGATCGACGCGCCCGCCCCGGCCGCCACCCCGTTGATCGCAGCGATCACCGGCTTCGGCATCTCGGCCAGCGCCAGCGCGATCGGCGCGAAGTGGTCCGGCACCGTGCTCCAGAGGGCGTCCGTGTCGTTCGCCTGCAGCAGCCCGATGTGCTCCTTGAGGTCTTGCCCGACGCAAAACGCCCGCCCGGTCCCCGTCAGCACCACGACCCGTACGGCGTCGTCCGCGGCCGCAGCCTGGATCGTGTCGCGCAGCAGCACCTTGGTCGGGGTGTCGAGCGCGTTCATCGCGTCCGGCCGGTTCAGGGTGATGGTGGCGACACCTTCGGACACGCCGTACGTGACAGAGTCACTCATCGTGGTCAGCTCCTTGACGGTGGGTGAGGAAATTCAGTGCGTTGTCAGGCAGTCGTCGACGAAACGCCCGGCCGCGGGGCCCAGTCGTTCCGCGTGGAAATCGAAGTATGCGGCGGCCCGCGTCCCGGCCCAGCCGGCCGGCAACAACTCGTCCGGCAACCCCGGATCGAGGAACAGGAACTTGCGCCACTCGTGCACGAGTTCGGAGCGGACGGCGAACGCCTGCTCGTCGGTGGTGCCGTCCCCGGCCGCGTCGACCAGGGCCTTGGCTTCGATCAGCCAGGCGTCGTACGACGCGCCGAGCTCGTCGAGTTTCCAGACCCGCCGGGCGAACTCGATCGCTGACGAGTCGACCGGCGCCCGGAACCGGTCGGCGGTGATCCCTTCGACCTCCAGGATTTGGTCGACCTCGCTGTCGTTGCGCAACCCGACCCAGGCGCCGTCCGACAGCGGAGCCCAACCCAGGAAGGCGAGTTGGCTCGCCAGCTGATCGCGGCGGCGGGCGTTCGGGACCTCGTGCAGGATGCCCAGATGCCAGTGCCGGTCCCACACCTCGACCCCGCCCGGTACGCCGTCCGGATGGGTGCCGTCGGCCCCGGTTCGGTAGATCCGCGCGGCCGCGTCGTCGAGGCGGCGGCGCGCCCGGGCCGACAACGCATATCCGGGTTGACCGTCGATCCGGACCGGCTCCAGCCAGGCCTGCCGGACCATCCGCGACACGGCGGTCCGGACAGCCGGCGGATGAACGCCCAGCGGTGCGAGCAGGCGCACGAGCGCGGCCACCGGTGCCCGCGCTCCACGCGCGCGCAGGTGGTCGCCGTACAGGTCGAAGAGGGCTGAACGGGCGTGCACAAAACCCGAGTCTGCCGTATGGTGCGCGCCTTCGGCCTGTGATCGGGGATAATGGGTCGGGATACACACTGCGATACGCGCCGACGGCGCATCACCGCACGGCGCCGGCGACGGTTGTCCGCGCGGTGTCGTCGCTCAACACCGAACTGGGAAGGGGTGCGCGCATGGCGGCGATGAAGCCGCGGACGGGCGATGGTCCGCTCGAGGTCACCAAGGAGGGCCGCGGGATCGTGATGCGGGTTCCGCTCGAAGGCGGCGGCCGGCTCGTGGTCGAGCTGAACGCCGACGAGGCGACCGAGCTCGGTAACGCACTGAAGGCCGTCGTCGGCTGACCGACTCTCCGGGGTGCCTTCCGCACCTCTGTCATTTCCTACGACCCCGGTGGGTGCCTTTTCTGGTACCGGCCGGGGTCGTTACGGTTGGCCAGCAGTTTCTTTGACACTTGACCAGTGAGGACCCTCCAGTGGCTCGCCGCACCAGCACCTTCGTGTACCCGACGATTCCGGCCGTGGATTGGCAGCCGGGCCTGCCGGTGCACGGCGCACCGACGTGGGTGGTCGTCGTCGGGTCGAGTGGGTTGCCGGCGGCGGCGAAGGAGGCGAGCGAGCGGCTCGGCGTCGATCTGACCCGGCTGCTCGAGGTGCAGCAGGAGGCCGGCTTCAGCGCGTCGGCCGGTTCGACGGTGGCCTACCCGCTGCTGGCCGGCGAGGTCAGCGAGGTGCTGCTGGTCGGCGCCGGTGACGGGACCGCGAAGGAGCTGCGGCACGCCGGCGCGGCGATCGCCCGGTTCGGCCGCGGCAAGGACGAGCTCACCACGGTCGTTGCCGAGGGCATCGACGACCAGGCGCTGCAGGCCTTCGCCGAGGGCGTCGTACTCGGCTCGTTCAGCTACACCCTGAAGACGGTCGACAAGGGCAAGCCGGTAGCAGGCCGGGTCACCCTGACCGACGGCTCCACGGCCGAGCGACAGGCCGTCCTCGACCGCGGCATCGTGATCGGCCGGACCGGCTGGCTCGCCCGGCAGTTCGCGATCACCCCGTCGAACGAGAAGGACCCGGCCTGGCTCGCCGCCCGCGCCACCGAGTTGGCCAACACCACCGGCCTTGAGGTGACGGTCTGGGACGAGAAGAAGCTCGCCGCCGACGGGTTCGGCGGCATCCTCGCGGTCGGCCAGGGCTCGACCCGCCCGCCCCGATTCATCCGGATGGACTACGTCCCCGACGGCGCCACCGACAAGACGCCGTACGTCGTCCTGGTCGGTAAGGGCATCACCTACGACACCGGCGGCCTGTCATTGAAGCCGCGCGAAGGCATGGTGTCGATGAAGCGCGACATGACCGGCGGCGGCTCGGTGATCGCAACCCTGTCCGCCCTGCGCGAGCTAGGCGCGAAGGTCCGGGTCACCGGCCTGATCTGCTCGGCCGAGAACATGCCGTCCGGTTCGGCGTACCGCCCCGACGACGTGATCCGCCACTACGGCGGCCGCACCACCGAGGTCAAGAACACCGACGCCGAAGGCCGCCTGGTGATGGCCGACGGCCTCGCGTACGCCGTACAGGAGCTGAAGCCCGACGTCGTCGTCGACATCTCCACCCTCACCGGCGCGATCAAGGTCTCCCTCGGCGCCATGCTGTACGGCGGCCTGTTCGCCACCGACGACGCCCTCGCCGACAACCTCACCGAAGCCGGCCGCGTCTCCGGCGAAGAGCTCTGGCGAATGCCCCTGGCCGACCAGTACCAGGACCTCATCGCCACCCCCATCGCCGACGCCGTCAACTCCTCCAAGGGCCCCGGCTCCATCACCGCCGCCCTCTTCCTCAAAGCCTTCACCGGCACCACCCCCTGGGCCCACCTCGACCTCTCCTCCATCGCCGAATCCCCCGCCGACCGCCACGAATACTCCGCCGGCGCCACCGGCGCCGGCGCCCGCCTCCTAACCACCTGGCTAACCACCAACTCCCCCACCGCCGGCATCGCCTAACCCCCACCCCGCCGCCCCGCCCCCGCCCCCGCCTCGTTTGGTGGGTGCACCCACCAAATGGGAGGTTCCCACCCCGGAATTTCGGCGGGGAACCTCCAGGCTGGTGGGTGCACCCACCAAAGTTGTCCACAGGTCAGAGGCGAGGGCGAGCGGGGGTGGGGCGGGAAGGCCGATGCTTGGGGAATGAACCCAGAGTTGACGCGCGTTGCGGCGCGACAGGGCGGTGTGTTCAGCCGCCTGCAGGCGATGATCGCCGGATATGCGCCGGATCAGATTCGGGATCGTCTGAAGGACGGCCGGTGGGAGCGACTTCGGCACGGGCAGTACGCCGAAGCCGTCGACCTGCGCAATTCGGAAGCGTGGGACCGGCACGTGTTTCGCCATCGACGACTTGTTCATGCCGCGGTGAACGCGATGCGTCCTGGGTCGGTGGTGGTCAGTCACTACTCGGCGCTTCTGCTGCACGGCATACCGGTCTGGGGTGCTGATCTGGAAGAAGTGCAGCTGACCCGCCTGACCGGGCGAAGCAGGCTGAAGGCAGGCACGAGGCATCACGAAGGGCAGCTGACACCTGCGGAGCTGACGGAAGTCGATGCCCTGGTGGTGACCTCGGTCGAACGGGCTTTGGTGGAGAACGCCAGCAGAGCCTCGTTCGAGGCTGCCGTGGTCAGTGCCGATGCAGCCTTGCGGCGGCCCCAGGTGAGCGCCGAGGTTCTTCGACGGCATCTCGAGACGACCGAGTGCTGGCCAGGTAGCCCGACGATCAGGTCAGCTATCGCCTTCGCCGACCCGCTGTCCGAATCGGTGGGAGAGTCGCGGCTGCGGGTGGTGATGCGCAACGAAGGCTTGCCTCGTCCCGTCCTGCAGGCAACCTTCTCGGACGACGTCGGGTTCATCGGACGCGTCGACTTCTACTTTCCCGACGAGAACACGATCGTCGAGTTCGACGGGATGGTGAAGTACACCGACGGATCGGCCACGACGCTGATCCGCGAAAAGCTTCGTGAGGATCGTCTGCGAGCGCTGGGGCTGGAGATTGTCCGCATCACGTGGGCGGACCTCGAGCATCCTGCGCGTACGGCGCTGCTCATCCGCCAGGCATTCGCCCGCGCCCGTCGTACCCGCCTCGCTGGCTGACGGCCGCGCCTGTCTTCGTGGGTGCAACCACCAGTTGGGAGGTTCCCACCCCGGAATCTCGGCGGGGAACCTCCTACGAGATGGGTGCACCCACCAAATGGCGGTGACGGAAGTTAGGGCTACGGGGTCCAGGTGCGGAGGATTTGGGGGTAGGCGGTGTGGGCGGTGCCGAAGTGGTTTACGGGGCCCATGGAGTGGGTGGTGACGGTGGCGCGGAGGGTGGTGGCGCAGGCGGGGGCGTTGGTGGGGACTACGTCGGTGTCTTTGGTGCCGGTGTAGAAGTGGATGGGGGCGCGGGTGGTCCAGTTGTGGCAGATCTGGTCGGCGTCCTGGAGGGCTTGGCGGAAGTGGGCGGTGGGGTGTTTGAGCTTGGCCAGGAACTGGTTGGTGAAGAGCTTCGCCGGAGTGTCGGGGAGGCCTGCGACGATCTCTTCCTCGGTGTGGGTGCCGTCGAGTAGGCCTTCGACGGTGTCGGCGTACGGCGGGCGGAAGGCTTCGCGCGGGTTGTTGTAGAGGCCGACGGTGCGATCCCAGGCGGTGGTGAAGTAGGCGAGGTACATGGTGGCGACGTGGGGCTCGACCTCGCCGGTGAAGACTGCGGGGAGCTCGACGTCGAGGAGGTCGTAGGGGCCGGCTACGCCGCGGATTTCGCCTAGGCGGAAGGAGCCTGCTTCGCCGCGGGTGAGGGCTCGGCCGACGCCCAGGGTGGCGCGGCCGCCCTGAGAGAAGCCGGTGACCAGTACATCGCGCTTGAGGGCGACGCCGTGTCGGGTGGTGAACGTGCGGGCCGCGAGCAACAGATCGATCGAGGCGCTGGTCTCGGTGTTCGTGTCGATGTAGGGGTGTTTGCCCGGGCCGAGTCCGAGGCCGAGGTAGTCGGGGGCGATGGCTGCCAGGCCGGTGCCGGCGAAGAGGGCGGTGATCAGGCGGTCGGTGGACTCGGGGTCCACGGAGGCGGCGTACGCCTTGGTGGCGGTGGTGCCGTGCAGGTACTCCGCGACGGTCAGGGCGCCGTGGCGGCCGTCCGGCAGTACGACGATGCCGCTGGCGGTCGTCGGTCGGCCGTTGGGGTCGATGGTGCGGTAGATGAGCCGGTAGGCGGTGACGTCGTACCGGGATTTCGGCGTGCCGACGAAACCGGCGTCGGTGGCGGCTGCGTCGAGGTCGGCGGCTTTGAGCTTGGCGACCTCGACTGCGGAGACGAGCGAACCGCGCACCGCCGTCCGCTCGGCAAGGGCGGCCTGGGCGACGGCGGCCTGGGCCAGGGACGGCTGGGTGACGGCGAACGCGGTGAGTGGCGCCGCGAGCAGCGCGCCGATGGCGAGCGTGGCGGGGATGATGCGGATCGCACGGGATGTCATGCATCCAGCCAACCGTCAGCGGTCGCTCGCCACCATCAGGCCAACCCCCGAATCAGGGTAGGGATATCCCTACCCTGCCAAGGAGCTGTACAGCTCGACCGTCCGTTCGGCGACCGCGTCCCAGCCGAACTGCGAAACGGCGCGTTCGCGACCTGCCTTGCCCATCGCCGCGGCCTTGGACGGGTTGGCGACCAGCTCGTTGATGCCGTCGGCGAGTTCGCGCTCGAAGGTGTCGATGTCGTTCTCGTCGTACCGGACGAGCGTCCCGGTGACGCCGTCGTCGACGACCTCCGGGATACCGCCGACCGCGCTGGCGACGACGGCTGTCTCGCAGGCCATCGCCTCGAGGTTGACGATGCCGAGCGGCTCGTAGATCGACGGGCAGCAGAAGGCGAGCGCGTGCGTGAGCACCTGGCGGACGTCTTCGCGCGGCAGCATCTCGGACACCACGAAGACGCCGTCACGTGCAGCCTTCAGGTCATCGATCAGCGCGTCCGTCTCCGCCTTCAGCTCGACCGTGTCGGCCGCACCGGCCAGCAGCACGAGCTGCACCGACGGGTCCAGCCGCAGCCCTGCACGGAGCAGATGCGGCACACCCTTCTGCCGGGTGATCCGGCCGACGAACGTCACGTACGGCCGGCTCAGGTCGACCCCGAGCCGCTCCAGCACGTGCGTCGACGGGTCCGGGTGGTAGAAGTCGGCGTCGATCCCGTTCGAGATGACATGCACCTTGGCCGGGTCGATCGACGGGTAGCAGGCCAGTACGTCGTCCCGCATCCCGCGGCTGACCGCCACCACCGCATCAGCAGCCTCGTACGCCGTTTGCTCGGCCCAGCTCGACAGTCGGTAGCCACCGCCGAGCTGCTCGGCCTTCCACGGCCGGCGCGGTTCCAGCGAGTGAGCGGTCACCACGTGCGGGACGCCGTACAGGAGCTTGGCCCAGTGACCGGCCATGTTCGCGTACCAGGTGTGCGAGTGCACGAGCTGTGCCGCGCCGACCGCCGCAGTCATGGTCAGGTCGGTGGAGAGGATCCGCAGCGCCGCATTGGCGTGGGGGATCCGTGGGTCGTCCTCGGAGTGCGCAGTCGCGCCCAGACGTGGCTCACCCATGCAGTGCACGTCGACATCGAGCAACCGGCGCAACTCGCGCACCAGGAAGTCGACATGCACCCCCGCCCCGCCGTACACGTCCGGAGGAAACTCACGCGTCAGAATGGCGACCTTCATAAAGTCCGACGATAAGTCATCAGGACGTGTGTGTAGCGACCCAGAACCGCAGCTTCCCGTGTCGCTCGTCCTCCAGCTCCCCACCGGCCGCCTGGATGACCTTCCGCGACGCCAGGTTGCCCGCGTCGCAGGTGACCAGCGCCGGGTCGATGCCGAGCCCGGCGACGAAGGGCAGCGACTGGACCAGCATCTCGGTCGCGTAACCGCGGCGCCGGGCAGACGGGCGGACGCAGTACCCGATGTGGCCGCCGAGCTCCAGCAGCGGCGGAGTCAGCTCGTGCCGGATGGACATCCGGCCCAGCCACTCGTCGCCGTCGACGAACCACAGAATCGAGTGCGGAACGATGTCAGGTGCCAGTACGGCGTCCGAATCCGCACCGGCCCGGGCCTCGGCGACGAACCGCTCGAACTCGGCCGGATCCACCAGGTCCTCGCGGGACCAGGTCTCCTCCTCGCCGCCGATGTACGTCCGCCCACCCATCCACCGGCCCTGCAGCTCAGGCTCCAGCTCGTCCCACGCCTCCAGGAACGACCTGTGGACGGTGACTGTGGGTTCGACGAGCGTTGGCATCCGTCCAGTGTCACTCACACCCGGTGAGGAACGAGTGGTGAACGGTGGCGGTCGGGGTGGTGAGCTTCGGCATGCTTCAGTCTCGCGACACTCGCACCCGCTTATGTGTCGGGGCTGCCGGGGCTAAGGTGCGCACATGGCAAAGGCGCCCAGAGTTCTCGGAATCGTACTGGCCGGTGGTGAGGGGAAGCGGCTGATGCCGCTGACGGCGGACCGGGCCAAACCGGCTGTGCCCTTCGGCGGCAGTTATCGGTTGATCGACTTCGTGCTGTCCAACCTGGTGAACGCAGGGATCCGAAGTCTGTGCGTACTGACGCAGTACAAGTCGCACTCGCTGGACCGGCACGTGACGATCACCTGGCGGATGTCGACGTTCCTGGGCAACTACGTCACCTGTGTGCCGGCTCAGCAGCGTCTGGGCCCGCAGTGGTACCAGGGCAGCGCGGATGCGATCTACCAGTCGATGAACCTGATCAACGACGCCAAGCCTGACATCATCGTGGTGTTCGGCGCGGACCACGTGTACCGGATGGACGCCTCCCAGATGGTGGCCGACCACATCGCCCGGGGTAACGGCGTCACCGTCGCGGGTATCCGGGTGCCGCGGGCCGAGGCGTCGGAGTTTGGTGTCATCAAGACCGCCGACGACGGCCACACGATCGCGGAGTTCCTGGAGAAGCCCGCTGACCCGCCTGGGCTGCCGGACTCGCCGGACGAGACGTTCGCGTCGATGGGCAACTACGTGTTCAGCGCCGACGTGCTGGTGGAGGCCCTGCGCAAGGACGCGGCCAATCCGGCGTCCCGGCACGACATGGGCGGCGACATCGTCCCGATGCTCGTTGCCGAGGGCAAGGCCGGGGTCTACGACTTCAAGGACAACGACGTGCCCGGTGCGCTCGACCGGGACCGCTCCTACTGGCGGGACGTCGGTTCGCTGGACTCGTACCACGAGGCGCACATGGATCTGGTGTCGATCCAGCCGGTGTTCAACCTGTACAACTCCGACTGGCCGATCTTCACCTCGCACCCGCAGCTGCCCGGTGCGAAGTTCACCGACAACGCGACCGTCAGCGAGTCGATCATCTGCCAGGGCTCGATCGTGTCCGGTGCGACCGTCGACCACTCCGTGCTGGGCTCCAACGTGAAGGTCGGGGCCGGTGCGAAGGTGGAGCGCGCGGTGATCATGGACAACTGCACGATCGGCGCCGGTGCGGTGCTGAAGAACGTCATTCTGGACAAGAACGTGGTGATCCCGCCGGGTGTCGAGATCGGCATCGACCAGGACTACGACCGGCAGCGTGGCTTCACCGTCTCCAAGGGCGGCGTCACGGTGCTCGGCAAGGGCCAGGTGGTCGACCCACCCGCCGTACGGGCTGTTGAGGAGCCGGAGGTCGCCGAGGCATGAGCCGGGAGGCGGAGGCACACGCACTGGACGCCGCCGACCCGGGACACCGGGAGCTCTTCGACATCCCACCGGTGCACGAGGGCCCCTACCCCGAGGTCGCGTACTTCGCGGGGAACTCGCTCGGGCTGCGGCCGAAGGCGACCCGCACCGAGCTGCTCGCGGACCTGGACTCGTGGGCTGCTCTCGGCGTCGAGGGCCACCTGGAGGGTGAGCGGCCCTGGCTGCCCTACCACGAGCTCCTGACCGGACCGGCGGCGCGACTCGTCGGTGCGTTGCCGAGCGAGACCGTGGTGATGAACTCGCTGACGGTCAACCTGCACCTGCTGATGGTGTCGTTCTACCGCCCGACAGCGTCGCGGTACCGGATCCTCATCGAGGACTCGGCCTTCCCCTCGGACAGCTACGCCGTACAGTCCCAAGCACGCTTCCACGGGTACGACGACGCTGTCGTCCGTCTGAAGCCCAGACCGGGCGAGGACTGCCTCCGTACGGCGGATGTGATCGAACAGCTCGGCGATGACGTGGCAGTGGTGCTGCTCGGCGGTGTGAACTACCTGACCGGTGAGCTGATGGACATCCCCGCCATCACCGCGGCCGGCCAGTCGGCCGGTGCAGTGGTCGGCTGGGACCTGGCTCACGCGGTCGGCAACGTACCGCTGGAGCTGCACGAGTGGGGCGTCGATTTCGCGGCCTGGTGCTCGTACAAGTACCTCAACTCGGGCCCTGGCTCGCTGGCCGGAGTATTCGTGCACGAGCGGCATCTGGGTGGCGACCTGCCGCGGTTCGAGGGCTGGTGGAGCACGGAGGCCGCTACGCGGTTCGAGATGACGCCGTACTCTCGACCGCCGCAGTCGGCGGACGCGTGGCAGGTGTCGAACCCGCCGATCTTCTCGATGAGTCCGGTACGCACCTCCCTGGAGATCTTCGACCGGGTGGGCATCACTGCACTGCGTGAGCGCAGTCTGCGGCTGACCGCGTACTTGGAGACGCTGCTCGACGTCCCGATCATCACTCCGACCGATCCGGCGCGCCGAGGCGCACAGCTGTCGCTGCGGATCGGCGGTGCGCTGACTGCCGGTGGGCTGGCCAAGCGGCTACGGTTCGAGTACGGCGTGATCGCGGACGCACGCGAACCAGATGTGCTGCGACTGGCGCCGGTGCCGCTGTATTCGACGTACCACGACTGCTGGCGCGCAGCGGCAGCGCTGGCCGAGGTGATACCGGGATGAAGGTTGCGATCGTCGGAGCCGGGCTGACCGGCAGTCTGCTGGCCTGCTACCTGGCCAAGCGTGGACTGACGGTGACCCTGTACGAGCGTCGTCCGGATCCGCGCGTGGCTGCGGCCGAGCGCGGCCGGTCGATCAACCTGGCCATCTCCGAGCGCGGACTGGATGCGCTGCGCCGGATCGGGCTGGACACCACGGTGATGGCCGATGCGCTGCCGATGAAGGGCCGGATGATCCATCCGGTCGCCGGAGCGCTCGACTTCCAGCAGTACTCGGCCAGTGGCGACCGAGCGATCAACTCGATCAGCCGGGGCGCGTTGAACAACGCGCTGCTGACAGCAGCTACGGCGGCCGGCGGCGTGACGGTGGAGTTCGAGCACCGGTTGTGTGAGCTGGACTCGGCAGCTGGGCGGATGGTGTTCCAGACGCCGTCTGGGAAGGTGTCGGTCGCGGCGGACGTGGTGCTGGGTGCAGACGGCGCCGGCTCGGCAGTGCGCGAGCAACTGCTGACCGAGGGCATTGTTGCCGAGGACGTCGACTTCCTGGACTACGGCTACAAGGAGCTGTCGATTCCGGCAGTGGACGGCGAGTTCGCGCTGGACCCAGGTGCGTTGCACATCTGGCCGCGTGGGACGTCGATGATGATCGCCCTGCCGAATCCGGACCGCTCGTTCACGTGCACGCTGTTCTGGCCGGCCGGTTCGTTCGACGCGCTCACCACGGCAGAGGCGATCATCGGGTACTTCGGTGAGCACTACCCCGACGTGCTGCCGCTGGCACCGGATCTGGTCGACGACTACCTGCACAACCCGGTCGGTGTGCTCGGCACTGTTCACACGCTGCCCTGGCAGGCGCACGGGCGGACCGGTCTGATCGGCGACGCAGCACACGCCATCGTGCCGTTCTACGGCCAGGGTGCGAACTGTGCGTTCGAGGACGTCGTCGAGCTGGACCGCTGCCTGGACGACACAGGCGGTTCGTGGGCCCGCGCACTCCCGCTCTTCGAGGCACGCCGGCGCGAGAACACCGAAGCCATCGCCGACATGGCCCTGAACAACTTCATCGAGATGCGCGACAAGGTCGCCTCCCCGGTCTTCCGCCTCACCAAACAGGTGGAACACACGCTGGAACGCCTACTGCCGGGCCGATACGTCTCCCGCTACGAGCTCGTCTCCTTCAGCACCACGCCGTACGCGGAGGTGCAGCGAAGAGTGCACCGCCAACACCAGTACGTCGGTCTGGCGGCGGCAGGTCTCGTACTGGTCGTACTGAGGTTGTTGAGGAGGCGCAGGTGACGCTGTGGACGCCTGAGCTGCTCACTGGCCAGCCCACCTCGGTGGGGCTCCTCCGGCACTTCGTGGGTGGTTCCTTCGTGGAGAGCTCCCGCAGGTTTGCCAAGGTGAGTCCGGTGACGGGGGAGCAGATCTTCGAGGTGTGCGAGGCGGACGAGTCCACCGTGGATGCGGCGGTGGAGGCGGCTCGTGCGGCTCTTAAGGGCCCTTGGGGTCGGATGTCGGAGCAGGAGCGGGCTAGCGTGCTGCGGCGCGTGGCGGACGAGCTGGAGCGGCGGTTCGACGATCTGGTCGCGGCTGAGGTTGGTGACACCGGGAAGTCGATCAGCCAGGCGCGCACGCTCGACATCCCGCGTGGTGCGGCCAACTTCCGCGCGTTCGCGGACTTCGCGACCACCACGCCCACCGAGTCCTACACGACCACGCTGGCGGACGGTCGCCGGGCGCTCAACTACGCGGTCCGCAAACCGGTCGGTGTCGTGGCGATCGTCGTACCGTGGAACCTCCCGCTCCTCCTGCTGACCTGGAAGGTCGCACCGGCGCTTGCCTGCGGCAACGCGGTGATCGTCAAGCCGTCCGAGGAGACGCCGTCGTCGGCCACCGTACTCGCCGAGGTGATGGCGGCGGCCGGCGTACCGGATGGGGTTTTCAACCTCGTGCACGGCCTCGGCCCGGCGTCGGCGGGGGAGTACCTGACCCGCCACCCGGGGATCGACGCGATCACCTTCACCGGTGAGTCCGCGACCGGTACGGCGATCGCCAAGGTGGCCGCGGAGCGGGTCAAGTCGGTCTCGTTCGAGCTGGGCGGCAAGAACGCCGGCGTGATCTTCGCCGACGCCGACCTGGATGCGGCTGTCGAGGGTTCGGTCCGCTCGACTTTCACCAACGGCGGCCAGGTCTGCCTCTGCACCGAACGCCTGTACGTCGAACGCCCCGTGTACGACGAGTTCTGCGCCAGACTCGCGTCCCGGGCCGGCGAACTCACCTACGGCTGGCCCGCCGACGAGGCCACCGTGAACATGCCGCTGATCTCCAAACAGCATCGCGACAAGGTCCTTTCGTACTACGACCTCGCACGCGCCGAAGGTGCCGACGTACTCACGGGTGGCGGGGTACCGTCGTTCGGTGATGCCCGCGACGGTGGTTGCTATGTGCAACCGACGGTCGTGACCGGGCTGCCCGCGGATGCCCGGACGAACCGCGAGGAAGTGTTCGGGCCGATCTGCCACATCGCGCCGTTCGACACCGAGGACGAGGCGTTCGCGCTGGCCAACAACAGCGATTACGGGCTCGCGGCAACGGTTTGGACGCGGGACGTCGGGCGCGCGCATCGAGCCGGTGCGGCGCTTGAGGTTGGTCTGGTCTGGGTCAACACTTGGTTCGTGCGCGATCTGCGGACGCCGTTCGGCGGGATGAAGTTGTCCGGGGTCGGGCGCGAGGGCGGACGGCATTCGTTCGACTTCTACTCCGAACCGACCAACGTCTGCGTGGAGCTGTCATGACAGTTGTTGCAGGTAAGGCGAAACCGCGCGGACGGTTCCCGCACGTGAAGGTGTCGGGCGGATTCGCGTTCGTCTCCGGTACGTCGAGCCGGCGGCCGGACAACACGATCGCGGGCGCGTCGGTCGACGAGCTCGGCACCACGACACTCGACATTCGCGAGCAGACGCGCGCCGTACTGGAGAACATCCGCGACATCCTCAAGGCGGTCGGCGCGGACCTCACCGACCTGGTGAGTGTGACGACGTACCTGGTGTCGATGAACGACTTCGGTGGGTACAACGAGGTCTACGGTGAGTACTTCGACGAGACCGGGCCTTCACGCACGACAGTTGCTGTCCATCAGCTGCCGCATCCCCAGCTGCTGATCGAGATTCAGGCCGTAGCGGCGATCCCGTCTAAGGAGTGAATGATGGCCAACTTGGAGTCGACGAGCTTTCCGGAGTGGATCGAGGAGAACAAGCATCTGCTGAAGCCGCCGGTCGGCAACAAGCAGATGTTCCCGACCGGGGACGACTTCATCACGATGGTGGTCGGCGGGCCGAATCAGCGCACCGACTTCCACGTCGATCCGTACGAGGAGTTCTTCTACCAGATCAAGGGTGAGCTGCGGGTCAACGTGATGACCGAGGACGGTCCGGCGACCGTCGAGGTCAACGCGGGTGAGATGTGGGTGCTGCCGCGCAACATGCCGCATTCGCCGCAGCGCGGTCCGGACTCGATCGGCCTGGTGATCGAGCGAGTCCGGGAGCAGGGCACGCTGGAGAAGTTCCGCTGGTACTGCGGTGAGTGCAGCGCGATCGTGCACGAGGTCGAGCTCCAGGTGACCGACATCGTCGCCGACCTGCCACCGGTCTTCGCCGCCTTCTACGAAAGCGAAGAAGCCCGCACCTGCCCTTCGTGTGGTGCCGTCCATCCTGGCAAGGCGTAAGTGGCTGTAGACGTCCACACCCACCTCGTCCCCAAGGGCTGGCCCGATCTCGCGGCCGCCTGTGGGGGCGAGGGGTGGCCGTGGCTGCGGGTGGACTCCGAGCGGGCCGCGATGATCATGGTCGGCGAGACCGAGTTCCGCCCGGTCGGTCCGCAGGCCTGGGACACCGCCGTACGGCGTGCCGATATGGATGCCGATGGCATCGATCTCCAGGTGGTGTCGCCGACCCCGGTCTTCTTCGGCTACGACCGGCCGGCTGACCAGGCGGTCAAGCTGGCAAGGATTTTCAACGACCGCACGCTGGAAACGCTGGCCGGTGATGAGCGGTTCGTCCCGTTCTGTCAGGTGCCGCTGCAGGATCCGGACGCGGCCTGCGCCGAGCTCGACCGTTGTCTCGACGCCGGGCACGTCGGGGTCGAGATCGGTAACCACGTCGGGGACAAGGATCTCGACGACGCCGGGATCGTTGCCTTCCTCAAGCACTGCGCCGAGACCGGTACGCCGGTTCTCGTGCACCCGTGGGATATGCCGGGCGGGCCGAGACTCGACCGCTGGATGGCGCGCTGGCTGGCCGGGATGCCTGCCGAGACGCATCTGTCGATCATCGCGATGATCCTGGGCGGGGCGTTCGACGTACTGCCGGAGTCGTTGCGGATCTGTTTCGCCCACGGGGGCGGGAGTTTCGCGTTCTGGCTCGGGCGCTTGGAGAACGCCTGGCACCGGCGTGGCGACATCGTGCGTGGTTGCTCAGAGCATCCACCCTCGCACTATCTGAATCGGTTCTTCGTCGACACAGTGGTGTTCGAATCAGCGCCTTTGCGGCTACTTGTCGATACCTTGGGAGAAGACCGGGTACTGGTCGGCAGTGACTATCCCTATCCACTGGGTGAGCGACCGGTCGGGGAGGTGGTGCGGAAAGCCGGCTTCCTGACCGTGGAGCAGCAGCAGAAGCTGTTGTCGACGAACGCGACGCGCTACCTCGGGAGGCGTTGAATGAGCGAGGACCGATCGGTTCTGACCCGCTCCGCCCGTGAGCCTGACGAAGAGCTCCGGTACGGCGACGACGCGGACCACGTGATCGACCACTGGCACGCGAAGAACCCGCGCCCGCTGGTCGTCTACATCCACGGTGGATTCTGGCGCCCGGAGTACGACCGCATGCACGCCCGGTCACTAGGCGCCGCCCTCGCCGACCTCGGCTGGCCGGTCGCCTCCCTCGAATATCGCCGCGTGCCCGGTGAACCCGACGTCACCACTTCAGACATCCGTACGGCGCTCGACCGGCTCCCCGACCTGGTCGACGTACAGTCCGGCTACGTGCTGGTCGGGCACTCCGCAGGCGGTCAACTGGCGCTCTGGGCCGCCGCCACGCTCAACCCGGTTCGCCTCCGCGGTGTGGTCGCTCTAGCCCCAGTCGCCGACCTGCTCCTGGCTGACCAGCTGATGCTCGACAACGGCGCCGTACAGGACTTCATCGGCAGCGGTGTCCGCAACGACCTGGACCCGGTCCACCTCCCCGCCCCCATCGCCTCGGTGTCCATCCTGCATGGCGTCAACGACTCAGTCGTCCCCGTGCAGGTAGCGGAGTCCTACTTCACCGCCCACCCCACCTCCCGCTTCAACCGAGTCCCAGACTGCGGCCACTACGAGCTGATAGACCCCGAAACAGACCCCTTCAACGACCTGACCACCGAACTGGCACGCCTCACCACGTAGTGACCTGGTTGCTGGATAGGTTCGTTTTAGGACTAGTCCACAACTCGGGAGAATCTGAATGCGCAAGTTGATCGCTGCCCTCTGCCTTGGCGCTGCCGCCGTAGCCGTCGCCCCTGCCGCACCGGCTCTCGCACAGGTGCAGGGAGCGCCGCAGCATCGGGGCCACTTCGTACTTGAGTCGGAGTGCATCCGCGAGGGCAACCGAATCCTGCAGACCAGCCCGCGGGCCGAGACCTACGAGTGCAGGCCGTTCGCGCTGGGCGGGTTCGACCTGTACGTGACCTACCGCTGACGTCAGCTCTTCGAACGCGCCGCCGGGTCTCCCGTGCGGCGCGTTTGTCAGTTCAGGCGCTTGGTGGCGGTGAGGAGGCCTTCGGAGGTGGGGAGGAGTGCGGAGACCAGGTCGTCGTCTTCCCGGACTGCGCGGATGAGGTCGCGCAGGGCGGTGGTCTCGGGGTCTCGGTGGGCCGGGTCGGGGACTCGGCCGCCGGTGAGGATGCCGGCGAACACGACGATGCCGCCGGGGCGCAGGAGGCGGAGAGCCTCGTGCAGGTAGGCGGTGTTCTCGCGGCGGTCGGCGTCGCAGAAGACCAGGTCGTAGTGGCCGTCGGTGAGGCGGGTGACCACGTCCAGGGCGGCGCCGGCGATCAGGCGGAAGCGGTTCGAGGTGATGCCGGCGTCGAGGAAGGTCTTGCGGGCCAGGCGCTGGTTCTCGGCGTCCAGGTCGACCGTGGTCAGGGTGCCGTCGGTGCGCATGCCGCGGAGCAGGGCCAGGCCGGAGACGCCGGTGCCGGTGCCGATCTCGACCACGGCTTTGGCGCCGACGGTGGCGGCCAGCAGGCTGAGTGCGGTCGCCGAACCGGAGCCGATCGCGCCCACGCCACTGTCCGCGGCGCTCGCCCGGGCACCGGTGACGACCTCGTCGTCTCCGATGTAGTCCTCGGCGTACGCCCAGGAGCTCGGGTCGATGCCGCTGGCGATGATGCCCTCCCGTGGGTCTGCGGGGTAATCCGCTGCTGCGCTGCTCATGCTGCCGAGAAGCCTAGCGGCACCGGGTCCGGTTTCCCCGCCTCCCGCGCGGAGATTGCGCAGAACTGCTCATTACAACAAGCGCGCAATCAGATATGATCGTCCTACCAAGGCAGAGCTCACCTAGGACAAGGAGGTACGGCGAGATGGCGCTAAGCGCGGATGACGTCGATGCCGGCTTCCTTGAAGACGGTCAGCTGGCTCTCGTCGGCCTGGGCGTCGGTGACCAGGGTGTCGATCTCGCTCAGTTCGCAGATCCGGGCGAAGGCGCGCTGGCCGAGTTTCGAGGAGTCGGCGACCACGACGACCTTGGCGGCCCGGCTGACGATCAGCTGGTTGATGTTCGCCTCGCCCTCGTGGTGGGCGGTGGCGCCGGTCTCGTCGATGCCGTCGACACCGATGAAGGCGATGTCCAGCGACAGGTCGGCGAGGATCCGGTGCGACAGCGGCCCGATCATCTCGTAGGACTGCGGCCGGGCCACGCCGCCGGTGAGCACCATCTTCACGTGCGGCCGGACGATCAGCTCGTTGGCGATGTTCAGCGCGTTGGTGACGAGAGTGAACGCGGGCTCGCCGTGCTCGGCCGACAGCTCCGGGCGGGTGGCCAGCGTGCGCGCCACCTCGGAGATCGTCGTACCGCCGTTCATCCCGATCACCATGCCGCGCCGGACCAGCGTGGCCGCGGCCTGCGCGATCCGCTGCTTCTCGGATGCGAAACGCGCAGTCTTGTAGCGCAGCGGCAGGTCGTACGACACCGCGTTGGCGACGGCGCCACCCCGGGTCCGGGTGAGGAGCTGCTGCTTGCCCAGGTGGTCGAGGTCGCGCCGAATCGTCGCCGCGGACACGTGCAACTGCTCGGCGAGCTCGTCGACGTCGATGGCGCCCTTCTCGGCGAGCGACTCGAGCAAGGTGTTGAGGCGTTCATAACGCTTCACCCTGGGCTCCTCCTTCACACAATCGGTCAGCCGGATGGCGGCCGGTTGGCACCATTCGATCACGTTCGAGCAGTTTCGACCATCAGAAGTGCGGAGACGACATGACCCAGACGCCCGATGAGAGCCCTTTCGTGACCGCTGAGATCGCCACCCAGCCTGCGCTTTGGCGCCGGGTCGGCAGCGGTTTCGCGCAGTACGGTGACGCGTTGCCGAAGGCCGGCCAGCGTGTCGCAGCGGTCGGTTGTGGCACCTCGTGGTTCATGGCGATGGCGTACGCCGCCCTGCGCGAGGACCTCGGTCAGGGCGAGACGGACGCGTTCGCCGGTTCGGAATTCCCCAAGGACCGCCAGTACGACGTCGTGGTCGTGATCAGCCGGTCCGGTACGACGACCGAGGTGCTCGACCTGATCCGGTCGACCGACCTGCCGACGGTGGCGATCACCGCGACCCCGGGTTCGCCGATCGTCGAGCTGGCCGATCACGTGATCATTCTGGACTTCGCCGATGAGCAGTCCGTTGTTCAAACCCGGTTCGCGACCACCACGTTGGCGCTCCTCCGCGCATCCCTCGGCCAGGATCTCGAGCAGGCCGCTGCGGATGCGGAGACCGCTCTGAGCATCGACGTCGACGAACTGGCCAAGCTGGAGCAGCTCACGTACGTCGGCACGCGGTGGACCGTCGGCCTGGCCCACGAAGCGGCCCTGAAGCAGCGCGAGGCGGCCTCCGCGTGGACCGAGGCCTACCCGGCGATGGACTACCGGCACGGCCCGATCGCGATCGCGCAGCCCGGCCGTGGCGTGTGGATCTTCGGTGAGGCGCCGGTCGGCCTGCTCGACGATGTCGCCGCCACTGGCGCCACGATCGTGCACCACGCCGAGCTGGACCCGCTGGCCTCGCTGGTCGTCGCCCAGCGCGTGGCGGTTGCGAAGGCGCTCGCGCTCGGCCTGAACCCGGACCAGCCGCGCAGTCTGACCCGCTCGGTGATCTTGTCCTGAACAGTGCACGGATCTTCGCGGCCCGCCGTTGACCCAGGGTAGTCGAGTGATTACCTTGGGCGCCGTGGGCCGCCTTACCACCGAGTAGGCCGGTGGTGGACAGGCGGTTCAGCCGCCCGTTCCACCGAAGGAGTTGCCGTGCGCGCATTCCGCCGTCGTCCGCTGCAGATCTTCCTCGCCACGCTGTTCGCCGCCGCCGTACTGACCCCAACCACCGGGCATGCGGCCGCCAATCCGTACGAGCGCGGTCCCGACCCGACCAACGCCAGTATCGAAGCACCGCAAGGCCCGTTCGCCACCGCGACAGTGACCGTTCCGCCGTCCGGGGCGCGCGGTTTCGGCGGCGGCACGATCTACTACCCGACCAGCACCAGCGAAGGCACCTTTGGTGCGGTCGCCATCTCACCCGGTTTCACGGCGACTCAGTCGAGCGTTGCCTGGCTAGGACCACGGCTGGCCTCGCAGGGCTTCGTGATCATCACGATCGACACCCTGTCCCGCTTCGACTCACCGGCCAGCCGTGGTGACCAGTTGCTGGCAGCGCTGGACTACCTGACCACCAGCAGCTCGGTCCGGACGCGGATCGACGCGAGCCGCCTCGGCGCGATGGGGCACTCGATGGGCGGCGGGGGCTCTCTGGAGGCTGCCAAGGACCGGCCGGCACTCCAGGCCATCGTCCCGCTGGCCGGCTGGAACACCACGAAGAACTGGTCACAGGTCGCCGTGCCGACCCTGGTCGTCGGGGCCGAGAGCGACACCACCGCCCCGGTCAGCAGCCACTCCGAACCGTTCTACACCAGCCTGCCGGCCACCCTCGACAAGGCGTACCTGGAGCTGAACAACGCAAGTCACTCCGCTCCGACCTCGCCGAACACGACGGTCGCGAAGTACAGCATTTCCTGGCTGAAGCGCTTCGTCGACGACGACACCCGCTACGAGCAGTTCATCTGCCCCGGACCTGGGGCGAGCACAACTGTCGAGGAGTACCGCTCGACCTGCCCGTTCTGATCTGGCCCGGCCCGGCCGCACGAGGCGGCCGGGCCTTGCCGGCTAGAACCAGGCGTGGCTGGTGACCGCGTGCTTGAGCTGGGCCTCGCTCAACGGCGGATGCGTGGATAGGTTGGTGCCGCCCTTGGTGGAGTAGGTGTAGGCCATGACAGTGATCTCGTAGTGGTCCTTGGTGATCAGCGTGGCCGAGTTGGCCTGGCCGCCGCCGTCCACCGCAGGCTCGTCGCCGTGCGCAGACAGCAGGAACGTCCCGTCGGGGCGCTCGTTGCAGGTGACCGCTGAGCGGCCGGCGCCCGCCGCATCCAGGTGGATCTCGTCGCAGCGCTCTGCCGGAGTGCCGTCGTAGGCGGTGAACATGGCACTGACGAGGTAGCCCTTCCACAGGAAGTGGGCGATCTGGGCCTGCCGACCGTCGTCGATGATCCGGCCGGTGCGCTTCTCGGCCTGGGTGATCTTCCCGGGGTAGATGTGGGCGAAGGCGCCTGGCAGGTTCGCGGCTTTGACCGGGATATCGGCCTGCGCTGGTGGTCGGGGCAGGGGTTTGTCGCTTGGCTTGCCCTTGGGTGGGACCGCGGTTGCCTTCGTGCTGGTGACGGCAGGCGCCGGGGCGCCTGCTGGTGCGATCCCGTTGCCGCTGGTGCTGGTGGCGAGGGGCAGTGCGACGCCCACGATGCCGGCCACGCCGACGGCTGCGGCGAACGCCGTACCGATGGTGTGCAGGCGGTGTTTGGCGCGGCCGCGGGCGATGCCGCCGCGGACCAGTTCCGCGACGTCCACCTCGACGTCTGCCGTGGTGTCGTGGAACAGCGTCGTGACGCGGTCGTCAGCGGCTGTCTTGTCGTCGTACATGTCAGTCCTTCCCGATTCTCAGTGAGTCGTCGGCCAGCCCGCGGATCCGTTCGAGTGCGCGCATACTGCGGTTGCGCACCGCGCCCGGTGAGGCGCCCATCCGGTCGGCGACCTCGTCGACACTGAGGTCCTCGAGATAGCGCAGCACCAGCACCACGCGGTCGGCAGGTGGCAGCTCGGCCAGCAGCGCCCGGAGCGCCAGCCGGACGTCCGCCCTGGCCGCCGGATCGTCGACCAGCTGCTCCGGTACGTCGGCGTACGGCTTCTCGCCGCTGCTCCGAAGCCGCCTCCCGCCGAGGAACGTCCGGGTCAGCGTGGTCTGCGCATAGGCAGCTGGATTGTCGATCCGGCCGAACGGCCGTCGCCACCGTGCGTAGAGCTTGGCGAGCGTCTCCTGGACGAGGTCCTCCGCCTGGTGGTGACTACCGCACAGCAACCACGCCGAGCGGTAGAGCTGAGCAGCCCGCGCTTGCGCGAACTCCTCGAACTCCTGCTCCGTTGTCGACCCACTGCGATTCGGCATCGTTCTCCTCGGTTGGCGTCACCCCTTTCGATGCGATGCCACCCCTGAATGTCACACCGATCCGGGTCAGTCGCAGTGGACGGCCGTGAAAAGCCCGATCACCGCGCTCGACGGATCACCGCCAGGCAGCGGGTTGTACGACAACGTGGCGTGGGTGGAACCCGAGTGAGTCGAGTACGTCGTGTAGCCCAGAATCTGCCCGCTGTGTCCCTCGACGGAGGTCCCGCAGGGTAGTCGGAACCGCTGCAGACCCAGCCCGTACTCGAACAGGTCGGTTGCGGGGACATAGCGCCGCATCTCGGCCAGTGCGGCTTTGCTGGTCAGCCTCGCTGCGAAGAGCGCCTCGAAGAACCGGTTAACGTCAGCCGTCGTGGAGATCATCTCGCCCGCCGCCCAGTCCAGCGACGGGTTCATCAGCGTCGCGTCGACCAGTTTGCCGTCGACCGAGGCGTAACCGGGTGCATGCGGTGACGGCAGACCAGGCCGATCGCCGGGCAGGCTCGTCTGCGTCAACCGCAGCGGTCTCAGGATCCGTTTGCTGATCTCCGCGCCGTACGAGCGACCGGTGACCCGCTCGATCAGCAGTCCGGCAACGATGTAGTTGGTATTCGAGTAGTGCCATCCGGCGCCGGGCTCGAAGTACGGCGGGTGACTGAACGCGACCTCCAGCAGCTCCGAAGGTTCGTAGTGCCGGAAGCGATCAGCGCCCCGCCAGCGATTGGTCGACCACCCCGGATCGTGCGCGTAGTCGTAGATCCCGCTGGTGTGGTCGAGCACCTGCCGCACGGTGATGCGCTCACCGTTCGGTACGACGCCAGGTAGGTATCGCGCGATCGGATCGTCGAGCCGCACCCGTTTCTCGTCGACCAACTGCAGGACCACCGTGGCCACGAAGGTCTTGGTCACGCTCCCGATCCGGAAATACGCCTGAGGGGCAACCGGTCCGGCAGATCCGGATTGCGCACCTACGCGCAGTACGGCGGTGGCAGCCCCGCCGGAATCGACGATCTGTTGCAGCTGAGGGGCAGGGAAAGCGGGGGAGACGGCCAGTACGGCGCTGGCCAGGAAGGCGGTGAGGTTCATGGCCAGAACGCTATGAAAATAAGGACTTTGGCGACATCCGGCTAACCCCCGAACCTCGCCGGGGGATAACCCCACCTGCCGCGCCGAGCGCGGCGGCTGACACCAAGGTTCCCGCAATCACGAGCAGCATCGCGCGAGTTCCGAGCACCGGAATCAGCAGCCCGGCGGCCGCCTGACCGAGGGCAGACGTGCCGACGCGCAGACTGGCCGCAGTGGTCCCGACGCGACCCTGCAGATCGGCCGGGCTGTACTGCTGCCGTGCCGCGAACATGGCCGGCAGCAGCGGTCCTTCGATCGCACCCGTCAGCACCGCCAGCACCAGCAACACGGCGAATGAGCCTGCCAGCGGCCAGAACGCGAACGCGACACCGTAGGCGGCAGCCGCGGCCATCACGAGGTGCTCTGGCCGCCAGCGGGTCTGGAGGCGAGTCGACAGCAACGCCGTACAGACGCTGCCCACCTCAAGCGCGGTCCACAGGTAGCCGGCCGCCGACCGTGGCGCGTGCAGCGTGGGCACATGCAGCGGTAATGCGATCAGCAACATGCCCATTGCGCCCGCGAGCACCGTGGTGGTGATGGTGGAAGCGCGCAGCCGCGGTGTGCGAACCAGATGCCGCAACCCCGCGACCGCAGAGCTGAGCAACGGCTCCTGGGCACCTGCTGGCAGAGCCGGAAGGCGGGTGATCGCAACGATGCTCGCTATCGCCGTGACCGCAATGGCCACTCCCGCGACCTCGACCGACAGCGTGGCCGCCAGGGTCGCCGCTAGGGCAGGTCCCGCGATCGTCGCCGTACCGAAGCTGGCAGCCTCGAAGGAGTTGGCCCGCGGCAACTGCTCCGCAGGTACCAGTCGCGGCAGCATGCTGGTGAAGCCACCGGACACCATCGGCAGCGTCGCTCCGGCGACCGCAGCCAGCGCAGGTGTCACCCAAGCCGGCGTGTGGCCCACTGCGGCGAGCAGCGCGACCATCACCACGACCAGCACGCCCTGGTTCGTGGCAAGCGCCGTACGGCGGTAGGGCGTCCGATCGAGCCATGCGCCGAGCAGTGGACCGGTCACGACCGCCGGCAACGCATACGCAGCCCCGGTCGCCCCGGCCAGTACGGCGCTGCCGGTGCGGTCGAGCACGAGTAACACCAGGGTGAACGCCACCATGTCGTCGCCGAGGCGAGCCAACGTGGCGGCGGTGAAGTAGGAGCGCATGTAACGCAAAGTATCCTGATACGCGTTACTCAAACAATCGCGTTACAGTGAGGCCTGTGGACACCCTGCTCACTCCTGATCGGCTGGTCGGCATCGCCGTCGACCTGGTCAACACGCGGACGGCCGAGCCCGAGCGGCTGACCTCGGTGGCAGCGCTGCACGCCTTCCTCGTGGCGCACGACGAGCCGACGCCGATCGACGTGGACGAGCGCGACCTGGCCGAGGTCCGCGCGGTGCGTGAGCGGCTACGCCCGGTGTTCGGGGCGTCGGCGCCGGATGCCGCCCGGCTGCTGAACGACCTGCTGCGCGAGTACGCCGTACGGCCCTATCTGACCGAGCATGGCGAGACGCCGTGGCACCTGCACGTGTCGCAACCAGACGCGCGCTGGGCGGAGTGGCTGGCTGCCGGAGCGGCTCTGGCGCTGGCCGGTTTCGCGGCCGGGCACGGCTTCGGGGCGCTGTCGGTGTGTGCGGCCGGTGACTGTGAGCGAGTGTTCGTCAACGCTGCAGCCAAGCGACCACGGCGGTTCTGTACGCCGACCTGTTCGAGCCGGACCCGGGTCGCGTCGTACCGCGCCCGGCGGGCGTCCGGCGGCGCAGCCTAGGATCAGGGTGGACAAGACTCAACCAGAACAGTCCCTGGCGCGTCTTGTTGAGTGAAGGCACTGGCCGGGAACTTTCCGGGTAGGGCACCGCGTTGAGCCGTCGTACCAGCATCTCAGGGTCGAACCCGGGTGTTCCCGACGTGCGCAGAGGACGGTGACCGAGGCACCATGGCCTTCACGCTCATTGCCGAGAGGACCCAGGGAGGCGTTGCGGTGAAGCCGCTCGACACCTCGGTGGCGCCCACGCGTCAGCCGGTGCCGGAGACGCTGCCGTCGTGGGACGAGATCGTCCGCACGCACTCCGCCCGGGTCTACCGGCTGGCCTACCGCCTGACCGGGAACAAGCACGACGCGGAGGACCTCACCCAGGAGGTCTTCGTCCGGGTCTTCCGGTCGCTGTCGTCGTACACCCCCGGCACCTTCGAGGGCTGGCTGTACCGGATCACCACCAACCTGTTCCTGGACGGTGCCCGCCGCAAGCAGCGGATCCGGTTCGACGGCCTGCCGGAGGACGCGCACGACCGGCTGCCCGCCAAGGGTGACGGCCCGGCCGACAAGCTCAACTCGGAGCTGTTCGACCACGACGTGCAGGGCGCCCTGGACTCCTTGCCGGAGGACTTCCGCGCTGCTGTCGTGCTCTGCGACATCGAGGGCATGACGTACGACGAGATCGCCGACGTGCTGGACGTGAAGCTCGGGACGGTCCGCAGCCGGATCCACCGCGGCCGCTCGATGTTGCGCAAGCATCTGGAGCACCGGGCCCCGCGGCCCGGTCAGACCCGGATCAGTGGTCCGTCCACGGACGGACTGCTCGGTGAGAGTTCCGGAGGTGAGTACCGGTGACCCTTCAGCACCCGATGGACAAGCTCAGTGCCGTCGTCGACGGCCAACTCGACCATGACTCGCGGGACAAGGTCCTGAGTCACCTGGTCGGCTGTGACACCTGCCGCGCCGAGGTGGACGCCCAGCGCCGGCTGAAGGCGCGGATGGCCGCCCTCGAGGCGCCGGACCCGTCCACCGACCTGATGCAGCGGCTGATGGGTGTCTCCTCATTCGCCACCGAGCCGCGTGAAGAGGTCCGCCCGGTCCTGACACCGGTCCCGTCGCTCTTCCCACAGCGCTCCGCCTTCCCGGCGGCCCGCACCGGCGCCAGCCGCCCGGGGACGGGAACACCCCGCACGACCCGCTCCCGCCGCCGTACCGGCGTGCTGGGCGCGGCCGGCTCCGCAGCTGCAGTGGCCTCACTACTCGGTACGGCGTTCGTCGTCGGGGACCCGGCCCGGTCGGAGCAGCCGCCGTCGCTGCAGCCGCCGATGACCAGCTTCTCGTCCGATCACGCCAGCACCACGGGCGGGACGCCGTTCGCGGACCCGGTGGCCGTGCTCAACTCGTACAACGGGTCCGGATACGTCGGGTTCAGCTCGACGCTGCAGCCGGTGGCCCTGACCGGACGCTGATCCCGTGAGCCTCAACCGGCTCGCCGTCCTGGTCAGCACCGCCCTGATCGGTATCGGCCTGCCCTTGCCCGCCACCGCGGTTCCGGCACTCGACCGCGAGGACTCGCCGCAGGCCGTCAGCTGGCTCGAGCGCGCCGCGGCAGCGCCGAACCGGGTTTCGTACCACGGCACCCAGATCATCACCGCCTGGGGACCGCAGGGCGCGAGCTCGGCGATGCTCGACGTCGTGCACGCGGCGTCCCAGGGCTCGGAAATCAGCGTCATCGGCTCACCGTCCTCGCCGGGCGCCAAGGCCTTCGTGCAGCGCGCGACCAGCACCGAGGCGTCCATTGACGGCGGTCCGCTCTCGCTGCTGCAGGCGACGTACAAGCTGGTCTACAAGTGCTGCACCGACCTGATCGGGCGGACGGCAGTGCTGGTCGAGGCGCTCCGCGACGACCAGACCCTCGCTGCACGGTTCTGGATCGACAAGGCGACCGGGCTGCTGCTGCAGCGGCAACTGTTCGGTGTGGACGGCAAGACGATGGTCCGGGCGACCGTGTTCACCGAGCTCGAGATCGAGGACTCACAGTTCATCCGGCACCTGCCGCCGATGACTCCGAACGGTGTGGAGCCGCTGGGGCTCGGCAAGGTCGACAGCCTGCGTTCCGAGGGCTGGGTCTGCACACCGGAGCTCCCAGCCGCCCTCAAGCTGTACGACGTCCACCAGGACACCACCAACGGCTCGCTCCAGTTCTCGTACTCCGACGGTCTGTTCAACGTCTCGGTCTTCGAGCAGCGCGGCGCCCTCGACCCAGCGGCCGTGGCCGGCTTCACACCGACGCAGACACCCGGCGTCTACGTCCGCTACGGCATGCCGTCGTACGTCGTCTGGTCGTCCGGCGGGATCGTCTACACGCTGATCGGGGATGTGCCGCCGGACGCGCTCGGGAAGGTGATCGAGGCCTTCCCGCACGAGCTGCCGGTGCACCTGAGCGCGGTGCAGCGGATCGGCAGCGGACTGGCCAAAATCGCGACGTGGCTCACGCCGATGGGTGCGCTTTCCCCCAAGCTGGGATAATCGAATGCGGATGGTTCTCCCGGCTACGCTCGGGAGTGGCTCCGGCCGACGTTCCCGACCACGAGTGAGGCGATCACGTGAGCACCAACGACGCCGAACCGAGCACCCCGGCTGCGCCCAGTGGCGCCCCGCTGACGGGCTTGACGCCGCCTGCGCCCGGGACCGGGACCACACCGCTCACGTCCCCGCGCAGTGACTCGGCCTACCGCCAAACGGCCAGTACGCCGTCACCCGCGCTCCCGCAGCCTCCGCTGCAGCCGCCGGCCGCAGGTCAGCAGCCGATGCGGTCAGTCACGCAGCGCAGCTTCGGCGCGCAGGAGCCGACCTTCCGCCCGGTCTACCCGGGCCAGGCCTGGCCGACCGAGCGCCCCGGCTACCAGGGCCCGGTGCCTCCGCCGCCGCTGGACTGGCACCAGCAGCAGGCCCGCGCGTACACACCGGGGCAGCCGCCCAAGAAGCTCGACAACCGCGTCATGCTGATCGCCGCGATCGTTGCGCTCGTCATCGGCCTGCTAGCTGGTGGCGGTGCCGCCGTGACTGTGGTCGCGCTGAGCGACGGCAACGGTCCGATCACCAAGCAGCCGGAGGTCCCGGTCGGGACCGGCACCGACCCGAAGATCCGCAGCGGCTCGGTCTCCGCGGTGGCCGGCAGTTTGCTGCCCAGCGTGGTCCAGCTCCGCGTCGAGGGTTCGGACAACTCGCAGTCGACCGGTTCCGGATTCGTCATCGACAACGCCGGTCACGTACTGACCAACAACCACGTGGTCGCGTCCGCAGCCAAGGGCGGCTCGATCCAGATCATCACCGAGAAGGGCAAGTCCCAGACCGCCCGCCTGGTCGGCCGCTCACCGGCGTACGACCTGGCCGTCGTACAGGTGATCGGGCTGGACGCGCCGTCGGTGCAGTTCGGCCGGTCGGACCTCGCGATCGTCGGGCAGGACGTAGTCGCCATCGGCTCACCGCTCGGGCTGGCCGGGACCGTTACGTCGGGCATCATCTCGGCGAAGAACCGTCCGGTGACGGCCGGCGACAGCACGGACCAGGCGTCGTACATCAACGCACTGCAGACCGATGCGGCGATCAACCCCGGTAACTCGGGCGGACCGCTGGTCGACATGAACGCTCGGGTGATCGGCGTGAACTCGGCGATCGCCGCCGTGCGTGGTGCGCAAGAGGGGCAGACCGGCAACATCGGGCTCGGGTTCGCGATCCCGATCGACCAGGCCCGCCGTACCGCGCAACAGCTCATCGCGAACGGCAAAGCGACGTACCCGGTGATCGGCGCGACCATCGACATGCAGTTCGAGGGTGGTGCCCGAGTCAGCTCGGTCGCCGCCGGATCCCCGGCCGCCCGGGCCGGGCTGCGGGTGGGCGATGTGATCACCGAAATTAACCAGCAGTTGGTGGACACCGCCGAGTCCTTGATCGTGGCGATCCGCACGCATCAGCCCGGTGAGAGCGTCCGCCTGGTCTACGAACGCAGTGGCCGGCCGCGCGAAGCGACCGTGACGCTCGGCCAGCAGATCGGCTGACACACGCTCAGGTACGCTGTGCCGGGGAACGAGAAGTGAGGTGAACGCATGTTCGGCATTGGGCCGCTCGAGCTGGTCGTGATCGCGATCGTCGCCGTACTCGTCTTCGGCCCGGAACGGCTGCCGGAGTTCGCGCGCACCGCCGGCAACCTGCTCCGCCAGGTCCGCCGGATGGTCTCCAACGCGCAGAACGACCTGCGCAGTGAGCTCGGTCCGGAGTTCGCCGACCTCGAGCTGCAGGACCTCAATCCGCGCAACTTCGTCCGCAAGCACCTCCTCGAAGGCGGCGACGACTTCGACGACGACAAGCCCGTCTCCACGGACTTCGCCGACGCCCCCCAACGCCTCCCAGCCGGCGCCAAGCCCCCCTACGACCCCGAGTCCACCTGAGCATCGCTGTGGCCTTGAACACGGCTCCTAGGTGAGGTGGCGGTAGGCGCGTTGCGCGGCTGACGATGCCGCGTCGACCCACTGGAGTTCCCAGACGTCGCTGTTGACGTTGAACTTCCGGTCGATGCCGACCCAGCGTCCGGTCATGGCCTTACCCATCGGGTCAACGACCAGCTGAATGGCGCCGTGATATTCGCGACCGCGGTAGTAGCCGTCAACGGTGGTGCGTTCTGACCAGGTGCCGGTCGCGACCGTTCCTCGCAATGTCAGCTCGAGTCGCAGGACCGAGTCGTTGCGGGCCGGCACATTCTCGCCGACGAGCCGATTGCCCTGCTGACGAAGGACCACGTAATGCTCGCAGGAGAGTTGGCTCTCGCGGCCGGTCGAGTAATAGAAGTACCGCGAGTGCCAGATGCCGCCCAGGTCGTGCTCGCCGGCCGGGCTGGGAGCCGACTCCTCCTCGGCGGCCGCGGCGATCCCCGGGGTGGCGGCGGCCAACGCAAGCGCTGCGGAGAGTTTGGTGAGCAGCCGACGGCGCCCAAGTCTGGGGTCCGCCTTGCTCAGCCACGCCGCAACGGTGCGCCCCAGGACCTCTGCGCTGGTGTTCTCCACCTCGTCCGCAGCACGCCGTACGGCGTCCTCGTCGGCAGCCGCGGAGAGCCCTGCCTTCAGGTTCACCAGTTGCGACGTGACACGATGGTTCGCGTCGGCTCCGCGGAAGTCGGCACAATCGGCGACGAGATCGGCGATCGAGCAGTCGTACAACTCAGCCAACCGAGCCAGTACGTCGAGGGACGGCGCATAGCCGCTGGACGACGGCCACTGCTCCCAGTACGAGAAGTTCTTGAACGTCTTCGGATCCGAAGGCCAGCGCTCGCTCCACCGCTCCGCCGCCTCGCGCTGGCTCCAGTCGTGGGCCATCCGAAGAGCGACTCGAAGGTTTACGGCGTACCGATCGGCGAACGCCGAGGCGATCTCCACCCAGGTGCGGTGCTGACCTCGCAGCTCAGCAGCCCACTGGCGCCGCTCTTGGCGCAAGCTCGTTCCACTCGTAACGCCCCGAGGCGGTGGATCTGTGGTCACCCTCCTCATGGTGCCAGAAAAGCTCCCTGCGGCACGGGGAGGAGTGTCGCGAATGGTCACTGACTGTCTCGGTGGTTCCGCAGGGTCATTGGCAGCAGAGTTCTGGTGAGGTCAGGGCGGCAGGTGAGCTCGAGCGCGTAGCCGGCGCGCGGTTCTCTCCTGCCCTGTCGCCCTGGCCGTTCCACAACGGCGCAATCACCTACGGGGCAACGATGATCGACGAACTGACGTGGTGGCAGCTGCGGCCTGGCGATCGCGTCAAGCACTTCGAGTACGGCGCTGGCACCGTCGACGGCTCTGGACCGGTCTGGATCTACGTCACCTGGGACAATCCCGATGAACCGTTCAGTCATCACACGGCCGCGATCGCGCGCTACCTCACGCGATGCGGCGTGTCAGCGGACGGTAGGGCTGAGGCCAACTCGCTGGTCGGATCCTCCGACGGACAGGACGTATAGGTCCACGGAACCACTCGGCCGGCCTGGACCGACCGCGGTGGCGACGGCCTGTCGGCCTATACGTCCTGTTCTTCGGCGGATGATGACCGCTCGTAGATGACGAGGGTGTCGGGGCCGGTGGCCAGTTTGTAGTTGTCCCGGTTCGGTTCGTAGCAGGCGGAAGCCGGCTCGCTCGGCGGTACGGCGGGCTGCGCGGTTGGTGCTCGCGGTTTTGATCAGCAGTTGCCGGCCGCCGTACTCGTCGAAGAACCAGCGGGTTACCCGTTCGAGTGCTTCGACGATGATGCCGCGGCCCTGTGCGTCGGGGTGGAGCCAGTAGCCGAGCTCGGCAGTGCCGTTCTCGATCCGGAAGAGGGTGAGGTTGCACCAGTTGTAGCGGGTGCCGGCGGTGCGTTGGTCGGCTAGGTCACGCAGCCAGAAGCGGGCGTCTTCGGCCGCGAAGGGCTGCGGGATGAAGGGTAGGACGTGGGCGGTCGCCTGGTTGGTTCGTGCGGTGGTGATGCGGTCGACTTCGTCCTCGCGCCAGAGCCGCAGTTGGAGCCGCGGGGTGGTCAGGAGGACGTCAGCGGCCGGCGGGGCTGAGGCCTAGCTGGCGGCCGAGGAGGCCTCGGGGTTTGCCGCCGAGTTTGTCGGCGATGGTCTTGAGGACCTGGGCGGCGGGGGTGTCGGGGTCGGCCATGGCGAGGGGTTGGCCGAGGTCGCCGCCGCTGCGGAGGCGCTCATCCAGCGGGATCTCGCCTAGTAGCGGGATGGGGTAGCCGAGGCGGGCTGAGAGGGTTTCGGCGACTCGGGTGCCGCCGCCGGTGCCGAAGATCTCGATGCGGTGCTCGGGGCCGCAGTGCGGGCAGGGGAGGAAGGACATGTTCTCGATGACGCCGGCCACGCGCTGGTGGACCATCTGCGCCATCGTGCCGGCCCGCTCGGCCACCTCGGCGGCGGCTTCCTGCGGGGTGGTCACGACAATGACCTCGGCGCTGGTCAGCCGCTGGCCGACCGAGATCGCGATGTCGCCGGTGCCGGGCGGGAGGTCGAGGAGCAGGACGTCGAGGTCGCCCCAGTAGACGTCGGCGAGCATCTGCACGAGGGCGCGGTCCAGGATCGGGCCGCGCCAGGCGACCACCTGGTCGCGCTTCGGCTTCAGCATGCCGATCGAGATCACCTTCACGCCGTGCGCGGGCACCGGCATGATCATGTCGTCGACCGCGGTCGGCCGCTCGTCGGCGACACCGAACATCGCCGGGATCGAGTGGCCGTAGATGTCCGCGTCCAGTACGCCGACCGACAGGCCCTGGCGGGCCATCGCGACGGCGAGGTTCACGGTCACCGAGGACTTGCCGACGCCGCCCTTGCCGGAGGCGATCGCGAACACCTTGGTCAGCGAGTCGGCCCGGGAGAACGGGATCTCCTTCTCGGCCACGCCGCCGCGCAGCTGCGTCTGCAGTGCGCTCCGCTGCTCGGCCGACATCACGCCGAGGTCGATCTCGACCCCGGTGACGCCCTCGAGTTTGCTCACCGCGGCCGTCGTGTCGCGCCGCAGGGTGTCCTTCATCGGACAGCCGGCGACGGTCAGCAGGATCCGGACCGCGACCACGCCGTCCTCGCGCACGACGACGGACTCGACCATTCCGAGATCGGTGATCGGTTTCTTGATCTCCGGGTCGAGCACACCACCGAGAGCTTCGGTCACCTGATCAGCAGTGGGAGCCATACCCCCAAGGCTACGTGCTCGACGGAAACCCGCGGACCACGGTCCCTGTGACCTAGGTCCGGCAAGGTGACCCTTAGTTCAGCTCTGACAGAAGGGCTGGCAACGTTGTCAGCACCCAGTTACCGTGAGGCCTCAAGGATCCGCCCGTCCTCGAGGAGATCGCATGAGACTCCGACTCTCCCGTCAAACCACCCTCAGCCTGCTCGCGGCCCTCGCCGTCGCGGGTGTTGCCGGGCTCGCCACCACCGCGATGGCCCAACCCGCCGTACCGCGAACCACCGTGATCAACGCGACCGATGTCGACGGCGACGCGTTACCGGACGACTGGGAACGCAATGGGTACGACGCCAATGGCGACGGCATCGTGGATGTCGACCTGCCGGCCATGGGCGCGAGCCCGGACCAGAAGGACCTCTTCGTGGAGGTCGACCACATGGCCGGCTTCCTCGGACCGATCAAGGCGTTCGACCGGGCTGTCGAGGTCTACGCCAACGCGCCGGTGTCGAACCCGAACGGCAGCACCGGTATCCGGCTGCATGTCGACCTCGGTCCGGCCGGCGGGACGAAGTACAACCTCGGTGGTGGGAACGAGGTGCCGTACGCCGCGAGTCTCGACACGTCGCAGGTGTTCGCAACCAAGGCCACTCACCAGACCGCGGCCCGGGCGGCGGTCTTCCACTACTTCCTCTACATGGACCGCTACAACAACGGCTGCGGCGGCTACGCGTTCGGAGTGCCGGGTGATCTGGCGATCGTCGCGATGAGTCCCGTGTGCACGAACCCGACCGAGAACACCTGGACCGGCGTCTTCATCCACGAGTTCGGTCACCTGCTCGGGTTGCACCACGGCGGCCCGGACGCCATCAACTTCAAGCCGAACTACCTGAGCGTGATGAACTACGCCTTCAGCAACCGCGGCGTACTGCGCGCCGACGGAAGCAGCCCGTACTTCGGCTACCAGGAGTCGGCGCTGCCGCCCTTGAACGAAACCAGCCTGTCCGAACCGCGCGGTCTCGGCACACCGTCAGCTGACGAGTGGCGCACGATCTACGAGTGCCCGAGCGGTACCCAGACCACCAGCGGACCGGCCGGTCAGCCGATCGACTGGAACTGCGACGGTGACACCACCGACACCGCCGCCCAGGTCGACCTCAACAACGACGGCCAACTCACCCAGCTCAACAGCTACGCCGACTGGTACGCCCTGAAGTTCGGCGGTGGCGCGGTCGGCGACCCGGTCGGAACCGCGCCGCGAGCGATTCAGAGGCCGGGAGCGCCGTAAACGGGGAACCAGCGCGCGAGGTCGGATTCGAGCCGCAGATCGGTCCCGAGCAGGGACTTGATCTGCAGCTCGGATGCGTTGTCCCGGCGGTCGGCGCCGACCGGGACGAACGGATACCAGGAGCCGCGCTTGTAGAGGTAGACCAGCCCGAGTGACTTCGACCCGTTGCTGAAGTTCACCAGGGTGCACAGCAGTGAGGGGCCGAAACCTGCGTCGACGAGAGACGTGTTCACCCCGTGCAGGTCGGTGACGAGGCCATCGAGGTTGTCCGGTGTGGTCTCGCGGACCAACCAGGTGAAGCCGTAGGAGTCCGTGACGGACGAGAACTTACCGTTGTCGAGGGCAAGTAACTTGTCGACCTCCGCACGCAACGCGGTGAACCCACCGCCCTCGGCCGACTTGAAGCAGACCGAACCGATACCGGTCGCGTGATACCCGCCGGCGGTCTCCAGAGTGATCGCCGCCGACGGCAGCGAGAACAGCTGGTCGAGGTTCGGCGGCACCGCTTTGCTGCGGCCGAGCAAAATATCAAGAAAGCCCATAGACCTAAGCCTGCTCGCCCAGCTCGCGAGACAGTGCACCGAGCTTGTCGAGGCGTGTCTCCAGCGGCGGGTGGGTCGAGAAGAGCGACGACAGCGAGACGCCCTTGCCCGAGATGGCCGGAGCGAAGAAGAACGCATTGAACGCCTCGGCCTGGCGCAGGTCGCGCGACGGTATTCGCGCGATGTCCCCACTGATCTTCGTCAACGCCGAAGCCAAGGCTGATGGACGACCGGTCAGTATGGCGCCCGCCCGATCTGCCGCCAGTTCGCGGTACCGCGAGAGTGCGCGGGTCAGCAGGAACGAGATCGCGTAGACCGCGGCCGAGATCGCGACGATGGTCAGCACGATGACGGCCGTGTTCTGGTCACGCCGCCCACCGAGCCCGCTGTACAGCCCGAAGCGGGTGATCAAGCCGGCCAGTACGCCGAGGAACGACGCGACCGTCATCACCGCCACATCGCGGTGCGCGACGTGGGACAGCTCGTGCGAGAGCACGCCCTCGAGTTCATCGGCATCGAGCCGGCGCATGATCCCGGTCGTCACGCAGACCACCGCGTTCTTCGGATTCCGCCCGGTGGCGAACGCATTCGGCAGGTCGACATCGGCGATCGCGATCCGCGGCTTGGGCATGTCCGCCAACGCACACAGGCGGTCGATCGCGCCGTGCAGTTGCGGTGCCTCCTCCGGCGTGACGATCTTGCCGCCCATCGCGTAGAGCGCGATCTTGTCGGAGAAGAAGTACTGCACGAACAGCGCGCCACCGGCGATCACGATCGCGATCACCGCGCTGTCGGTCACCGCGATCAGGGCCGCGATGAAGCCGACGTACAGCAGCCCCAGCAGGAAGCTCGTCACGAGCATCCGGCGGTTCAGCTTCTTGTCGGGAGCGAATCTGGTCTTCATCGGCGGCACCCTTTCTCACCTGCCACCGAGATTAGCGCGGCCCCAAAGGCGCTTCGCGGTCCAGCTCCGCGAGCAGGGACTTCAGTTCGGAGCGCAGGAAGTCGCGGGTGGCGACCTCGCCGACGGCCATCCGCAGCGACGCCATCTCGCGGGCCAGGAACTCCATGTCGGCGCGGGTCCGGGTGTCGATGTCGCGATCGCGCTCGTACTGGACGCGGTCGCGGGCCTCCTGCCGGTTCTGGGCGAGCAGGATCAGCGGAGCGGCGTACGACGCCTGCAGGCTGAGCGCGAGGGTCAGGAAGATGAACGGGTAGGTGTCGAACCGCAGACCCTCCGGAGCGAAGATGTTCCAGACCACCCAGAACACGATCGTCGCGGTCATGTAGACCAGGAACTGTCCCGTGCCGAGGAACCGCGCGATCCGCTCCGACAGCCGCCCGAACGCATCGGCGTCGTACACGGGGACGAACGTCCGCCGCCAGTCCTTCGGTATGTCCAGCCGAGCAGTGGTGGTGCGAGTCGTACTGCGGTCGTCACGAGGCATCGTGGTCCACCTCCTGCGTTTGATCGGATTCGCGCCAGTCGTCGGGCAGCAGATGGTCCAGTACGTCGTCCACGGTGACCGCGCCGAGCAGTCGGCCCTCGTCGTCGAGCACCGGCGCCGCCACGAGGTTGTACGTCGCCAGGTACTTGCTGACCGCGGTCAGGCTGTCATCCGGCCGCAGTCCGTCCAGGTCGGTGTCCAGAGCGGCGGACACGAGCTCTGACGGCGGTTCGCGGAGCAGACGCTGGATGTGGCCGACTCCGATGAACCGTCCGGTCGGAGTCTCCAGTGGTGGCCGGCAGACGTAGATCATCGCGGCCAGAGCCGGACTGAGCTCGGCGTTGCGGACGTGAGCGAGTGCGTCGGCCACAGTCGCGTCCACGGGCAGGATGACTGGCTCTGACGTCATCAGACCACCAGCAGTGCGCTCCTCGTACGTGAGCAGCCGCCGCACGTCCTCGGCCTCGTCCGGCTCCATCAGCGTCAGCAGCCGCTCCGCAGTCTCTGTCGGCAGCTCGGCGATCAGGTCGGCTGCATCGTCCGGTGACATCTCCTCCAGCACGTCAGCAGCGCGCTCGGTGTCCAGACCGGCCAGGATCTCCACCTGGTCGTCGTCCGGCAGCTCCTCGAGTACGTCGGCCAGTCGCTCGTCGTTGAGCGCCGCAGCGATCTCCTTACGCCGCTTGGGCGACAGGTCATGCAGTACGGCGGCCAGGTCGGCGGCACGCATCGAGTCGAACGCAGCCAGGATGTGCGTAGCCCCCTGACCCTGCTCGACGTGAGCGAACCCGCTCACCTCGGACCAGTCGAGTACATGCGACTGCCCTCGGCGCCGGAACCGCTTGCTGCCTTCGCGGACCGCCACCTTCGACAGCACCCAGTCCTTGGTCCGCCACTGCTCCATGGCCATGTCGAAGACCACACCGGTCGTCTCGGTCTCCCGAACGGTGACTGTGCGGTCCAGCATCTCGCCCAGCACCAGGATCTCGGTCGCGCGCTGTTCGAAGCGCCGCATGTTCACCAGACCGGTCGTGATCACGTGTCCGACGTCGACCGAGGTCACCCGCGTCATCGGCACGAAGATGCGCCGCCGGGCGAACACCTCCACCACCAGCCCGAGCACCCGCGGCGGCTGCGTCCCCTGCCGCAGCATCGCGACCACATCCCGCACCTTGCCGACCTGGTCGCCATTCGGGTCATAAACAGGCAGACCAGCCAGCCGTGCGACATAAACACGCGTAGGCCCACTCATGTTCGAAGGCTAACCCGCAAGCCCTCAGCTCAACTTGCGACGCCGACGGACGCGCCGGTGCAGCGTGATCGGCTTGGGACCGCGCGTGGTGGCCGGTGTCCCAGCTGGTGTCTCGTACGGCGAGGCTCCGTCGAAGCCGGTGATCTCGCCCGTGGGCTCCAACACCAGCAGGTCCGCCTCAGACCGCCACCGCTCGAGCTGAGTGTCCAGTCCGGCCGCATTGAGCCGCTCGGTCCGCAGAACCAACGCGGCCGCCGTCCACTCCTCGGTCCCCGGCTGCAGCCGCCGTACGGTCGCCTTCCAGCTGGCCAGCCGGGTCGTGGCGGGCTTAGCCGGTACGACGACCTCCGCGGTCCCCGCCGTGGCCAGCCCCGGTAACGGCTGCTCCGCACTACCGTCGGCATCCGCCAGTACGACGTACTGGCCGTCCACCGTGGCGAACCAGGCCGGTGCGGGCCGCCTGCCGTCCCAGGTCAGCCAGACGAGCCCAGCCTTCTTCATCACCCCGGCGATCTCAGCGGCTGCGTCCACGGCCTAAGACTGTCACAGCTGGCCCGATGGGCGGTTAGGTTCCGCCTGTGGACATCAGGAGTGGCAGTCTCGACGATCTGGACCAACTGGTGGCTCTGAACGCCGCCGTACGGCCGGAGTCGGTCAGCTCGCGTGCGGGGCACCTCCGGGGGCTCACCGCGGCGACCGGCGAGACGGGCACCGCCTACGCGGCGGAACGGGACGGGCAGCTGATCGGATGGGCCTCGGTACGGCCGGCCGGCTGGCTGACCGGGGATGACGCGTACGCGTTGCACGTGATGGTTCACCCGGACTACCGCCGCCAGGGCATCGGGTCGGAGCTACTGCGCCGCTGTGAGGCGTGGCTCGCGACGCTGCCCTCCTGGTTCGTGCAGAGCTTCGCCAACGAAGCAGGTACCGAGTTCGCCGCTAGGGCTGGATTCACCGTGGCGGGTGAGCTGACCTACGCCGGTCTCGATCTCGACGACCTGCCGCCGGCCGCGCCAGTCCCGGCCGACCTGGCCCTGGTCCCGTTCACGCAACTGACGCCGGCGGACGTCTTCCCGGCGTACCGGGCCACCACCACCGACATCCCTGGCGGGACAGCGGTCGATCCGGACTTCGACTGGTTCGAGCAGGACGTCTGGTCGGAGCCCTCGTTCGACCACGACCTCAGTCTGGCGTTCGTTGCCGACGGCGAGGTCGTAGCCTTCACCATCGCCCTCCGCGAGGAGAACAGGCTGTGGAGCGACATGACCGGGACGGTGGCCACTCACCGTCGCAGGGGCCTCGCCAGAGTCCTGAAGTCCGCCTCGCTCGCCGCTGCGCGCCAGGCCGGCGTGACGGCGGCCTACACGATCATGAACCTGGAGAACGAGCCGATGCTCGCCGTCAACCGGCACCTCGGGTACCGCGCGGTCGGTCTGCGTACCCAGGTCACCAAGGAGCACGGCCGGTGAGAGTCCGGCCACATCACGCGCTGACGTGAGCCCGGTCACCGGACGCGGACGCGATTTCGCCGTACGCTGCCGGTGACCGGTGAGTAACCAAGGAGGTCGGCACATGTCTGAACAGGTCCTGCGGAGCAGAAGGTCTTGTCTGGCCACCCCGGGGTCGAACCCGCGGTTCCTGGCCAAGGCGAAGGGGCTGGATGCCGACCAGGTGTTCCTCGACCTGGAGGACTCGGTCGCGCCGATCGCCAAGGTGGACGCCCGCAAGAACATCGTGGCGGCGCTCAACGAGGGCGGCTGGGGCAACAAGGTCCGCGTGGTCCGGGTGAACGACTGGACCACCGAGTGGACCTACGCGGACGTGATCGAGGTCGTCGGCGGTGCTGGCGCGAACCTGGACTGCATCATGCTGCCGAAGGTGCAGACCGCCGAGCAGGTGGTCGCCCTGGACCTGCTGCTCACCCAGATCGAGAAGGTGCACGGCTACGAGCCGGGCAAGATCGGTATCGAGGCGCAGATCGAGAACGCCCTCGGCCTGACCAACGTGAACGCGATCGCGGCCGCGTCGCCGCGGGTCGAGACGATCATCTTCGGCCCGGCCGACTTCATGGCCTCGATCAACATGAAGTCACTCGTGGTCGGTGAGCAGCCGCCCGGGTACGACGTCGGCGATGCCTACCACTACATCCTGATGCAGATCCTGATGGCGGCCCGCGCCTACGGCAAGCAGGCCATCGACGGTCCGTACCTGCAGATCAAGGACGTCGACGGATTCCGCCGGGTGGCCGGCCGCTCGGCCGCGCTCGGGTTCGACGGCAAGTGGGTGCTGCACCCGGACCAGATCGCCGCCGCGAACGAGGTCTACTCGCCGCGCCAGGAGGACTACGACCACTCCGAGAACATCCTCGACGCATACGACCACTACACCTCGGCAGCCGGTGGCGCTCGCGGTGCGGTGATGCTCGGCGACGAGATGATCGACGAGGCCTCCCGCAAGATGGCGCTGGTCATCTCCGCCAAGGGCCGCGCGGCCGGCATGACCCGCACGCAGGTCTGGAAGCCCGAGGACTAGACCTGCGCCATCAGCGCCAGCAGGTGACCATCGGGGTCGGGGAAGAACGCCATCCATTCCTCGACCCCGTTGTCGTGTTTGTGGATCAGGTGCGGGGCGCTCTCGAACTCCACGCCGCGCGCCAGCAGTTCGTCGTACGCCGATTGGATGTCGTCGACCCGGAAGTAGAGCACCGACGGCTCGGCGGCCGTCTCCTCGCTCGCGCTCAGGAAGAGGCGGGTGCCGCCGCAGTCGAAGAAGGCGAGATCGCCGAACGTGTAGAGATGCGGGAGGCCGAGGACTTCGCCGTACCAGTGCACGGCGGTCGGGATGTCGCTCGCCGGGCGCGAGATCTGCCCGATGACGCCTAGCTGAAGTGCCATGTCGAAGACTCCTTGTCGCGAGGCGCGCAGTGCGCTGCCAACCGGTACACCGCGCCAGCTACGCAGCTCGGCCCGGCGGGCGAGGCCGAGCTTCTGCAGCGCGTTGGCCACGTGGAACTTGACCGCGTCGACGCTGATGCCGCGGCGGGTGGCGATCTCCCGGTTCGACATCCCGTGCCGGACCGCGTCCACCACCCGCCACTCGGCAGGAGTCAGTACGTCGGGGTGTCGCGGGCGGCCACGTTTGCTGGTCACACCCTCAAGCTAGCCCCGGAAGTACCCGAATTACCCTCCCCTGAGCGATCAGCCCAGGGTGAGGACCTTGTGGATCCGGATCGGGCGGACCGGCGGGCCGTCCTGGTCGGGGTCGGCGATACCGGCCTTGACCATCCGGTCGAACGTCGGCATGCCGGCGATCACCTGGCCGAGCACGGTGTAGTTCGGCGAGATCTTGGCGAACGAGTGCACGACGAAGAATTCGCTGCCGTTCGTCCCCGGTCCCTGGTTGCCGTAGGCAACGGTTCCACGCGGGTAGGTCTCCTTGCCGGTGACCTCGTCGGCGAACTTGTACCCCGGACCGCCCTCCTCCTGGCGGTAGATGTCACCGCACTGCAGGACACCGAGGCGGGCCGAGTTGGTCAGCCGGAAGCACTGGGTGAAGTCGTAGAACCGGCTCCGCACCAGGTGCGCGAAGTTGTGCACTCCGCACGGTGCGTTCGCCCGGTCCATCCGGACCACGAACGAGCCGTAGTTGGTGAAGAAAAGCACGTCGACGGTGCCGTGCGCCTTGGCGGTGGCGCGTGGGATCCGGACCGGCTTGGCGGCCGGGTTCTCCGGGGTGGGGGTGAATTCGCACTGAACAGTTGGCTTCGGGCGGGTAAGTGATGCTGCCGAAGCGGTGGTGGTGAACGTCGTGGCTAGCAGGGTGGCCGCGATCACAGCGGCAAACGTTCGCTTCATGAGCACACGGTAATACTCCGGCAAGGATTCAGGCGTGGACTCGATCTGATCGCCGTGGCCGCCTAAGGTAAGGCGGTCCGCTGCGGAAGGTGTGTTTGTGAACGGCGAGGTACTGGCAGGGCGCTACCGGTTACTCACCCTGTTGGGTCGAGGTGGCGCAGGTGAGGTCTGGCAGGGCGAGGACCTCGTTCTGGACCGGCAGGTGGCGGTCAAACTGCTCCGGAGTCTCGACGGCGACCCCATGGACGCGGTGGCACGGTTCCAGGCCGAGGCGCAGGCGGCAGCCCGCCTGATGCATCCGAACGTCGTCGCGACGTACGACGTCGGTGCGGCCGACGACCGCGTCTTCCTGGTGATGGAGCTGGTCTCCGGACCGGACCTGGCCCAGCTGATGCGTACGGCGGGGCTTCCGAGCGCCAAGCTGGTTGCGGACATCGCTGTCCAGGGTGCACGCGCACTGGACGCCGCCCACGCGGCCGGCATCGTGCACCGCGACGTGAAGCCGGGGAACCTGCTGCTGGCGCCGGACGGCACCCTGAAGATGACCGACTTCGGTATCGCCAAGCGGGCGGGTAACGAGACCACCGGGCTCGGAGTCCTGCTCGGCACCGCGTCGTACGTGTCCCCGGAGCAGGTGCGCGGCGGAGCGGCCACACCGGCCAGCGACTGGTACTCACTCGGCTGCGTCCTCTACGAACTGCTCGCCGGTACGCCGCCCTTCACCGGAGCGACCGTGGAAACGGTCATGCGGCAGCACCTGGAGTCGCCGCCGGCGCCGATCATGCGCAACGACGTCACCCCGGAGCTGGCGGCCCTGGTGATGCGACTGCTCGCCAAGAACCCCGCAGACCGCCCAGCCTCAGCCACTGAGGTCACCGCCCTCCTGAGCTCCACTGCGAACCAGCAGACGCAAGCAATCGCGCTCCCACCAGTCAGCAACAGCACCCAGGTGCTGCCGTTGCCGGCCGCCGCAGCTGTGGTCGGGGGGAATTGGGAGGAGTCGAAGCCCGCCCCCGATGAGAGCGAGCCAGCCGCTCGTCGCAAGCGCTCGTTTCCCTTCGCTCAGGTGATTGCTGCGGTGGCCGTCGTAGCGGCTGCTGCGGTGGGTGTGGCGTTGCTGCAGGAGGGTGTGAAGGGCGACCCGTCCGCTCAGGCCGGTGGGACGCCGTCGGCACCTGCGAACAAGGTGACTGCGTCGGCCAAGCCGAAGCCCTCTGCGACGCCCACACCGACCCCGACGCCCACGAAGAAGCCGTCGAAGACACCGACCAAGAAGCCGACGAAGAAGCCGGACCAGTACCCGCACGTGGTCGCGCAGCTGCGGCAGCTGGCGACCAAGGTCCGCGCGAGCGGTCAGAACCAGCAGCAGTGGCCCGGTCAGAACCAGCCGAAGAGCAAGGCGCCGGGTCTGGCGGCGCGTGACCTGGAGCAGGCCGCCGAGCAGCTGTCGCGCGGTGACGTCGACGCGGCCCGGAACAACTACGACGACGCCAAGGAGCGCCTGGTCAACGCGCAGCGGGAGCACCGCTGGCAGCCGACCGCCGAGATCTACATCGGCTTCGCTCAGCTCGACCGCACGATGCCTCAAGGTGACGGAGACGGCGACGAGTGAGGTAGGCGACGCTCAACGGGTGGCCGGTGTCACAGCGGGTGTCGGCGCTGTGCCGGGATGCTGAAAGCCGCAATACTCACGGGTAAGGACTGACGCGAGGAGCCGGCGTAATGAGCAGACTGCAGCAGACGGAAGGGCTGACCGACATTCAGGAGGAGATCCTGAAGACGGTCCGCGCGTTCGTCGAGTCGGAGATCCTCCCGGTCGCCACCGAACTGGAACACAAGGACGAGTACCCGACGAAGATCGTCGAGGGGCTCAAGGAGCTCGGACTGTTCGGCCTGATGATCCCCGAGGAGTACGGCGGTCTGGGCGAGTCGCTGCTCACCTACGCGCTCTGTGTCGAGGAGATCGCACGCGGCTGGATGAGCGTCTCCGGCATCATCAATACGCACTTCATCGTCGCGTACATGCTGCTCCAGCACGGGACCGACGAGCAGAAGCAGAAGTACTTGCCGCGGATGGCGACCGGCGACGTACGGGGCGCGTTCTCGATGTCCGAGCCGGGCTGTGGCTCCGATGTTGCCGCGATCAAGACCAAGGCTGTCCGCGACGGTGATCTGTACACGATCAACGGCCAGAAGATGTGGCTGACGAACGGCGGCTCGTCGAACCTGGTCGCGGTGCTCACCAAGACCGATGAAGGCCAGGACTCGGTCTACAAGAACATGACCACGTTCCTGATCGAGAAGGAGCCGGGGTTCGGTGAGGTCGACAAGGGCCTCACGGTGCCGGGCAAGATCGAGAAGATGGGCTACAAGGGCGTCGACACGACCGAGCTGATCTTCGACGGGTACTCGATCGGCGCGGACCAGATCCTGGGTGGCGTTCCTGGCAAGGGCTTCTACCAGATGATGGACGGCGTCGAGGTCGGCCGCGTGAACGTCGCCGCCCGCGGTTGTGGCGTGGCGCGGCGGGCGTTCGAACTCGGCATCGCCTACGCGCAGCAGCGGGAGACGTTCGGCAAGAAGATCGCCGATCACCAGGCGGTGCTGTTCCGGCTGGCCGACATGGCGGTCAAGGTCGAGGCTGCGCACGAGCTGATGGTGAAGGCGGCCCGCAAGAAGGACAGCGGGTCCCGCAACGACTTCGAGGCCGGTGTCGCGAAGTACCTGGCCAGCGAGTACTGCTCACAGGTGGTGGAGGACTCGTTCCGCATCCACGGTGGCTATGGCTTCTCCAAGGAGTACGAGATCGAGCGGCTCTACCGGGAGGCGCCGATGCTGCTGATCGGTGAAGGCACGGCTGACATCCAGCGGATGATCATCGGCCGCCGGCTGCTCGAGGACTACAAGCTCTAGTTGAGTCGCTCCGGGTCCTGCAGGAAGCCACCGGTCAGCACAGCTTTCCCCAGCAGAGTCAGGTCGTGCTGAACGGCCTGACCGGCTCGACGGGTGGTGATCAGGCCGGCGTCGCGCAGGATGCCGGCCTGGCGGCTCGCACCGGCCAGGGAGATCTGGCAGCGCTCGGCCAGCACAGTCGTGGTGCAGCCGCCGGCAATGGCCTCCAGTGCGGCCGCTCTCGTCGTACCGAGTAGGGCTGCCAGTGGTTGGGAGCGGCTCTCGGTCGTAATCCGCCGCAGTGTCCCAGGAATGTGCTGCACCGGATAGACCAGTACTGGCTGCAGTTCTGGGTCGTGCAGTTTGGTCGGAGTCATCCAGCAGAAGACCGCGGGCTGCAGTCGGAGGCCCCGGCCGTCCAAATAGACGTCCCGGTCCGCGAAGCCAGAGATCTCCAGCACTGGTGAGTTCCAGCGCACAGACGGGTGCAGGCGACCCAGTAGCTGCTCAACCCCGGCCCCAGACAGGTGACCGACCTGCTGCTGGTGGTCCGCCCTGACAAGAGCCCGGATAGAGGCCCAGTACGGCGCGATCGCCTGCTGGTGGTAGTTCCGCAGCGCCTGGCCGAGTCCGTGGATGGCGTTGGCCCGGCCGGACGCCAGGTCTCGGGTCCACGTGGTCCGTGGTCGGCGTACTGCGAGCAGTTCGAGCTCTTCCCGCAGGCGGGTCGGTGAGGTGGACATGACGCGCTCGACGCCACTCTCGAAGCTGGTGGTCGGCTCGGCCGGAGTCAGGAAGTCGGGGGAGTAGCCGTGCGGAGGCGCCAACTGGAGGAGACCGGCGGCAGACCGCGGCAGGACCCGGCGCGCACGCTCGCGCCAGGTGCCGTAGTGGGCCATCCCGTCCCGCCCCTGCAGCTGGTGCAGGCTGAGCAGGACCTCCCACATGGGATCCGGCTCATCGGCGAGCGTCGTCCGCACCATGTCCTGGCCGGTGAAGTGAATGCGCAACAAGGCGACCGCCTCCCCCTTTCTACACCGCCTCATAGTGCAGATCAGCCCCTGTCACAACCCTGTCAACGAGCGCACTGTCCCCTCCCGGCGGTACCGTTTGTGCACCTGGGAGTGGGAGGCCGATGACTGAGCGTGGTGGGGGTGGGGCGGTCGAGGTCCGGCTGCTCGGTGCCGTGTCGGTGCGGATCGACGGTCGTCTGGTGGAGCTGGGCGGTGACCGCGTCCGGGCGCTGCTGGCCGTGCTGGCGCTGGCCCGGGGTGAAGCGGTCAGTACGCCGGTGCTGGCGGAGCGGATCTGGGGTGACGAGCCACCGGCCAATATCGGGCCGAGCCTGCACACGCTGATGACGCGGTTGCGCCGGGCGATCGGCGCGGACCTGGTCGCGACCGGTCCGGCCGGCTACAGCTTGCGGCTGACTGCCGAGCAGGTCGACGTGCACCGGTTCACCTGCCTCGTGCGCTCCGCGGTCCAGACCGACGATCCGACAGTCGAGTACGACGCTGTCCTGGCAGCGCTGGCGCTGTGGGGTGGCAGACCGTTCGACGGCGCCCGGTCCGGCTGGCTGGACGACTTCGAGGCGCCGCGACTCGTTGAGCAGTATCTGGCGGCTGTGGAGCGCCGAGCCGATCTACGTGTCGAGGACCGGGACTATGGCGAGGTTCTGGCCCTGCTGCGTGAGCTGGCGGCGGCCAATCCGCTCCGCGAGTCCCTGTGGCTGCGACTGCTTCGGCTGCTGGCGAGAGCGGGCCGCACTGCCGAGGCACTCGAGCTCTACGAGTCAGTCCGGCTGAGCATCGCGGACGAACTCGGTGTGGACCCAGGTGCCGAGCTGCGCGCGCTGTACGCCGAGCTGCTGACCGGTGCGCCGGAAGAGACCGAGGCACCGCGCAACGTCATACCGCGGCAGCTCCCGGCCGATCTGCCAACCTTCACCGGTCGGCGCAGCGCACTGGCGTTCCTGGACGACGTGCTCGCCGCAGGCGGGTCCGAGCAGTCCGCAGTGATCGTTGCGATCGACGGGACCGGAGGCGCGGGGAAGACCGCGCTGGCGGTCCACTGGGCGCATCACGCCCGCACACACTTCCCAGACGGCCAGCTGTACCTCAATCTGCGCGGCTACAGCGCAGGCGGTCTGGTCGAGCCGCACGACGCCTTGCAGTCGCTGCTGCTCGGTCTTGGCGTGCCAAACGATCAGATCCCCGGCGCACTCGAGGCGAGGTCGGCGCTGCTGCGCACGCTGCTCGCCGAGAAGCAGCTGCTGCTCGTTCTCGACAACGCGCGCAACGTGGCACAGGTCCGTCCGCTGCTGCCGGGCGCCGGTGGATTCGTCATCGTGACAAGCCGAAACCAGCTCCGCGGTCTGGTCGCGCGAGAAGGCGCCCGCCGCCTCAGCCTTGGCCAGATGAGCCCAGAGGAGTCCACCGAGCTACTGGCGCGCGTGGTCTCCGGTCGTCCGTACGACGTCGCCCAGCTGGCCGGGTTCGCGGAGCTGTGCGGGCGGTTGCCGCTTGCCCTGGTTGTCGGTGCGGAGCGGGCGAGTCGCAGCCGGAGCGCTGACATCACCAAGCAACTGGCCGATGCCGGCGATCGCTTGAGCGCACTGGAGATCGGTGATGACGAGCTGAGCAGTGTCCGGGCCGTGCTGTCCTGGTCGTACCAGGCGCTGCCGTCCGATGCCGCCCGGCTGTTCCGGATGCTTGGTGTCTATCCAGGAGCCGTTTTTGAACCACCCGCGGTAGCTGCGCTGGCCGGACTCGACGAGGTCGAGGTCGACCACCTGCTCGACGTACTGGTCGAGGCGAATCTCCTGGAGCAGGCGTCCACCTCGTCGTACCAGCTGCATGACTTGGTGCGGCTGTACGCCGCCGGTCTCGAAGAGCCGTCGGAAAGCCAGCAGGCCCTGGCCCGCCTGCTCGACTGGCTAGCTCAAACCGCACAAGCCGCCAAGCTGGCCCGAGGCGGTCGGCTGCGGTTTCACCTGCTGCGCAAACCGCTCGATGGCGTGCGGCCACTCACCTTCGGCTCAGATGCCGAGGCGCTGGCGTGGTTCCGCAGGGAGTGGGCGACTCTGCTTGCAGGAGTGGTCCAGGGGGCCGAGCGTGGTCATCACTGGCTGGCCGCCGTTCTGGCGAGCGAGCTGTGGGACTACCTCGAGCAGAAACGTGCGCCGTCGCTGGCCTTGCTCACCGCACACGAGATCGCGGTGCGCTCCGCGCAGGCAGTGGACGAGCCGCTACTGGAGGCTGTGGTCGGGAACCAGTTGGCTGTCAGCTACAGCCTGCTGGGTCGGATCGACGATGCTCTGGCCCAGTTCCTGCGGTCTCTCGAGCTGATGGAGTCGGTCGGGCACCGATCCGGACTGAGCATGTTGCATACGAACCTCGGGCTGACATACCGGCGGATGGACGATCTGGACACCGCGCTGCGTCATCTCCGGCAGGCGCTGGAGTTCAGTGACGACGACCGTGCCTACGGCGCCGCCCAGAACAACCTCGCGCACACGCTCGTCACCCTCGGGCAGTATCAGGAGGCGATCGACAACGCGCTAGGGGCTGTCGAGCGGCAGCGGCGGGCCGGATACCAGCGAGGGCTCGCCTACGCGCTCGACACGGCGGGAGTCGCCTATCACCGTGCCGGTGACCCAGAACAGGCGATTGGCTGGCTGGCGGAGTCGGCTCGGTTGTGCCGGGAGCTCGAGTTGGGCGCCGCCGAGGTGCCGACCTTGATCAATCTGGGCGAGGCCTACGAGGCCGCTGGCCGGTACGACGAGGCTCGGGCGGCCTGGCAGCAGGCGCTGGCCGCTGCGGACCGGCAGGGTCCGTCCCAGCACTACGACCGGGCCCGGATTCTCGAGCGCCTGCAGACCGCACCGGCCAACGACGGGTGAGCGCCTGCGCCGGCGGCGCGCTGGGTCGACGGGCGGGGCGGAGCCAGTCGGCCCAGCGCGCGGCGCGGGGCAGGCGTTGCGGAGTGCCTCAGGCGGTCAGGCGGGGCACTGATTGGGGGTGCGGGTGCCGGGTGTTGCCGGAGCCGTAGCCGGACAGCAGCCAGATGCCCAGCTGAGTGATCTCGTGCCGCACCGACGCGCCGGCTCGGCGGGTGGTGATCAGGCCCGCTTCGCGCAGCACGGTTGCCTGGTGGCTGGCGGCGGCCGGGGAGATCTTGCAGCGCTTGGCCAGCTCGGTCGTCGTACAGCCCGCGACAGCCGCCTCCAGAGCGGCCGCGCGGGTCGAGCCGAGCAGTGAGCCCAGCGGGTCGCTGGAGGTGATCTGGTCCATCGACGCCTGCCGCAGGATGCCCGGCGCGTGCTGGATCGGGTACACCAGGATCGGCTTCAGCTCCGGGTCGCGCAGCTTGGTCGGGACCTGCCAGCAGAATGCCGACGGCTGCAGCTCGATGCCACGCCCGTCGAGGTAGAGGTCGCGGTCGTTCATGTCGAGCACCTGCAGCACCGGTGCGACCCAGCGCACCCGCGGGTGCAGGGACGAGAGCAGCCGGTCCACACCGTGCCGGGCCAGCGCCTCACCGCGGTGGGCGTGGTCGGCCGAGATGTGCGTCCCGATCGACTTCCAGTACGGCGCGATCGCGGCCGCGTGGTACGTGCGGAGCGCCCGGCCCAGCTTGTGCAGCGACCCCCGCTCGCCCTGGGCGAGCTCCCGGGTCCACGGCGAGGCGGGACGGTACTTGGAGAGCAGGTCGAGCTGGCCGCGGATCTGCTGGCGTGGTGTGGCCAGTGCGATCTCCAGCGCAGCCTCGAAGTCCGGCGCGGACTCGGCCGGGGTGAGGAAGTCGGGGGAGTACCCCTTCGGCGGGGTGAGCTCCAGCAGCAGCCGCATCTGGTCCGGTGCGACCGACGTCCGGACGTGCCGGCGCCAGTCCTCGAAGATCAGCCGGCCGTCGGAATGCTGCAGCATGTGCAGACTGAGCAGCACCTCCCACAGCGGAGCCGGTCTGGTCGCGACCGTCACGCGCGTCAAATCGCGCGGCGTGAAGTGAATTCTGAGCACGGCAACGCCCTCCCAGCGGCAAAACTGTCACGACATCCCCCGATGCCGTCGGTCGCAGATTGTGGCGGCCTGCTGACCGAACGCGATGCGACGCAGTAAATCAAGCCCTTCGATCGCCGCACAACTGTTTGATCCATCCAACCGGCAGTGAGTCCCGGCCATGGCAGAAGGCTGCCACCTCTGGCCGGACGGGCCACGGTCGTGGTATTAGGCGTATTTGATCAAAGCCAGTGGTTGCGCTTGAACAATCGGTGAAGTCCGACGCACGCCACCAGCATCACGCCGAGCACGACGAAGTACCCGTACTTCGTGCGCAGCTCCGGCATGTAGTCGAAGTTCATCCCGTAGATCCCGGCGATCATCGTCGGTACGGCGAGGATCGCCACCCACGACGAGATCCGCCGCATGTCCTCGTTCTCGGCCACCTGCACCTGGGCCAGCCCGGCCTGCAGGATCGAGCTGAGCAGCTCGTCGAACGAGATCACCTGCTCCTTCACCCGCAGCAAGTGGTCGTCGACGTCGCGGAAGTAGTTCCGGGTCTCGTCGGCGATCAGCGGGTGCCGCAGTGTCGACAGAGCCCGCATCGGCCCGGTCAGCGGGGCCACTGCCCGTTTCAGCTCGAGCACCTCACGTTTGAGCTGGTAGACCCGGTCGATGTTGCGCCAGCCGCGCGGTGTGAACATCTCGGACTCGATCAGGTCCATATCCGCCTGGACCGCGTCCGCGACCTCCAAGTAGCGGTCGACCACATGGTCCGCGATGGCATGCAGTACGACGCCCGGTCCGACCGCCAGCCGCTCTGGCTCAGCCTCCAGGTCCTGCCGGAGCCCGGTCAGCTCACTGTGCTCGCCGTGCCGGACGGTGACCACGAAGCCCGGTCCGCAGAACACCATCACCTCACCGGTCGCCACCACCTCACTCGTGGCGGTCAGATCCTGATGCGGCACATAGCTGACTGTCTTGAGCACTGCGAACAGAGTGTCGTCGTACCGCTCGAGCTTCGGTCGCTGGTGCGCCTCCGAGGCGTCCTCCAGGGCCAGCGCGTGCAGCCCGAACTCGGCACCGATGATCGCGAGCTGGTGGTCGGTCGGCTGGAACAGGCCGATCCAGACGAACCCCTGGCCGCGCTTGGCCCGCCCGAGCGCCTCCGTATAGGAGTTGATCCGCTTGTCGCGGTGACCGTCACGATAGAAGGCCCAGTCGACCAGTGCGCCGTCGAGTTTGCCGCTCGCGACCAGGTCCGGACGGCTCGGCCCGTCACCCAGTTGCCGGCGGGCGAACAGCTGTCCCATCCGGCGTGTCGCGCCCAGGTCCCAGCGTCGTCCGGTCATCACCGGCGAGGCTATCAAGACGCGGTAACCAGCCGTCGGCAATGATGGGGGTGGAAGCACGTGGAGAGGAACGACGATGACGCAAGGCATGCCCTTGATGGACCCGCGGCCGAGCGGTCTGACGATCGGGACGTATGACACCTACCGGGAGGCGCAGCGCGCTGTCGACTACCTCTCGGACGAGAAGTTCCCGGTCGAGCACACGACCATCGTCGGCAACAACCTGCGCCAGGTGGAGAAGATCACCGGCCGCCTGACCTGGGGACGGGCGCTGGGCACCGGTCTGGCCAGCGGTGCCTGGTTCGGTCTGTTCGTGGGCATCCTGCTGGGCGCCGTCACCAATGCGAACTGGCTGGCCGCACTGCTCACCGGTGTGGTGCTGGGCGCGTTCTTCGGCCTGGTCTTCGGCGGCCTGAGCTACGCCCAGTCGGCCGGACGCCGCGACTTCACCTCCCGCACCGCGGTGGTGGCGACGACGTACGACGTCCTGTGCGACTTCAAGTTCGCCGAAGAGGCCCGCAACCACCTGGCCAAGCTGGCGCTGAAGGGTGAGGTCACCCCGCGACTGCCCGACCACACCGTCCCGCAGCAGCCCCCGGTCCAGCAGCAGCCCCCGCAGGCCTGAGTGCCCGGGCGGAGTGACACACGTCTCTCCGCCCGGTGAGAGCCAGACCACGGCCGCCGGTGGTCCGATCCGCCAGCATGGGGTAGTCCAACCCACAGGAGGAACCGGCATGCAGTTCGGGCGCAGCTACGAGGAGTTCGAGGTCGGTGCGGTCTACAAGCACTGGCCCGGCAAGACAGTGACCGAGTACGACGACCACCTGTTCTGCCTGCTGACCATGAACCACCACCCGCTGCACCTGGACTCGAACTACGCCGCGGAGACCACCCAGTTCGGCCAGAACGTTGTGGTGGGCAACTACATCTACTCGATCCTGCTCGGCATGTCGGTCCCCGACGTCAGCGGCAAGGCGATCGCGAACCTCGAGATCGAGTCCCTCCGGCACATCGCCCCCACCTTCCACGGCGACACCATCTACGGCGAGACGGTCGTCCTGGACAAGTGGGAGTCCAAGTCCAAGGACGACCGCGGCGTCGTCCACGTCGAGACCAAGGGCTACAAACAGGACGGCACCGTCGTCTGCCTGTTCCGCCGCAAGGTGATGGTCCCGAAGAACTCCTACCTCGAAGCCCGCGGCGGCGAACAACCCGGCCGCCCGACGCCGGCTTCCTGAGCAGACCATTCGTCCGACGTCGAAGGTCCGGGGTCGGCAATCGAAATCCGTTCCACGGCCGTCGAACACGTTGTCAGCCCCTGAGGCCGAGCTGACATTGAGCTCTCCGTCTCTAGGGGAGGTTCGATGTCACGAGGTGTGCTGCGGCGTGCCTGGGCCGTTGTGCTCGGAGCAACGCTCATCGCCGGCCTGCATCCGCCGGGCGCAACCGCTGCTCCGGCCCAGCAGGATGAGGAACCCGCCTTCAAGGGGGCAAAGGTCAAACCGGTGCGTGGGACCGACTACAAGGTCAAGCCGCGGACACCGGATCTCGATGTCGATCTCGTGAAGACACCGGCTGTGCGGTGGCCGGCGACCGGGTCGGCCGCGGTGTCCCTGCCCGCGGCCGGCTGGTCGACCCAGCTGTCCGGCGTGCTCCCGAAGAAGGCTGCCGGCACGTTGCCCGTCGCGGTCGGGCCGGCGAGTGCGGACGGCACGGCTCCGAGCGGTGTGCGGGTCGACCTCCTCGGCCGGCAGGACGCCCGGATGCTGGTCAAGCTGACCAGCACCGACAAGAGCAAGGCCGCCAGCGGCAAGGTCCGGCTGGAGCTGAACTACCAGGCGTTCCGGCACGCGTACGGCGGTGACTGGGCGACCCGGCTGCGGCTGGTCCACCTCCCCTCCGGTACGCCGGTCAAGACGCAGAACGTCGGTGCCGGCACGCTGAGCGCCGACGTACCGGCGACCGGCCTCTACGCCATGGAGGCAGCGGCCGCGGGTAACAGCGGTGACTACGGCAACACTTCCCTGTCACCGTCGGCCTCCTGGTCGGTGGGCGGCTCGTCGGGTGACTTCAACTGGCAGTACCCGTTCCGCGCGCCACCGGGCACTGGCGGACCGATCCCGACGATGGCCCTTGGTTACTCCTCGGGCAGTGTCGACGGCCGGACCTCCGGCACCAACAACCAGACCTCCTGGGCAGGTGAGGGTTTCGACCTCGCGCCGGGCGGCTCGATCGAGCGCCGGTACGCATCCTGCGGGTCGAAGCCCGAGAAGACCGGTAACAACGGCAACCGTGCGGTCGGTGACCTGTGTTTCGCCACCGACAACGCAACCTTCAGCCTGAACGGCAAGGGTGGTGAGCTCGTCCTCGACGACACCACCAAGCAGTGGCGGCCGAAGAGTGACGACGGCACCAAGGTCGAGCGCCTGTGGGGCGCTCCCAACGGTGACCAGGGCAGTGACGGCAAGCCGCAGGAACAGGGTGAGTACTGGGTCATCACCGCCAAGGACGGGACCAAGTACTACTTCGGCTTGAACAAGCTGCCCGGCGCCGGCACCGAGACGACCAACTCGGCGCTCACGGTTCCGGTGGCCGGCAACCACGCCGGTGAGCAGTGCAACAAGGCGGCCTTCGCTGATTCCTTCTGCCAGCAGGTCTACCGGTGGAACCTGGACTACGTGGTCGACCTGCACGGCAACACGATGTCGTTGTTCTACGAGACCGAGAAGAACAACTATGCGTACAACGGCACGCAGACGACGGTGAAGAGCTACGACCGGGCCGGCAACATCAAGCGGATCGAGTACGGCCAGACCGACGGTCAGGTCTTCTCGGAGAAGCCGGTGGCGCGCGTTCACTTCGACACCACTGAGCGCTGTGTCGCCGGCGCGATCTGTGCTCCGGCCGACTATTTCGACACTCCGCTCGACCAGGAGTGCACCAGTGCCACGAAGTGCACGCAGACCGGTCCGAGTTTCTGGACGAAGAAGAAGCTGAGCAAGGTCCGCACGGAGGTTTGGCGTGGTGCCGCGTTCGACGCCGTCGACACGTGGACGCTGCGGCACTCGTTCCCGAACCCCGGTGACAACACCGGCGCGCGGTTGTGGCTGGAGGCCATCACCCACATCGGCGAGGCCGGCCCCGGCGCGGTCGCCATCCCCGAGGTGAACTTCGACAAGATCGCGCTCGACAACCGGGTCGCCGACGGAACCACGCGGCCGTTGCTGCAGTGGTTCCGGATCCGTGGGATCCACTACGGCACCGGTGGCGAGCTCACGATCACCTACTCCGACAAGGACTGCAGTCTGCCCGGCAACGTCCCGCCGGTGGACCGCAACGACCGCCGCTGTCACCCGCTGAAGTGGACTCCACCGGGCGAGGTCGACGAGCGCGAGGACTGGTTCCACAAGTACGTCGTCACCTCTGTCTCCGAGTCCGACCGGGTCAGCGGGATGGTCCCGGTGCAGACCACCATCAGCTATCCGGGCAAGCCGGCCTGGCGGCACGACGACGAGGACGGGCTGGTCGAGATCGGCCGCAAGACCTGGTCACAGTGGCGCGGTTACGACCGCGTCATCGTCACCAAGGGCGCCCCGGACGGTCCGCAGACCGTCACCGAGAGCCGCTACTTCCAGGGCATGGACGGCGACAAGCTGGCCGACGGCTCGGTCAAGGACGTCAAGGTGACCGACTCGACCGGTGCGCAGGTGGAGGACGTGAACGCCCTGTCCGGGCAGGTCCGCGAGACCAGCAAGCTGGTCAACGGCGCCATCGTCGAACGCACCATCAACGACAACTGGGTGTCAGGCGCCACCTCGACCCGGGTCCGCGACTGGGGAACGACGAGTGCGTTCAAGGTCGAGCAGAAGGCCGCGAAGCAATGGGAGGCCAAGCCGGGCGGCGGATTCCGTGAGACCTCGTCCAGCAACGAGTTCACTGCGGGAGGTGTCCTGGTCGCCGAATCGAACGCGAACGACCTGGCGACGACCACGGATGACACCTGCACCCGTTACGAGTACGCGAACAACGCTGCCAAGGGGCTGACCGAGCTCCCGCTGCGGACGCAGCGGGTGGCCAAGGCCTGCAACCAGCCGTGGACCAAGGCCGACGTGATCTCGGACGTGAAGGTCGGATATGCCGGTGGCACGGCACCGGTGAACGCCAAGCCCACCGCCGCGCAGCGGCTGAGCGGATTCGACGCCGCCGGTGAACCGACGTACGAGACCGTCCGCATGTCGACGTACGACGACCACGGCCGGCTCCGGACCGACACCGACCCGAAGAATCACACCACGACGTACGGGTTCGTGCCGGCCGACGGCCCGGTCACGAAGACGACCGTCACCCTCGCCAACGGGCACACGTCGAGCAGCGAGCTGGACCCGGCCTGGGGACAGGCGACCAAGGTGACCGACGTCGCCGGCCGGACGACGGTCTCCGCCCGGGACGGTCTGGGACGGATCACCAAGGTGTGGCTGCCGGACCGCGCACCGTCGGACCAGCCGAACGTCGAGCACATCTACACCGCCGATGTCGACGCACCGGGTGTTGTGCAGACCAAGACGCTGCTGCCGAACGGTAGCGAGCAGGTCAAGTACGAGATCCTCGACGGCCTGCAGCGCAAGCGGCAGGTCCAGACCGCCTCCGCCGACGGTGTCGGCCGGGTGATCAGCGACATCGAGTACGACTCCCGCGGGCTGGCGGTGGTCGAGAACACCGCGTACTACGACGACGCACCGCCCGGCGACGTCGTGTTCGACCCGATCGAGGAGGACTTGCCGGCTCGCAAGGCCACGACGTACGACGCGCTCGAGCGGCCGGTGAGCGAGGCGCTGTGGTCGAAGAACACCGAACGATGGTCCACCACCTACAAGAACGAGGTGGACCGGCAGACGGTCGACCCACCGAACGGAGAACAGGCCACCACCCGGATCAGTGACGCGCAGGGCCGGTTGGTCGAGCTGCGGGCCTACAACACTCCGGGGGAGAGCACGAACTTCGACAAGACGACGTACACGTACACGAAGGCTGGTCAGCCGGCCACCGTCACGGATCCGGGCGGGAACGTCTGGCGGTACGAGTACGACGTCCGTGGGCGCAAGATCAAGTCCGAGGAGCCGGACCGCGGGAGCACCACCTTCGTCTACAACGAGCTCGACCAGCTCGAGTCGCAGACCGACGCCGCGGGCAACAAGTTGTTCTACGCCTACGACGAGATCGGGCGACCGACCACGACGAGGAGCGGATCCGCCAACGGGCCACTGGTGATCGAGCGTGGCTACGACACGCTGGCGAAGGGTTCGCCCAGCACCGCGACCCGCTATGTCGACGGCAACCCCTACACGACGGAGATCACCGGGTACGACGCCACCGGGCACGCGCTGGGCACCAAGGTCACGCTGCCTGCCGCCGAGGGTGCGCTGGCGGCGACGTACACGACCGAGAACACCTGGACCGCGACCGGGCAGCCGGCCACCACCAAGGTTCCGGCGGTCGGCGGCCTGCCGGCCGAGACCCTGACGACGACCTACAACCAGCAGGACCTTCCGTCCGGGCTGTCCAGCGAAGCCGGGACCTACGTCACGGACTCGCAGTTCAACTCTTTCGGCGACCTGACGTTCCTCGAGGTCCGGCCGACCGGAGGCAAGTACCTGCGGCACAACTATGTCTATGACGACACGACCCGGCGGCTGATCCGGACCTTCAGCCAGCGGCAGACCCTCGGGCCGCAGCGGGTGCTCGACCAGAGCTACGAGTACGACCACGCCGGTAACGTCACCAAGATCGTCGACGCGCCGGCCAGTGGCAGCACGGATCCGGCCGACGTGCAGTGTTTCGGGTACGACGAGGCCCGGCGCCTGACCCAGGCGTGGACCCCGGGCGATGCCAACTGTGCGGCGCAGCCGACCAGCGCGAGCCAGCTGGGCGGACCCGCGCCGTACTGGCACCAGTGGACGTTCGACAAGATCGGTAACCGCAAGACCGAGAAGCGCATGACCACGGCCGGTGCCACCACCAGCACCTACGACTACCCGGCACCGGGTCAGGCGCGGCCGCATGCGCTGCAGCAGGTCACCACCACCAAGCCCGATGGTGCGGTCGAGACGAACTCGTACGCCTACGACGCGGTCGGGAACCAGACGTCGCGGACCGTCGGCGGCGTGCAGGAGACGTTCGAGTGGGATGCCGAGGGACGACTCGGCAAGGTGAAGAAGGGCAGTCAGGAGACCGGCTACATCTATGACGCCGACGGCAATCGGCTGCTGCGCAAGGACGCCAACGGCACCACGCTGTACCTCGGCAACACCGAGCTGCTGCTGATGAAGGACGGTTCCCAGCTCGGCACCCGGTACTACAAGTTCGGCAAGCAGACGATCGGCGTCCGGGTCGGCACCAAACTGACCTGGCTCGGCTCGGACCACCACGGCTCGGCGACGCTCACCGTCGACGCGCAGACCCAGGCGTACCAGCGGAAGCGGATCACGCCGTACGGTGAGGCCCGCGGTCCGGCGACGCCGAACTGGCCCGGCCGGCAGGACTTCGTCGGTGGCCTGAAGGACGACGCGACGGGTCTGATCCACCTCGGTGCCCGGGAGTACGACCCGAGTACCGGGCGGTTCATCTCGGTGGACCCGGTGGTCGATGCCGAGGACCAGCAACAGCTGAACGCCTACGCGTACGCCAACAACAGCCCGGTGAGCTTCCTCGACGCGGACGGCAAGCGGTACCGCACCGAGACGATCACCGAGACGAGGACGGTCATCCGCGAGCACGTGAAGCGGATCAAGGAGCTCAAGCAGGAGGTGTTCACGATCTACGTGACGGTCGTGATCCTCACCTTCCTCAGCCGGTTCGCGGCCGCGTTCGGGATGCACGACTTCGCCATGAAGATCACCGCGCAGGTCGCGGTCCAAGTGATCCGGTGGAAGGAGGTCACCCGGACGCTCAGGTACCACACCCAGGAAGTCATCCGGATCGTCACCACCAAGCTGGTCTGGGAGCCCGAGCTCAAACAGGCTCTCGACCTGGCCAAACAGACCGAATCGAGTGTGTCCTCGATGGACAAGTCGGTCGACAAACTCGGGGATGTGGCCCGCCGGATCGGCGAGCAGGCCAAGTCCGATCAGGAGGCGGAGCGGCGCAACCGGCTGATGGAGATCGACCAGCGGAGGCTGGACGACGAGCGGAAGCGCGCCAAGGAGAAGGACAACGCCGAGCACTGGGGCAAGGTGATCGGTACCGGGGTCGGCGGAACGGCCGGGCGGTTTGCCGGGGCGGCCGCCGGCGCCAGCGCCGGCCTGCTCTGCGGACCTGCGGCGCCGTTCTGCGTTCCTGTGCTCGGCACGCTCGGGGCGATCGGAGGCGGGTACGGCGGCGGCAAGGCCGGCGAATCCATCGGCGGTCAGTGGTACGAGGACACCCACAGCAACCGGAATCCGATGACGCAGCAGCAGCACGTGGACATCTGCAAGACGCCGGGTGCGCAGGAAGCCTGTAAGTGGTCCGGGCCGGGGAAGTGATGCGGGCATGACGAACCGCACGATCGGCGGCCTGATGGCCGGTGTGCTGGCGGTGCCGCTGGTTGCGGTTGCTGGTGCGGGTACGGCGGTTTCCGCCGTGCCCGCCCCGGCGGCAGCCCTGCAGCAGCGGGTGGAGCTGGAGCACCTGCGGAACGAGACCACGCAGGTGTTTCGGGAGCCCTCGGGCCTGCACACGATGGAACAGTTCGCGTACCCGGTCCGGGCCCGGAAGGGCTCGGGGTGGGTGCCCATCGACACGAAACTGACGCTTCGGCCCGACGGGTCGATCCGGCCGGGCACGATCGTCACCGACCTGCGGCTGTCCGGTGGTGGCGACGGGAAACTCGTTGCCCTGGGCAAGGCGGACAAGCAGGTCCGGATGGACTGGAAGGGGAAGCTCCCGAAGCCGGTGCTGGCCGGCGACACGGCGACGTACCCAGAGGTGCTCCCCGGCGTCGACCTGCAGGTGCGGGCCGAGGCCACCGGGTTCCAGCATCTGCTGGTGGTGAAGAACCGGGCGGCGGCGAGCAATCCGGCGTTGAGGCAATTGCGGTTCCCGATCAGCGGGACCGGTCTGAGGCTGGCCGCCAAACCGGACGGTACGACGGTCGCCACCGCGGCCGGCAAGACCGTCTTCACGGCCGGTCAGGCGGTCATGTGGGACAGCCCAGGTGCCGGACCGCGGTCCCGGCACGCGAGCATCCCGACCACCCGGTCGGGCAACGAGCTCGTCATCACGCCTGACCAGAAGTTGCTCACGGCACCGACTACCCGCTATCCGGTCACGATCGACCCGACCTGGTCGGTCAACAACTCGCTGTGGACCCATGTCAGCCTCGAGCACGCCGACGACTCGTACTGGGAGTTCGACCGCGACGAAGGGGCGAAGGTCGGTCGCTCCTACGACAATGTGATCACCTACCGGTCGTTCTTCCAGTTCGGCTCCGGTGACCTGGCCGGGGCGAAGATCGTCAAGGGCAAGTTCGAGATCTGGCTGGACCACAGCTCCTCCAACGGGCCGACTCCGGTCCACCTGTACGCGACGAACAGCATCCGGCGTGATCAGAAGGTCACCTGGAACAACACCGCCGGGCACTGGCGGGCGTTCATGGGCGAGCTCAGCGGCAACGCCCGGACCGCCGCCGGCCAGCCGGACATGTTGATGGGTTGGGAGAACGCGGCGACGAAGGCGGAGTTCCAGCGCGCGGCCACGGACCGGGACGAGACGGTCACCTTCGGGCTGCGGGCTCCGGACGAGTGGGACATCGCACTGTGGAAGAGGTTCCACGGCGGGTCCGCGCGGATCGTGGTCACCTACAACAACGCGCCGTACGCGCCGGAGCGGGTGAATTTCAGCCGGGCCCGGCCGTGCGGTACGGCGGACAGTCCGACCGTGGTGAGCTGGCCGCTGTCGGGGTACTCGTTCTCGGCGAAGGCGACCGACAAGGACGGGGACAACCTGGTGACCCGGCTGACCATCAAGCGGGTCTCGGACAACGTGGTGGTGCACGAGGTGGATTCGGCGCCGATCACGTCGGGGTCGGCCTTCGGCTGGCCCGCGATCGACCGGACCAAGTTCGAGGACGGGAAGACGTACTCCTACTCGGCGAAGTCCGACGACCGGGTCGCCGACGACGACATCGATTACGGGCCGTCCAGCCAGCAGTGCTTCTTCAAGGTCGACGCCAGGAAGCCGGGCAAGGCGGTGCTGTCGTCGACCGACTTCCCGGACGGGGAGGCCGCCATCCCGGCGCGGACGGTCGGCACCGTCACCCTGAAGCCCGCCGCAGGTGACACCGATGTGGTCGAGTACCTCTACGGCTTCCAGCCGGAGCGGGTGGTGAGCCGGATCAAGGCCGGCGCGGACGGGTCGGTGCAGATCCCGTTGAGCGTGTTCCAGAAGTCGCTGACGGTGGAGCCGGAGCAGAAGGTGCTCTACGTGCGAGCAGTCGACGCTGCGAACAATGTCAGCGACAACTCGACGGTCTGGTCGCTCAGCGCCGGTGAGCTCGAGCAGCTGCCGCCACCGGTCCGCAACGACGTCAATGGTGACGGCAGGGCCGATCTGTCCACGGTGCTGGACCAGGGCGATGGCCGTACCGCGATCTGGAACGTCGTCACCAAGCCGGACGGCAGTCTGCACACCGGTCAGATGGCGTGGGACTCCGGTGCCAACGGTGGGTTCGCGATGTACCGGACCCGGCCGGTGCGCGGCGACTTCGACGGTGACGGGCGAACCGACGCCGTACTGTTCCGTGAGGAAGCGGGGCGACGGATCGGCATGTACCGCGGTCTGTCGGCCGGTGAGCGGTACAACTTCGAGTCCGCACCGGTCTGGTACAGCGGTGCGAACGGCTGGCCGCTCAGTACGGCGCGGATCGTCTCCGGGGACGTCAACGGTGACGGCAAGTCCGATGTGGTCGCTCAGCTGAACGTCTCGGGGACGAGCTGGCGCACGCTGGTGTTCCTCGGCCCTGCGCTCAGTGCGCCGGTGGAGTGGTTGCAGACGGGGAGTCCCTGGTCCAGTAGCGCTCCGCTGCTTGCCGACGTGGACGGGGACAAGAAGGCCGACCTGGTCGACATGCAGAACCTCAGCGGTTGCCGCACGGTGACGAGGTACTTCAAGTCCACCGGTACGGCGTTCGCCGCGACGCCGGTCACTTTGCACGACTCCGGTGCCGGTGCGTACTGCTGGGAGCGCAGCAAGCCGCAGGTCGCGGATGTCGACGGCGACGGCAAGGACGACATCGTCGCGCTGTACGAGAACAGCGGTACCGATGCCTCGTTGAAGGTGTTCCGCTCGACAGGTACGGCGTACACGCTGGGCGAGTGGTGGCGCGATGCCACCACGTTCGACCCGGCCAAGACCGCCCTGTCCGTCGGCGACTTCACCGGTGACGGCAAGCAGGACGTCGGTCTGTTCTACTCGTTGCCGGCCGGCGGGCGAGAGGTCTACACCCTCGCATCGACCGGTACGTCGTTCGGTACGGCGGTCAGCCGCTGGAAGGAACCACGGGTGGGTGCGAGTACCGGACCGAGCTTCGACATCGAGGAACGCACCTACGAGTTGGTGAACCGCAACAGCAGCCAGTGTCTGGATGTGTGGTTGGCGAGTCAGGTCGATTCGGAGAAGTTGGTGCAGCACGAGTGTCACGGTGGTCTCAACCAGCGGTTCCGGATCGCCCGGATCGCCGGCACCGACCAGTTCGAGGTCCGGACCGCGCACTTCCAGGGCAACACCACCGACGGCAGGCCGCGCTGCCTGGATGTCGAGGACATGAAGCAGGACGACGAACGCAAGATCCTGCAGTGGCCGTGTATGGGGACGTCGAACCAGCAGATGGTGATCGAGTATCTCGAAGGGAGCAGCTACGACACGGTCGTGCGGCTGAAGTTCGCGCACAGCTCGAAGTGTGCGTCGCCGGCCGGAGGCAGCACGACGCAGGACACGACGATCGTCCAGCGCACGTGTACGTCGGAGGCCAGCCAGCAGTGGATCCTGCGGGCGGGTTTCAACCCGGCGCAGCCGACCGGAAAGCACTACATCAAGGCGTCGAACACCGCATGGGTGCTGGATGTCGAGAACTGCCTGCCGGACGCCAGGCTGCGAATGTGGGAGGTGGTGCCGAACAGCCCGTGCCAGGGCTGGCAGCTGAAGCCGCTCGGCGACGACGTGTACCGGATCATCGAGCCGAGCACTGGCGAGGCTGTTGATGTCCCGGGCTGCACCGAGGCCTTGGCACAGGCGGTCGCGACGATGCCGGAGAGTGAGAGCGCCTGTCAGCGCTGGCGGATCGAGCCGGCCTTCGACGGGACCTGGTCGATCACCAGGGAGGCGAACGGTCTCTCGCTCGACGTCGCGGGCTGCAAGACCGAGGAGAACACCGATCTGATCACCTGGCGCTACTGGAACGGCCCCTGCCAGCGCTGGCGGCTCAATCCGGTCTGACCAGTTTCGAGCTGAATCGAAAGGTAGGCGCAGCTTTCGACCGAGGCGCAAAGGTCCGTGCTGACCTTTGCGCCCCGGCTGAATTCCTTGAGGTGCTTCCGAACGCTCACTGATAGTGAACCCTCCGCTACTGGGGAGGTTCCATGTCACGAGGTGTGCTTCGGCGTACCTGGGCTGTTGTGCTCGGGTTGACGCTCGTTGCCGGTCTGCATCCGCCGGGTGCGTCGGCGGCTCCGGCGCAGGAGGCAGAAGAAAAGACGGTCAAGGGCACCAAGGTCAAGCCGGTGCACGGCTCGAACTACCAGGTGCAGCCACGCAAACCCGATCTCGATGTCGACGTGGTGAAGACACCGACCGTCTCCTGGCCGGCGACCGGTTCGGCCGAGGTGCAGCTGCCCGAGGTGACGTGGGGAGCGAAGCTGTCCGGCGTACTGCCGAAGAAGGCCGCTGGATTGCTGCCGGTCGCGGTGGGGCCGGCAGTCGCCGACGGTACGGCGCCCGCGGGGGTGAAGGTCGAACTGCTCGGCAAGCGCGGTTCGTCGATGCTGGTCCGGCTCTCGAGCACCGACAAGGCGCGGTCCAACGGCAAGGTGAACCTGGAGCTGAACTACCAGGCGTTCCGGCACGCGTACGGCGGTGACTGGGCGACCCGGCTCCGACTCGTCGACCGTTCCTCCGGTACGCCGATTGCCACCCGCAACAGTGGTGACGGAAAGCTGAGCGCCCAGGTACCGGCCACCGGCCTGTACGCGATGGAGGCGGCCGCGGGAGGCCCAGCCGGCGACTTCGGCAACACCTCGCTGTCGCCGACTGCGTCCTGGCAGGCCGGCGGCTCGTCGGGAGACTTCAGCTGGCAGTATCCGTTCCGGGCGCCGCCCGGCACTGGCGGACCGACGCCGACCATCACCATGGGCTACTCCTCGGGTGCCGTCGACGGCCGCACCTCGGGCACCAACAACCAGACCTCCTGGGCAGGTGAGGGCTTCGACCTCGCACCGGGCGGTTCGATCGAACGCCGGTACGCCTCGTGTTCGTCGAAGTCCGAGAAGACCGGCAACAACGGCACCCGTGCGGTCGGCGACCTCTGCTTCGCCACCGACAACGCCACCTTCACCCTGAACGGCAAGGGCGGCGAGCTCGTCCTGGACGACACCACCAAGCAGTGGCGGCCGAAAGCTGACGACGGCACCAAGGTCGAGCGCCTGTCCGGCGCTCCCAATGGTGACGAGGGCGGCGCTGCTGGTGAGCAGGGCGAGCACTGGCTGATCACCGGGAAGGACGGCACGAAGTACTACTTCGGCTTGAACAAGCTCCCCGGCGCCACCACCGAGACGACCAACTCGGCGTGGACGGTCCCGGTGGCCGGCAACCACGCCGGTGAGCAGTGCAACAAGCAGGCTTTCGCGGACTCGTTCTGCCAGCAGGCCTACCGATGGAACCTCGACTACGTCGTTGACCCGCACGGCAACACGATGTCGATGTTCTACGAGACCGAGAAGAACAACTACGCCTACAACGGTACCGAGACGACGGTCAAGAGCTACGACCGCGCAGGGAACATCAAGCGGATCGAGTACGGCCAGACCGCAGGGCAGGTGTTCGCCGAGAAGCCGGTGGCGCGCGTCCACTTCGACACCACCGAGCGCTGCAACGCCGGCGCGAACTGTGCTCCGGCCGACTACTTCGACACCCCGCTCGACCAGGAGTGCACCAGTACCACGAAGTGCACTCAGACCGGTCCGAGCTTCTGGACGAAGAAGAAGCTGAGCAAGGTCCGCACCGACGTCTGGCGTGGTACGGCGTTCGACGCCGTCGACACGTGGACGCTGCGGCACTCGTTCCCGAACCCTGGTGACAACACCGGTCCGCGGTTGTGGCTGGAGGCGGTCACCCACACCGGTGAGGTCGGGACCGGAGCCGTGAGCACACCGGAGATCAACTTCGACAAGATCGCGATGAACAACCGCGTCGCGGACGGTACGGCGCGGCCGTTGCTGGACTGGTTCCGGATCCGGGCCATTCACTACGGCACCGGCGGCGAGCTGGCGATCACGTACTCCGAGAAGGACTGCAGCCTGCCTGGCAATGTCCCGCCGGTGGACCGTAACGACCGGCGCTGCCACCCACTGAAGTGGACGCCGCCCGGTGAGACCGCCGAGCGCGAGGACTGGTTCCACAAGTACGTCGTGACCTCGGTGACCGAGTCCGATCGGGTCAGTGGCATGGTGCCGGTGCAGACGGCGATCAGCTACCCCGGAAAGCCGGCCTGGCGGCACGACGACGAGGACGGTCTGGTCGAGATCGGCCGCAAGACCTGGTCCCAGTGGCGCGGCTACGACCGGGTAATTACCACCAAAGGCCACCCGAGCGGTCCGCAGACGGTGACCGAGAACCGTTACTACCAAGGCATGGACGGCGACAAGCTGAAGGACGGCGGTGTCAAGGACGTCGATCTGGAGGACTCGACCGGAGCCCGGACCCCGGACAGCGACACGCTGGCCGGTCAGGTCCGGGAGACGACGAAGCTGCTCAACGGCGCGATCGCCGAACGGACCATCACCGACTCCTGGGTGTCGCCCGCGACGTCGACGCGGGTCCGCGACTGGGGCACCACACAGGCGTTCAAAATCGAACAGAAGGCCGTCAAGCAGTGGGAATCCAAGCAGGGCAGCGGATTCCGGCAAACCTCGGCCGCCAACGAGTTCTCGGCCTCCGGTGTGCTGACGGCGGCGTCCAACGCCAACGACCTCAGCACCACCGCCGACGACACCTGTACGCGCTACGAGTACGCGAGCAACCAGGCTCTGGGCATCGCCGAGCTGCCGGTGCGCACACAGACGGTGGCCAAGGCGTGCGACCAGCCGTGGACCAAGGACGATGTGATCTCGGACCTGAAGCTGCAGTACGCCGGTGGGTCCGCGCCGGTGAACCCCAGTCCGGTCGGGAGTCAGCGGCTGACCGGGTTCAACGCGGCCGGTGCGCCGACGTACGAGACGGTCCGGACCACGACGTACGACGACCACGGGCGGCGCAAGACCGAAGCCGATGCCACCGGCCACAAGACGACGTACAGCTACCTGCCGGCCGACGGCCCGGTCACCAAGACGACCGTCACGCTGGCGAACGGGCACGCCTCGGCCACCGAGCTGGACCCGGCCTGGGGCCAGTCGACGAAGGTGACGGATGTCGGTGGCCGCAGCACTGTCTCCGAGCGGGACCCGATGGGCCGGATCGCCAAGGTCTGGCTGCCCGGCCGGTCGCAGTCGGCGACGCCGAACGTCGAGAACACCTACCAGGCCGGAATCGACGCACCTGGGGTCGTTCAGTCCCGGAGTCTGCAGGCCGATGGAACGGTCGAGACCAGCTACGAGATCCTCGACGGTCTGCAGCGCAAGCGGCAGACCCAGAAACCCGCGGCGGATGGTATCGGCCGGGTGATCACCGACTTCGAGTACGACTCGCGAGGTCTGCAGGTGATCGAGAACGCGCCGTACTACAACGACGCTCCGCCTGGCGACCAGGTCTTCGACCCGGTCGAGGAGGAGCTGCCGGCCCGGACGGCGACGACGTACGACAGTCTCGAGCGGCCGGTCACCGAGGCGATGTGGTCGAAGAACGAGCAGAAGTGGGCGACGACGTACAAGCACGAGGTGGACCGCCAAACGGTGGACCCGCCGTCCGGGGAGCAGGCGACGACCCGGATCAGTGACGCCGAGGGCAAGCTCCTCGAACTCCGGGCCTACAACACCCCGGGGGAGAGCGCGAACTTCGACAAGACGGCCTACACCTACACCAAGGCGGGGCAGCTGGAGTCCGTGACGGACGCGGCCGGCAACGTCTGGCGCTACGAATACGACCTGCGTGGCCGGCAGGTGAAGACCGTCGAGCCGGACCGCGGCATCACGACGTTCACCTTCGACGAGCTGGACCAGGTGACGTCGAGTACCGACGCGCGCGGTACCAAGCTTTTCTACACCTACGACGAGGTCGGTCGGCAGACGTCGGTTCGCGAGGGCGCACCGGACGGGCCGCTGCGGATCGAGCGGACGTACGACAGCCTGGTACAGGGTTCGCCGAGTACGTCGACCCGGTACGCCGGTGGCAACGCCTACAAGACAGAGGTGACCGGGTACAGCCCGACCGGTCAGCCACTCGGCTCGAAGGTGACGCTCCCCGCGTCCGAAGGCGGCCTGGCCAAGACGTACGAGACCGCGAGTACCTACACGCAGGCCGGTCAGCTCGCGACCCGGACCGTTCCGGGTGTCGGCGGGCTGCCGGCCGAGACCCTGACCACGACGTACGACACCAACGACCTGCCGAAGACGATGTCCAGCGAGGCAGGGACGTACGTCACCGACTCGCAGTTCAACGCCTACGGCGACCTGACGTATCTCGAGGTCAAGCCGACCGGTGGCAAGTACCTGCGCCACAACTATGTGTACGACGACGCGACGCGCCGGCTGACGCGGGCGTTCGTCCAGCGGCAGACCCTCGGGCCGCAGCGGGTGCTGGACCAGAGCTACGAGTACGACGCTGCCGGCAACGTCACGAAGATCTCCGATGTTCCGGCCAGCGGCAGTGCGGATCCCAAGGACGTGCAGTGCTTCGGGTACGACGAGTCCCGTCGCCTGACGCAGGCCTGGACGCCCGGGGACGCGAACTGTGCGGTGCAGCCGACCAGCGCGAGTCAGCTGGGCGGACCCGCGCCGTACTGGCACCAGTGGACGTTCGACCAGATCGGGAACCGCAAGACCGAGAAGCGGACCACGACGGCCGGTGCGACGACGAGTACGTACGAGTACCCGGCTGCCGGACAGGCGCGACCGCACGCTGTGCAGAAGGTCACCACGACCGGACCGGAAGGCAGCAAGGTCAACACGTACGGCTACGACGCCGCAGGCAACCAGACCTCGCGGACTCTCGCCGGTACCGGTGAGGCCTTCGACTGGGACGCCGAGGGCAAGCTGGCCAAGGTCACCAAGGGGACCGAGAAGACGGAGTACGTCTACGACGCCGACGGGAACCGGCTGCTGCGCCGGGACAAGACCGGCACCACGCTGTACCTCGGAGACACCGAGCTACTGCTGATGCCGGACGGCTCCCAGCTGGGCACGCGGCACTACACCTTCGGCAAGCAGACGATCGGCGTCCGGGTCGGCACCAAGCTGACCTGGCTGGGTTCGGACCACCACGGCTCGGCGACGCTGACCGTCGATTCCCAGACCCAGGCGTACCAGCGCAAGCGGATCACGCCGTACGGCGAGGTCCGGGGACCGGTCGCGTCCGCCTGGCCGGGACAGCGGGACTTCGTCGGCGGCACCCGCGACGACTCGACCGGACTGGTTCATCTCGGCGCCCGTGAGTACGACCCGACCACCGGACGCTTCGTCTCGGTGGATCCGGTGGTCGACACCGAGGATCCACAGCAGCTGAACCCGTATGCGTATGCGAACAACAGCCCGGCGAGTTTCGTCGACGCCGACGGCAAGCGGTACGTGACGCAGACGGTCACGCAGACGAAGACGATCATTCGCGAGCACGTGCGGCGGATCAAGGAGCTGAAGAAGGAGATCGTGACGGTCTTCGTGACGATCGTGATCTACACCTTCCTCGCCAAGCTCGCCTCCGCGTTCGGGATGCACGCCTTCGCCCAGAAGATCACCCAGGAGGTGGCCAAACAGGTCGTCCGGTGGAAGGAGATCGTCCGGACGATCAGATTCCACACCAAAGAAGTGATCCGGATCGTCACCAAGAAACTCGTCCACATCCCCGAGCTCAAGGCGGCGCTGAATCTGGCGAAGCAGGTCAGCAACAGCGTCAACTCGATGGAAGGCTCGGTCGACAAGCTGGCCGAGGTCGCGCGCAAGGTCGGCGAGCAGGCTTCAGCGGTGCTGGCGGCCGCCGCGGAACAGCGCCGGTTGAACGAGGAGCAGCGGAAGAAGGAGGAGGCCGAGAAAGCGAAGGACGCGGAGCAGGCCGATCCCAGCAAACCCTGCGGCGTGTGTGCCAAGGATCCGGACGACGAGCCGATCGCGAAGGCGGCCACGTTCGGGGCCGGCGGGTTCATCGTCGGCGGTGCCATCTGCCTGTTCACCGCTGGACTGGGGTGTGTGGTCGGCGCTGCGGCCGCCGGTGTCGGTCTGGTCGGGACCGCGATGGTCTGGAACTGTGCGAACGGGCCACGCAACTCGTGTGCCAAGCGCGATCCGTACAAGCCGCCGCCCATGTCGTACAAGGAGTACAACGACCTCTGCAAGACCCCCGGTGCTCAGGAGGCGTGTAAGTACGCGACTCCTCCGGGGCGGTGACGGCGATGACTCAGCGAAAGCTGATCGGCGGTCTGCTGGCTGGGCTGCTGGTGGTGCCGATGGTTGCCACTGCTGGTGCGGGTACGGCGGTCTCCGCCGTGCCCGCCCCGGCGGGGCCGGCTCAGCGGGTGGAGTTGGAGCACCTGCGGACCGAGACCAAGCAGGTGTTCCGGGAACCCTCGGGCCTGCACACGATGGAACAGTTCGCATACCCGGTCCGGGCCCGCAAGGGCACGGGCTGGGTGCCCATCGACACGACCCTGCGGCTGGAGCCCGACGGCGCTGTCCGGCCGGGGGCGATCGTCACCGACCTGGAGTTGTCGGCGGGCGGTACCGGCGAGCTTGTTGCCTTGGGCAAAGATGACAAGCAGGTCCGGATGAGCTGGCCGGGCCGGTTGCCGAAACCCGTGCTGTCCGGCGACACCGCGACGTACCAGGAGGTGCTGCCCGGGGTCGATCTCAAGGTCCGGGCCGAAGCGACCGGCTTCCAGCACCTGCTGGTCGTGAAGGAGCGGGAGGCGGCCAAGAACCCGGCGTTGCGGGAGCTGCGGTTCCCGGTCCGGGGGAGCGGTCTGAAGCTCTCCACGAAGGCCGACGGTACGACGGTCGCCGCCGACGCGGAGGGGAAGGCGTTGTTCACCGCGGGACAGGCGGTGATGTGGGACAACCCGGTCCAGGCGAAGAGCGCCGACGCCGAGCCGCGGTCACGTCATGCGAGTATCCCGACGAAGCGGTCGGGGAGCGATCTGGTGATCGTGCCGGATCAGAAGTTGTTGTCCGCAGCAACGACTCGGTACCCGGTGACGATCGACCCGTCCTGGTCGGTGAACAACTACTTGTGGACCCATGTCAGCCAGGAGTTCCCGAATCAGTCGTACTGGGACTACGACCGGGGCGAGGGCGCCAAGGTCGGCCGCTCGTACGACAACGTCATCACCTACCGGTCGTTCTTCCAGTTCGGTACCGGTGATGTGGCCGGCTCGCGGATCATCAGTAGCCGCTTCGAGGTCTGGCTCGATCACAGCTCGTCCGGTTCACCGCAGCCGGTCGACCTCTTCCGGACCCCGGCGCTGGACCGGAACCAGGCGGTCACCTGGAACAACACGGCGGGGCACTGGAGTGAGTACTTCGGTACGGCCTGGGGCAACGCGCGCACGAACGGCAACCAGCCCGACATGTTGATGGGCTGGGACGGCGTCACCGGTGCGTTCCAGGGCGCGGCCGACCGGCGCGACGGCGTGATCACGTTCGGTCTGAAAGCGCCGGACGAAGGCGCGATCCTGCAGTGGAAGAGGTTCCACGGCGGGTCGGCGAAAATCGTGGTGACCTACAACAACGCGCCGTACGCGCCGGAACGGGTGAACTTCAGCCGGGCCCGGCCGTGTGGTACCGCCACTGCGCAGACGGTCGTCAGCTGGCCGTTGTCGGGCTACTCGTTCTCGGCGAAGTCGTCGGACAAGGACGGCGACAACGTGGTCACCCGGCTGACGATCAGGAAGTTCCCGGAGAACACCGTCGTCCACGAGGTGGACTCGGCGACGACGACCTCGGGGTCCGCGTTCGCCTGGCCGGCGATCGACCGGGCGAAGTTCGTCGACGGGCAGACCTACTCCTACTCGGCGAAGGCCAACGACAACGTCGGTGGGGACGGCATCGACTTCGGGCCGGAGACCCCGCGCTGCTACTTCCGGGTCGACGCGAAGAAGCCCGGTACGGCGGTGCTGTCGTCGACCGACTTCCCGGACGGGGAGGCGGCCATCCCGGCGCGGACGGTCGGGACTGTCACCCTCAAGCCCGCGACGGGTGACACCGATGTGGCCGAGTACCTGTACGGGTTCCAGCCGGAACGCGTACTGAGCCGGATCAAGGCCGGGCCCGACGGCACGATCCAGCTCCCGCTGACCGTGTTCCAGAAGGCCGGCAGTGCCGAGCCGGAGTCGAAGACGCTCTACGTGCGAGCAGTCGACAGTGCGAACAATGTCAGCGACACCGCGTCCGTCTGGTCGCTCAGTGCCGGGGAGCTCACGGAGCTGCCGGCGCTGGTCCGCAACGACGTCAATGGTGACGGCCGCGCTGACCTGGCCACGGTGCTGGACCAGGGCGACGGACGGACCTCGATCTGGAATGTGGTCACCAAACCCGACGGCACTCTGCACACTGGTCAGATGGCGTGGGACTCCGGCGCCAGCGGTGGTTTCGCGATGTACCGGACCCGGCCGGTCCGGGGCGACTTCGACGGTGACGGGCGGACGGACACCGTTCTGTTCCGTGAGGAGTCCGGTCGGCGGATCGGCATGTACCGCGGTCTCTCGGCCGGAGAGCGGTACAACTTCGAGTCCTCGCCGGTCTGGCACAGCGGTGCGAACGGCTGGCCGCTCAGCTCGGCACGGATCATCGCAGGTGACGTCAACGGTGATGGCAAGTCCGACATCGTCGCCCAGCTGAACGTCTCCGGCACGAGTTGGCGCACGCTGACGTTCCTCGGCCCGGCGTTGACGACACCGGTGGAGTGGTCGCAGACGGCCAGTCCGTGGGCCGGAAGTGCACCACTGCTGGCCGATGTGGACGGTGACCGGAAGGCCGACCTCGTCGACATGCAGAACCTCAATGGGTGCCGCACGCTGACCAGGTACTTCCAGTCCAGCGGTACGGCGTTCGCCGCGACACCGGTGACACTGCACGACTCGGGTGCCGGCGGCTACTGCTGGGAACGCAGTAAGCCGCAGGTGGCCGACGTGGACGGCGACGGCAAGGATGACATCGTCGCGCTGTACGAGAACGGCGGCGCCGATGCCTCGCTGAAGGTGTTCCGGTCGACCGGTACGGCGTACGCCCTGAGCGACTGGTGGCGGAACACGACGAACTTCGACCCGGCCCGGACGGCGCTGGCGATCGGCGACTTCACCGGTGACGGCAAGGAGGACGCCGGCCTGTTCGTCTCGCTGGACGGTGGTGGCCGCGAGGTCTACACCCTCGCCTCGACGGGTACGTCGTTCGGTCCGGCGACCAGCCGGTGGAAGGAGCCACGGGTCGGTGCCAGTACCGGACCGAGTTTCGACATCGAGGAACGCACGTACGAACTGGTGAACCGCAACAGCAGCCAGTGCCTCGACGTGTGGCTGTCCAGCCAGGCCGACTCGGAGCGGCTGGTCCAGCACGAGTGCCACGGTGGACTCAACCAGCGGTTCCGGCTCAAGCAGATCGCCGGCACCGACCAGTACGAGATCCAGACCGCCCATTTCCAGGGCAACGGCCAGGACGGCCGGCCGCGGTGCCTCGACGTGATGAACATGCAGCACACGGACGAGACCACGGTCCTGCAGTATCCGTGTATGGGCACGGCGAACCAGCAGTTGCGGATCGAGTACCTCGAGGGCAGCAGCTACGACACCGTGGTGCGGCTGAAGTTCGCGCACAGCTCGAAGTGCGCGTCACCCGCACAGGGCAGCTCCGGCCAGGACGTCACCATCGTGCAGCGCGGCTGTACGGCGGAGGCGAGTCAGCAGTGGATCCTGCGCGCAGGGTTCAACCAGTCCCAGCCGACCGGGAAGTACCGCCTGCAGGGCGCGAACGACCCGGCCGACAAGGATCTGGCGCTCGACGTCGAGAACTGCCGGGCGGATGCCAGGGTGCGGATGTGGGACTGGATCCCGAACAGCCCGTGCCAACGGTGGCTGATGAAGCCGCTGGGCGACGACATCTACCACATCATCGAGCCGAGCACCGGTGAGGCGCTGGACGTCCCGGGCTGCACGGATGCCTTGGCTCAGACCGTGGCGACGATGCCGGAGAGTGAGAGCGCCTGCCAGCGCTGGCGGGTGGAGCCGGCCTTCAACGGCTCGTGGTCGATCACCAGGGAGGCCAACGGTCTCTCGCTCGACATCGCGGCCTGCAGTTCGGTCGCGGACGCCAGCCTGATCACCTGGCGCTACTGGAACGGGCCTTGCCAACGCTGGAAGCTCGACCAGATCTGAGCAGGACGGGTGGGGGGCCGGTACGACGTACCGGCCCCTTCGCCGCGGTCAGCTCAGGAAGAGTTCGATCACTGGGACGAGGACGTCCGGCTTCTGGGTTGGGAGGTCGAGGGTGAGTACGTCGGAGGCCGTGCCACCCATGGTGGTGTTCTGGGCCTGCTGGTGCGGGTCGTTGACGATGCGCTTGATCTCGGAGGCGTCGTTGAGCAGTTGGGCGTACTTGACCTTGCCGGCCAAGCCGGGGAGGTGGATGTGGCCCATCGGCCAGGAGAAGAAGTGCAGGTAGAGGCGGTCGCCGTTCTGGGTGTAGCGGCAGTCCGCTGGTGCGGTGTGCTCGGAGGGGCGGGCACCGCGGAAGGCGCGCTCGTGTAGGCGGGTCCACTCGCCGATGGAGGCCAGTGTGGCCAGGGCGCGGGGGTCGAACTCGCCGCGACCGGTGGGGCCGACGTTCAGGAGTAGGTTGCCGTCCTTGGAGACGGAGTCGACCAGCATCTTCACCAGGAGCTCTGGTGACTTCCAGTCCAGGTTGTCGCGGTCGTAGCCCCAGCTGCCGTTCAGGGTCTGACAGGCCTCCCAGAGCACCGGTACGCCGTCCCGTTCCATCGGACCGTCCGGTTGGTACTGCTCTGGCGTCACGAAGTCGCCGGGGATGTCCAGGCGGTCGTTGATCAGGATGCCGGGCTGCAGTTCGCGCACCATCGCCATCAGCTCGACCGAACGCCAGTCGTCGCGGCCCTTGCCGTGGCCCTCGCGGCCGTCGGGGTACTTGCGGCCCGGGTAGGAGAAGTCGAACCACATGATGTCGATGTCGCCGTAGTTCGTCAGCAGCTCGCGGGTCTGCGCGTGCAGGTAGTCGGCGTACACCTGGACGTCGCGGCCGGCCGCCTTGGCGATCGCCTCTTCGTCGTCGCGCTGCGGGTGCATCAGGTCGATCGGGAACTCAGGGTGATGCCAGTCGATCAGGGAGTGGTAGAACCCGATCCCCAGACCCTCCTCGCGGCAGGCCTCGACGAACTGCTTCACCAGGTCCTTGCCGGCGCCCCAGGCGGTGTGAGCGACCGTGTAGTCCGACACCGCCGAGTCCCACAGGCAGAAGCCCTCGTGGTGCTTGGTCGTCAGTACGGCGTACCGCATGCCGGCCTCGCGCGCCGCACGGGCCCATTGGCGCGGGTCGTAGAGGTCAGGGGCAAAGTGGTCGAAGTACGGCTGGTAGTCCTCGTCGGTCAGCCGCTCGCGGTTCTTCACCCACTCGTGGCGGGCGGGCAGGGCGTACAGGCCCCAGTGGACGAACAGGCCGAACCGCCAGTCGCGGAACCTCTCGATCGAGGCTGCGGGTGGACCATCGGGCATGGGAAAGCTCCTCAGGGAGTCGCGGTCATCCGATCTATAGTCGATCGTTTGGCCGCGACCCGCCAGAGTCTGCCATTAATTCACGCAGTTAAGTTCCTAGAGATCCGATCTATTTGGGGTGAGCTCCAGCAGAACGGCGTACGGCATCGGCAGCGTCACCTCGACCGCGGTTCCGGTCAGCTCCAGCGGCGTACTGATCATCCGGCTGCGCTCGGTGAGCTGGGCCAGCTCACCCTCGGTCGGCCACTCGGTGATCCCGAGCTCTGCGGTCGCAGCGGCCAGATCACCCGCGCCGATGCCCAGTGTGGTCGCAGTGACCTGCCAGGACGGATCCACGCCGGGCAGCTCCACGTGGACCGTCCTGGTCAGTTCTGGGGCGCCGTCCGCCTTGGTCTGGTCCAAAGTCAGGTTCCAGAGCAGTACGGCGATCCGGTCGCGGTCCCGCGAGGCCCATGCCTCGATCAGACTGCCGCCTCCGTCACCGCTGACTGTGACTGGCAGCTCGACCGGTCCGAGCTGGCTGAGCAGACTCAGCGCGTGGTAGCGCGGTTTGCGCACTCCACCGACGGTCTGCAGCCCGAAACCGCCGTGCAGGAACCGCGGTGGTCGGCCCAGCTCCTCGAAGTGGTCAGACGCGACCCAGTAGGCCAGCGCGTCCACCCGCCCGGCCGCTGACCGCATCCCGCGCAGCAGGAACACACCGGCGAACACCGAGTCGTTGATCGGGTTGAAGTGCCGCGGAGTCACACCCCACTCGGTCCACAGGATCCGCGCATCGCCGTACCCGTGCCGCTCCAACGACGCCCGTACGTCGAGCGGCGGCGAACCGTAGGTATGCGTCGACACGAGGTCGACCGGGGTGCCGTTGGCGCGGGCGTGGGCCAGCAGGTCATCCACCCAACCTGCTGCGGCTGACGACGGTCCGCCGACGGCCAGTCGCTCGTCGACCGCCTTCACGGCCGCGGCAGTCACGTCGTACAGGTGGAGCCACTCGGCCTTGGTGCCGGACCAGAAGACCTCGAGGTTCGCCTCGTTCCACACCTCGAAGTCCCAGGCCAGCACCTCGCTCAGGCCGTATCGGTCGACCAGGTGCTCGACCAGCGCGCGGACCAGGTCGTGCCAGCGCTCGTACGACTCCGGTGGCGAGATGATCGCGCCGTACTCGAAGACGGTCTTCGACGGGTCGCTGGCCAGTTCGCGCGGCATGAATCCGAGCTCGACCACCGGCCGCAGCCCGATCGTGAGCAGCTTGTCGTAGATCGTGTCCACCACGGAGAAGTCGTACGACGACCCGTCGATCACGTGGGTGTCGTCGTGGAAGATCGCGTGCGCGCGGACCGTCTGGACCCCGAGCTCGTCGTGCATCCGGCGCAGCGCGTCCTCGAGCTCGATGCCGATCTCGTGCCCGCCGGTGGTGTCGGTGCAGAGCAGCTGGCTGAGTCGTTCACTGCCGATCATCGGGACCCACGGCCGGTGCAGTTCCGTGCCTTCGGCAACTGTATCGACGGTGACATCGACCCGCGGAACGGTGTCGTCGGCAACCAACGGGACCGCGCCGACGCTGTGACTCGGGCGGCCGGCGACTGTCACCTCGGGAACACTGGCGACCGCGTAGTGGTACGGCGTCCCCGGGGTGCAGGTCGTGTCGACGTACGGCGGGCCTGGTACGGACAGGATGTCGCCGCTGTGATGGTCGACCGGTTCGAGCGGACCGTGGTCGCCGGTCGAGCGCAGGATCAAGTACCCGACTGCGCCTTCGACGGGCGACCAGTCGATCGTCACCTGGCCGACGCCGCCGACCGCGGTCACCTCCTTGGGCGGATCGAGATCGGGGAAGCTGAACCCGCGCTCCTCGTCGCTGCGGAGTGCGATCCGCTCATCCCAGTCGGCCTTGGCGTCCTCTGTCATACGAGGCCCGACTCGAAACGCTCTTGGCTGATCACTGGGCGGATACCGCGTTCGGCGCGACGATCGGCGAAGCTGCGGCGGATCAGGTCGTTGCCGAAGACGTTGCCGATGGCACCCATCACCATCGCCTGGTCGAGCGAGAGGTACCGCTTGGCGATCAGACCCGACTTGACCGCGACCGAGTCGTAGAACCCACCGCCGCCGTACGCGTGCAGGTTGGTTTCGATCCGGCTCAGGTTCTCGATCGCCTGCCGCGGTGCGTACGACATCGCGAGGAACGCGGCGTGCGGCGTGACCACACCATCGCCGTACGTCGGGTTGGGGTTGATGCCCTCGCGGCACCCCTCGAATCCCGCGTCGAAGTTCGTCGCCTCGAGGTCCGACGGGTATCCGCCGGGATCCATGCCGATCGCGTCGACGCCGTACACCGCGTAGCCGCCCTTGGGGTTCGAGGCGGGGGAGAAGCCCCAGTACCCGTACTTCGCCTCGTCCAGACCGTGCTCGATGTGGGCGCGGACGGTGAGCGGGTGGTTGATGCCCCAACTGTGCGGGGCCCAGGTCGCTTCGGGGACGAACAGGTCAGGCATCAGCGACTCGAACATGTCGCCACCCCACGACGGGACGAGCCGCATCCCGCGGTACTCGTAGGTGCCCTCGAAGACGTCGAGCCCGAGGTACGTGCGGTGCACACCCTTCGGTTTCTGCTCGACCCACGACCAGTCACACGAATCGGGGAAGGTGCGGTACGTCGCGAAGTACTGGGTGGGCGGGACCTGGCCGAGCGCGAACCCGACGTACCCGGCGATGCGCGCCTCGGTGTTGCACGTGTCGTAGTGGAACTTGCGGTAGTACACGTCCGGTCCGGTGCCGGCGTGGTTGCCCTTGTCGGTCGCCTCGTCAGGCGGTGAGGTCTCGAAGAAGCCGCCGCGCATGAGACCGCCGGGGCGGGCGGCCGGGTTGTAGTAGTAGGCGAAATTCATCTTGTTCAACAGGGAATCCGCGAGTGCCCGGGCCTGCGGTTCGGCGTTCCGGACCACCATCAGCGCACACGCGAACCACCCGTTGTCGACACTGGAGACGAATGGCGTAATCGGCTTCGTGCCGTCCGGGTCGACACGAAGGACCTCGCCGGTCGCTTCGTCGTACCAGTTGAAGTACATGCCGCTGGGTGTGTGGTGGACGACGTTCTGCATCGTCGTCAGCGTCTGCGTGATCCGGCGGAGTGATTCCTGCGGCGAGATGATCCCGAGGTGCCGGGCAACCACCGTGCTCCACAAATACCCACCGATGTTGGTAGGCGACGTGTACTTGCTCCGCACGGGGTTCGAGACGGACTCACCGATGTTGTCAGCAGGCAACCCGGTTCGCTCGTCGGTCATCGCAACCAAGCTGCGCCAAGTATCCCGAGCCCACCGCCCCACAAGCGCTTTGTCTTGTCTGGTTGGCCTCCAACCATCTTTCAGCTGTTGGGCTGGATTCGCGAAAGCTGGTGTAGCAGTTCCGACGAGTGCAGCAGTGCCAGTAGCTGCCAATAGCGTTCGGCGACTGATGTTGGCGGTCATCTTGCCTCCTACTTGAGTCCGGTGATCGCGATGCCCTTGGTGACGTGGCGCTGGAAGGCCAGGAAGATCACCAGCACCGGGACGACGACCACGACCGCGCCGGCCATCAGCAGGCCGAAGTTCTGCGCGTTCTGGCCGGTCGAGTACAGCGCCAGGGCAACGGGAAGGGTGTACTTGTCCTCGGTCTGGGCGATCACCAGCGGCCACAGGAAGTTGTTCCAGGAGCCGAGGAAGGTGAGGATGCCGAGGGTGGCGAGCGCGGGCCTGGTCAGCGGGAGCATGATCCGGGCGAAGATGCCCAGCTCGCTGCTGCCGTCGACGCGGCCGGCGTCGATCAGGTCGTCGGGGAGTCCGAGGAAGAACTGCCGCATCAGGAACACGCCGAACGGCGAGACCAGGAACGGCAGGATCAGGCCGGGGTAGCTGTTGGCCAGCCCGGCGTTGGTGACGAGGACGAACAGCGGGACGAACGTGACCATGCCCGGGATCATCAGCGTCGCCATCACCACGACGAACAACGCGTTGCGGCCTCGGAACTGAAGCTTGGCCAGTGCGTAGCCGATCATCGAGCAGAAGGTCAGGTTGCCCGCGGTCACGATCAGCGCGACCAGACCTGAGTTCAGGAAGTACCGCGGGAAGTGCGCCTTGCTGAACAGGGCTTCGTAGTTCTCCGTCGTCGCGTCCGAGGGCAGCCAGGTCGGCGGGACGCGGAGCAGTTCGCCCTGCGTCTTGAAGCTCCCGAGCACCATCCACAGGAACGGTGCCGCGACCGCGATCAGGCCGAGGGTTCCGATCAGATAGATCCACCAGGTACGGCGCATCACTTCTCCCTCAGCAGCCGGAACTGGATGAACGTGATCACCGCGATGACCACGAACAACAGGTAAGCCATGGACGTCGCGAGACCGTAGTTGCCGAAGCCGAACTGCTGGTACGTGTACATCGACACCGATACCGTGCTGTTCAGCGGACCACCCTGGGTCATCACGAACGGCTCTTCGAAGAACTGCAGGTAACCGATCCCCGTGGTCACACTGGTGAACAGGATCGTTGGCCTGAGCAACGGAACGATCAGGTACCGGAATCGTTGCCACGAGCCCGCACCGTCGAGCTGGCCGGCCTCCTCGACCGACTGCGGGATGCCCTGCAACCCGGCCAGGAAGATGATCATCGCCGACCCGAAGTTGCGCCATACCGCCATGGCGATCAGCGACGGCATCGCCCAGGTCTTCGAGGCCAGCCAGTTCGGCCCGTCGATGCCGAACCAGCCGAGCACGGTGTTCAGCAAACCGGCATCAGGAGCCAGTACGAACCGCCAGATCACCGCGATCGCGACGATCGACGTCACCACCGGCAGGTAGTAGCCGACCTTGAACAGCGCCTGGAACCGCTTCACCCCACGATCCAGCAGTACGGCGGCGCCGAGCGCGACCACCAGGGTCAACGGCACCCCGATCACCACGAAGTACGCCGTGTTGAACGCCGCCTTACGGAACGTCTCGTCCTGCAACGCCTTCAGGTAGTTGCCGAACCCGACGCTTTCGACGGAGAACGGCGTCCGCAGATCCCGCTGCTTGATATCGGTGAAACTCATCCCGAGCGACCCGAGCACCGGTCCCGCAGTGAACGCCAGGAACAGCACCACGAACGGCAACACGAGGATCCAGGCGGCGAGCGTCTCCCGGCTCGGTCCGCGCCGACGGCCCTCGGGCGGCGGCGTACGTCGTACCGCCCGGGGCTCGGTGATCGTTGCCATCAGCTACCGCCGGTGCCGATCTGACTGGCCTTCGTCTGGATGGCTTTGGCGGTGTCGGCGGGGGATTGGTTGGCCTTGACCATTTTTTCGATCTCGGTGTCGAAGGCGGCGGCGACCTGCTCCCAGTTCACGATCGACGGCGGCGCCTTGGCGTCTTCCATCTGCTTGCCGAAGACCGGGAGCAGCGGGTCGTTCGCGATACTCGGGTCCTGCCAGGCGCTCTTCACGGCCGGCAGATCGGTGGACAGCTTGTACCAGGCCGCCTGCGTCTTCTCCTCGGACAGCCACTTGACCAGCTTCCAGGCGCTGTCCTTGTTCTTCGAGTTCTTGAAGACGACGAAGTTCGAGCCGCCGACGAACGACGTCGCGGTCTTGTTCTTCGGCAGCTGGAACACGCCGATGTTCGGCTTCATCGCCTCGCCGCCGGCCTTCGCCACCGAGCCCGCCATCCACGGTCCGGAGATGAACATCGGCGCCGTACCGTTGACGAACTGCGCCTCGGTCTGGTTCGGCGGCAGGTCGGTGCACGCGACCTTGTCGGTGAAGAAGCTCTGGAAGTACTGCAAGCCCTCCTGCATCGGCGGCGTATCCAACGTGAACGTCTTCTGGTCGTCGGAGGTGATCTCGGCTCCGGCCGACCACGCGAACGGCATCACCGTCTGCCACGACCCGGTCCCACCCGGCTGCAGGTTGATCCCGCACTTGGATCCGGCCTTGTCCTTCATGGCCTTCGCCATCGCCTTCAGTCCGGCCCAATCGGTCGGCGGCGTGGTGATTCCGGCCTTCTTCGCCAGATCCTTGCGGTAGTACACGAGCCGCGTCTCGACGTACCAGGGAACGCCGTACTGGACGTCCTTGACCTTGGTCGTGTCGAGCGCACCCGGGAAGAATGACGAGTTGTCGAAGCCTTGCGGGGTCGGGTCGAGAGCGCCGAGATCGGCGAACTCACCCATCCAGGTGCTGCCGACCATCGCGGCGTCCGGCAGGCTCTGCGCGGTGATCGCGGTGGTGAACTTGTTGTGCGCGGCATCCCAGGGGATCGGGGTGACGGTGACCTTCGCACCCGGATTGGCCTGCTGGAACTGTTCCATCAGCTTGGGCAGGTTCTCGCCTTCGGTACCCATCGCCCAGATGGTCAGGTCTCCGGTCGCGGGCCCGTCGCTGACGGTCGTGGTCGCCTGACCGCCCGTCGCCGGCGTATCGGTCGACCGGCCGCAGGCGGCCAGCGTCAACGCTAGTGCGCAGCCGATCACCAGTCGGCGGCGGGTGCTGTGGGTGAACATGGTTGTCTCCTCACTCGGTTACCGCATTACTGCTCTTCTGCCCCCGAGGTGCCACAGCTGTCCCGCAGGACAAGCTCCGTGGCGAGTACGTCGTTCCGTGCGCGAGTCCGCTCCCCAGTCACCCGCTCGTGCAACCGCTGCGCCGCCAACTGCCCCAACTCGGCCATCGGCTGCCGTACCGTGCTCAACCCCGGCGACACATACCGAGCCGCCATCACGTCATCCCACCCAGTCACCACAACGTCCTTCGGTACGTCGATCCCGCCGCCTCGCAAGGTGGTCAGCACCGCCAACCCCAACTCGTCGTTCGCACACACCAGCCCACCGGGTCGATCCCCCTGCAGCATGTCTTCGGCGACACCGCGTCCCGCGACCTCGGTCAGCTCGACGCGGATCGGCTCCGGCGCCACCTCGCCCCGCGACTCGTGTGCCTTCGCAAACCCGGCGTACCGCTCGGAAACGTCGTACGAGCTGGCCGGATCACCAACGAACACGAGGTTCTTCCGCCCGGCGTCCAGCAATCTCCCGGTCAGTTTCTCGGCACTCGACAGGCTCTCGGTGCGAACGCTGTCGCACCCCGTGACCGGCGGATGCGCGACCAGCACCAGCGGTACGCCGGCCTTGCGCAGCTCCTGGATCGTGCCCAGGTCCAGAGCGTTGCCGTGGACAACGATCCCGTCGACCCGCCCGGCCAGATCACGCACCGTACGGCGCGGATCCGCGTTCCCGTGCGTCACCGTGAGTACGACGCTCTGACCGTGCTCACCGGCCCATCGCTCGTACCCCATCAGGAGGTCGCCGTAGAACGGACCGCTGAGATCCGGCAGCACGAGTCCATGCGCCTCATGTCGTTGCACCGCAAGACTGCGCGCGGCCCGCAACGGCACGTAGTTCAGCTCAGCCGCCGCCTGCCCGACACGAGCCCGCGCCTTCTCCGAAACCGGCCCAGTCCCTTGCAGGACACGCGAAACGGTCGCGATCGACAGCTTCGCGAGAGCCGCGACATCGTAGATCGTCGCGGGCCTGCCGGTCGCCATGGAACCTCCAGTGGAAGCGCTTACACTTTGGTTACCCTGCCGTGGATCGTTCAAACGGTCAAGGGCTGAGGGCGGGTCTGGCAGGATGAATCCGTGACCACTGCGGAACGTAAGGACCGGCTCTTCCTGGTACGCCACGGCGAGACCGAGTGGAGTAAGAACGGCCGCCACACCTCTGTCACCGACCTGCCACTGACTCCCGAGGGTGAGCGCATCGCCACCTCACTCCGGGACCGGCTGGCCGACGAGACCTTCGATCTCGTCCTGACTTCACCGCGCCAACGAGCCCGCCGTACCGCCGAACTGGCCGGATTCCCCGACGCCGAGATCGACGACGACCTGGCCGAATGGAACTACGGCGACTACGAAGGCATCACCACCGCCGAGATCCGCAAAACCGTCCCCGGCTGGACAGTCTGGGCTCACCCTGTGCCCAACGGCGAAACTGCCAAGGACGTCTCAACCCGCCTGGACCGCGTCGTGGCCCGCATTGCCGCCACCGACGGCGACACCCTGATCTTCGGTCACTCCCACGCGCTAAGAGCCCTCGCCGCCCGTTGGCTCGAACTCGACGCCACTGAAGGCCGCCACTTCGTCCTCGACACCGCCACCGTCTCAACCCTCGGCTGGGACCGCGGTTCCCCCGCCATCCTGCACTGGAACAGCTAACCGGTTACGAGCCTGACGAGCTGCTCGACGCGGTCGGTGCGCTGCGCCGGCCGCAATCGCCGGTCGTGGTTGAGAGTCGCCTGACCGTGCAACGCACTCCAGAACACCTCGGTGAGCGTTTCCACGTCCCCGGTCGCGTAGGGCTCGACTCCGGCGTATAGCTCACCGAACGTGATTCGCAGGACCTCCGGGCTATCGGCCGTCCCGAACGCCAGATCCGTCCGCCGCGTGAACACCGCCGCGTAGACCGCGGGGTGCGCCTCGGCGTACCCGAGATAAGCCTCGGCGAGCCCGTGCAACCCACCCGCCTCGCGACCATCCCGCAGTACGACGGCCAACTCAGCAATGCCGTCGAGTGCCACGGCGGTCACGATCGCCTGCATGTTCTTGAAGTGGCTGTAGAGCACCGGCTGGCTGTACTCGACCGCCTCCGCCAGCCGCCGCGTGGTGACCGCATCCCACCCCTCGGCCTCAGCAAGCTCACGAGCCGCGCGCACGATCAACGCACCCCGCTCCGCAAGGGCCCGTTCCCGACGATCCTGACTAGGCATGTGCTCACGCTAGCACTGCTAGACAATCTAGCGCTCGCGATGTTAGCGTCGCTAGGAAAATTAGCACTGCTAGAAACTGGAGAATCCGATGCGCCGCTTCACCACCGTCCTGACCGTCCTGATCGGCATCTTCCCGCTCACCTTCGGCACCCGCTTCCTGTTCGACGGAGCCGGCGCCGCCGCAGGCTTCGGTATCACCGCCGCCGCCGGTGGCTTCTTCCCCGTCAAAGGCATCCGCGACATCGCCCTCGGCCTCGTCGTCCTCGCCCTCTTCGCCCTGGGCCAGCGCCGCCCCACCGGCGTCATCCTGGCCGTCATCGCGATCGTCCCCATCGCCGACGCGATCATCGTCACCACCCACGGCGGCTCCCTAGCCACCGCCCTCCTCGTCCACGCCCTAACCGCCGCCGTCATGCTCCTAGACGCCACCCTCCTCCTCCGCGAGCGCCCCGCCACCCCCGAAACCGCTGCTGCGCCGATGGCCACCGCCACCCCGTGACCGCTGTCGGGGGTGTGGAGACCCCACGGTGGGCTTGAACAAGAAATGACCTGTGGTCGCCCACCGGTTCTTGCTCAAGCCCCCGCTTGTGGGCTGAGCGTGTAGAGGTCGACGGTGCAGTGGTCTTGGAAGCCTAGTGAGGCGTAGACGGATCGGCCGGCGTTGGAGGAGGTGAGTACGGCGTACTGGGTGTTGGCTTGGGTTAGGGCTTCGTGGGTCAGGGCGGCGCCGATGCCTTGGCGGCGGGCTTCGGGGACGGTCATGACGAAGTAGACGCCGGCTACGGCGGCGGTGAGGTAGATGGTGATGGTGCCGACGGGGGTGCCGTTGCGGGTGGCGATGTAGTGGCGCCAGGGGTCTGCGTAGCCGAGGGTGCGGTAGATGGATGAGACCCAGCGGGCTTCCTTCTCGCCTTCGCCAAAGCCTTGGGCGAGTGTGTGAGCCCAGGTCGCTAGAGCGGCATCGTCGGTGACGCGCTCAAGAGCAAGGCCCGGTACGGCGGTTGGGGTGCGGAGGTCGGCTAGGCGGAGGGCCATTCCGGGCTCGCTGCCATCGGGGGCGAAGCCAGCCGCCGTGAGGTGGTTGGTGAGTTCGGGTGAACGCAGAGACGGGCCGACATGCCAGGTGCCCGGTACGCCGTACCTTCGCAACTCGGCTGCTGATTCGGCGACGACCTGCTCGAGATCACCGGCAGCCGCGACGACCGCGTTGTGGTAGTCGAGTGGTGAGCCGCCGATCGTCCACCGGGCTGATGCATCGTCGCGCTGAGAACCACCGCCGGCTGCGCCCATCGCCATCAGTAGCTCGGCCGTGTTGTCCTCGATCGCCTGCGCCAGGTCCATCAAGGCAGTGTCACGCAGTCGTCGTACCGGGTGCCACAGGTTTCAGCTGGGGAGGGCGTTCCACTGGTCCAACGTGGAAATCAGCAGGGTGGTGGTGGGGAGGGCGAGGAGTTCGGGGCGGGTGACGAAGCGGGCGTCGTCGGCGTCGTCGCCGGGGGTGAGGGTGCCGGCGACGGGGGTGGCCTCGTAGTCGCGGATGACGTAGAGATTGCCTTGTGGGGCTTCGCGTTCGACCTCGCCGATCAGGCGACCGACCTCGACCGTGAGACCGGTTTCCTCGGCGACTTCGCGGGCCACGGCGGTGGGGTCGTCCTCGCCCGGTTCGACGCGTCCGCCGGGTGGGGCCCACAGGCCGCGGCCGGGTTCGTTGGCGCGGCGGACCACGAGCAGGCGGTGTTGCTCGTCGTACACGAGTGCTCCCACACAGTCGATGCGCTGCGATTCCATGGCCCAGGGTAGGACAACCGGCGAGTTCCGGGGGTGATCACGGATAGCATCTGCAGTGGAACTTGTCCATATCAGGTACGACGAAGGGATCCCGACCGCTCGTGCGCATCGATCTGCACACCCACTCGAACCGCTCGGACGGCACCGACCCGGTGGACGACCTGATCAGTCACGCCCGGCAGGCCGGGCTCGACGTGATCGCGCTCACCGACCACGACACCGCCGACGGCTGGGTGGAGGGGCGGCGGGCGGCGGAGCGGCTCGGGATCGGGTTCGTGCCGGGGATCGAGATCTCCTGCAAGCTCAACGGGATCAGCGTGCACCTGCTCGGGTACCTGCTGGATCCGTCGTCGGCGCAGCTGGCCGACGAACTCCGGACGGTCCGCGACGGCCGCACCGACCGGATCCCGGCGATCGTTGCCCGGCTCAACAGCATCGGCGTCGCGCTGACCGTCGACGAGGTGCTCGCCCAAGCGACCGGTACGCCGTCGGTCGGGCGGCCGCATGTCGCCGACGCACTCGTTGCCAACGGCACCGTCGCGAACCGGACCGAGGCCTTCGACCGGTTCCTCGCCGACGGCCGGGCCGGTCACGTGTCGCACTACGCGATCGAGCCCGGGCACGCGATCGACCTCGTCCGCGCGGCCGGCGGCGTACCGGTGATCGCGCATCCGTGGGGCCGGTCCAGCTACAAGGTGATGACCGAGGACATGATCGCGCAGCTCGTCGACAACCACGGGCTGGCCGGGATCGAGGTCGACCACCAGGACCACTCACCGCAATCGCGGGCCGCGCTGACCCGGATCGCCGACGACCTCGGCATCATCCGGACCGGCTCGAGCGACCATCACGGGGCCGGCAAGATCGACCACGATCTCGGTGTGAACACGACCGAGCCTGAACAGTTCGAGCGGCTGCTCGAGGTTGCGAAGGCGAATGCGGCGGCGGCAGTCGGCGTACAGGCTCCAGAGGCGTACCTGCCGTGAACGACATCATCAACCTCGGTCTGCTCAGCTCGGTCATCGTCACGCTGTTCGTGATCATGGACCCGCCGGGCACGGTGCCGGTCTTCATCTCGCTGACCGCTGGGCAGTCGCGCGCGGTTCGCAAGCGAGCGGCCTGGCAGGCGGTGCTGGTCGCGTTCGGCGTGATTGTCGTGTTCGCGGCGTTCGGTCAGCAGATCCTGTCCCATCTCGGCATCACGCTGCCTGCGCTGCAATGTGCGGGCGGTCTGCTGCTTCTGCTGATCGCGTTGCAGCTGCTGACCGATACCGCCGAGGACCCGGTCCAGACCAAGAACGTGAACATCGCCTTCGTCCCATTGGGTACGCCGTTGCTGGCCGGGCCCGGTGCGATCGTCGCCACCATGGTGTTCGTGCAGCGTGCGGACGGTCGACTGCCGGATGTCGTTGCGATCTCGGTCGGCATCATCGCGATCCACCTGATCATGTGGCTGACCCTGCGGTTCTCGGGCATCATCATGCGGATCCTGGGGGAGAACGGCGTACTGCTGGTGACCCGGATCGCCGGTCTGCTGCTGAGTGCGATCGCCGTCCAGCTGGTGGCGGACGCGGTGAGTGACTTCATCAAGGCTGGGTGACGTGCTTCCGGATATGCCGACGCGACTGTTCGTCGCGACCCCGACCAAGCTGATGACGTTCGCGGACTGCAAACGCAAGTACCGTTACACGTACCTGGAGCGGCCGCGGCCACCGAAGGGTCCGGCGTGGGCGCACAACACGGTCGGCGGCATCGTCCACGAGGTGCTCGCGGACTTCTTCGGTCGCTGGCCGGCCTCCCGCCGTACACCGGACGAGGTCGTCGCCCGGATCCGGGCCGGTTGGCGGGACGAGGGTTTCCGGGACGAGGTTCAGTCGCTGGACTGGCGGGAGCGGGCGACCGAGATGGTCCTCGGGTACCTGCGGGAATCCGACCCGTACTACGAACCACGCGGGGTGGAACGCACAGTCGCCTTCACCACGCCGCGCGCGTCGTTGCGCGGTCGGATCGACCGGATCGACGAGCGACCGGCGCGTTCCGGTGACGGCACCGAGCTGGTGATCGTCGACTACAAGACCGGCCGCCGACCACTCACCTCGACCGATGCACGCTCATCCCTCGCCATGGCCCTCTACGTGCTCGGCGCCCGCCGCGTCCTGCACCGCCCCTGCACCCGCGTCGAGCTCCATCACCTCCCCACGAACACGGTCGCCGCCGCCGACCACGACGACGACTCCCTGGCCCGCCACCAACGCCGCGCCGAATCGATCGTCGACGACGCAGCCGCCGCCGAATCCCGCTGGGCCGAAGGCCTCACCCCGGCCGAGGCCGACGAAGCCTTCCCACCCGAACCCTCCGCCCTCTGCGGCTGGTGCGACTTCGCCCGCATCTGCCCCCAAGGCCGCCGAGTAGCCCCGCCCCGAGACCCCTGGGCCGGCCTAGAAGACCTCCCACCCACCGAAGCCCTCGACTAACCCACCCACGCCCACCACCACCTCTCCCCCCACCCGCCCCAACACCCCGCCCGCAGCAACACCTCCCCGCCCGGGTCGGCAACGCCTACCCGCCCGCGCGGCAACAACTCCCCGCCCGCGCCAGCACCCCGCCGGCGCCAGCAACACCCCCGCCCGCGCTAGCGACACTCCGCCCGGGTCGGCGACGCCTACCTGCCCGCGTCAGCGACATCCCCGCCCGGGTCGGCAACGCCTACCCGCCCGCGCGGCAACAACTCCCCGCCCGCGTCAGCGACATCCCCGCCCGGGTCGGCAACGCCTACCCGCCCGCGCGGCAACAACTCCCCGCCCGCGCCAGCAACACCCCCTCCCGCGCCAGCGACAATCCGCCCGCGCGGCAACACCTCCCCGCCCTCGCCTGGTCTGTGCGGTCTCACCCGCCCCCGATCTTCCGTCGGACAGGACGTATACGGGTGCTGGGTCTCGTCGTCACGCTGCGGTAGGGCGGCCGGGGGCGTTCAGTGGGCGTATACGTCCTGTCGGCCGGGGGATGCCAGCGCGGTGTGCGTGGCGTGCCAGCGGGGCGGGGGAGGGTGAGGCAACGAGTGAGAGGGGTTGCCTGCGATGGGTACCAAGACGGTGAACAAGCTGGCTGTGCCGGGTGCGACGTTGCACTACGAGGTGACGGGATCGGGGCCGGTGCTGCTGCTGATCGCCGGTGGCGGGACCGATGCCGGGATCTTCGACGGGATCGTCGGCCGGCTCGCCGCGGACTACACGGTGGTCGCGTACGACCCGCGCGGTTGCTCACGCAGCCCGTACGACGGTGCTCCGTCCGACGAGCGAGTCGACCAGTCGGCCGAGGATGCGCTGGCCGTCATCGACGCGGTCGGCGGGAGCGAACCGGCGTACGTGTTCGGAAGCAGTTCGGGCGCGATCACCGGCCTCGAACTGATCAGCCGCCACCCCGACCGGGTTCGGCTCCTGGTCGCGCATGAACCCCCGGCCGTCGAAGTACTGCCGGACGCCGCCGACCACCGAGCGTTCTTCGAGCAGGTCTACGACACCTATCAAACCGATGGAGTCGACGCGGCCGAGGTTCTGTTCAGCCGTGGTCTCGGTGCTGACCAGGACGAGCCGCCCGCGCCGGAGGACATGCTGCCCGAGATCCTGGAGATGTTCGTGCGCTTCCAGGGCAACGCGGCCAACTTCTACCAGCACAAACTGCTGCCGTTCACCCGCTACCAGCCCGACCTGGAAGCCCTGAAGGCGGCCGCCGCGAGCGTGGTCCCCGCCGCCGGAGCCGACTCGATGGAGTACCTCCCGGGCCGCCCGATCCAGCAGATCGCCGAAGACCTCGGCTGGCCCGTCGTCACCTTCCCCGGCGGCCACGCCGGCTACCTGACCCACCCCGAGCCGTTCGCCACCCTCCTGGCTCGCGTCCTCGAGTCCGAATGATCCCCCGGCCGGCCGGAGTCTGAGGGGTCTCCGGCCGGCCGGTCACTGTCGGCAACGACACGTAGTAGTGGCCCGACACGCCGTGTGGAGGCGGTCGGAAACGATTCCGGCGGGACTACTACGTGTCCTTCCCGACGCAAACCCGGTTGACGGCTGCGCGGCGGGCGTCGTACGGTCGGCACCTTTCCTTTGACAGAACGGCGTGGGTCACCCATGCCTGCCACAGTGGTGTCCGAACCCCCGGGTCCTGATGGATTCGGGGTAGTTCTGCGTGCTGCTGGGCCCTCGGACACCACCTCGATGTGTGAGAGGAGGTTGCCGTGGGCGTCTATTGGGCGATCGCAGTGCGGTCGTTCCGGCGCTTTGCGACGTACCGGATCGCGACTGTCTCCGGTGCGTTCACCAATTCGGTGTTCGGGTTCATCCTGTGCGGTGTCTATCTGACGTTGTGGCACGAGCGGCCGGGGCTCGGCGGGTACGACGTCAACGATGCGCTGACGTTCGTCTGGTTACAGCAGGGGCTGCTGTTGCCGATCGGACTGTTCGGTGCCAGTACGACGGTTGAACTCGGCGAGCGGGTTCGCAGCGGCGAGATCGCGGTCGACCTGTACCGGCCGACGCACCTGTTGCTGTGGTGGCTTTCGATGGATCTCGGCCGGGCGATGTTCCAGCTGATCGTGCGTGGCGGGATCCCGTTGCTGGTCGGGGCGCTGGTGTTCGACCTGAAGTTTCCCTCCCGGGCGGAGGCCTGGCTGGCCGTGGTGATCGGGCTGTTGTTCGCGATCCTGGTCAGCTTCGGCATCCGGTACCTGGTCGCGCTCTCGGGGTTCTGGATCATCGACTCCCGCGGAACCGAGGCCGCCGCGATGCTCGTGTCGCTGTTCTTCTCCGGCGCGGTTCTGCCATTGGTCGTGTTCCCGGGCTGGTTCGGTGAGGTGGTCCGGGCGACACCGTGGGCGGCGACACTGCAGGTGCCGATCGACATCTGGCTCGGCCGCAACCCGAGCGGTATCGGCGGCGCGCTGCTCTTCCAGATCGGCTGGATCCTGGTGCTGCTCCTGATCGGGCAACTGGTGACCCAACTGGCGATGCGCAAGGTGGTGATCCAAGGTGGTTGAGCGAATCCTGCAGGCCCCCGGCCAGTACTGGATGCTCGCCGGGATGTGGATCCGATCCACGCTCGCCTACCCGGCGTCGTTCGCGCTGCTGATGGTGACCGGGATCCTGATCACGATCACCGACTTCCTCGCCGTACTGCTGATGTTCAGTCATATCAACGCGTTCGGCGGGTTCTCGCTGGCCGAGATGGCGTTGCTGTACGCAACGTCCTCATTGACGATGGGGATCGCCGACCTCGTCACCGGTTCGATTGAGCGAGTCGGCCGGCGGATCCGGAGCGGTTCGCTCGACGCCTACCTGGTCCGGCCGGTACCGGCCGTCATCCAGACAGCCGCGGACGAGTTCCGCCTCGACAAGGTCGGCCGGGTGCTGCAGGCGTTGGCCGTGCTGGTGATCGCGCTGACCCAGCTCGACGTCGACTGGACCGTTGCCAAAGGCACCATGATGGTCGTCAGTACGATCTCCGGCGCACTGATCTTCGGCTCGTTCTTCGTGCTCGGAGCGGCATTCCAGTTCGTGGCGATCGATTCCGCCGAACTCTCCAACTCCTTCACGTACGGCGGTCGCACGTTGACGCAGTACCCGTTGTCCGCCTTCGGAAAGGACGTCGTCCGGGCGGTCACGTTCGTCGTACCGCTGGCGTTCGTGAACTTCTATCCGGTGCTCTTCGTGCTGGACAAGCAACCCCCACTGGGGTTGCCCTCCTGGATCGGCCTGCTGTCCCCGCTCGCCGCCGCGGTCATGGTCGCTCTCGCGGCCCTCGGCTGGCGCGCAGGTCTTCGTCGCTATCGCAGTACAGGGAGCTGAACATGCCAGTCATCGAACTCACCGACGTGTCCCGAGCCTTCACGGTCACGTCACGGACAGGATTCCGCCGCACCAGACGCGAGGTCCGCGCCGTCGACGGCCTCTCCTTCACCGTCGAACCCGGCGAGGTCGTCGGCTACATCGGCCCGAACGGCGCCGGCAAGTCGACCACCATCAAGATGCTCACCGGCATCCTCGTCCCCAGCGGCGGCACCATCCGCGTCGCCGGCGTCGACCCGTCCCGCCACCGCCTCAAACTGGCCAAACGCATCGGCGTCGTCTTCGGCCAACGCACCACGTTGTGGTGGGACCTACCCCTCAAGGACTCCTTCGCCGTCCTCCAGAAGATGTACGGCGTCCCGATCGCCCGCCACCGCGAAAACCTCGCCACCTTCGTCGAACTCCTCGACCTCGGCGACCTACTAGACGTCCCCGTCCGTCAACTGTCCCTAGGCCAACGCATGCGCGGCGACATCGCCGCCGCTCTGCTCCACGACCCCGAAATCGTCTACCTGGACGAACCCACCATCGGCCTGGACGTCATCAGCAAGGCCCGGCTCCGCGAATTCCTCGCCCAGGTCAACGCAGAACGCCGTACCACCGTCATCCTCACCACCCACGACCTCGACGACATCGAAGCCCTCTGCACCCGAGTCATGGTCATCGACCACGGCCGCCAGATCTTCGACGGCACCCTCCCCACCCTCCGAGCCAGCCAGTCCGCCCCCAGAACCCTGGTAGTAGACCTGGCCACCTCCCTCCCACCCATCACCGTCCCAGGCGCCACCGTCACCAAAGTCGACGGCCCCCGCCAGCACCTCACTTTTCCCCCCACCACCAGCGCCGCCCCCCTGGTAGCCCATCTAGCCGCCACCTACCCCCTAGCCGACCTAACCATCGCCGAACCCACCATCGAATCCATCATCACCCAGCTCTACACCCCCACCCCTGACCTCAGCTGAGATCGGCGATCATCGAAGCAAAGACAACCTCGGGGTGCATGGCGCTCTCGTCCGCCCGCCATCGCTCCAGCGAATCCGCGAGCTCAACCTCGTCCAGCTGTCCGACCCCATCCCGGATCGCCCGCTGTGCCTCGGCGATTCCGATGTCGACGTACTGCAACTCGTTCAAGAAGAAGTAGTCGTGCCGGGCACCGTCGTTGCGATGAAACTTCCCCGTGTTGCCCACGTAGGTCCACACGTCCTCATCCACCAACGCGGCCACCCACAGCACGTCGTCGCCGTTCTTGATGTAGAACAATCGAGTCATCGGGTGATCCCATCCTGTCGCTGCTGGTTCGGTTGCCGGTACTGCGCTTGGTCTTTGGCCGGTGACTGACCCGCGGACTGGGAGCCCTTGGCCCTGGCGGCCTGCTTACCGTAGCTAATGGCGCGCACCGGAATCCCGCCCAACTCGGTGAGTTCGTCGATTCCAGCGGGCTGAGTCATCGCGTGCGACAGTTCGATGCACTCTCGTCGGGCGGCACCACGCACATCGCGCGGCTGGTCGAGATCCCGCTCGATCTCGTACAGCGAGGTGGTCTGCTCTTTGACTCGGATGGACTCCGCCGAGTGCACCTGGAGTTCGTAGCGCTGCTCATAGCTGCGGAGGGAGGTGTGCAGGCCTTTGTAGCGACTCCCGTCGACATAGGAGTGATGAGCAGCCTCCATCTCGGCCTGCTGACCCGTCAGGCGATCGATGGTTCGGACGGCGGCGGCGGTGAGGTCGTCGGGGTGTTCCACGGCGGCCGTGTAGCGAAGGACGTCCTCAGGCTGCCCACCGGTTCGCTTGTACAGGTCTTGGTACCTGACCAGCTTCCGGGCGAGGGATTGCGGAGACTTCATCCGGTTCGCGAGGTGGTACGGCGTTGCTTCCGAGCCGATCGCGGTCAGGACGGCGGCAGTGATCCGGGATTCGGCACGCGCTGCTGCGGTGAGCAGGCGCAGGCTCTCGGCCGTCGCGCCCTCGCCGTACTGTGCCGCGATCTCGGCCTTGGCCGGAATCCGGTCGCCCCAGTCGAGCTGTCCATGGGCCGCACTTGCCCAGGCGTGCAGGTCGGTTGGCTCCGGCAACTCCCGCAGACCGGCTGACATCGCTCCCCCTGGGGTCGATTGGCTCGTCCTTCGACGGTAGGGAGGATTTGGGGGGCTGTGGGGTGGGTTTGGGGATCTGTGGATAACTCGGGGTGGTTACGAAGGTGGGGTGGGGGTGACTTGGGGGTGGTGGGGTCGTTGAAAAATGTGGGTTGGGACCCAACCTGAGTGGGATTCGAGGGGTAGAACAGGTATGCCGACGATGACGGGTGAGGCCGTGGTGGTGATGGGGCCGCCGGGGGATGGGCCTGGCTTTGTTGCGTGGGTGCGGCCGCATGTGGGGGCGATGGCTCGGTTGGCGGGGCGGTTGGGGGTGGGGGCGGACCGGGACGACATCGTGCAGGAGGCGTTGGCGCGGGCTTGGGTCAAGCGGGGGCAGTACGACGGGAGCCGTGGTACCGCTTCGGCGTGGTTGCTGGCGATCACGGCGGATCAGGCGCGGAAGGCGGCTCGGCGGGTTCGGCCGGCGGGGGTGCTGGAGGAGCAGGATGTGCCGGGGGTGCGGCCTGATGTGGAGGGCCGGATCGATGTCGGGCAGGCGTTGGGGGAGTTGCCGCCGCGGCAGCGGCTGGCGGTCGACTGTTTTTACTTCGCGGATCTGTCGGTGGCCGACACGGCCGCGGTGATGGGGTGTTCCGAGGGCACCGTGAAGTCCACGTTGTCCGATGCGCGGGCTCGCTTGCGCACGTTGCTGGAGGTCAGGGAATGAAACCGATCGACGAGATCGACGACCTGCTGACGCGAGCCGGTGCGCAGTGGCGGGCCGATGAACCGTCGGCGCCGGAGCCGGATCTGGAGCGGATCACCGGTGCGAGCCGGCGACCGCAGCGGTGGGTGCCGGTGTTGGCTGCGGCCAGTGTGGTGGCGGTGGCTGCGGTGACGCTGAGCCTGCTCCCCAACGGCACCCCGGCGACGCCGCAGAGCGGGCCGCCAGCACCCGCGACGCCCGAGGCCGTCCAGTCCTTCGCCAACCGGAACGAGCCGACCGGTTCGAACGACGACCTCCTGGTCCGCGACGGCAGCAAGGTGCGAGTCAGCGGTCAGGTCATCGCCGCGCCGAATGTCGCCCCGGTCTTCTGCCCGGACCGCCCGATCCCGACGATCGGCTACTTGCCGGGCAAGGCGCCGGCGCCGACCTGTCCCGACGGGCTCAAGGTCGCGCTGACCGGCGTCAACGTCAACCTTTTGACCGACCTCGAAACCATCCAAGGCGTTCGCACCGGCCGCGCCACGCTCACCGGCATCTGGACCAACCGGACCATCGCCGTGCAGCAGCAGGCCGCGCCCACTCCGCCGCCCAACGTAGTGACCCCGCCGCTCCCGTGCCCGCCGCCGAAGGGTGGCTGGCCGGTCAAGCCGAGCAACCTCGACGACCCGAAGGTCACCCAGTTCCTCGACAAGCACCGTGATCAGGCCTTCGGCCCGGTGATCTACCACCCGTACGGCGAGGGTCGCACCAAGCCTGTGGTGATCTTCGTCGGTGTCGCGCACGGTGATCGCGCGGCGTTCCGGAAGGCGTTCGAGGCGGTCTACAAGGGCAACCTCTGTGTGGCCCCGGCCCAGTTGAGTCGCGGTGACGCCGACCAGCTCTCCGGCAAGCTGGCCGGCCTGATGGACCGCGACGACCTCGGCATCACCTCGTCGCACACGGCGATGGACGGCGCCAGCGAGAACGTTCAGCTCCTCGTCTACACAGACGCGGTGAAGGCGGCGCTGGCCCCGATCGGTCTCGGCAAGCTGCGGATCGAGCCGGCGGTTCTCCCCGTGGCGTAGGGCTTCTTCGAGCAGGATCGAAAGGCCGGACGGACCTGTCCTCGCCGTGTCATCGTGTCCGCAAAGACACGAGGGGTGAGGTATGGCGAAAGTGCTGTCCGGACTCGTGGTAGGGGCATCGCTGGTGCTCTCGGCGTTCTTGCCGATCACCAGCGACGCCGCTCCGCAGCCCGTCGAGAAGCCGCTGGCCCAAGCGCCGGCCGAGGTCCTGCCGGCCCGCCCGAACACGGTCCGCAACCCGGTCCGGGAGAACGCCGCCGACCCCTGGATGGTGTTTGCCGACGGCAATTACCACCTGCTGTACACGCACGGCGACATCCTCGTCGGCGTCTCCGCCCCCTCGGTGGCAGGCCTCGCGTCCGCACCCCAGCAGACGCTCTGGACGCCGTCGGCCGGTGAGGCGTGCTGCAACCTGTGGGCGCCGGAGATCCACCAGTTCGACGGCAAGTGGTACCTGTACTACACCGCCGACAACGGCAACGACTCCAAGCACCGGATGTTCGTCCTCGAAGCCGATCATCCGATGGGCCCGTACACGTTCAAGGCGAAGCTCGACACCGGCGACTTCCACTCGATCGACGGCAGCGTCATGAAGCTTCCGGACGGCCGCCTGTTCCACCTGTGGTCGAGCGGTCGCGCCAACGGCCAGAACCTGTACATCGCCCCGATGAGCAACCCGTGGACGATCAGCGGCCCACCGGCCCAGCTCACCACCCCAGACCAGCCGTGGGAGCAGAACGGCCGCAAGGTCACCGAGGGCCCAGTCTCGCTGATCCACAACGGCAAGGTCTATATCTACTACTCCGCCAGCGCGTGCGAGTCGCCCGACTACTCGCTCGGCGTCTTGGAGCTGACCGGCAGCGATGTCCTCAGTCAATCGTCGTGGACCAAGTCCAGCGGACCGGTCTTCAAACGCAACGACGCGGGCTGGGTCTTCGGCACCGGTCACCACGGATTCTTCACCTCGCCCGACGGCAAGGAGACCTGGATCGTCTACCACGGCGTGACGAGCTCGAACGGTACGCCGGTCGGCAGTTGCAGCGCGGGTCGCGCCGTACGGGTCGGCAAGGTCACGTACGACGCCGCCGGCAAGCCGCAACTCGGCGTACCGAAGTCTTCGTGGGAGACGGTCACCCTGCCGAGCGGTGATCCGGGTGCCGACATTGTGGCCAATGGCACCTACAAGTTGTCGCCGAAGAACAACCCGAACAACCTGCTCGAAGTTGCCAGCTGCTCGACCGCCGATGCGGCGAATGTGCAGGTCTGGACCGCGAACGGCGGTACCTGCCAGCAGTGGAAGGTCACCTACAACGGCGACGGTTCGTACAAGCTGCTGGCCGCTCACAGCGGCAAGGCTCTCGATGTGGCTGCGTGTTCGGGTGCCAACCACGCCGACGTGATCCAGTGGCCGTACTGGGGTGGTGACTGCCAGGAGTGGTATCTCGATGCCCTCGGCAACGGGTACTACAAGGTGATCTCGAAGATCGGTGGCAAGACGCTGGACGTGGACGGCTGCTCGACCGCGGCCGGGGCCGACGTCCGGGTCTGGCCGTACTGGCAGGGCGCGTGCCAGCAGTGGAAGCTGGAGAAGGTCGGATGAAGCGCTGGGTGGCACTGATCGCGGCGGCTGCACTCGCTGTCGGCGGGCAGCAGGCGATGGCGAAGGAGACCAAGGCCGAGCAGCAGTTCCCGGATGTGAAGACCAGGACGAAGGGCATCATCCCGCCCGGCGGCGTACTGACGTCGAAGACCGGCGGGAACACGGTCGACGCGGAGACCCGCGAGGCCAAGCCGCGGGCAGACGGCCGGTATCACTATGACTCGCCCAAGCTGATCCAGCGGCTGAAGGCGATGAACGTGAACACCTACCTGTTCGGGATCTGGGAGTCGCCGACCGACTGGGACGACCTGCGCAGTGAGTTCGCACCGCTGGCGCGGGCCGCAGGGATCGACGTCTGGCTGGACCTGGTACCGCCGTCGGAGTGCCAGGCCGATCGTCCGGAAGGCCCGTACCTGGAGGGCTACTGCTCGCGCCCGTTCAAACTCGACTTCATCGCGTGGGCGCGGAACATCGCGACGCTCTCGCTGCAGTACCCGAATATCAAGGCCTGGCAGATCGACGACTTCCTGATCGCGCGGAACAGCGACCTGTTCACTGGCCCGTACCTCGCGCAGATCAAGGCGACCCAGGACGCGATCAACCCGAACCTCGGGTTCCTGACCACGATGTACCACTGGGACTACACCGCCGATCACCTCGAGAAACTCGCGCCGTACATCGACGGCGTCCTGTTCCCGTACCTCGGCGGTGCGCAGAGCACCACGGATCCGCGTTTCCTCGCCGCGCAGATGGACGAGCTGCTCGGGAAGTTGAACCCGCTACACCTCGATCTGATCCTGCTGCTCTACACAGACCGCTTCCTCGATGCTGCGCTGCCGCCAAGCCCCGAGTACGTCGCGGAGTCCCTCAAGGTGGCGATGCCGTACGCCGCTGATGGTCGCATCGGCGGGATCGTTGCCTACGGCGCCCCGGTCAACTACGACCGCCGACCGACGATTGCCTCGAACAACCTTGCCCAGACCGGTGAAGGCCGCTTGAGCTTTGCCCAAGGCATCTATACGACCGCGCCGGCAGGCGGATTCGCGGAGGCCTATCAACAGGTCACGGTCGATCCGGCGGCCGGCAGCTACAACCTGCGGTTCGCAACGTACGACCAGGTCAGCCGGACGCCGGCCAAGTCCGGCAAGCTGTATAAGGAAGTGCTGGTCGACGACCAAGTGGTGTGGCGATCGGATGTCGCCGACGAGTTTGGGTTCACGTGGGCGCCCGCCTCGGTCGACCTGACTGCCGCACTGCGCGGCAAGACGACCGCCAAGCTGAGTCTCAAGCTCTACGCCCAAGCTCCAGCGAACTTCCCGATCGACGTCGGCTTCGACAGTCTGGTCCCGACCGGCTTCACGATCGCCAACTTCGGCTTCGAGGACGTCAACCCGGCCACTCGTGGGTGGCAGCTCAAGCAGCAGAGCCCGATCATCCACGGCACGATCGACAAGGTCACCCCGCACCAGGCCAAGGACGTGTACGACGTGATCGCGGCCGCGTTCGGCGGTCAGCCGCAACCCGCCGTACCGACGACTCCGTCGGCCCCGATTCCGCCGGACCTGCCCCGAACGGGAACGACGTACCAGCCGGGTGGGGTTGGCGCGATCCGCAACAGCGCGATGTATGGCAAGGGTCGGTTGAGTCTGTTCGTGCCGGAGCGATCGGCGACCAACGCGGGTGCCTGTGTCTGGGCCGAGCAGCGGATGGCCGTCGACCCGAACGCGCCGCGGTACGAGATCTCGTGGTGGGACTACGACGCGTACGCCGCCGACCTGCTCGGGTATCACCTGAAGCAGGTGACGATCGTGACGTCGAAGGAGAAGAAGCTGCTCAGCAACCTTGATGCCGCCGAGGCGCCGAAGGTCTGGATGAACGGCCAGGGCAACTGGGGTGCGGTGGACATCACTCAGTTCGTCCGCGGCGAGACGTCGGTGGTGCTGCAGGTCGCGCTGTGTGAGCAGCAGGGCGTCGGCGACTACATGATCGATGTCGGGTTCGACGAGATCGACGCGGTCGGGCTCTCGGTGACGAACGGCGACTTCGAGCAGGGCGCTACCGGCTGGACGATCTTCAGTCCGCACGCGGGTATGAAGGCGCAAGTTCTGACCGCTGGCTGACGATTCCGGACGTGACCATTTGACGGACGTCGTAAGGATATCGATTTCCCGGGTGATGATGAGACTCTCCTGACGGAGTCTCATCACCGCCGCCCTCCTGAGGAGACAGTCGATGTCCGGACGCTTCCGCCTGCCTGTTGTCGCCGCACTGACCGGGCTGGTCCTGGCCGTTCCCCTCGTCGTACCGGCCGCCGCTGCTCCCGCTGAGGTTGTGGGCAAGGGGGCGGTTGGCTGGGAGACGCTGCGGCAGCTGGACCGGTTGCCGTATCTGTCGTCCGGGACGAGCACCCGCCAGTTCTCCGGGTTTGCGCGGAGCGGTAGCAACAACGACGGGTTCGACGGGGCGGACTCGTGCTTGCGGCAGGTCGCCGCGGGGTGCGTGATCGCCGAGGATCTGGGGCCCGGTCAGATCGACTCGATCTGGTTTACGAGGTTGCGTAATGACGTTCCAGACGTGACCGACACCGGGACGATCGCGATCACGCTGGACGGTACGACGGTGCTGAACCGGTCGCTGAAGGATGTCACCGACGGTCGAGTCGGTGCGCCGTTCGTGCACCCGTTGGTCGCTAATGCGTCGCAGGCCGGTGGTGGATTCCAGATCAAGGTGCCGATGGCATATCGGCAGTCCATGCAGATCGTCGTACAGCGCAACCCGCTCTTCTACCACGTCAACTATCGCCACTTCCCGGACGCGGACGGCGTGACCAGGTTCGACCCCGCCGACCAGGCGAACGACGTACTGGCGACGTTGCGAGCAGCCGGTACGGCGGATCCGAAGCCGGCCGTTTCTGGGTCGACCACGGTTGGTCAGACGCATCCGGTCGGGGCTGGGCAGGAAGTTGCCTTCGGCACCGTTCAGGGGCCGGGGGCGATCAGTGCGTTGCGGATGCGGTTCGTGGGGGTGACGCCGTCGGACGCCGTGCTGGCGGGGTTGCGGTTGCGGATCGCGTTCGACGGCCGCCGTACGGTCGACTCGCCGGTTGGTGAGTTCTTCGGGACCGGATTGGGCGCGTATTCGGTGAAGTCGCTGATGTTCGGTGCCGATCCGGGCGCGGGTGGATGGTTCACGACGTGGTGGCCGATGCCTTATCGGGAGTCGGCCGCGGTTTCGCTGGTGAACTCCACCGGCGCAGCCGTTGGGAACGTCGAGTTGCAGCTGACGAGTGCACCGGACACAAAGTGGAGCACTGCTCTCCTTCCGGGTGGACCGGCGGCGTATTTCACCGCGTTCTCGCGCAGCGGCAAGACCGCGTGGGGCGACGACTGGGTGGTGGCCGACCAGACCGGCCGCGGCAAGCTTGTCGGGGTTGCGCAGACGATGGCGGGGGTCAACCGCGGGTACCTGGAAGGCGATGAGCGGGTCTACATCGACAGCTCGCTGTCGCCGCAGCAGCATGGAACCGGCACTGAGGACTTCTATGAGGCCGGTTGGTACTTCGCTGGGGGTCGCTACAGCGCGGCCTTCACTGGCAACACTGCGCACGAGGTGGGGAACGCTGGTTGTGCACAGGAGTGTGATGCGGTCTATCGGCTGCTGCTGACCGAGTCGATCTCCTACGACTCCGCACTGCGGTTCGGAATCGAGCACGGGCAGCAGAACGACTGGTTTGCCGACTATGGGTCGACCGCGTTCCTCTACACGCAGCCCACGGTCAGTACTCGCGAGACGGATGCGCTCGATCTGGGTGACTCTGCGGCGCGGAGCGCTCATCAGTACGCCGACAGTGGCACCGCGGCGACTCTGAACAGCGTGGCCGAGGGGGACTTCGACTACCTGCCGATCACGGATGAGGTCCGCTCAGGTCAGGGACCGATCACCTTCCGGATGGCGGTCGATTCCGCGAACCGTGGGGTGCTGCTGCGGCGGATCTCGGACCAGGCGCAGAAGTACCAAGAGGCGGCGGTCAGTGTGGACGACGTACCGGTCGGGACCTGGCGGCAGCCGCTCGGCAACGGGACGATGCGTTGGCTGTCCGACCAGATCCCGCTGCCGGCTTCGGCGACCGCCGGCAAGAGCAGTGTCAAGGTGACGATCACGCCCGTTGGCACTTGGACTGCGGCCCGCTATCTCACCGCGAGCATCGTCAACCCGTACGCCGCCGGTGGCGGGCTGGCCGCGCCCACCGGGCTGACGGCGACACCTCGCGAACACGCCGTGCTGCTGAACTGGAACCCGGTGCTGGAGGCAACGTCGTACCGGATCTACTCGGCCACCACGGCCGACGTACCGGTGACTCCCGCGAACCTGGTCGGGACTGCGCCGACGCCGGGCTTCCTGCACAAGGCGTTGAAGGGTGGTCAGCAACGGTTCTACAAGGTGATCGCAGTCGATGCCTCCGGCAACCTTGGTGTTGCGGCGCCCTTGGCTGCGGCGGCGAAGATCGCGACTGTGTCCGATGTCGATGCTGATGGCAAGGATGACATCGTGACGTTCCTGCGGGGAGATGCCGCTGATGTGTACGTCGCTAAGTCGACCGGGACCAAGTTCGGCGAGGGCAAGCTGTGGCACTCGTCCTTTGCCATCAGCAACGAGATCCCAGCCACCGGTGACTTCAATGGGGACGGTCGCTCGGACATCATCACCTTCACTCGCGGAGCTGCAGCGGATGTCTGGGTCTCGTTGTCGAACGGTGTCGACGGGTACCTCCCGGCCACCAAGTGGCACGACCACTTCGCGCTTGACGGAGAGGTGCCGATGGTCGGCGACTTCAACGGCGACGGCAAGGACGACATCGTCACCTTCACCCGCGGTACCACCCACGACGCCTACGTCTCGCTCTCCGACGGCAACCGCTTCGTCCAGGACAGCTGGCTCTGGCACGGCGACTTCGGCTGGCCCGGCGAACTCCTGGACATCGGCGACTTCGACGGCGACGGCCGCGACGACATCGTCACCTTCACCCGCGGCACGACAGCCAGCGTCTTCGTAGCCCTCTCCGACGGCAAGTCCTTCCTGGGCACCACCTGGAAATGGCACGCCCACTTCGCCATCAACACCGAAACCCCCGACGTAGGCGACTACAACGGCGACGGTCGCGACGACATAGCCACCTTCGCCGCCGGCACCTCAGGAGACGTCTACGTAGCAACCTCAACCGGAACGGCGTTCATCGGCGACGGCAACCTCTGGCACAGCTTCTTCGCCCCCACCCCCGAAGTCCCCGGCTCCGGCGACTTCACCGGCGACGGCCGCTCCGACATCATCACCTTCACCCGAGGCGCCGCAGGCGACGTCTTCGTAGCCCCCTCCAATGGCCAAGCCTTCACCCCCGACCCCCAAGCCCCCCTCTGGCACGACTACTTCGCCCCCAACACCGAATGGCCGGCCCCATCCGCCCTGCGCCCCTAGACGGCGTTGTTGAACCGGTCCCGGTCGTGGAAGAAGTCGACGAGGAGGCGGGCGGTGGTGGCTGGTTGTTCGATGGCGGGGGAGTGGCCGGCGTCGGGGACCATTTCGGGCTGGATGCCGAGGCGCTCGGCCACCTCGTTCTGGATGGGGAGCGGCCAGCCGTCGTCGGTTTCGCCGTACACGAGCTGCGTGCGAACACCCGCTTTAGCCAACCGGTCCGTCTTATCGACAGCATCAGTCAGGTGCCGGGTGACCGCAGCCAGCCCGACCGGGGAGTTGCTGATGAAGCGTTTGCGGAGGAAAGCGGCGATCTCCTCGGGCGGTTCGACGTACCCGGGGTTCTTGGCGTCGTGTTCCAGCTTCAGGTCGTAGACCTGCTCGATCGGGAGGTTGTCGAGCCCGAAGGCGAGCATCTGGAGCCCCTGCAGTGTCTGCTCATCGGTGAAACCAGACGGACCAGTGCAGAGCAGCGTCAACGTCGAGAACACCGACGCATCCGTGAGCACCGCCTCCCGCGCAACCAGTCCGCCGAATGAGTGCCCAACCAGCTGGCTGTAGCCGCCGAGTGCCACGCTCATCGCCACCACATCCGCGCCGAGCGCCTCCAGCGTGTACGCCGAGGGGTCGTCCGGCCCGGCGGTGTCGAACTGACCGCGCTGGTCCACGCCTACCGCGATCCACCCGTAGCGCGCCAGGTGGTGGAGCAGCGGAGTGAAGTCCTCCTTGCTGCCGGTCCACCCCGGAACGAGCAGTACCGTGCCGAGCGGCGTACCGATCTCCGGTACTGCTCGCAGGGTCGCGAAGGATCCGCGGTCGGTCTCCAGCGTCGCTGGGTGAACCCCGTCCGGCAGCGTCATCGTTCGTGGCGTACTCACAAGTAAAGAGAGTAGCGGCTCAGTCGGTCCGCACCAGTTTGGCCGTTGCCACGGCGAGTACGGCGATGATCGCGGCACTCATCAACACAGCCAGCTGCACACCGCCGGTGTAGGCGTCCCGGGCGCTCGCCAGCAACTCCTGGGCGACCGGACCGGGCAGACTCTCCGCAGCTGCGATCGCACCGCCCAGAGTGTCCCGAGCAGACTCCGCCGCACCGCCCGGCACCGTCACACCAGCCCGGTACGCCGCTGTGACCAGGCTGCCGCCAATCGCGATCCCCAGTGCCATTCCGAGCTCGGTGCCCGTCTCACCCATGCCAGACGCGACTCCGGCTCGTTCCGGCGGCGCGCTGCTCACCACCACGTCGTACGTGAGTGCCAGAACGACCTGGATGCCCAGGCTGACCACAGCCAAGCCGATGACCACCGGTAGCCGACCAGCGGTCGCCATCAACGCCAGTCCGGGTACGGCGACGCCGAAGCCGACTGTCATCGCCGTACCAGCGCGCAGGTGGCGGACAACCCACGGCGCGGCCAGTGTCCCGACGATGCCGGTCACCATCATCGGCAGCATCCAGAGGCCGGCCTCGAGCGGTGACATGCCCAGCACCAGCTGGAAGTACTGCACAGTCAGGAACTGCAGTGCGGCCAGCACATACAGACCGAAGGTCTGCGCACCAAGCGACGCACTGAACGCAGCCCGCCGAAACAGCCGCAGATCGACCAGCGGCTCACTCAGACGGAGCTGGCGGCGTCCGAACACCCAACCGAGCGCGATACCGACCAGAGCCACCACCAGCGTGGTCAGATGCAGCTCACCCTTCGCAGTCTCCTTGATGGCGTAGACAACCGCCACAATCGCGCCCGTAGACAGCACGACGCTCAGCAGGTCGATCCGACCGGCCTTCGGGTTGCGGAACTCGGGCAGTAGCAGCGGTGCGGCGATCAGCAGGAGCACCAGCGGCGGTACGCCGATCAGGAACACCGAACCCCACCAGAAGTTGTCCAGCAGCACGCCGCCGATCAGCGGACCGGCCATGCCGCCGACCATGAAGTTCGTCATCCAGATCGCGATTGCCAGCCGCCGCTGATCCGGGTCCTGGAACATGTTGCTCAGCAAGGAAAGTGTCGACGGCATGAGCGTCGCCCCGGCCAGCCCGAGCAGAGCCCGGGCCGCGATCAGCAGCTCCGGACTGGTCGCGAACGCGGCCAGCGCCGACGCCCCCAGAAACCCGGCCGCACCGATCATCAGCAGTCGACGCCGACCGATCCGGTCACCGACTGTGCCCATCGTGACGAGCAGACCGGCGACCACGAACCCGTACACGTCAACAATCCACAGCAGCTGCGAGGAACTGGGGGAGAGGTCCGTGCTCAGCACAGGCGCGGCCAAGTGCAGCACCGTCGCGTCCAGGCCGAGCAGGATGGTCGGCAGCGCCAGGACGGCGAGGCCGAGCCATTCGCGGCGGCCGGCCCGCGCCGGAGCAGTCGTCGGAGAGATCGTCGATTCGCTCATGTCGGCCATGCTGGGAGTTAAAGTCCCCTTGAGGTCAAGAGCGGGGCGTGACGGACGGGACACGGACTGATGCAACCGGTCGTTCCGCCGTGCGGCACAATGGCCGCGTGCCTCCTCGCACTCTCGCGGTTGCCAACCAGAAAGGCGGCGTGGCCAAGACGACCACCGTCGCCACACTCGGTGCTGCCCTGAGCGAGCTCGGCCAGCGCGTACTGCTCGTCGATCTCGATCCGCAGGCCTGCCTGACCTTCTCGATCGGCATCGACCCCGAGGACCTGGACAAGTCGATCCACCACGTACTGCTCGGCGGAGTGCAGGCGCGCGACGTGCTGATCGAGTTCGACGAAGGCCCGGACCTACTCCCCGCGACCATCGAGCTCGCCACCGCGGAGGTGCAACTGGCCCGCGAGACCGGCCCCGAGCAGGTGCTCCGAACCGCCTTGCGATCCGTGCGCCCGGCGTACGACTGGATCATCGTCGACTGCCCACCCACCCTCGGCCTGCTCACCGTGAACGGGTTGTCCGCGGCAACCGACGTACTGATCCCCTTGCAGTGCGAGACATTGGCACATCGTGGCGTCGGGCAACTACTAGACACCGTGCACGACGTCCAACACCTCACCAACCCCACCCTGCGCGTGCTCGGCGTCCTACCAACCCTGTACGACGGCCGCACCACCCACGCCCGCGCTGTCCTCGAGACAATCGCCGAGGCCTACTCGCTCGACGTCCTCGCCCCAGCAATCCCGAAGTCCATCCGCTTCGCCGAAGCCCCCGCAGTAGGCGAAACCATCCTCACCACCGCCCCAACCTCCCCCGGCGCCAAGGCCTACCGAACCCTAGCCACCACCCTCCTCTAACCCCCACCCCCACCCCCACCCCCGCCCCCCGCCCGGCGCGCGCTCCCGCCCGCGCCCTCGCCCTCGCCTGGCGCCGTCCGCCCCGCGCCCGCGCCATCGCGCCGCGCCATCGCCCCCGCCTCGCGCCGTCCGCCCTGCGCCCGCGCCTCGCGCCGTCCGCCCTGCGCCCGCGCCC